>JANWWJ010000015.1 GCA_025056305.1 Chitinophagales bacterium | reverse complement strand
CAGTAAGCAGGTGACGGTGAATGTGGAAACCTATCAGGCCTCCTGCGATGGCAGTACGTATTGCTATGGCTGTCCCTCAAAAACCATTCAGGTAACCCCCTACGACAACACCCTGAACGACTACCAATGGTACGAAAACGGTGTTGCCGTGCCCGGTGCTACCGGAGCTGCTTACACTATTTCCCTCGGTTCCAATGAAACGATAAAACAGGCATCGGTACATTGTACCGTGTCCAGAAAAAACGGTAGTTGCGCTCCGGGCCGCAGCAATGTTGTGGAAGTTACTTTAGTGAAAAACTGCAAGTATTCGCGCAATGCCGCAGAAGATGCTGCACAGGCTGTCGCTACCGCCGGTTGGCTTCACCTATTCCCCAACCCCACCACAGGAAACTTTGCCATTGCTTACCGGTTTGCAGAACCAACGCAGGTTCCGGTAATCGTGACGGTTTACGACTTGTTCGGCAAAATTTGGCGGCGGCAATCTGCATCAGGCGACCAGCCGATTGTTCTATCGGAAACCGAGCCGCTTCCTGCAGGAATCTATCTGGTTCAGGTTTGTTCACCGGCTCAATGTTTGAGCGGCCGGCTCATTATCAGCCGCTAAGATCTTGCCGGCTGGTCCTGAATGCCGGCCGCCTACTCGCCGGTTTCCTAACAAGAGGGCAACAGCAACAACTGCTGCTGTTATTCATGTTCAGCTATAAAATTTCATCACCAGCCTGAAATGCGGCCGGATAGAGCCCGTCTGTACCTAAACACAGTTCGCGGTGCTACTTCCTGCTCATTCGGAGCCTGAGCAGCTGGATACTCAGCACGAACGTCAACAACAAATTCAAGACCTCATGAACGGAAAACCACTTTTGCGTGTTCCTGTCATAGCCCTGAGAAAAGGCCCATGCGGTTAAAACAAAAAGAAAAATATTTAAACCCAAAGCTACATTGAGCTTCCCCCTACCTTCAGTGAGATAATTAAACGAATAATAGCCGGAGAAAACAAACAGAAACATCATCGACGTCAAAACCACGTTCGCTGAAGTCAAAGGAACAGCCGGATGATTCAGGTATACGGAATACATACTTCCCACAGCCATGGAACCGGTAATCATCAGTAAAAAAGCAAAAATGTTTTGGGACGTTAGTTTCATTTTTTTGGCGCTAAGCTACTTACCTGATCTATTAAAAAACAATTAATTTTTCACCCATCGGGCCAGGCTACGCCCCTGCGGGCTGCGAACTTCCAGCAAATAAAAACCGGAGGGCAAGTCATCGACCTTAATGCGCACCAGCGGCACACCGGGGTTCACTGCTTCGTGGCGAAGCAGGCGACTGCCTGCATCCAAAATGCGGCAATCCCAACCCGACCCGCCTCCATCAGGCAGCACCACCTCCAGCACTTCTGCAGCAGGATTCGGATATACTTGGACGGTACGGGCAATCGAGGGGTCGTTCACCCCCACATTTCCCGTGATGGTAAAATTTTCATCAGAAATATCATAAAAAACATTATTAACTGATTGCACCATAATTCTAGCTTTACTGTTCCCAACCAAGGTAGGGTCATCAGGCATCCAAACCAGCTCGGCACCATCGTTGGGTGTATTGGCAGCTAACGTGATTGGATAAGTAAATCCCCCATCCAGCGACAACAAGATGTTGACCTGTTGACAGTTGATGGGTGGAGCGGTGGTGTTGGCCACCTCCCACAGAACAGTCCATGGGGTGTTGTACGCCCATGTCAAAGGCGTGTTGGGAAAGATGACCTTAAACGGCACTCCCGTATTGACCACATTTACCGTCGTAGGGGTAGCGTGATAGGCAACTCCACCGCCACCGATGTGATGATCGCGCACCACCATGCGAAACTTGTATACGCGCGCATAGTCAGCCAGCACCTCACCCTTGTTGGCAGAGGGGTAATTGAGTACTACCGTGGCCAGCTTTGGGAAGTAGCGATACGGTACGGTATCCTCCTTGAAAGAGCGAAATGCGGGAGCATTACCCGTAATGGCATTCCAGTCGCAAGCGCTGCCTTTATCGATTTCATCCCACATATAGGTGAGCGCATCGCCATCGGCATCGAAGGCAGAGCTTTCTAAACGAAATGGTGTGCTGATGGGGATGTTGTAGCTCTTCCCTCCTGCCGGCTTCGGAGGGTTATTGGCCAGAGGTGTAACCACCGCACAATTCTTGCCTTCCTTTACCGTAACGTAATGGATGATTTCGTCAAAGCTGCCGGTATGAAAATAAGGATCACTGTGCCATTGTAAATTGTTGCTCCCACACAAGCCGGCATAAGACATTATGGTTGAGCCGCTGCCCGGTTCATAGGCAGTTGGACCATATCGGTTCCCTTGACAGCTTCCGGTCGTGCTATTAAAGGTATGGTTGGCCCCGAATTGATGGCCCATTTCATGACACACATAATCTACATCAAAAGCGTCACCATAGGGGGTGGAGGAACTGGTAACGCCTTGGGCCTTTTCATTGTTTTTACAAACACAGGAAAGATTAGCGATGCCACCACCGGCCGTGCCAAACACATGTCCCACATCATAATTGGCACTACCGATAATCGAATCCAGGACCTCTTGATTCTGGTCCAGCATCAAGGCAGTATTGCTGTTTGTATACGGATCAGAGGCGGCATTGGTAAAAATGACTAACGTATCGTTAGGGATCAGTACCATACGAATGCATAATTCCTGCTCAAATATGCCGTTGACGCGATTCATGGTTGTGACCATGGCAGACAAGGCACCGCTTTTTGTGCCGCCAAAAACAGCCGCATATTCTCCCGTACAAGCTAAGGCAAGCCGATAGGTACGCAGCTCGGTTCCCACTTCCCCCAACAGTTCCGGCATAGGTGGCGGATGCGCCGAGGACACCAGCCCGTCCTCAGGTAAAAAACACTGAAAATCCCTGATACGTTTGCGATTGTGCCGCCAGTAGCTCACGTAATGTTCAGCATGCGGCTTGATCTCAACAGGCTCGATGAAAACCATTCCTTCGGGCAAGACTATCATGCCATGAAAACCCAATTCGGTCCGATCAAATCTGCCATATGCAAAGCGATGGGTGAGGCTCTTGCCTGCGAAGGTTCGGATGTTGGGAAAATTTTTCGCCAGATCGGCATGCATCACCGGCACTTGTGTGACGGCAAAAGCAGCGGTGCTCCCATCGGGCATAGGAATGCGAAAAGTTATGGGAAAAGCACTGCCCTCCGGAGGCAGCATGTCCAACAGCGCTGCCAATTGCGTAAGATCGGCTATAAAATAAAATGCAGGCTGGGGCGCCACAGCTGGTGGGCTCGTCTCCACCCACCACTGATCTTGACCAGACGACGAAACAACACCTAAGCTTAGGCAAACGATAATTACAGCACGAAGCCATCTCATATTTGAAAAAGTTAAGGCAAAGATAACCAAGCAGTCCAGCCAGCTTGAGTAAGCCAATTATTTAACTGACAAAAGTCAGTCTGGAGCAGAAGCAGAATGCTTAGCTTTGCTTTGTGTTAGCGCGTAAACTCAGTGTCGATCAGGTTAATTATCTGAACATCATTTTGATGTTCGTTGCAGCTGCGGCTGCATTCTGGCGTCCTTTTGAGACCTTTTTGATTGTTTACGCGTTGTTAGGTCCCCTGCATTACTTGACCGAAATATCCTGGCTACACGATCGCAACTATTTCACCGGAAAAAAGTCGGACGCAGCAATACTGGTCGTTATCGGAGCCCTCATTACTATCGGCTCGTTACGATTAGTTCCCGACATGCCGCAGCACCTAGGCACGGCATTGACGGTGTTTGCATTTGGTGCTGCCCTCATTTTCGTGTTGGTAAAAAATGGTTACGGCCGCGCCGTACTCCTGTTCTTGCTGTTGCCTCTCTCCATGTTAGCTGCTCGTCTGAACTGGGTAAGCAGTGTCTTCAGCGTCTTGCTGCCCACTATCATTCATGTATTCATCTTCACGGGCATGTTCATTCTGGTCGGTGCTTTGCGTGGCAGAAGCTTTTCAGGAATTGCGTCGCTGGTGGTCTTTGTATTGATCAGTTTGAGCTTTTTTTACCTGTATCCAGGAAGTAACGTCTATACAGTGTCCGAGCAGGTGCGCAATAATTACCGCGATTTTCAACTGCTCAACTACTATCTGATGACCCCCTTCAGCAAGCACGATTTTGACCAGCCGGCCAACATCAGCGAATACATCCACTTCGTCAATAACGTGCTTTACTCCAGCCACTCGGCTTTTGCCGTCATGGCTTTCATCGCATTCTCCTATTTTTATCATTACCTCAATTGGTTCAGCAAGACTTCTGTCATTCAATGGCATCAAATCCCCAAATCCCGCTTCATCGGTATCATAGTTATTTGGCTGGCCTCAATCGGTATTTATGCGTACGACTACGCTCTCGGGTTAAAGTGGTTGTTTTTCCTCAGCTTCACCCACGTATTGTTGGAATTTCCGCTCAATCATCTAACCTTCATTAACATCGGAAAAGAGATCGGGGCTATTGTGCGCGGGCGGCCCGCCGTTCCCGTTAAGGTTCGGGGGGGAAGTCAGCCCAGTTATTTGACACGCGGTCAGAAATCGTGATTTGCTTGACGCCCTCCAATTATCTTTGGCACGAATCGTCCCGCTAATTCCAGAGGCTCATGAAAAAGATTGGACTCCTCTATGGCATGGAGCGGAGCTTTCCGGCCGCACTCATCGAACGCATCAATGCAAAAAATGTTGATGGCATCGTTGCCGAACCCATCAGAATAGACAAAGTCCCACAAGCTTACCCCACGGGTTACGCCGTCATCTTAGACCGCATTTCGCATGAAGTGCCTTTTTATCGTGCCTACCTAAAAAATGCTGCCCTTACCGGTACGGCCGTAGTTAATAATCCATTTTGGTGGAGCGCAGATGATAAGTTTTTTAATAATTGCCTGGCCATCAAGTTGGGCGTTCCTGTGCCCAAAACAGTGATTCTTCCTTCGTACGAGCATCCGGAAAACACAACGTCAGAATCATTCACCAATCTGGTATCGCCATTAGATTGGGACGGCATGTTAGGCTACATTGGCTTTCCGGCCTTCTTGAAACCTTTTTCCGGCGGTGGGTGGAAACATGTTTATAAGGTGCACAATTCCGAAGAACTTTTTGCCCGACATGCAGAAACCGGCCAACTGGTGATGTTACTGCAGGAAGCCATAGAATATCAATCGTATTTCCGCTGTTATTGCGTGGGTGGCCGTCATGTGCGCATCATGCATTATGAGCCGCGAAATCCGCATCACCTGCGCTATGCCGCCCACCATGAGGTGAGTGATGACCTGCTTCAGCGCATGCATGATTACGTGCTGCGCCTGAACCAGGCCTTGGGCTACGATCTCAACACCGTGGAATTTGCCGTGCGCGACGGAATCCCTCATGCCATTGATTTCTGCAATCCGGTTCCCGATGCCGACCGGTACAGTGTCGGCGACGATAATTTTGAATGGATTGTGGAAACGATGGCTAATTACCTGATCGAACGTGCCTTGCAACACAGGGAAGGGGCCGATAATCTGACCTGGGGTACGTTCCTTCGTCAGGCCATGATGACAAAAGCTGCCATGCCCGTAGGCTAAAAGCATATTGAAAAGATATTTTAAAGAAATTCAAATTACTTATCACGTTTGATTTCGCTTGTTTTTTTGTAAACAAAGACCTCGGCTCACGTGTTCGCTGTGCGAGCGCCTTTCTTGCCTAGGGACTGCGCTTTGGCATGCCGGAACCTGTTTCAGGCAAAGGGGAATGCTTCTTTATTGCTTGCGTTGAAAAACATTCGTTCCACGCATCAATGCCGGGCGATCATCCCTTTTTGTGATAAAAGGCTTGCACCCGTGAAGCAAAGGCTTTTGGGTTTTCTGTGAACACCCATTACTAAAATTGTAATGATAGCGCAACGCCCGCATTAAAGCCAAACGACTGACGTAAGATCATGCGATCGGATGCTTCATAGGCACCTGTCGGTTTAGGATCAAACCGCCCGTTTCTGTTTTTATCCTCATATAAAAAATCATCGCCATTGAGTATGTCAGCAAACGAAACCTCAAGTTGCCACCTGCGTGCAATCGTCTTGCTGATCTTAAAGTCTAAAGTCGGATGCAATTGTTGCATGACGGATGGATCCTGCACATTGCCGACCAAAAAGAGGCGCGGTGAAATGTAATTGAACATGAGTGTGGCATTCAAGCCTGATCTGTTGTCGCTGTACTGCAGGGAAGCATTTACGACCAAGGGCGACTGGCCTTCCATAGGTCGAAATTCAGAGGTATCCGATGAAGCACCGCGCACAAAAACTTTGGACCGGATGTAGGCCACGTTGGCATACGCAAAGAAATTATCCCAGCCTGCGCCGAGAAACTCCAGGTTTTTTCTTGCTTCAAGCTCCACACCCAGGTTGGTTGCCCGCGGAATGTTGATGTAATAAACAGCGCGGGTGTCGGTGTTGGTGACCAGAAGGTTTTGCTCAATCGGCGCTTTGAATTCCTTGAAGAAAAAGCCTGCCGAATAAAATTGGGCATTGCTAAAAAACTGTTCCCAGCGCATCTCGTAACTGGTTACGTGCGTCTGCACTAAGTTGACGTTGCCGTAAAAAGTGATGTTTTGCAAAAAGTCATAAAAGGGGGCATTGGCCATTTCCCGATAGGATGGACGCGCTACAGCCTGATAATAAATGAGGCGCAAGTTTGCCGAAGCCAGTGGCGACAAGATGAGATTTATCGAAGGCAACAGATTGACATACGTCGTATCGGCAGTGAACGGATTGAACGCTGCATCAAAAGTGTTGAGCTTATAATGGTAGCTTTCGCCCCGTATTCCCCATACCAGCCGCAAGGCATCTAACAATTTGTTATCTAACATCACATAAGCTGTGCGGTTATCAATCAAACCGTCGTAGTTGTTGGTGGTGGTCAGATCTTCGCCCAAAGCAAAGCCAGTGACCAGATCATAGTGACTGGGATCAAAAATGGTGTCTTGAGCGGCATAGTATAAGTTGTAATTAAAGGTGCTCGCTGAGGCTATGTAATTCGAGAATACCCGGACGTTGCGAAACCGCTGGTTGTAAAAGTATTCCCCGCCAAAGCGGATCGTCTGAGGTCGCATGAAAAGACGAAAAGCTTTACTCAAATCCAGCTTACCTCCATAAGTATCATCGGTTGTGCGACCATGATAAATGAGGCCTGCACCAATATTCGTGCTGGGACTAGGCGATAGCTTGCAATAGTAGGGCCCTTCCAGCGTTTCGGAAGCGTAGAGGTTCCGACGGTAGCCGGGTTCGTCACGCAACAAAGACGTGTAATATCCTCTCCACTGAATTCGAAACTTCAGCCCCGGCAAATAATGTTCGCCGCTCAGTTGGCCGGAATAAATCTGATTGCTAACGAAGTAAAAAGAATTGGCCCGAATGTAATTGAGGGCATTGAAACTGAAGCCGCTCCGCAAAATAGTCAAATCAGTAGAATTAACGGAAAAAACATTATTAAAATAAAACTTATTATTGGCATTGACCTTAAAGGCAAAATTGGCAAGTGCACTGGTAAGAACATTCCTTTGAAAACTGCTGTCCCGGTAGTTGTATATGGTATCCGACAACGCATCCTTCAGGCCGTAGTAGTCGTATCGTTCGTATGGGTAAAACCTGCGCGAATCGTTATAGGTAATACCCAAAATTGCTCCAAAGGGAGAGGAAGCCGATCGGGTACGAAGACCGCCGGCAATCTGCACGGAAGGATTTGAGGGAGCACTGGGATTTAGGAAATAGCCCCAATGATTCGGCAGGGTTTTGGCTGCAGCGATGCGATCAGCTGCACTCATGGTGAGAAACTCCTGCTGAGAAGGGAAATTTTTAGGCAAAGCCCTGGTGCCATCATCTATACCCAACCAATCCAATTTTCCTCCGGTGTAAGTGTAATAGGGTTGAAACGTTGCAAGGGAATTGTAGGAGGCCCCCGCTTTGACAGAAATAAAATTTTTATCCGGAATTTCCTTGGTGTGGATCTGCACCAAGCCCCCTGCAAAATCGCCGGGCAATTCCGGTGTGGGGCTTTTAATCACCGTGATGTTATCTACAATGGAAGAAGGAAAGATGTCAAAGGCAAATGTTTTTCGATCCGGCTCAGAACTGGGCAACAACGCTCCGTTCAGCATGGCAGCATTGTATCGGTCGTTCATTCCCCGCACGACGACAAACTTGTTTTCCTGAACAGAAACACCGCTAACACGACGCAAAACCTCACTGGTATTTTTGTCCGGAGAGCGCCGGATCATGTCGGCACCGATAGCGTCGCTGATCACGGCACTGTTTTTCCGCGCGATAAGTAAAGACTGAATGTTTTCGCGCTTCATATCGGCTGTAACGACTACCTCCTGCAGCGTGGTGGACGCCGAAACATTGAGCGTGACGTTCAGGGTAGTGACCTCCCCTGCTTGTATGCTGACCCCCGTAAGTTCTTTCGCCTCGTAGCCGACATAAGAGACCTTTAGCGATACTTCACCGGCAGGAATACCGTTGATCAGGTAAACGCCATCCAAATCCGTTACTGCCCCTAAAGTTGTGTTCACTACGGCAACTGTAGCCCCGATTAACGGTTCACCCGTAGAGCCATCGGTCACCAAGCCGGTCAGTACGCCCGTCTGGGCGAATCCATGTTGCCAGATAAGGCAAACGATGATCAAGAGAATTTTATAGCAACGCACAGATTTGCTTTGTGATTTGTTTTGGCAAAGAAGCCGGCCTAACGTAACTTCTGGATTAAGTGTATGTTATGAAATGATGCAAATTATGATTGAATTAAAGCCAATTAGTCAAAAAGTCAGTTTTCTATAAAATCAGCTTAACAATTTTCTTACCTTTTTTCAATCTCTGTTAAACATATCGTTCAATCGCGCATTAGATTTTTGCACCATCCATTTTAACAGCTTCATAACAAGTTCAAAAATTACATGAAAAAAATACAGTTGCTGGCATGGGTTTGTGCAGCCGTTCTTTTATGCACAAAGAAAGATTCCTCAGCGCAGGCAATTTTACACGACTGGAAAAAATATTTGCCCTTGTATTCACCGGCAGAGGCCAGTTATGCTCGAGTGGCTGTAGATACGGCCGGTAATGCGTTTTGGGCTGTCAACTGTAAAGATTCTGCAACCCATCTCAATTATATATGGCTGCTGAAATACGATGCTTCAGGCTCACCTAAGTGGTCCTCTTATTACGATGCTACCTATGGTGCTTCGTTTACTGACCTGGCTTGTGATATTCACGGAAATATTTACCTGCTGGGCACAGCCCAGAAAGCAGCTCCTGATGGTTCGAATGCAGCCTTCGTTCGCAAATATGAGCAGCAGGGCACCTTGTCGTGGTCGCTGCTTTTAGACACCAGCCCAGACGGCGAAGAAAAACCAGACCAGATCCGCATATCTCCCGTCGACCAAAACATCATCGTAACGCACGATGTCAGCAACACGATGTTTGTTTCCCGCTATGACCCCAACGGTAACCTGATTTGGCAACAACAATTCCTGAACTATCAATGCGGTGATATCTATTTAGATCACAGCAACAGGATTCATCTGGTGGCAACATATTTACTAAATCCGGAAATTGAAGGCCAACGGTGGTGTTATCTCTTGCTCGATGACCAGGGCAACTTCGTAAACTCTTTTACGCAGGCAGGAGGTACTTACTCACATGCCATCAAAACCGGCGGTGTGGGCCGAACCATAGGTGGCGATAAAGCCGGCAACATTTATGCTTTGGGTTGGGTGAAAAATTTCCCTTTCAACAACGACACCTGGACAAACATCATGGTCTATAAATTCAATGCCTTGGGAAACCAGGAGTGGTCGTATCGGTTGAAGCGCGTGCGAAAAGGTAGTCCCGATCAGATCAGCAAGCTGATTGTTGATCCCACCTCCGGCGAAACACTGGTAGCCGGCGGAGCAGGGTGCTGGAAATACGCTCCTTCCGGTGCCTTCATAACCGGATGGTATGATATCCTGCGGCAAGTTTATGACCTGGCCCAAATCAGTCAGGACAAAACATTCATGCTTTCATCTACCGATTTTTTTAATAACGACGACAACGGTAAAATCAGTCTTTTAGATTGGACCAAGAATGACTCCATTTATACCAAAGGCAGGTCAGACATACAGTTCTTAAACGCCACCGCCCTCATTGAACCCGATCCACAGAGATGGGCCTTGTTTGTAACGTGGTGTTACAACGGAAAGGCAGAGTTGCATCGTCTCATTTTGGATACGTTGGTTTCGGTGGGTCATTCCGCTTCATGGCAGTCAGCAACCGTATATCCCAATCCTACAACAGGCTGTTTGACCATAAATGCGGGCGTAAAAAGCGACCAGCCCTTGCGTATGGAAGTGTTTAACTCCATCGGCAGATTAGTATGGCACACTTTTGTCACTCATGAACAGTTTACGACATGCGATTTGCGTTTTCTGCCATCCGGCATATACACCATCGTTCTGAGCAATTTTTCGCATAGGCTCAGGGCACGTATTCAAATCTTTGGTTCAACGGAATAGAATTCCGTTTTGGTTCTTATTGCTAATGAGCAGCAAAGGCCATCTAGCAAAAGTGGGGGGTGGTTTAGATATATTATTCAAAAGTTAATCTTTCGTTTACATCCCTACACAATACGATAACATTTCAAGCTGATTTTGCACCCGCTTTTTAACCTGTTGCTTCGAATCGAAGCTATGAGCAACCATGCTAAAATACTGATTGCCGACGACGAACCTAACGTGCTGGACTTTCTTTCATATTTCCTGCAACGTGAGGGGTTTACTACATACACTGCTAAAGACGGTGAAGAAACGTTTCGCATCGTCCGAAGTGAGAAACCTGATTTATTGCTCCTGGACGTTGTGATGCCCAACATGGATGGCTTCACAGTAACCGAACACTTGAGGCGTATAGCCGAATTTCACTCGCTCTTGATTGTGTTCCTCAGTGCCCGTAACGACGAAGAGTCTCAGCTTAAAGCGTTTCAAGCAGGTGCTGATGACTATATCAGTAAGCCCATCGTACCCCGACTGTTGCTGTGTCGCATTCAGGCCTTATTGCGCCGAAAATTGGCGTGGGGACCTCTGGAAAATCGATTGGTTTTCGATTCTCTGGTAATTGACCGTGAAAAGCGTATGGTTTATGCCGAAAATGTTCCAATTGCTTTGGCGCGGAAAGAATTTGACTTGTTGGCTTTACTGGCAGGAAGACCCGGAAAGGTCTTTCAACGCCATGAGATCATGAGGATCATTTGGAACGGCGATCAAGAAATCAGCGATCGCACTATTGACGTCCACATCCGCAATTTGCGGGTAAAAATTGGCGAACGGCGTATAACTACCGTCAAAGGGGTGGGCTATCGTTTCGAGGGGTAAGATAAGTGTTTGCAATCACGAGCTACCGGCACAACGATAAGGATCGTCGCCAAAATGCAGGTGGTCAATATCAAAACAAAGTTCTGCTTTGCGGCAAATGACCTTCCTGACTTGATATCGGAACGTCCGCGCATGAGAATTATCCGGAACAGCCACGAATATCTGGGCACCGCTGCTCATAGCTGACATACGTACGTAGTTCACGGCAATACACTCCCCTCCGGCGTAGTAGCTTACCAGAATCACAAGGGAATCCAGATCATAAGGAAACTTATTTTTTAACTTCAGCCGATACCCGTAAACCCCCGGCGGATTGTTGTCGGGCGGTACAGGTGAGAACACTTCCAGATACTGCTGCCAATGGTTACGAATGTATTTGTGATCTATGGTTACGGGTTTAGAAGCTTCCGAGTGATCAGGTTCGACCTGCATGGCTGCTGAGAATTCCTGGAGGCTTGCTTTTGGCTCTGGAGACAAATCTTGCATTTGCTGGGATCTGCTGATCTCATTTGTTAAGGCATTATCGGTTTGCTTCTCGGTGGCAAGTTTTGACGCAGAGGTTGAAGTTTGCGGCTGTTGCCGGCAACACCATGCCAACAACAACAAGCATGTCAGTACACTAACTAGAATGCTTTGCATGAGCAATCACAGTTTCTTGACAAAGGGCAAAACTGTGCTTGATATGTTACCTAATTGTTTACTGAATCACAATTAGACGTTAGCTCAAAAGCCCATCCAACATACATTATGATAACAATTGTGTAAGCAATCGTTAAAACGGTTTAAACCATGAGGCAACAGCCTCCCGACACCTTTGCTGCACCAAAATCAATTTAACAGATGAAAACAAAAACACTCCGCTCGACTGCGCTGGCTACTTTGTTTTTGCTCAGCGCCTCTCCGTTGTTTGCGGCTACCATTGTGGTCAACTCCAACATTACCACCAACACCACATGGACCAAAAACAACGTGTACATTCTTTCTGGCTACGTTTATGTTATCAACAATGCCACGCTAACCATTGAAGCGGGTACGGTTATCCAGGGCGATAGTTTAACCAAAGGTTCCTTAATCATTACACGTGGTGCCAAAATCAATGCCATCGGCACACCCTGCAGTCCTATAGTGTTTACCTCGGTCAAGGGTCCTGGTTTACGGCAGCGTGGCGATTGGGGCGGCCTGATCCTGCTCGGCTTCGCACAAACCAATGCCCCAGGCGATACCCTGCATATCGAGGGCATCACCCCAAATCAATACACCATTTTCGGTGGGGGGAAGAACCCTAACTGTGGCGGCGGCATATGCCCCAACAACTCCGACAACTCCGGAACCTTAAAGCATGTCCGCATTGAGTTTGCCGGCATTGCTTTGGCTCCCAACAATGAGGTCAACGGCCTGATGCTGGGCGGTGTCGGTAGTGGTACCACCATAGAATACATTCAGGTTAGCTATGCCAACGACGACTCCTATGAATGGTTTGGGGGTACCGTCAATGCCAAATACCTTATTTCCTATGCCGCTCTGGACGATGACTTTGATACCGACAATGGCTTCAGTGGTAAGGTTCAGTTCGGCCTGATCATGCGTGATCCGGCAGTAGCTGACGTTTCCGGTTCGAAGGCCTTTGAATCCGATAACGATCCCAGCGGCTCGGGCAACACACCTAAGACCAGCTGCATCTTCCAAAACATCACAGCTTTGGCCGGAGCCTCCGTTACCACCAACCCCAACTACCGCAACGGCATTCACGCTCGTCGCAACACAGAAATGAAAATGTATAACTCCATAATGCTGGGCTTCGGCACTACCTCGCATGCTGCCATACTCATTGACGGTTGCGCTACAATGACCAATTGTGCTGCTTCACCACACGTGCGCAACAGCTACATCCACAACAGCTCAGGCAACTATCGTGGATACACTCCCAGCGGATGTTCCGACCAGTCTGCTGCCGAAACAGCTTTGACAACTAGCGGCAACGTGTTCTCTACCACCTACACTGGTGTGATCAATGACCCTGATTTTCCGGCTGCAGGCCCTAACGATTTTATTCCTGCTCCAAGCAATCCCCTACCGTCCGCCAACACGTCGTTGTACACTGGTGGCTTTTGGACCTCAGTTACCTACGTGGGCGCCTTCAACCCTGCCGGAGATACCTGGGCAGGCGACTGGACCGATTTTTCTCCCACCACCACTTCATATCCATCTTCAGGTATCAATTTAGCACCCACGATTACAGTTGTATCTACAACACCTAAAATTTGTCCAAATAGCGGTGCCATTGACATCTCTGTGAGTGGAGGTACAGCTCCTTATTCTTACCTGTGGTCTAACGGTGCTACCACACAAGATTTGACAGGTGTTAGCAATGGAAACTACACTGTCACCGTTTACAATTCCGGTGGTTTCTGCTCGGCAACCAAAACCAAAATCAAGGTTGCTAATGAAAAGCCCTTATTCACCAGCTGCAGCAAGACCTCTACTTCCATCACCTTAAACTGGGCAGCCAACGTGCATAGTGCTGTTAACAATTATGAGCTTCGTTACCGCAAGGTAGGCACCACTACCTGGGGTAGCTGGATCACCACAGGTAAGGTACTTTCCTACACCGTGACAGGTCTGCTGCCCAATACGTCCTACGAATTTCAGCTGAGGGGCAAATGCACAAGTGGCAATACCAGCAATTCATCAAACTTCACCTGCTCAACCAACCCGCGCCTGGCTGATGACACTCCGGTGACCATGGCCATTCAAGCCTATCCCAACCCATCTCAGGGTGAATTCCGAATTAGCCTTGAAGGGTATGCTCCGGGTACCCTGGTTTCTCTGACCATCACCAATGCACTGGGGCAGCAAGTGCTAACACTGAGCCAAGTTGACGCCACGGCTGAAACCATGGTGAGCTTAGGTGATGTTGCGCCCGGTATCTATTTGCTGGAGGTGAATGATGGTACCAATAGCCTGTTCGAGCAACTTGTCGTCACCCAGTAAAACAAACTTTTCTACAGGAAAAAGAGGCGCACAAACGTGTGCCTCTTTTTCCGTTTTTCTACACCACACAAAAAATGAAAAAAAACTATAAGTAACATGAAAAAAAACGTTCTCTTTTTTACATTATTCCTCATCCCCTCGACGTTGACGGCACAGCATGGTTCCCTTTCGGACTGGTTGCGTGGGTTGTCGGTCCGTTTAAGCATTTATTCCACCCCAGCACCTGACCATCCAAAGCAACCCTTTAGTTCGACTGATTTAGGTAAGCTTAATGACATTGTTTACCTGCTCAGCGGCCTCCGCGCAGATACATTTGCCGTGGCTTCTGCTCAATGGCAGCCAACCGACTCAACGCGGCTTCTGTATAATGCTGATACCTTGCTGGATACCAAACACGAGCTGCAATATGATGCCGACAGTGGGTGGGTCTCCTATCTTGCTACTTTTTATACTTACGACGCCAATAAGAACAATACGGTACAGCTCATCCAGCAATGGATTGACGACGCCAAAATCTGGGTGAACCTAAGCCGTTTGCTCGGGGCTTACGATGCCCAAAAGAACCTGATCGGCTTGGTGATCCAAAATTGGAATGGTACCGACTGGGATAGCACTACACATTTTATACATAAATACGACGGCAACAACAATCTGATCAGCACTACGATTGTCAACAAAAACACTTTTACCAATTCATGGGATAGCACTCAGCGCTTTGTTTTCGTGTATGATGCACTGAACAACTTAATAGCCGACACCACCTACACCTGGGTGGGAACTGGCTTTGGCTATACCAATCTGGTTACCTACCAGTACAACGCCTTAAATCAAAATACCGTGAGAATTGGTCAGACCTACAGCAACAACAAATGGAAAAATGCGTGGTCGGATACGTTGGTCTATGATGCCAACGGCAATTTGCTATCGTTGACGCGCTGGGGTTGGAGTCAGAGCGTAAAAAAATTTGCGCTCAGTGATGCCAAGATCGAATACGAATACAATGCAGCCAATCAGCTGGTACGGCGAGTAAATTATAACGGCGACGGAGCCAGTGCTTTTCTGCCCTCAGCCGAGTACCTGTACACCTACTCGGTTGAAGGAAATCTGCAGGAATCACTGCTCAAAATTTATAATTCTGTTGCAGCAGCCTTCCAGAATTTCCGCCGTGAGGTTTATCACTACAGCACATTGGTTTATCAGGGGCCCAGCATTGTTGCTTTGAGCCCAGCCCTAACAATCTTCCCGGTTCCTGCAACCAATACCCTACAATTGATGCTGACAAGCCCCACCGACACCGAAGTATCTTGTGTGATTACGGACCTTACGGGTCGCATCTTGTCAGTGCAGCGGCTGAGTGTGGCGGCCGGAAGTCAGCTCTATATATTGAACATCGAACATCTTTCGCCAGGTGTACACGTATTGCAACTTGTCTCAGCACATGACACTATTTATCCGACACGCTACATCGTGAAACAGTAATCGGCCTTTGGCCCAACCAAGGGCAACCATACTTGCAGCCCCCAAGCAGCGAATGCTGCCCGCCTGAGGGCTGCAAGTGTTTTGGGCAACAAGCCCGTGTACCCTGAAAACAATTCATGCCATCTGAATTGTGGAGTTAAGGAAACGGTCGTTAATTATCTGTTTTTCACTTAAGTAATTATTTGTCGTTTTGAAAACACATGGAGGCGCGACTCATCAGCACATGGCGCATCGGTGCCGGAGGCTTTGCCAGCACGCTTTTCCATTTACCTTTATACAGCAACATTGCTGCCTATGCCCTCTAACTTGTTTACCATAGGTATAGAAGAAGAATTCATGATTGTGGACCCGGACAGCCGGGAGCTGGTTAGCCACATGCATCAGGTTATTGAAGGCGGTAAAATGATCTTGCAAGAGCAGGTAAAAGCCGAAATGCATCAGGCAGTTGTGGAGGTAGGGACGCAAGTGTGCCGCGACGTCAAAGAAGCTCGGCAGGAAGTAAAAAAGTTGCGGAGCATTATCTGCGACATTGCCCGCAAGCAAGGTTGCTTGATCGGTGCCTCAGGTACCCATCCCTTTAGTCGTTGGCAAGATGCCTTGATCACCGATCACCCCCGATACCGTGAAATCGTCAATGAAATGCAGGATGCAGCACGCAGCAATCTGATCTTCGGCCTGCACGTGCACATTGGCATCGATAGCCGGGAAACAGCCGTACAGATTCTCAATGCCGTGCGCTATCTGTTGCCGCACATTTTTGCTTTATCAACCAATTCCCCGTTCTGGCTGGGTCGTAACACAGGCTTCAAATCCTACCGAACCAAAGTATTCGATAAGTTTCCGCGCACAGGAATTCCCGAACGCTTCAACAGTGCCAGTGAGTTCGATGAATTCGTTGCTCTGCTGATCAAGACCGGCTGCATTGACAACGGAAAAAAAATTTGGTGGGACATGCGCATACATCCGGTTTATCCCACGGTGGAATTCCGGATCTGCGATGTTCCTATGCGTATCGATGAAACCATTGCTTTAGCCGCCATCATGCAAGCTGTGGTAGCCAAGCAATATAAACTCATGCAGCAAAACCTGAGTTTTCGTTATTACAAGCGGGCACTGATCAACGAAAACAAATGGCGTGCCGCCCGCTATGGGATAGAAGGCAAACTCATTGATTTTGGCAAGCAAGCTGAAGTGCCTTTTGCAGACCTGCTGGAAGAGCTCATTGCCTTTGTGGACGACGTTGTCGATGAACTCAATTGCCGCGAAGAGGTGGCCTACTTGCGCGAGATCGTTCGCATGGGCACTGGGGCCGATCGCCAACTGCGCATCTACCACCAGTGCGGAGATCTTAAAAAAGTGGTTGATTATATTGTAGAAGAAACCGTAGCCGGCCTTTGAACAATCAACAAGTACGTGATGGGTCTGTAAATTTGGTAGAACCAAGACTTTACCTTTAAATGAAATTTTATCTTTGACAAGTCGAGCCTTTGCATGAAGCGGCGTTTTGCGTCCCTATGGAGCCTCCTCCCATACGCATAGCCATCCTGGACATGTACCGCGGAGAGCCTAATCAGGGCATGCGCGGTATTCGCACATTGATTTTCCAGGAATCACGGAAAGCGGAAGTTCCCATACGATGGCATCGCTTCGAGGTGCGTACTAAATCAGAACTTCCCGATTTAAGCTATCATATCTATATCTCGTCAGGAGGCCCGGGCAGCCCCTTAGCAGGCGATGGGCCATGGGAAACCCCTTACTTCAAACTCATCGACGAGATCTGGGAACACAACCAGAAAAGCGAACAAAAAAAATATGTTTTTTTTATTTGCCATTCGTTTCAACTCATCTGTCGCCACTGGAAGGTCGGCCTGGTTTCTAAAAGGAAATCGCCGGCCTTCGGTGTTTTTCCCGTGCACAAGACCGAAGAGGGACGCGAAGAGCCGCTCTTCGAAGGGCTGGAGGATCCCTTCTACGTCACCGAATCTCGAGAATATCAGGTTACCCAACCCAATCAGCCGATCATCCAGCGCCACGGCTTTCGCATTCTCGCTCTGGAAAAAGAGCGGCCCCATGTTTCTCTGGAGCGAGCCTTGATGGCCATCCGATTCAGCAATGAGTTCTTTGGTACCCAGTTCCACCCCGAGGCTGATCCGTATGGAATGGTCCGCTATTTTACCCAGCCCGACAAACGTCAGTCCATCATTCGGGATTATGGAGAAGAAAAATATTACCGCATGATCGATATGTTGGATGATCCTGATAAACTGATCCGAACGCAACGGGCTATAATACCCACGTTTTTAAGAATGGCCTTTGATAACGTAATGCAAACGGCCGACTGCACCTAAAGCCACCAAGCCGTTGTCTATTACTTTCGCAATCGCTTATGATTGCATCCTACCGTCAACGTTTTAACCAGGAGTTTTCGGAAGAAAAATACCGCGCATTTTTAGCCGACTGCAACCGTGAAGCAGGCTATGAGATTGAATTTCGCATTGCCGAAACTCCGGTGTTTATCTCCCAAACCTTTGCTCAAAAAGTCTTTGACGCCTCCCATCAGATATTGAGCGTTATTACCAGCGAAGAATATTACCGGCAAAGTGCCCATGCGGTACCTCCCGAATTTCGGGTGTCGGGTGAGCCACGCCATCCCAGCACCATTGCCTTGGATTTTGCCATCTGCTCCGACGCACAAGGAGAGCTAATTCCTCAGCTTATTGAATTGCAGTCATTCCCCAGCCTGTTCTGCTATCAGCACTGGCTTGCCGGTCTCTACCGCCGCCACTTCTATGTTCCAAATGAGCTCCACCATTTGTTTGGCGGGCTTGAGCACGAAAGCTATCTGAAATTGCTTCGCAGATGGATCATCGCCGATGAAGATCCCAACACCGTAGTCTTATTGGAAATTGAACCTGAAAAGCAAAAAACCAGAGTTGACTTTGAGTTAACAAAAAAATATCTGGGAATTGAATACATATGCATCAGTGAGGTGCTAAGAGAGGGCGATAAGCTGTATTACATCAAACAAGGAAAGAAAATACCGATACGACGTCTTTACAACCGCGTCATTTTTGACGAACTGCAACGACGAACGGATCTAACGCTGCAATTTCATTTGACCGAGGAAGTAGATGTGCAATGGGTAAGTCACCCGAATTGGTTTTTCCGAATCAGCAAGTACTCCCTCCCTTTTTTGAACGGCACCTATGTGCCCCAAAGCGTATTTGTTTCTGACCTCGAACATATCCCCAACGATCTGCATGAATATGTGCTTAAGCCGCTGTTTTCTTTCAGCGGAAGCGGCGTGGTCTTTGACGTAACCCGGGAACACTTATCCGCCGTAATAGATCCGTCCAATTATGTGCTGCAACGAAAAGTCAATTATGCCCCTTTTCTGCAAACACCCGTAGGAGGCGTTAAAGCAGAGTTACGCATGCTTTATTTATGGTTGCCCGACTGGCCTGAACCCCGTCTGGTCACCAACCTGATGCGTTTGAGCCGAGGCAAGATGATCGGTGTCGATTACAACCGTAACATGACTTGGGTTGGAGGCAGCATAGGATTTTTTGAATCCGCATAAGATGAAAAAGTACCCACTGCTGTTTGCTTTTTTACTTCTGTGGGCATTCAGCTTTTCTGGGTGCAGGAAAGAAACTTCTGATGTTCGCACTTATCACGATTTTGCACTGCGCACCATTGACGGTGACACTTTTGATTTTGCACAGCTCAAATCATACCGGGCTTCGGTCGTTTTATTTCTCCAGCCTGAATGTCCTTTTTGCCATACCTATTCACGCACCTTTCGTGAAGTAGATAGTATTTTGCGCCAACACCACATCCGTTTGCTGGGAGTGGTGGCAGGAAAAAACTTTCCTATTGCTGAAATCAAAGAATATCGCGATCGATATCGCTTTGCCTTTCCGATTTTGTTGGATCCGGATTTTAAGCTTACGCGATGGATTAAAGCGACCATTACGCCTCAGGTTTTTCTGATGGATCAACAGGGAAAAAAGCTCTACCATGGTTTGCTGGACAACTGGGCTTATGAAATTGGTAAGGTACGGGCACGGGCCACTGAATTTTACTTGCTGGAGGCCGTGCACGCTTATCTAAACAATCAACCACAGCCCCGTGACTCAACTCAAGCACTGGGTTGCTACATTGAATAAAAAGAACACACCCTTATGAGTACAAAAAAGGTCGTGTGGTCGGAAAAATTACTTCGCCTGGGCCTTATCGTCATGGTGGTTGGTGTGTTTCCACTGGCCGTATGGTTGCTTTACCGTGCCTACACTGGATCGTCCCCCGTAACGTTTGCCGAGCACATCGGCCCGATGATTCATCAGCATTGCAGCGGCTGTCACAAGCCCGGCACTCCTGCACCTTTCACACTTCGCACCTACAGCGACGTACGCAAACGAGCTTTGACCATTAAAGCCGTTATCGAAAGGCGACTGATGCCCCCGTGGCCTGCTGACCCCACCTACTCGCAATTCTGCGAACAAAATGTACTGACCGAAGAACAGATCGCTCAATATGCTGCATGGGTGAAAGCCGGAATGCCCGCAGGAGACACCAGCCGACTCAAGCTCCCTAAGTTGGTCGCCGGCTCCATGATAGGCAAGCCCGATCTGACGCTCAGATTGCCTCCCATCCATATTGCCGGTGATAACACCGATCGCTTTTTGCTGGTTAAAGTGCCTTTTGAGCTGGAACGCGATACCTTCATCCGGGCCATAGAGTTTGTTCCCGGCAGTAAACTGGTGCACCATGCCAACGGTCGTCTCATCACCTATGCAGACCATCAGAAAAAAAACCTCTTTGCCGGTGTTGCCGTGCTGGACCCCCAAAACGAAACCAAACATTCTGTTTTTCTTAAAATGAATCTTTACAACGACGACGGCACCGATCCCGGCCCCGATCAATACTTTCATTCTGTAACTAACTATTTGCCGGGTGTTCTGCCCACCATTTATCCCTCAGGTATTGGCGGCTTTAAAGTCAAACGCAAGTGCGTGCTGTACTTCAACGACATCCATTTTGGTCCATCCTATGAAGATATTGTGGATACTTCATATGTAAACATATTCTTTGATTCCGTACCGCCTGCGCGACCTACCATGGAATTGCAATTGGGCACGCTGGGCATCAGCGATATTATCCCCCCGCTGGTCATTCCGCCGGATACGGTGATGACGTTTGTCACCCGAGCAAAAGTGCTCAATGATATTTCCCTGCTTACTATCAATCCTCACATGCATTTATTGGGGAAATCGTTTTTAGCCTACGCCATCAAACCCGATGGAGATACCATACCCCTGATCCGAATACCACAATGGGATTTTCAATGGCAATACTTCTATACCTTCCGCAAAATGCTTCATATTCCTAAAAACTCTATAATCGAAGTCGTGGCTGTTATGGACAACACGGCGAACAACCCTAACAATCCCCATCATCCACCGCAACAGGTAGAAGGTCGTAACGGCAGTATGCGCACTACTGATGAAATGCTGCAGCTGATTTTGACTTTTCTGCCTTACCAGCCCGGCGATGAACACATCAGCCTGATGTGCCCATGACCCCCTCTTCTTCCCTTTTGCTTGGCCGGTGGCTGTTGCTGGGTGTAGTTATGGTTGTGGTGCAGATTTGGCTGGGCGGAGTCACACGCCTTACGGGTTCGGGGTTGTCAATCCCGCAATGGGATCTAATCATGGGAACAATCCCCCCGCTTAATACCCAACAATGGGAGGAAGCTTTTGAAAAATACAAGATGTTCCCCCAATATCGTCTTCTTAATGCGGACATGGAGCTGAATGGGTTCAAGCGCATTTATTGGTGGGAATACATCCATCGGCTATGGGGAAGACTTCTGGCCATTGCTTTTTTGGTGCCCCTGCTCTGGTTTCTTTGGAAGCAGCTGATCCCTCGTCGTCTGTTGTTGCAGCTAGTAGGGCTGTTTGCCTTAGGGGCATTGCAGGGCCTGTTGGGATGGATCATGGTGGCCAGCGGCCTGGTCGATCGGCCATGGGTGGATCCCCTCAAGCTGGCTCTGCACCTGTTGCTGGCCCTCTTACTACTGTCCTTACTATTCCTGCTTGCCATGCTTTACCTAAAGCCAGGAGCACAAGCAGAGCACCCGACCTTACAGCGCTTTGGCATCGCATTATTGATTTTGTTATCTATTCAATTCTTCTTCGGTGGCCTTATGGCCGGCTATAAAGCCGGATTATTGTATCCTACTTTTCCCCGAATAGGGACACACTGGATTCCACCCGGTATCTGGTCATTAAAACCGTGGTGGCTAAATTTTCTGGAAAACACCGTTGCAATTCATACATTCCATCGGCTGTTAGGATACCTGATCGCCTTTGTCGCCCTCATCGGTTGTGCCCGCATGTACAGCACGGCGCGCAACCGCACCCAACGCCTGGCGTTATTGATGCTATCGGCACTCGTAGTGGCTCAAGTGCTGTTGGGCATACTCACTGTTGTGCATGCTTTAGGTCAAATACCGCTGCTGTGGGCGTCGGCACATCAAATGGTTGGCGTCTTGCTCTGGCTTTGCGTGATTTGGCTGGTGTGTCTAAGCCGCAGGCCAGCCTTAAGCACACATGCCTGATCTACTTTGTTAACTTTGATACTACTGGCGGCATGAAAAAAGTGCTTCTGGCCCTGGAAGCCACCACCCCCGCTCCGGCTGTGCTGGAATTTGCCCATACCTATTGCCCTGCTGACGACTTGCTGGTGGGAGTCTTTTTGGAAGATCTGAGTTACCGCAGCTATTTAACCTTTTTTGGTGAAGAATACTTTGCCTTCGATGCCACATTACTGCAGCAGGCCGAACAGGAAGCGGCTCAGGGGCTGGAACAAAACATCAATTATTGCCAACAATTTTTTCAGGCTCGCCAGCGTTCCTTCAAAGTTCATCTGGGTCAAGGCGTACCATCGGCAGAACTGAACCGCGAAAGCCTGTTTGCAGATTTGATTCTCATTTCATATAATACTTTTTTTTCATACGTATCAGGTGGTGCGGGCATGCTTCGAGATGTCTTAAGCCAGGCCCATTGTCCGATTCTGTTGGTACCGGATCAACACTGCCCCTTACAGGCCTTGCTCATAGCTTACGACGGAAAGCCCAACTCGGTGTTTGCCATCCGACAGTTCTGCTTGCTGTGCCCGGAGCTGAGCCGCAGCTTGCCCGCTACCCTATTGCATGTGTCCGGCGGTACCGACACCGACGAGAACCGCACGCTGATGGATGAATACATCAGCTTGCATTTTCCCCGCGTGCGCATTGAGGAGCGCAGCGGAATTCCAGAAAAAGAAATTGCCGAAGTGGCCCACCGGCTGGCACCTGCACTCGTCATCATGGGGGCGTTTGGCCGTAGTGCACTGTCGCGCTTTTTTACGCGAAGCACGGCACATCAATTGCTGCAAGAACGAGCCCTGCCCGTATTCGTAGCTCATCAGTGAACGTGCCAGCACTTAAACCAAGTTCACGGAGTCAGTCGCCCGTACATGCGCGGAAAGGGAATGGCCTCCCGAACGTGCGGCAGCTTGCACAGCCAGGCCAATAAGCGCTCCAAACCCAGTCCGAAACCAGAATGCGGAACACTGCCGTATCGCCTCAGGTCGAGGTACCATTCAAAAGCCTGCATCGGCAACTTATGCTCATGAATCTTTTCGATGAGCAAATCAATATCGGTTTCGCGTTCTCCGCCCCCGACAATTTCCCCGTATCCTTCAGGGGCCAATACATCCACGCCTTTGGCCCAGCGTCCATCAGCAGTGCGTTTTAAATAAAACGCTTTGACCTCATGTGGCCAGTTGTACACCATGATGGGTACGTCAAACAAGCGCGTCAATACCGTTTCATCGCTGCCGCCAAAATCGTTGCCGAAACGAAAATGTTTGGCTGAGGCCAACCACTGGGGGATGTTGACTTCGTCTTCTTCCAAGTCTTTCAGCTCGTTTTTCAATCGGTCGATGGCAGCCCGATAATAGTTGGCTTCACCCTTACGCAAGGTTCCCGATGCCAGCTTCTGGTTTCGCTCTTCTATTTCCTGCAGTACCGCTGCCTTCCTTTTTCGCACGGCTTGCAGGTCAGCCTCCAACAACTCCAGGGTGGTGGTTCCATTGACAGCGGCGCGGCCGGTGAGCAGCTCCACCGCTTCTTCATAGGTCAGCCGGGGAAAACGCGCTTGTGCACTCCGCTGCAAAATACCGACATCTCTGTTTAATATATAAAATTCATTCATACATTCTTCCAGCACGGCCGCCAGCACAAACTGCAACATGGCCTCGATGAGGTCCATGTTCTGGTCTAAATCATAGAACGCCATTTCCGGTTCAATCATCCAGAATTCAGACAGATGACGGCGCGTTTTGGATTTTTCGGCACGGAACGTAGGACCAAAGGTGTAAATCTTACCCATGGCCATGGCCATGGCTTCCCCATACAATTGTCCGCTTTGCGACAGATATGCCGGCGTACCGTAGTAATCGGTTTCAAAAAGGGTGCTGGTTCCTTCTACGGCATTTGCCGTGAAGATGGGAGCATCCATCTGCACGAAGCCCTGCTGTTGAAAAAAACGATGCAAGGAATAGATGACGGCATTGCGAATGCGCATGATGGCCCACTGCCGCTGCGATCGCAGCCACAAATGGCGGTGGTCCAGCAAAAAGTCCGGGCCATGTTCTTTCTTAGCAATAGGATAATCGTGTGACGAGCCTATGAGCTGCAGCTCTTCGACACGCACTTCCACCCCTCCGATCTGACGCTCGTCGCGCACCACCAGGCCGCTGAGCCGGCAACTGCTTTCCAAGCCAATGTGTTCAGCCAGCTCAAAGCAGGCAGCAGCTACCTGGCTGGCTTCTACCACACATTGACAAAAACCGGTTCCGTCGCGCAAAATCAAAAAGGTTATGCCTTTGCTGTTGCGGCGATTGGCCACCCAACCCTGCAGCGTCACCCGCTGCCCAACATGATCTCTTAACCTACTGATGGTCGTCAGCATAACGACAGTCGGCGAAAATAGCTATTCGACACATCACCGCCGGGACACGACGTTCGGCATCTTTATTGCACTTATGGAACAGACTATTTTTGTCTTGTGGCCATGATTCGCCAAAGCCTGCAGCAAAAACTGATGATGAAGCTGTCGCCACAGCAAATACAGCTCATCAAATTGCTGCAGATTCCTACCGACGCTTTAGAACAACGAATCAAAGAAGAGCTGGAAGCCAACCCGGCTTTAGAGGAGGGGCCTCCCCAGGACGATGACGACCTTTTTGAAGCTGGCGCCTCCCCCGACGACACAGAAACCACTGAAAGCGAAGATTGGCAACCATCAGCAGAAGCAGAAGAGCTGCTGACCGACAGTGCGGAAGAAGATCAGGACGAAGCCTTTCAGGCTGATCCTACCATTCTGGAGGACAGCCAAGAGCCAGAGACCTATGTCAGCGACTTCATGGATGATGATGAAATCGCTGACTATCGCCTGCAGGAAGAAATGGACAGCACCCCGGAAATAGCCGGTGGTTTTCGAGTTCCGGTAAGCCGATCCTTTCATGAATATCTGGAAGAACAACTCGGTTTAGAGGAGCTCACTGAGCATCAATACCTTTTGGGCTCTTTTTTAATCGGCAGCATTGATCACGACGGATATCTGCGCCGACCCTTGGCATCCATCGTGGACGACTTGGCCTTTAGCCAAAACATTCATACCAACGTCGAAGAGCTGGAGGAGGTGTTGCGACGCATCCAAAGGTTTGACCCGCCGGGTGTGGGAGCGCGCGACCTGCGCGAATGTCTGCAGCTTCAGGTGCAGCGTGAACCAGACAGCAATCCCCTAAAGCCCCTTGCCCTTCGCGTGCTCTCCGACCACTTTGACGAGTTCGTAAAAAAACATTACGATAAACTCCAGCGCCATTTGCAGGTAGATGATGAAACATTTAAAAAAGTTGTGCATTTCATCACGCATTTGAATCCAAAACCGGGAAGTGCTTTTTCCGGATCTCAGGATTTCGATAAAATCATCATCCCCGACTTTTTTATCCACAACAACGAAGGCAAGCTGGAATTATCGCTCAACAGCATGAACGTACCGGAATTGCGCATCAGCCAGCAATTTCGGGACATGTTGCGCGAATACAGCAAGGCCCGTAAACTGGACCGTTCCAAGCGCCAGGCACTGGTTTTCATCAAGCAAAAAATCAATAGCGCCAAATGGTTCATTGATGCCATCCGACAGCGGCAACAGACCTTGTTGCTGACCATGCAGGCCATCATGGAACATCAGAAGGAGTTTTTCCTCACCGGCGATGAGACACGCCTTAAACCCATGATCCTTAAAGACATTGCAGACAAAACGGGCTTGGACATCTCCACCGTATCGCGGGTGGCCAACAGCAAGTACGTACAAACAGAGTTCGGAACTTTTCGATTGAAATATTTTTTTTCCGAAAGCATTCCCACGGACAGTGGCGAAGAAGTATCGACACGGGAGGTAAAGAAAATTCTCAGTGATCTTATTGCTATGGAAAACAAACGCAAGCCGCTGAGCGATGAAAAGCTTACTGAATTGCTGCGTCAACGTGGCTACAATATTGCCCGACGAACGGTCGCCAAATACCGCGAACAGTTGGATATTCCCGTCGCCCGATTACGAAAAGAACTTTGATCCACCTTGCGGTTTTTAGCTCAGTTAATTTCGGTCATCGCTCACCCGCTGTTGCTTCCCACCTATGCAGCGCTGCTGCTGATGGTGACCAACGACCATCTTTTTGGCGGTTATGATCGCAGCGACTTAAGCCGCCTGTTGTGGATGGTTGCCTTTAACACCTTTTTGTTTCCGGCGGCTTCCCTTCTGCTGATGCGCAAATTGGGATTGATCAGCAGCCTGGTCTTTCCTGAGGCCCGCCATCGCACACTGATTTATGTTGTGTGCGGTGTCTTTTATGCTTGGAGTGCAGCAGTATTTTATCAGTCTGATGTGCCGCCGTTGATTCAAGCCGTGGTTCTCGGAGCAGTGTTTACCCTTTTTCTCACTTTCTTCTTTAGTCTGTTTCGCAACGTCAGCATTCATGCCGGAGGAGCAGGCGCCTTTTTGATCGTAACCGTGTTGGCGTGCATGGCCGCCCCACAATACACCCCGCAATTGCCGATGATCACTGCCGTGGGCGCAGGCCTGGTGGGCACCGCTCGTATGTGGCTCGGTGCTCACGATCTTCAAGAGATCGTGGCCGGTTATTTGGTCGGCATGGCATGCCAGCTGGCTGCCGTTCAGCTCATCTGACAACTTTAAGATTGACGAAACGACCATGCACCCCTGACACTGCAGCATCTCATTTTGTTAAGTACAAAAGACGGGTTGCTAATTTTGATTCATGAAACGATTGTTCCTTTTCATACTTCTTTGTCCTGCCATCTTTGCCACAGAAGCGGAGGCACAACAAAACATGACTTTGTTGAGCAAGCTAACTTACCCTCAGCCTTTGGCCAGCCTATGGGGTTATGCCGCCAACGGAAAAGAGTACGCTCTGGTAGGTGTTTACAGCGGGCTTTCCATAGTAGATGTCACTAATCCAACGGCTCCGGTCGAAGTTCAGTTTATTCCAACATATCATTCCGCATGGCATGAGATCAAGACCTGGAGCCATTATGCCTATGTAACTAATGAAAGCGGTGGCGGTTTGCTCATCGTCGATTTAAGCGGATTACCCACCTCAGCCCCATACGTAAACTGGACCGGAGGCTCCCTGAATCTGCAAACCGGTCACACTTTATTTATTGATGAGTTCGGCATTTGCTACATCAACGGATCAAACATTGCCAACGGAGGCACGGTATTTCTGGATTTGAATCCTGACCCCATGAATCCGACCTATCTGGGGGCTTACACTGAAAACTACGTGCACGACTGTTACGTGCGCAACAACATCATGTACACGGCGGAAATCTATAAAGGCTGGTTTCGCGTAGTCGATGTTTCCAACAAAAGCAATCCGGTGGTCTTGGCCCAGAAAAGCACCCCCGGCAATTTCACCCACAACACCCACTTGAGCGATAATGGCATATATCTATATACGACAGATGAAAAAACTAATTCATATGTTACCGCTTATGATATCAGCAACTTAAGCAACATTACGGAGTTGGACCGTTTTCAAGCCAATCCCGGTACAAACAGTATTGGTCATAATGTACATGTTAAAGGAAATTATTTAGTTATCGCTTACTATCGCGACGGCGTCATCATTGCGGATGCGCACTATCCGAACAACTTGATCAAAGTAGGTAGCTACGATACCAGCCCTCTAAGCGGCAGCGGATTCAACGGTTGCTGGGAAGCTTACCCGTATCTGCCTTCAGGAAACATTCTGGCATCTGATATTGAGCAAGGTCTGTATGTCTTGGGCGTAACCTATACGCCGGCGGCCTACCTGAGTGGTACCGTTACGGATTTCAGCACCTCGGCAGCGCTCAACGGTGTTTCCGTCAGCATCAGTGGCGCTGCAGGCAGCGAAACTACCACTAACCTGAGCGGCACCTACAATACCGGCCATGGCACTGCCGGCACCTACAGCGTCGTTTTCTCTAAAACCGGATACCACACAAAAACCATAAGCAACGTCTCGCTAACCAATGGAGTC
>JANWWJ010000013.1 GCA_025056305.1 Chitinophagales bacterium | reverse complement strand
TTAACCGTAATGCAGGAAGTGCCTGCTCCAGAGACGATCGATCCTGCAGAAGCGGGAATGATGTTCCAGTCGTAACTGGTGCAGGTGGCATTGGTGCAGTATTGCACGCCGGCATCGTCACCGCAGATTTGCGAAACGCAGAAGATGTCGGGACCTTCGCGCGAATCCACATTGACGCACAGTGTCGCTTCATCGCTGCAACATTCGGTTTTGGCCGTAAGCGTAACGGTATAAGAGCCGGGTGTGGTGTAGGTATGGGTTACCGGTCCGGCGCCATTGGTAACCAGTACACTGCCGTCACCGAAATTCCAGATGCTGGTTTCGGTGTTGGCCGAAGAATTGTTGTAAAAGGTTACCGTGGTGTTTTTGCAGATGTCAATGCAACCGTTGTTGACTGGATAGCTGGTGGTGAAATCTGCGATAACACTTTCCACAGCGCATACATTTCCTCCAACAAAATAGACGGCGCCTCCGCCCTGGGCCGATCCACCGCCTACGGTAAGTTCTACCTGCAGATAGTACAATCCAGCTGCGGGATAGTAAACAACAAACTCAGCGGAAGTATTTCCTCCTATAATAACGGGTGATGGCCCCGAGAGGGTGAGGATATTCCAGAAGTACGTGTCGGCTTGTAGCGATACAGTGTAGGTAGCTGTATCGCCACTACAGACGACAAACTGGCATTGCTGGCCGCCTGTAGCGCCGCCTGGTCCCAGACAGGCATAGGACGGGTCCTGTGTGACGGTTGGGGATTGCGCTATGCTTTCCCTTGGGAAAAGAAAGACCATTAGCGCCAGAAGGGAAAAAAAAGTTCTCATGGCTTTTGGATTTTGTTGGATGCAAGGTATGTTGATAAGTTTCTTTTATAAAACAGTGAAATTTAAAATTACATTAATTTGACATTTACTGTTTTAAATGCATCTGTTGGAAAAAAAGAAGAGCCCTCCTATCGCATATGTCATGTTGCGGCGGACCGGTTCCTGAAAACGATGAAGTGGAGTGGTTTACGGCAACAGCCGTAAAATGGAAAATAATAGGTCAAATATGCACAACCATTTTTTACTTATACAATATGTTTTTTATAAAATCCTGCTTGTAGTGTCATATAAGTGTAAGAATTTTCTTTTTGCGGCTGTTCCGGCCGATGCAAGCACTCACTACCGGCCTGCATTTTTCAGGCGCAAGGATGCTGTCCAGCCGGCACACAGCAGGGCTACTGCCGCACTCCACCCCAGGGCTCCTTGAGGGCTCCAGACTGTCCACAAAAGACCTGTAATGGCTCCGGCCAGTAAAAAGCCCAGCGATTGCATGCCGGTATAAAAGCCCATAGCGGCACCAACATCGTGAGCGGGCACGATCTGGCCAATAAGAGCGCGAGCTGTGACTTCGGTTGCAGCAGCATACCATCCATACACTATTAAGAGGACTATGGCCAGCAACGGTCGATCGGTAAAGGCCAAGCCCGCAAATACCGATGCATAGAACAGCAATCCGAAGCTCAGGACCGTCAGGGAACCCCATCGGTCAGCCCAAAGTCCAAACGGATAGGCAAAAACGGCATAGGAAAGATTGTACAAGATATAAGAAAAAAGTACCATGCGTTCGTCGCCGGTGATCTGTTGCACTCTTAAGAGCAAAAAGAAATCGGTGGTGCGGATAACGGCAAACAGAAGAAGGGGCGCCAACAGTTTGCGATACAAGGGAGGCGCCTGTTTCCAGTATGCCAGTCGTTGCCACCAAGGTCGTCGCGGCAACGGTGCTGTGATCCGCTCCCGAAGCAGTAAAGTAAGAACTACGGCCAGTCCCGCCGGTACGAAGGCTAGCAGAAACAATGACGAATACTGTTTGGGCCAATACTGAAGATAGGCCAGTGCCAGTAATGGGCCGATGACGGCTCCCGCAGTATCCATAGCACGATGAAAACCGAAGATACCGGCTCTGTTATGGGGTGTTGCCTGCTGGTTTAGCAGCGCATCGCGAGGGGCTGTGCGCATGCCTTTACCGAATCGATCAAGTAAGCGGGCTGAAAAAATCCAGATGGGATGACTCCAAACGGCTAACATGGTTTTGCCCAGGGCACTGAGCAAGTAACCGCCAACGATAAAAGGTTTACGGCGACCACGGTTATCGCTGGTGCTGCCGAAATACATCTTGGCAAGACCAGAAGTGACGTCGGCACACCCTTCAAGAATACCAATGAGGAGGCCACTAAACCCAACGGTGGTTAGGTACAAAGGCAGCACTGGATAGAGCATTTCGCTGCTGATATCGGTAAGCAGGCTAACCCAGGCTAAAAGCCATACGGTGCGTGGAAACCGTAGCATCAATGGTTGTTTGATCGGAAAACAATACGCAATACGCTTAACGAGCGCGGCGTCCGGAATTCGGGAATGTGAAGGCTATAGTAATGCAAAAGGTGATCGAGCAGGACCATCCGCTCTTTGGGCGTCAGCGACACCGGCTGTTGTTGCAATAAGGCAGAAAGATAAACAGACATCGGCGGCGTTACTATTTGCTGAGCCAGCAAGGAGGCTTTTTCAAATCGACCTTCCTTCAGGTTGAAGTCCGGCGTATTTAATGTATAGCTTCCGGCAGGTCGAAAACCTAAATGTCCGGCAAGCTGTATAAGAAATTGTAATAAGTTATCTATAGAAACAGCAGGACACTGGTCCAAGACCAGCAGCTGTTGTTCCAAAAATGCGTATAAGGGAGCGCTTGGCTCTTCTTCTTTCACGCTGGAAGCGAACACTTCAGCCATGAACAAACCCAAAGCACTGCGGAAGGGTTCATAGGGTAAGGTTTGATAGATGTAATAAACATTAACTTCTTTGAGCCGATTCAGGGCTTTGGCAGGTCGGTGATAGACCTGCAAATGAAGCATGTTTAAAGTTTGAAAATAGGCAGCCTGCATGCGGCTTTTTTCACTGCGTACACCGCCGACAATGTAAGAGCGCATGCCAAATTGTTCGGTGTAAATACGGCTGATGAGGCTGGTTTCTGAATAAATGACGTTTCGAAGCACAATGCCCCGGGTGTGCACCAGCATGGCCGGTCAAAGGTAGGGGCTGCTGAATGTGCTACCGCCGTCAAACTTTTTTACAACTTTAACCTTAGGTGTGATGAAAAGCATGAAACGGAGGTTTTTCATTCGTAAAATAGCCGGGATGGCTGCTACTCTGTCTTCGTTGAAAGCATTTGCCGATGCCCTGCCTCAGCATGATCGGCCCATGCCGGTCTTGTTCATCGGGCATGGCTCGCCGATGAATGGGATTGAACTGACCCCCTTTGCACAGCAATGGATAGCCCTGGGAAAAGAAATTCCCCGACCTGAGGCAGTCGTCTGCATTTCAGCGCATTGGCTCACTAATGGTACCTGGGTCACTGCCATGAAGCAACCCCGTACCATTCATGATTTTTATGGTTTTCCGGAAGAACTCTATCAGGTGCAATACCCGGCCCCAGGCAATGAGGCATTGGCCCGCGACATATGCAGCCTGATTACAAAAACCCAGGTGGGATTAAACCACGATTGGGGACTTGATCACGGGACATGGACAGTGGTGCGCCGCATGTATCCTGACGCGGATATTCCTGTACTGCAGGTGAGCATTGACTTTGACCGGCCTCCCTCATTTCATTACGAATTAGGACGGCAGCTCAATGAACTGCGTCGGCGCAGGGTTCTGGTCATCGGTAGCGGCAATATGGTACACAACCTGCGCCTTTTGTCCTGGCAAAAGCATCCTGACGAAAGCTTTGGATACGATTGGGCCCTGGAAGCCAATGAACTTTTTAAAAAACTCATCGCATCGCGCAACCATAAGCAATTGATCTCGTATGAGCAATTAGGAGCTGCGGTGCGCAAAGCTGTTCCTACTCCAGATCATTTCTATCCTCTGTTATATGTGTTAGGCATGCAAGAGGATAAGGAAGAAGTTCGTTTTTTCAACGACCAGTCCGTCATGGGTTCGGTTACCATGACCAGTGTGCTTATCTCCTATTCTTGAAAGTGATTTGGTTAATTTGTCACATTAAAGAAAAAATGAAAAAAATGATGCGATTATCCTTGCTTTTGGTTTTGCTTTTCAGTGGCCATGTGACCATGGCCCAATATGCACTTCGGTTTTACGGCAATGGCGTGAATGCGCCGGGGTTAGACCGTGTCAAAATACCTATTGACAATCCGAACAAGGCCGCCGATGTCAAGACCAACTTTACCATTGAATTCTGGATAAAGTGCACGGCCGCCGATAACAACGGCACGGTCGTAGCTACGAGCAATGGCGATGGATGGATTACCGGCAACGTCATCTTTGACCGCGACATTTACGGCAGTGGCGACTACGGTGACTTCGGCATTTCCATAGGATCGTGTTCGGGATGTCCATCAGAAACCAGAGTAGTGGCATTTGGTATCGATCGGCAAGGCACGGGGGTTACCATCATAGGAAATACCAACGTTGCCGATGGGGCTTGGCACCACATAGCCGTCACGCGTAAAAATTCCAACGGTCAAATCCGTATTTATGTAGATGGGGTTCAGGATGCTCAGGGCACCGGCCCCATTGGTGATGTAAGCTATCGGAATAAAAGAGCAACTTCTTATCCGAACAGCGACCCATTCATTGTCTTAGGTGCAGAAAAACACGATGCCGGAGCAAGTTATCCATCGTATAACGGTTATTTAGATGAATTACGAATTTCTAAATCGGTGCGTTACAACAGCAATTTCACCGTGCCCACCAGCCCCTTTACGGTTGACTCCAAGACAGCAGCCCTGTATCATTTCGATGAGGGCAGTGGCACCTTTGTGGGGGATGCAGCTCCCGGAGCTTCTCACGGCACGTTGTACTTCGGTGGAAGCCCAGCCGGTCCGGAATGGGTAGCTGATCAGCCGTTTTCGCTGATGAAGCAATCGCCTCGCGATCTTAATGTATCGATATCCTATACCCAAGGCATGATTCAAGCAGTGCTGCCTCCTTTTTCACATCAGCTTATCGTCTACGACATGGCCGGCAGGCCGGTATGGACCGAATCCGTACGCGAGGGCTTATGGCAACGAAATTTATCATTGCCCGTAGGAAATTATCTGGTATTGATTCGAAGATTACAAGGTTCACCCCTCATTGTGCGCTTTGTGGTTCAAGATTAAGCGTGCTTGACAAGGAAGTTTAAGCAAAAGGGGGCGAGCAAGGCCCGCCCCACTTTGTGAGAAGACGATCCGTTTAGTGGTCAGCACCATCTGCTTTGGCCATGTCAATGGCGCGTTGAGCCACTTGCTCTCCTAATGTCAGACCCGTCGTGCAGTCAAAGCGCCAGTGAATGCAGCCGTATATGCGCGAATTGGATGCCTCTTTAGCCATATCGTGAAAGGAGGCTGCATGCTCAGGAAAGAAATAAGCCAATACTGCGTAAGCAGCTCCGGAAAAGCCGCTATGGCCTGATGGATAGGCCGGAAAATTAGGCACGCCTAAAAGTGTTTTGATATTGGGATCAACGTTACACGGCCGAGGATAGTAGTAGAAATATTTATTATCCCACACACAGATGCCGGCATCCTGGATGGCCATGTTCATGTAAGCTAACACGCGGGCCGCACGGAGAGGATTCATGGCAGCATCGTGAATGTGTTTGCATGCAATAGCATTCCAATGTCCCGGCGGGCCGTAGGTGCTGGGGCCGTCGTCCCATTTCAGCGCTATTTGTTTCTGTTCTTTCGTTGCGTTTTTTGTCAGATCACGCAATTCATCCCATGCCTCTTGAAATTCCGGTGTTCCGGGTTCGGGAGGGGGAGGCAAGCGGAATACGGTCGTAACCTCTTCCTTAGTTATGGTCCAGGGAAGTACGTGGCCGAAATTGATGGCCAACGGTTGACGTGGCGGAATTTCCAAACTCTTCCAAATATGAGATTTTCCAGCCCAAGCGTCATAGATGGAATCATATTGCTCAAATGTGCCCAGAGTATTTTTCATGCCATCGCCTTTACCTCGGCTGATGAAAATTTTGGCAATGGCAGTACCCAGAGAATCTCCAGCAGCCAGATCACTCGGCGCATTAGTGCCCGCCCATAACCGACTGTTGATGTGCTCTTGGGCTTTCTGAGCGAGAAAATCGGCTTCCAGCGGAAAAAGCCATGTCAGCACGGTACGCGAATAGCCTGCAATAACTGCATCTTCTGATGGATAGGCGGGTAAGTCAGCTAAAGGCAGCAGGACAGGGATGCTGGCATCGTAATGTGATGGGGCCTGTCGGTTGTACAAGTATTTATAATGCCAGCAAGCGATTAGTGCGTCGTAAGTACCTGCACTCAGATAGGCATAAGCCCGACTGGCGTATGGAGGGGAACTGAAGGGGAACTGCGGATAGGCAGCAGGGTTGTTGGGATCAGGCCATGTATAATGGTGCGTGTATTTAGTCTGAATCGGCTGAGCCAGGGGAGCAGGCAGCAGAAAGTATTTGGCCACTAACAATTGGGCGATTTCGTTCCAACGCAACACTCCGTTGTTGCCCCAATAGTTGATGATTTTTTTCTGTTCGGCCGTGACGTTGGCACTGGCCGCTTTTACAGCAGCCAGCTCCGCTTGAAAATCGGCTGAGGCGGGATCGGCCGGTGGCGGTACGGCTATCTGGTCGGGTGCAGAAAGCAAAATGGGTTTCCAGGTGCCTCCGTCGGCATCAACAGAAGCGTATTCGTAAATACTGAGCCTCATGCCCGGCTCGATTTCCTTCTTACAACTTACTGAAAGCATCAGACCGGCAATCAGCAGGAAGGACATTTTCTTTTCCATGGGGTTAAGAATTATTGTGAAAATTTTAATTAAACTTATTGCACAGGCTTAGGTTGAGCCCACAGAGCAAACAAATAATTTAGACTCAAGGCAACATAGGTTGACTTGCCGGCATTACGGCCCGATAGGGTTTGGCCCCCTACCAGGGAAAAGTTCAACCCTCTCGGTTTAGCAAAATAATAATCTATGCGCCCATAGCCAGTAGTAAAGTCGCTGTTTACGGTAACAAAGGGGACATCCCAGGTTCGAATGTCAGAGCCGCCCAATGTGTTGAACACCGTAAGTCCGATTTCGGCAAGCAATCGGTTGGACTGATAGCCTATAGCACCGGCATAATCCAAGGTATTAGGCACATACACTTCATCCGTGTAATAGGCATTGCCGTGGTCGTAATAGAAGCCACCCCGGTGCACGTTTTTAATGTTGCTGCGCCAGGTATAGTTGGCCTTAGCGTCGGCGTAAAAACCGGTGGCAAGCTTGAATTTTAGCATTTGTCTATACGATAAGTTGACGGTACCTCCCCCAATGCTCAAGGGCATAAAGTCAACCAAATAATCGCTAACAGGCAAGGCGCATCCGACATTTCCGCCGATAAGCAAGCTGGAACGGCCTAAGGCCAACTGGGCATAGTTTGCTTTCACGTTTAGGCTGAGGTCAGAAAAGCCGTGTTGGCCATTTAGAGTACCTTGACTGGCTTGGGTGCGAACATAGGGCAGCATGACTATTAGGTTGATACGATCATGCAAGCCGAGGTTAAACCCTCCCATGGCTTGCAGCCGGGACACCGTGCCTACATTGCCATTTATGCGCAAAGTATCGCCTTCCCAATAGTGATCCCAGAAACTGTAGTTGCCGGTAACGCCAACGCAGATGTTCCCGGAAGGAACGAATTGCATATCTGTGGGGGCCTGAGCAAGCACACCCGAAGCCGTAATCAAGGGAAGTGAGCAAAGCACCCGGCGTAGAAAAAGGAAGGTACAACGATGCATTTTAGGTTTTTGTTGTGGCGAAGGTAGGCCACGGGTTCATTCAGAGATGTTAATGATTTATAAATGATTCTTACTTCATCAAGGCTTTGGAGCGTTTGCCTGATTTGCTGGGCTTACCTGAATGAGGCTGCCATGCAATAGTTTCTATTAATAAAATAAAAATAAAATAAAGTGGTCTTATGGTCTGCATGGTATTATTATCTTTCTCCCGCAAATCAAACACTAGACTTATGAAAAGATGCCTTTTCAGGTTCAGCACTGGTGTTGCTCTGATGTTTTTCTTAAGTTCCTGTTATACTTACACCGTCACGGTGGGCAAAGGGCCGCAAAGTGGGGTGGAAGTTAAAAAGATGAATCACTACCTGCTTTATGGTCTGGCTCCCGTAGGAATTTCGAACCCCAGTCAAATGGCTGGTGATGCAAAGGATTATGAGGTGGTCATTCAACACACGTTCGTGGACGGCCTCATTGCCGCTATAACCTTGGGGATTTACACGCCCACCACAACAATAGTCAAGAAATAAGGTTTAATTATCTTACAGGCTTGCTGCTTCCTGTACCGGGATGAGGGGTATTTTTTTGCTTTTGGGAGTGATCCTTCTTTTAGCTGGATTGATTCCGCTGGCAAGGCATGGGCTTAATTATGGTCAACTTACCGATTATGGAAAAGGCTATGTCTGGGGCAAGGTAATCTTAGCATTAATAGGGTTAACCCTGATGGCTGTAAGCCGCAATCTGAAAAAAAGCAATTGATAGATTTCAAGTGCTCCGCGCAATCGTCATGTGATTTAGCGTCCATTTGAAGACGGCGGAAAAGCGAGGGCTATGGTCGTTGGCATAATAGGTCCAAATGCTGACATGTGCCCGGATGTTCTCTACACCTTTGGAGTGGAGCTGGGCGCGGCTTTAGCCAGCAGAGGACATTTTATTGTTTGTGGTGGGGAAGGCGGCTTCATGGAAGCGGTATGCCGCGGAGCTAAAAAAAGTGCGCAAACTTTTCAAGGTCAAACCATTGGTATTTTGCCGGGTCACGATAAAAAGCAACTGAACCCGTACATTGATGTTCCGATTATTTCAGGCTTGGGAGTGTTGCGTAATGTTTTGATTGTGCGCACGGCCGATGTATTGATAGCTGCAGGGGGTGGTGCAGGAACTCTGTCAGAACTGGCGTTTGCCTGGCAATTGGGAAAAACAGTGCTTTGTGTGCCTACCTTTGAGGGATGGGCTGCCGAGCTGGCGCAGAGGCCTTTGGATCAAAGGCGCAAAGAATTGTTTATTTCTGTAACAACTGTAGAGGAGATTTTAGAGAAACTTGACAAATTTTCTGCAAATCTGTGATCCAAAGCCATTATGGTAAGCCTTTGTTTAAGGTTAAGTAGTTGTAGAGGAAGATCTTTGAAACAAAAGCGTCTAAATTCCTTGCCGGCCAGATGAGTTTGATCGGAGCATCTATTTTTAAAGAAGCATTTTCTTCAACTCATTTTTTTTATGAATGCTGCTTGTTTGCGTTTCCCGCATAGAGGAGTAAGATTGATTGTTGCCTTTGTCTTGCTTGCCACCGGCTGCCTGCTTGCCTATGGGTGTAAAAAAGATGATCCACCTACTGCCCAGAACGGGGGTCAAACCACCAACGGGAGCAACGACACCTTGCCGCCACCTTGCGAAAGCCAGCATGATCCCATTATTTTTTTACACGGCTTCTTGGCCTCGGGCGACACCTGGGCTCCTCAAGTCATGCGGTTTACCTCCAACAACTATTGTAGTAATTTATTATATGTTTTCGATTGGAATACCTTGAACTTTGGATCTGATGTTGAGGCTTTAGATCGTTTCATAGATAGTGTACGGTCGCTTCATTCAGGTAAGAAAGTAAATCTGGTGGGGCACTCGGCGGGCGGAGGCTATGGCTACACGTACTGTGAAGCTGCGGAAAGAGCGGCCAAAATCGCCCACTACGTACACATTGGCAGCAGTTCACAAAGCAGCCCGGCCGGCCCAAACGATGAGGTGCCTACCCTCTGCATCTCCTCACCTGACGACAAGACCACCGGTTCCAGTACCATTACCGGCGCTGTCAACATCAGTATTGCTGGCAAAGACCACTACCAAATTGCTACATGCGCAGAGACATTCCGTGAAATGTATAAGTTTTTTAATAATGGAAGGGAACCCGCCACCACTGACATTGTTTTGCTGAGTGGCAGCGTTCAAATCGGCGGGCGTGTTTTGACCCTGGGTGAGAATGTACCGATTGAAAATGCTTCTGTAAACATTTACCGCGTACATCCCGAAACCGGTGAGCGGACGGAGAGTGGTCCTGTCGCGGTACTCAAAACCGGTCCAGGCGGTTATTGGGGTCCGCAAGCGGTGGAAGCAGGTATTACCTATGAGTTTGAGGTGATCAGTGGAAAGCCCAACGATCGAGTCATCTATTATTACCGGGAAGGATTCCGCCATCACAATCCTTTGGTGTACCTGCGCACCGTGCCACCTGCGGGTTCGCTGGCGGGATTGCTGCTTTCGGCACTGCCCAAAAACGACAACCAAACAGTTTTGGCGGTGTTTACGGCCAGTCAGGCCACTATTGCCGGCCGCGACGAACTGATCGTAGCCAACACAACTCTGTCCACACCGGAAATCACGCCGGCCTCCGCTACAGTTATTGCCACCTTTTTGTATGATGACAACAACAACCAAGAAACAGACTTAACCAAGCCATTAGCTTTTTTGTTTGTGACCCAGTTTTTGACAGCACGCGATATGTATTTTCAAACCGCTACACCACAGCCCATAACCCTTTCGTTTAATGGACGCAAGCTGGTCGTGCGCAACCGCAAATCGGCATCGGAAGGAATTGTAGTAGCGGTGTTTGATTAAAAAAATGTAAATTCAAATCGCTAGTGGATTTCATCCGTCGTTGCTTGCGTTTTGCTGTGCATTTTTGCAAGGGACCGCATCCGGGCGTCAACCGCTCCGGTGTTGACCCGGTAGTTTTTACCTGACTCAGCGCATTCGCTGTATCCAGAAACTGCTGGCCTTTACCAGCGGAGCAGGATAGAAATCCAGTGCCTGCCGGACCAGCTCAGGATATTTCAGCTGGAGGTATCGTCCGGCCAGTACGACGCGAAAGACTTCGTTGAACGTAAGAAAGGCCCGTAAGATGTACTGTTCATTGTAAAACCTCAGCTCATCCATCACCCATTCGCGGGGATATTCTTCCGGCAAG
>JANWWJ010000034.1 GCA_025056305.1 Chitinophagales bacterium | reverse complement strand
TTTGATGGGTTGTTTTTTCATCGGAATGGCTTTTGGCTGGCTGGAAAAAGGCCTGTTGCCGCCCCATCAGCGCTTGTTTTTCATAACCGGTTTGCTGGGTGGGTTCACCACATTTTCAGCTTTTTCCATAGAAACGATCACTCTGTTGCGGCTGGGTCAGTGGCATTACGCTTTGGCTTATGTGTTGGCCAGCGTTGGGCTGGGACTCATGGCAACGGTTACGGGAATTGCATTAAGCCGGACTTTATGAATAATCAGCAAACCAGGGCTGCTTGCCTGCTACGCATTTTTCTGGGTGAAAGCGACCAATACCACGGCCAGCCCCTGCACGAGCTTATAGTTAAAGAAGCCCGCCGCCGCGGTTTGTCGGGAGCTACAGTGTTGCGCGGCATTATGGGCTTTGGCGCCAATTCACGGGTCATTCATTCGGCCAAATGGCTGGAACTGTCTTCTGATTTACCTCTGGTCGTCGAGATTGTGGATTTGGAAGCCAATGTGCGGGACTTCGCTGCCTGGGCGGAAGATTTGTTTGAACGCAGCGGTGCCGGCGGACTGGTTACTCTGGAAAAGGCCGAAGTAATCAGGTATCAGCCGGGGAAAAAAGAAAAATAGGTCTGCTTGCTGCCGGCGGCAAAACGGCAACGCGGCTATCTTTACTGCGCAAAATTTACTGCGTGGCCTGGTTCAAACGCACCAAGGAAGGCATTACCACTTCCCCTGAAGAACGGCTTGAAGTGCCGGAAGGTATCTGGTGGAAGTGCCCCGGTTGTAAAAAAACAATCTTATCGCAAGACCTGCGTGAAAATACTTACGTATGCACCCAATGTGGCTACCATCCCCGCATCAACTCTACAGAATATTTTGAAATTTTATTTGATGAAAATAAATATGAAAAACTATTTGAAGAATTACGGCCGGTGGATTTTTTGCAGTTTCATGATTTAAAATCGTACCGGCAGCGTCTGAAAGAGACGGCAGAAAAAACCAATGTCAGCGAAGCGATCACCATCGCCTGGGGCCGTCTAAGCGGGCACACCGTGGTGTGCGGTTGCATGAACTTTAATTTTATCGGGGGGTCCATGGGCAGTGTGGTAGGTGAGCGTGTGGCCCGTGCCATAGATTATTGCATAGAACGCCGCTTGCCTCTGATCATCATCAGTAAAAGTGGGGGAGCGCGCATGATGGAAAGTGCTGCATCGCTGATGCAGATGGCCAAAACGGCCGCCAAATTGACGCAACTGGCTGAGGCACGGCTGCCCTATTTCTCTGTGCTTACCGATCCGACCACGGGAGGCGTTACGGCTTCATTCGCAATGTTGGGTGATGTAAACCTAGCCGAGCCCGAAGCACTGATTGGCTTTGCCGGCCCACGGGTGATCCGCGAAACCATTAAACGTGATTTGCCCAAGGGCTTTCAGCGCTCCGAATTCCTTTTGGAACACGGTTTTTTGGATTTCATCGTCAATCGAAAAGAACTCAAGGCCAAATTGACCGATTTGCTGCATCTGTTCCGCCCCGTCCTCTAAAGCGCTTTCCGGCCGTTCGGTGAGAAACTGTTATATTCGCCCCGAAAATTTAAGTACCAACTTTACATGGCGCTTACTAAGGAACGTAAAGCCGAGCTGATTCGTCAATTCGGAGGCAGCCCTACCAATACGGGCTCCATTGAAGCACAGGTGGCTATGCTTACCGAACGCATCAATGATATTTCAGAACATTTGGAAGTTCATCCCAAAGACCACAATACAGCACGAAATCTGATGCGTTTGGTGGGTCGGCGAAAACGGCTGCTGCGTTACTTGCAGCAAAACAACCTAACGGCCTACCGCCAACTGATTGAAAAGCTTAACCTGCGCAAATAAGTTCATCAAGGCGGGGCTCGGTTACGGTAGCGCCACCTGATAACCGGCAGGGCTACCATGGGACAACCGGATTGATTTATAAAAATTTAATAATGATCAGATGGCGCAACACGGTATTTCAGTAACCTTTGATGGCGGCGATGGAAAGCCGATAACCATTGAAACCGGAAAACTGGCAACACAGGCTGATGGCGCAGTTGTGGTACGCCAGGGCAATTGCATGCTGCTGGCAACAGTCGTTTCCAGCAAAGAATTAAAAGAAGGTCAAGACTTTTTTCCTCTCTCGGTTGACTATCAGGAAAAATTTGCCAGTGCTGGCCGCATCCCCGGCAGTTTTTTCCGACGTGAAGCCCGGCTCTCCGACTATGAAATCCTGATCAGTCGTTTGGTTGATCGTGCACTCCGGCCCCTGTTTCCTGAAGATTATCGCTACGAAACTCAGGTTATTGTCAATTTGATTTCGGCCGATCAGAGCATTATGCCCGATGCTTTGGCCGCATTGGCTGCTTCTGCAGCAATTTGTGTATCGGACATTCCGTTTAACGGGCCTATCTCGGAGGTGCGTGTATGTAAGTTTGGCGACCATTTTATAGTAAACCCTCCAAAGCCTGAGATTGAAAAGGCTGACCTGGACATCATTGTTGGGGCTTCTGCCTCAAGCATAGTTATGGTTGAAGGGGAAGCACGCGAATGCAGTGAGGCTGATTTGATCGAGGCTCTTCGGGTGGGTCACGAGGCCATCAAGCGCCACGTTCAGGCCCAGTTGGAATTGGCCGAAAAAGCGGGGGGCAAAAAACCTTGGCGTGAATACGTTAAACCGCCTCAAAACGAAGAACTGCGTAAGAAAATCTTTGATCACTTTCATGCTAAGGTTTACCAGATTGCTAAAAGTGCTTTGCCTAAATCCGAGCGAAAAAGGGCGTTTGAAACTTTGCGAAACGAGTTAAGTGAACTGGCACAATCCTTTGAAAGCGAGGTAGATAAGAAGTTGGCGAAAAAATATCTCGAAGATCTTGAATACGAGGTTGTCCGAAACTTAATTCTGGACGAAGGCATCAGACTCGATGGTCGTAAGCCGCATGAAATTCGTCCAATCTGGTGCGAAGTGGATTATCTGCCTTCGGCACACGGATCTGCCTTATTTACGCGGGGCGAAACCCAGTCACTCACTACGGTAACCTTAGGAACTAAGCTGGACGAACTTATGTTGGACAAGGCCATGGAGATTGTTTATCAAAAGTTTATACTCCATTACAACTTTCCTCCTTTCAGTACTGGCGAGGTAAAGCCCAACCGTGGCCCAGGGCGTCGCGAAGTCGGTCATGGCAACCTTGCCCTACGTTCTTTAAAGAACATGTTGCCTCCTGATTCAGAAAATCCCTACACCATCCGTCTGGTGAGTGACATCCTGGAATCCAATGGTTCGAGCTCCATGGCTACGGTTTGTGCCGGTTCGCTGGCCTTGCATGATGCCGGCATAAAAATGAAAAGTCACGTTTCCGGAATTGCCATGGGATTGATCACCCGTGAAGATGGGAAATATGCCATATTGTCTGATATCCTGGGCGATGAGGATCATCTGGGCGACATGGATTTTAAGATTGCCGGAACAGAAAAAGGCATTTGTGGTTGCCAAATGGATATCAAGGTCAGCGGTCTGAATTTTGAAATTTTGGCTCAGGCTTTAGAGCAAGCTCGTCAAGGCAGGTTGCATATTTTAAAAATCATGCAGCAAACTATTGCTGAACCTCGTCCTGACTTCAAGCCCCACGCGCCCAGAGTTGAACGACTGCTTATTCCGGTTGATAGCATTGGAGCTGTCATTGGTCCGAGCGGAAAGGTGGTCCAGGAAATTCAACGTGAAACCGGTACAACCATTACCATTACTGACCTTGGCAGTCAGGGTGAAGTATTAATATACGGTCCGAATAAAGATTCTTTGGAAAAGGCCGTACGCCGGATTAAGCTCATTACCGCTGTTCCGATGCCCGGGGAAGTTTATGAAGCCGTGGTCAAATCCATCATGCCCTATGGAGCCTTTGTGGAGTTTCTACCGGGTAAAGAAGGACTATTACACATTTCTGAAATAAGCTATAAGCGGCTTGACACCATCGAGGGCGTATTACAGGTTGGTGATTCAATAAAAGTTAAACTATTAGAGATTGACAAAAAGACAGGAAAGTACAAGCTTTCACGTAAAGCTTTGATTGAGAAACCCATTTAACACGAACCTGCTGGAAAACCTTGAAAACATGTCAGCCGGGCAAGTTTGGCCTGGTGCCATGAAGCTGTGAACTTTTTTCAATCTAAAATTGTTAAATAAGAAAGGCTGTTGCGAAATATCGGCCGGATTTTTGCTTGTAAATAATCGGCTTGCGGGGTCAAACTTTCGGCATCGAGAATTCGTAATTCCAAATAAAACAAACCAAATTGATGAGACAACTTAAAATCACCCAACAAATCACAGCCAGAGACAATGACTCTCTGGAGCGCTACCTTCAGGAAATCGGCAGAATTCCGCTGATTACTCCGGAAGAGGAAGTCGAGCTTGCACGGCGCATTCGAGCCGGTGATCACGATGCTTTAGAAAAACTGGTTAAGGCAAATCTGCGCTTCGTCGTCTCGGTTGCCAAACAATACCAGCATCAGGGTTTGTCTTTAAGCGATTTGATCAATGAGGGAAATATCGGACTGATAAAGGCGGCACAGCGTTTTGATGAATCCAAAGGATTCAAGTTCATATCTTATGCCGTGTGGTGGATACGGCAATCCATATTGCAGGCTTTGGTCGAACAAGCGCGAATGGTTCGCCTCCCGCTCAACAAAGTGGGTTCGCTCAGCAAGCTCAATAAGATCATGATTCAATTCGAGCAGGAGCATCAGCGAGAACCCAGCGTTGAGGAGCTGGCCGAATTAATGGAAGTGTCGGTAAAAGACATTCAGGAAATTCTCAAAGGTCAATACCGGCATTCTTCAATGGATGCGCCTATTCGTGAAAACGAAGAAGGCACCATGTTAGACTTGTACATTGACGAAGACGGAGAGCCCACAGACCGTGAGCTGATGCGCCAGTCGTTGCGAAATGAGATCAAATTGGTATTGCAAAGCCTGAACAAGCGGGAAGCAGAAGTTTTGGAATGCTTTTTCGGCATCAATGGCCCAGCCATGAGCCTTGATGAGATCGGCATGCGCTTGAACCTGACGCGCGAGCGCGTGCGGCAAATCAAGGAAAAAGCTATCCGGCGCATGCGTAAGTCTAAATTGGCACAAAACTTGAAAGTATATTTGGGTTAATGGAGTGGGTTACAGTAATCCCTCTTCGGCCTATGCCGGGGAGGGATTGCTGTTTTAATTTATCAGGTCAACTCTGAAACCTCTGGAAACATTTTGCGTGCTACGTAATTTTCTTTTTCGTCATTCCACTCAAAGACAAACGTCTTTTTTCCGCTTGTAATAACCAGAAAGCGAACGCGCAAGGCCATATTGTACTGACAAACCTGCTCTAAGGTTTTCATGCTCAAAGACTTGTTTTGAGCCTTAAATTCCATGACCAGTATTGGTCTTCCACCCCTGTCGAAAATGACCAGGTCGAAACGCCGCCTGAGGCCATTAACGGAAATAACGCGTTCAATAGCCATTCGGGAGCGGGGCAGTTTCAGCTCGTGCAAAAGAAAATGAATCCAATGCTGGCGTACCCATTCTTCCGGTGTCAAGGCTACATATTTCCGGCGTAAAGGGTCATAAATCCAACGCTGCCCCAGGTGCTCAGCTATTTTCAGTGAAGCAGGCGCTGACGGCCCGACGTGACGCCCCAACGTGCTTTGTTATTTTTGACCAAAGATGTGGGGATGGTTACTAAAAAAGAAATTGTTACCGATTGGTTCCCCCGCTATACCGGCCTTGAATTGAATGAGGTGGGCCAGTACGTGTTGTTGGTCAATTTTAGTTATTATGTTGAATTATTTGCGCGTTGGCACAATACTGACATCAAAGGCCGGGATCGGAATATGATCAGCGCGTCAGCCGAAGGCATTACCATCATCAACTTCGGCATGGGTAGCCCTAATGCAGCCACTATCATTGACTTACTGTCAGCTGTTTCACCCAAGGCGGTGTTGTTTTTGGGTAAGTGCGGAGGGTTGAAAAAGAAAAACCGGATCGGTGATTTGATTTTACCTATTGCCGCTATACGTGGTGATGGCACTTCCAACGATTACTTCCCACCAGAAGTTCCGGCATTGCCTGCTTTTGCCTTACAGAAAGCCATTTCTACTACCATTCGCGATTATGGTAAAGATTATTGGACCGGAACCGTTTATACCACGAATCGACGAGTCTGGGAGCATGATGAGGCATTCAAAAAATATCTGCAAAGTATCAGAGCTATGGCTATTGATATGGAAACTGCGACCATCTTTATAACGGCCTTCAAAAACCAGATTCCAGCCGGGGCTTTGTTGTTGGTTAGTGATCAACCCATGATTCCTGAAGGCGTAAAGACAGCTTCATCGGATCGCGCCGTTAAAGATCAGTTTACGGAACTGCATTTGAAGATTGGTATTGATAGTCTCAAGCAATTAATCAACAAGGGTTATACGGTTAAGCATTTGCGCTTCTGAACATGACCTATCAACAACTGATGAGCTCGCTGAAAAGCGGGAAGCTGGCCCCGGTGTATGTGTTGGAAGGCGAGGAACCGTTTTTCATAGACCGCATTACTGATTGGTTTGAGCAACAGGTACTACCTGCCGAACAGGCGACTTTGAACCGCATTATTGTTTATGGTGCGGAAACGTCGGCTTCGGATATAGCCCGCATGGCCATAAACCTGCCCATGTTTGGGGATCGCCAACTTATTATCGTAAAAGAAGCACAACAACTGAAAGGCTGGGACGAGCTCGGTGCATACTTGGAAAGGCCTGCTGCACACTCGGTGGTGGTTTTTTGCTATAAATCAGGAACGTTTGATCGGAGAACGTCCGTAGGAAAACTGATGGCCGAGCGGGCAGTGGTGTTCACTTCACGCCGGGTAAGCGAAAGCCAGTTGCCGTCGTTTATCAGTCAGCTTGCCGGAGAAATCGGCTTGCAACTCACGGAAGAAGCTGCCCTATTGCTTGCCGAACAGGTGGGCAATGACCTCAGCCGACTGAATTTGGAGTTACAGAAGCTGAGCACAGCTTTGGCAGGGCGCAAGCAGGTATCGGCCGATGAAGTTGCACAGTACGTTGGCGTCAGCCGCGAATACAATGTTTTTGAGTTAACCAAAGCTCTGGCAAGAGGCGACCACGTGCGGGCCTACCGCATCGTGGATTACTTCGCTGCCAACCCGAAAGCCAGTGCGCCATACGTGATTACAGGTTTGTTATATTCATTTTTTTCCAAAGTGTACGTCTTGCAGCAGCAGGGAAAACGAGCCGATCAGCATGTAATGCAAGCATTAGGCATCCGGCCGTTTTTGATGGCCGAACATCAGCAGGCGGCATCGAGGTATGCTCCTGCTCGAATCCGGCGTATTCTTTCCTTGCTACTGGAATACGATTCCCGAATCAAAGGAATCCGCTCTGGTGCCGACAGCCCAGAACTCATCAAAGAGCTTATCTTTCGGATTTTGGAAGAAAACGGGAGGACATGACGGTATTGCGTGTATGGCTCTTTTGTCCGTTGATTTTACTGTTACATCCATGTAATAAAGTTCCCGGTGTGGATTACATTGATGCTACGGAACAGGCTTGGTTTGGTGGACCTGTCGCCACTCATGGAATCTACTATAAGGTATATTTTTTGCATCGGGAGATAAGGGGACTCAGGTTTGATTCTTTATGGATTGCCGGAAAACGCTTGCGGGCTGAGCTATTAGAAAGCGAACAAAAAGGCGATACAGTGATCGTTTTTGCCCATGATTACCGCGGTATCCGCCACCCACAAGACCTGGCTGCAGAGATGGAAGAAAACAATGCAGCCTTTCCCATAGCCTCTGATGCGGCAGCTATTTTAGGAGCATTTGCCGGGACTCATCGAGTATTTATACCTGTACGCACATTTCGCAAGCTGCCGGCTTTATTTTATCCTTGACTGTTTTGACTGGGCTGCCAAAGTAGGATGAGGGCTTGGCGTGTCGATGGTGTGATCCGAAAGCGATGGTCGATGCGATGGCCCAACACGCAACATATTTTTTCACCCGACAACAACACCCATGTGTTTTCCTTGTCCAGCAGCGACTGTTTTTTGTCGGTTAGAAAATCACTTACTTTTTTTTTCTTACGGTTCATGCCCAAGGGATAGAAGTAATCGCCGGCTTTCCATGGGCGCAACAGCAGGGGAAAGTGCAGTAAGTCCCGGTCCAGCCAATGCTGATGAGGATCGTCAGGTATTTGAGTGTCGGGCTCTCTGATGTGCAAGGTCAGCGTGCCATGGGGTAAAACAATGTGCTGATCGTTTTCTGTTATCAATACAGGAGCTGGCGCTTCGGGCTTGTGTTCGGTTAGTATTAAAAATTGTCGGTCAAAAACAAGCCGGTGCGTAGGGCTGAGAAATTGGCTGCCGGGCGGTAAGTCGAGTGAGCGGGCCAGGTGAATAATCTGGTCGCTACTGAAACCAAAAGGTTGCAGCCATCGCCGCAGCAGCAGGTGAAGAGTGGGATGACTTCTTAATCGGGCCAACGGAACTTGTTGGCGATCCCCTATTTGCTGGATCAAGCGTCTGAGCTTTTTTTCTATTACCTCATCCAGCAGTTCTGATGCTTCGCGGTACAAGGGAACATGCCGCAACAGCACCTGGCGAAAAGTCGGAAAATGCTGTTCGATCACTGGCAAAATTTCCAGTCGTATTTTGTTCCGGGTATATATAGCCTGATAGTTGGTTTCGTCTTCGATATAAGAAAGTCCTTTGCGGTGCGCATAATCCAGCAGTTCGTCTTTGAAAAAAGGCATTAGCGGGCGGACGATCCTTCCCTGATGTTCAGGAATACCTGCAAGCCCTTTTATTCCTGTGCCTCGAAATAAATTGAGCAGTACGGTTTCAATGCTGTCGTCGGCATGATGAGCAGTGACGATGCGCTGAAGGGAATACTGGCGGCGCAGTTGTTCCAATGCTTCGTAGCGCAGGTGTCGGGCTGCTTGCTGCAAAGACAGCTTCTTCAACGATGCATATTCAAGAGTGTTTACGCGCCGGCATTCGAAGGGCACATTGTCGCTTTGTGCTAATTGACGCACAAAAGCTTCGTCAGCATCAGACTGCTGGCCGCGCAACTGATGGTTGATGTGCGCAACAACGACACTCCAGCCTAACGTATGCAGCAGGTGAAACAGCGTGACCGAGTCTGGACCACCGCTCACAGCTACCAAAAGACGTTGGCCGGGGAGCAACAGCCGCCGCTGGCTTACGTGTTGCAAGAACCTTTGCTCTAAATCATTCATCATGCTTAAAATCAAGTTAAAGATAAGGTGCTGACCCAGGGTACTCGTTGTTGTTGTACTTTGGCTGAAAACACAATCTTGATTTATGAACGTTGTCAAGCATGGTTATAACTTTTTCATGGCAGTATTGTTGGTTGGGTGTAGTCAAAAAAAACCATGCAGCGTGCCTTGCGTGTTTGGGACGTGTGAGCAGGTTTATTGTATCTGTTTGACGGGCTACGAAGGAGATAGCTGCCACATCAGAACCGTTGATCGTTATTTAGGGCAGTGGAAGGCGTTGGACAGCTGCGAGACAACTGTCTGGGGTTATTCGCTGCAAATCAATTCAAAAACCTTGACGCAGGTAAACATGGAAAATTTCGGTGGTTTTGGAACTTCTTTTAGCGTTACCGGCCACGTATTTCGCGACACCTTAAGCATCCTGCAACAAACGGTGCAAGGAATCAGAGTTTATGGTAAAGGCACGGTCACCAAATCCGATTCCCTTGCTCGGGAGCTTTTTGTGTTTTTTACCCTGGCCGACGAATGGGGAAATACTGACACGTGTCGGTGTTGGTGGCAGCGTAGCCCGTAGCTTTTTTCTTGTGTGTTAAAAGTAGTAGTTTATATTTGCGGACAAATTCAAACCGATAACCAATGAAAAAAGTAGCTTTTTTAGGGGTAATGGCCCTGAGTGTTCTGGGCTTAAGTACCATACTGTTGTTCAATGCTTGTGAGCAGGATCCGTGTAAAGACGTGGTTTGTCTTAACGGGGGCACCTGCGAAGACGGTGATTGCAACTGTCCCATAGGTTACGAAGGTGATGACTGCGGCGTACGTACAGCAGATAAGTACGTAGGCACTTGGTCGGCCGCCGAAGTATGTGATAGCGGAATTTACAATTATGTGGCTACCATTTCGGCAAGTTCTACTGAAGTCACCAGCATTTTAATAAGCAACTTTGGTGGCTTTGGCTCAAGCGTTGTAGTGAAGGGAACGATAGTTGATCCTAACAGCTTTACGATTCCTTCGCAGGCTTTTGGCAATGTTGCTTTCTCGGGTAATGGCACTCTTTCCGCAGATGGATTAACCATTAACATCACCTACATAGCTTCAGACGGAACCACTTCAGATAACTGCCAGGCCACCTATACCAAGCAATAAGTTTTTAAGTTGATATACGTGGGGGCGCTCCTTAGAGGAGCGCCCATTTTTTTTGCCAAAATGAGCGGTTGTTATTCCAGGCTGGTGCGAAAATGCTTAATAAGCTTAATCCGAGATGCCGGCAGTATGGTTCCTGTATTGCTCACCAAATTGTTGCCGAGGCATGAGCAGCGCCCCATAAGGCCGTGTAGACAAATTGACGGTCGTATGCTTTTGGGTTGAATACTCCCAGGCGGGCCTTTATGGCCGCATTCGGTCATTTTTTTCGTTGCTGACCCTAGTAAAAAGCCCGTGAACCCTTTTTTGGTTGCTTAATTAAACCACTTATGAAAAAGCTTTAGCTATTGTTGCAAAATAATCCTGATAGGTATAATTTTTGCTGAGAGACTTCCGGGGTGTGGGAACTTGAATAATGAATAGAAAAATTATTTTTCGAAATTTTCTTAATGTGTCTTAAAATTTCGTAATTTCGGCTAAAAGGTATAACCGCTTAAATTTTACAACCGGCGTAGCCAAACACACCTTTCCGTATGGCCCACGTCCTCCCCCAAAAGGGGGAGAGGTTTTTTGCCCTTTATGAGGGGCAGGGCCTTTTGGTGTTTTTCTTTTTTTCACCTCAAATTCAATTTAAAAAAATGAATCAGAACGTTAAAAGTCTCATTGAGTCCTTTCGATTTGGTGAAGTTGTATCGCATGAAAACGTGTCCGTTATTCCCCTGTATACCGACCAGCCGGCGCGCCTGAAGTATTTGACGCTTGCCGAAGCCATTGAACAAAAGCTCCTGGTAGTCAGTGAAATCAGCCAGTCCGGGTCTGTTCCCCAACTGAGCGTTGCCAACCAATCTGCTCTACCGGTGCTTATCCTGGACGGCGAGGAGTTAATCGGCGCCAAGCAAAACCGGATTGCCAACACGACCATGCTGATTGCAGCTAAAAGCAAGGTAGTTATTCCGGTAAGTTGCACGGAAGCGGGTCGGTGGTCGTATCGGTCTAATCAGAAGGACTTTAAGCACAGTGGTCATATCATGCCTCAAGGCATGAGAAGCCGGAAAGAGGAAAGCGTAATGGCATCGCTAGCGCATCATCATGAGTTCCGGGCCGAACAGTTCAAAATTTGGAATGACATCAGCGAAATGAGTGCAAGATTCAGTGTTAAATCGCCCACCGGAGCCATGAACAGCATCTATGAAAGCCAAAAGACTACCCTCATGGATTTTGTTAAAGCCCTTCCGGCAGCAGACGGCCAGCGAGGCATGATCAGTTTTCTGAACGGGAAAATAGCCGGCATCGAATACCTATCCTTACCGGACGCTTACAGGCTGATACACAGCAGGCTGATCCGCAGTCTGGCCATTGATGCCATAGGCGCTGCCAAGCAAGATTCAGCCGTGCCGGATTTTGCAGACCTGGCCATGGGATTTTTGAATGACCTTTTGCAGGCTTCGGAAAGCAGCTATGTTCCGGTAGGGTTAGGCACCGATTTTCGGTACGCAGGTAAGCAGTTGCTCGGGTCAGCTCTGGTGCATGAAGATGAAGTCATCCACCAGAAGGCATTCCGG
>JANWWJ010000007.1 GCA_025056305.1 Chitinophagales bacterium | reverse complement strand
TCACCGCCCACTTCACGGTTGGATTGCAGCAATTCCATAAGTCCCTTGACCACCTCCTTTTGCCCTTGCAACTGCCGCACCTGGTGTGTCATCAGTTCTACAGAGTCGCGCAGCTTGCGAACCGCCGGATGATCTTCGGGCGACTTCAAAAAGTTCAGCGAAAAAGAAGCCGATAACAACGTAATATCGCTACCTGCCGACACCTGTACACTGGAAGGGTTTACGTTGCGGGGCAAATCGGTAAACACCACTTCACTGGAGCCGGCGGCAATGGATGCAACACCCTCAAATTGAAGTTCGGCCTGCTGCAGATAAACGGTTACGGCTTTGAGTGTCGGGCGTACAGCCACCTGCTGTTGACCCCAGGTGTTGTCTAAGCCGAAAAACAGCGCTCCGCTAACCCCAAGAAGAACAATTGCTTTATTCATCATGAGAATGAGATTGTTCTTTCAAAGCATAACTAACGAAGGCTACAAAAATCCATTGTCAGGCAAGCACTTGATCTTCCATCACGGCCGGCATGGGGCGGTAGTTGTATTGTTGATCACGCAGCCGCGGCTCAAAACCGGCTTCCCGGATCGCCTGTTGAATGCCGGAAGCCGTAAATCGATGTCGGGCTCCAGCCGCACTCACCACATTTTCCTCGATCATGATAGAGCCGAAATCATTGGCACCCCCGTGCAGGCAAAGCTGTGCCACCTCCTTGCCCACGGTCAACCATGAGGCTTGTATGTTGTCAATGTTCGGCAACATAAGGCGACTCAAGGCAATCATGCGTAAATATTCCTCTGCCGTGACGCGGTTGCGTACGCCGCGTAGGCGGCGCAGCAGGGTGCCCTCATCTTGAAAAGGCCATGGAATGAACGCAATGAACCCCTTTGTGCCGGCAGGCTTTTCGGCCTGAACCTGACGAATACGAACCAGATGGTCGAAACGCTCCTCGATGGTTTCTACATGACCGAACATCATGGTGGCAGTCGTGGTTAAGCCAAGCTGGTGGGCAGCCCGCATGATGTCGAGCCATTCCTGACCGCTGCACTTACCCTTGCTGATGAGACGACGCACCCGGTCACTGAGGATTTCTGCACCGGCCCCGGGCAATGAATCCAGCCCAGCCTCCATGAGCTGGCGCAATACTTCCGAGTATGTGCTTTTTTCCAACTTGGTTATGTGTGCCACCTCCGGCGGGCCCAGCGCATGCAGTTTCAAATTTGGATAGCGCTGCTTCAGCGCCTGAAACAAATCGGTGTAAAATTTCAGTCCTAATTCAGGATGATGCCCTCCCTGCAGCAACAACTGGTCTCCACCATAACGATACAATTCATCAATTTTTTCTATATATTGTTCGATGGTGGTGATGTAAGCGTCGGGAGCTCCGGGCTTGCGATAAAAATTGCAGAACTTGCAATTGGCAACACATACGTTCGTGGTGTTCACATTTCGGTCGATGATCCAGGTGACCACAGGTTCGGGCTTAAGCCGCAGGCGCAGCTCGTGAGCAGCCGCCATAAGCACTGCCGTGGGAACTCGTTCGAACAGCCAAACTCCTTCGGCCACCGTGAGGAAATCACCACGAATGGCCCGCATCAACAAGGCATCGCTGTTCATTGCTTCAAAGGTAAGCCGCCTGTGGACTGCGCTGAATCAAAGCGACTTAGGTTGTTTTCACTGCACCATGACCGCCAAGGCCCGCCGGCTTTCGGCGCTTTCCCACACCAACACGTAACTGCCGGGCCGGCAACGCAAAGGAAGCGGCACAACTTTTTGCTGAGGCTCTGCACGCTCCTTCTGTTCGCACACCAGCCTACCCAAGGCATCGAAAAGCAACAACCGCCCATCAACGGTGCGTGTACTCTGCAAGCCCACGCGCACCACTTCACGAGCAGGATTTGGATAAACGGCAAAAAGGGTTAGGCCCTCCGCCGCCGCTGCCGATACGGTACCAGGACCCACAACAAACTTCCAATAACCCTGGGGCGCAGTGAGCGGCTTATGGACCAGCCGCCCACTGTACGACATGGCGGAGATGTAATAATACACTGCTGTTCCTTCGGTAAACGGCGGCAGATAAGCGTAGAAGGAGTCGTTGCCCATAGGTATCAAAGGCAACGATATGTAGGGCTTGGCCGTGTCCGTGGTCCAGCTTATCGAGGCATGCTCAATACCGCTGGGCGTACGCAGCCGCGCGACGATGGGAATGGATTCACCGGCAGAAGCCGACAAAACTGGTGCATGAGAAATCCACACCGGGTCGCTATGACCGATTTCTTTGGTAATGCAGTGAATGGCACCATTGCCCGCAATGATGGGTGCATTAGTATTGTCGCAATCAATGCCAACAACTTTGTAGCCGGGCAGGGCTTCGCGAATGATACGCAGTGCGGTGGTATCGTATTCTTCTCTATACGTGGGAACCAGAAGCGTCTTATTGACAAAGACGGCATTTGTATAGGTACGATAATACGCATCGGGTGGAAAGCTTCCGGTGGTGCTGGGCACCATAGGCACTCGAACCACACGATAGGGACGGCCATAACACGTAAGAAAATTGTCTAATACGTACTTGAGATTAGCCTCCAACTGTGGCCCGTCGGACACGCCGGGGGGAAATTCCCCCACCAAAAGGGTTTCCTCATCCAATAATTTCATATGCATATCGATGTGGTGAATGGCATCGTAAGGCAGCGTCTCCATAAGAATGTATCGATTCAATCCCAAATATTTTTTCATGATGGTATCAATGGCCGCTTTGTTTTTTACCGTCACATTCCATCCGTTGAACGGACCGTTTTCATTCAGAATCAATTCAGAAGAAAATCCGGTGCCGTGACCATCTACCATGAAGTTGCCTCCGGTATGCACCAAGTCGTCAGGTGGTTGAACAGCTTCATAGCAGGCAATACCCAGCTGAGCGGCCAGGGCCTGCGGAATGACATCATCATCAGGACGGGGCCGGTTGTAAATCCAGTCAGCAAAAGCCCGTTCCTCCACATCGTTGCGATAAATGGTCCAGGGCCCATAGTCGCGACACCAGATGGAATTGTACGGGGCCAAAACAAACTTGATGTTGGTCAGCGGCAAACCCGCATTTGCCAACGTGTTTTTCACTGACTGTGAGTCTAAGGTGACGATATAAACGATAGCTTCCTTTTGTGCATGTTCCACGATCTGTGTCAGGATTGTAGGAAATCCCGCCCACGTAATGAGCACGCCTTCCAGTTCCTCCCACTCTGCCATAGCCCTGGGCATCCATGGCGGTGGCCCGCTGTTACGCAACATGCCCCGCTGCTCCAGGTATGAGGGTATCAAGGCGGCCTCTTCCTCCGTCAGCCATTTGGGAAGCAAGGGCTCTTGCTGCGCTAATAACTGCTTGCCTGAAAGCGTCAAAAGCACAATAAAAGCCCAAATAATTTTTTTAATCACCATTTCAAAATCGTAAAACATGAACTTTGAATTGATTGATGTGTACAAATGAATGAATTTGATCTCCGAGAAGTTGCACGCGCGAGGTTTATTTTCCTGTTAAAGATAGCGCTCTGTTTTGAGGCAATCCCTGCGCCATCGCAAACCATCCCATACTCACCTTTCATTCATCATTCATCGGCCAAATCCAACAGCAGCAAAGTCATTTACGACATCCTCTATGCCCAAATTGACAGCTATGAGCTCAAGCTGGATCTTTATTTACCGAGTGCTGAAAAGAAAGCACCGGTTATTGTCTGGATTCATGGCGGTGCTTTTGTGGGTGGCGATAAGGCCCATGCCCGTCGCTACGCTCCCGCCTTTGCACGAAGAGGATTTGCCGTTGCTTCTGTGAATTATCGCCTGCTGCCGGTGCGCTATCCAGCACAAATTCACGATGTAAAAGGAGCCATCCGTTTCTTGCGCGCTCAGGCCCATGTCTATAACCTAGACCCGGAGCACGTGGCCGTGTTGGGCACCTCAGCTGGTGGCATTCTGGCCTGCCAGGTGGGAGTAAGCTGTGGCTATGCTCCGTGGGAAGGTACGGTAGGAGGAAACGAAAATCAATCCAGCTGCGTGCAGGCCGTGGTAAACTGCTTTGGGTCGGTGAGCTATGAAAACATCACCCAACACCACCTTCCTGCACGAAAACAAAACCGCTTAGCGCGGCTGTTAGGTTGTTCTCTTGATACAGACACATGCTGGCAAAAGCTGAAAGAGGCCATACCAGAATTTCATCTCGACAAGTCTGACCCTCCTTTTCTAATTCTGCACGGCGCACATGATCGGACTATACCCGTTGACAACAGCCGCGATTTCGATCGCATGCTCCAACAGGCCGGCGTGTCTTCTACGCTCATCGTGGATCCGCGGTTCGACCACGATACACGCCTCATCTACGCTCACATTGAAGAGATCGTCGCCTTTTTGAATACGTACCTCAAGCCGAACCCATAGGCTATCGACGCCAGTCGATGAGTGCCTCCACAGCATCGGGAGCAAAGGTGGCTATGCCACAGACTTCCTGAACCCGCTGCCGCTCGGCAAATGAATCATCAATAAAGATTGCATCTCGTTCTTTAATATAATCGCTTTTGTGCTGCTGTTCAGCCACCACAACGATCTGATCGAACAGGTCTTCACTGATGGCAACGGTCTTGAGCGCTTGCCTTATATCTTGCCGATGACGCGTCAACAACACTAAACGCTTTCCGTTGTTTCGGGCCTGATACAGAAACCGAATAAGTTCGGTGTTTACGCCATTGCCCAGCATCAGGCAATCGTCGAAATCTACATACACCACCGAATAGGTGACGGGCAAATCATAGCGAGCGATCAGCGCGCGCTCTACAAGGCCCTCTACAGGCAGAGCAGTGATTTGCACTTCCAGATCGAGCCGGTCAAACAGGGTGAGCAACACGAAGTTGACGCCGAGGGCCCGGTAAAGGCCCATCGTACCTGCAATGCGCGGCGCTATTTCCATCAACACAGGTTCGCCATCGGCACGGCGGCGTACCTGGAAAAACCACGCTCCACGCAGGTGCAACTTTTCATTGATCTGTCGGGCCATCTGCTGCAACTGTGCATCGGCCACCACCTTACTGCGCACACTGATGCCGCTGCTGATGCGCTGCCGGATTCGCACGCCTGCAAAACGAAGCTGCCCGTGGCGATCGGTAAAGCAATCCACCGTGTATTCTTCGCCGGGCAGATACTCCAGCAACAACAGGCTAGGGTCACGCTCGAGGGCGGCGGCGGCCTGCAAAAGACTGTCGGCGCGCAAGGCTCCGCGTGAACCTTGGCCCACAGCCGGCTTTAGAAAAACCGGATAGGTCGCCTGATCCGGCGTGTCAAAGATGTTCGGCACAGCTACTACATTACGAAAAAAATTATATGTATCTCTTTTGTTTCTGCAAATCCTGCAGGTTACTGCATCCGACGCCACCACCGTAGCGCTTAGCTCCGAAACGTGGGTGGCCAGCTTGAGCACCACCGCATCGTGGGCTGGATAAACAAAATCAATGCGGTATTGTTGAATGCAGCGCTCCAGAGCTTCCAAAAAATCCGGTGCATCCACATAAGGTAAGCCCCCGACGTAGTTGCGATACACCATACGCCCATGGTCATCGGCACTGCTGGCACCCCAGACAGAAAAATGTCGGGAATAGGCCAGCGAACGGTGTATCTCCAAACCTATTTCTGTGCCGCAGGGGAAAACCAAAACCCGCAGGGGGGGACTCATGGCACTAAGGTACGCCGAGGCCTTATCCTACGGTGGGCACTTGTCCCATTAAGGTCTCTGGCTCGACGTATTGTTTCAATGCAAGAGCAAACTGGCGACTTAATTTTCGATGAGAAAAAACAAACAGTTCATTAAGCCCACTTTCTGAGCTGAACTGAAGCTCTCCGAAAACACAAACAACACTTCCCTTCGGCGCCGTCAGGGGCGACGCGTCGGGCACTAATTCAGCATCGGCAGGCAAATGATTGTTCTTTAGTGCATAGAAGGCGTCGGCGCAAACCACCCGCAATGCCTCGTAGGACACAGCCCCCGTTTGCCAGCGGTCACTTACCAACATGCGATCAGGTAATAACACTAAGACCTGACGACCTGCCGGCAAGATCGGAACATCCATGTTCGTCCGTATATACGGCGGCTGGCCCAAAGCCAGATGCACACGCCGAAATTGCACAAGGGTTTTGATGGTCCATGAGCCTTGCTTAGCCTCCATGACCTGCGAGGCATTCCATATGCGTGCTGTCAGCTGCAATTGTTTAAAAACCTCGACGACCTGACCAAAAGCCTTTGCTTTCGGCTCCTCCAAATCATAATGAATGAAGGTAATGCGGCGCATGCGGTCGTAATGCCAGGCCACTGCTCCCAAAAGAAATGCGGCTACAGCTGTGAAGCCCCCTGTGAACAAAGACATACCTAACCCCACCGCAAGGGCTACCGCCACGATACCGATGACGCACATGAGTGGAAACCACGCCAACCTTCGCCGTCGTCGGTTGATTTGCACCAACAACTGTTGGGCATCCGAATCTTTCAGAGCACTGGCCGCAGTTGTTTCATATTCCCGCGATTTTGGTTGCACTGTTGTCATAGCCGGCGATTCTCGTGGCAATGGCCAAACCATTTCCTGCTGAGAAGGGCCTTGCGGTGTTGCGGATCGAGCCAACCTTCTTTGCCTTCGCCCCAAGGTCTGACGATAATAAACGCCACCCATGCCCATATGCACGTAATGCCCGCGAGGTCCGGTTCCTATGCGAAAACCCCTAACTCCTACAGAAAGCCCAATTCCGCTCTTAGAAAAATTGATCCGCAACGGGCCTATCGCGATAGATTTTCTGATATACAAAGGCATGGCACCTTGGGTATCAAATCATAGCTTAGATACATGCTTTCCTCGCAAGGCCGTAACGAAAAATGCTTCCGGCAGATGCGCAACTGAACCCTTCCCTAAACATGTAAGGGTCCTGACTTTTTTGACTGTCTAAACTAAAAAACAGCGCCTGCTTTACCTACTTCTTTGGCGCAGGTGGGAAGCTTTCCAGAATCCGGTTAACGGCATCAGTAATCCGCTCTTCGGAAATCGTGGAGCTGGTTACTACCGTTGTGCCCCGCCCCTCCCATATCAGTTCCTTCTTCCTAGCATCAACCAGATCAATGATCAACGTGCCTTCGGTGTAATTATCTACATGCACCTGCGTGGTGCGCACCGAACCTCCATACCAATAACGCCGGCCATAATAACCGCCCATGTCGTAGGTTGTGGCCGAGGCACTCTGCTTCTCCTTGGTGCGCACAATAAGATCTACCAGAAGGTCTGGTTCGTTGGAGGGACGCAGCCCTTTGCTTTCCAGAGCAGCCGTCACAGCGCTGATGATTCGTTTTCTAACCAACGGACTGATGTTCATCTGCTCCGACTCGGGGGTCAGAGCAAAGGTCTTGTAGGCAGAGAAGTCAATGCTGTGCTCGTAGTCGGTGGAAACTTGCAACGTGCTGCAAGCAGTAAAGAGCAGCAGGCATGCCCCGAAGGCAAAGGGTGATAAGGAAAAAGTTTTCATGAAAAAGGATCGTCTTTATGGGGCTAAGTTAAATAAGTACGAAACCCAGAAAAAAGAGCTTTTCCTAACTATTGCTAAACGGTCATGATCTCTTTTTCCTTGGCCTGCAGATGTTTGTCCACCACAGCAATGTATTTATTAGTCAACTCTTGAATATCTTTTTCGCCCTTTTTGATATCGTCTTCACTAACGTGCTCCTTTTCCAATTTTTTTAGCTGTTCAATTGCGTCACGACGAATGTTGCGAATACTGATGCGGGCCGTTTCGGCAATGTGGTGTGCACGCTTGACGTATTCACGACGTCGTTCTTCGGTCAAAGGTGGTTGAAACAGCTTGATGACCGTACCGTCGTTCATGGGGGTAATTCCGATGTTGGCAGCCAAGATGGCCCGTTCAATTACGGCAAGCATGTTTTTCTCCCAAGGTTGGATGATGAGTGTGCGCGCGTCCACGACACTGACGTTTGCCGCCTGATGCACCGGCAGGCGCGAGCCGTAGTAATCCACGGTGATGCCTTCCAAAATGGCTGGTGATATTTTTCCGGCCCGCACATGCGTCAGTTCATTTTCCAGATGCTGAATGGACTTTTCCATTTGTTGCCGTGCATGTTCCAGAATCTCTTGAATTTTCATAGGTGGAATCAAACCTTCATTGAACAAAAATAAGGTTCCGGATTCAGGAGCTTTAGGTCAATCGCTGACCAAGGTACCTATCGGCTCACCCCGCAGCACCCGCAACAGATTACCTGGCCGATTTATATCAAAGACGATGATGGGCATGCGGTGTTCGCGGCATAACGTAAAGGCAGTCATGTCCATGACATTTAGATTTTTCTTATAACAATCATCATAAGTGATGCGCTCGAATCGCACCGCATCGGGGTGCTTTTCAGGATCGGCCGAATAAATTCCATCAACCCGCGTCCCCTTGAGCAATACATGGGCGTTGATTTCTATGGCCCGCAAGGCCGCAGCGGTATCGGTTGTAAAAAAAGGATTGCCTGTGCCGGCTCCGAAAATGACCACGCGGCCTTTTTCCAGATGACGAATGGCCCGACGCCGAATGTAGGGCTCAGCAATCTGTTCCATCTTAATGGCCGATTGCAGGCGTGTATCCAGCTGATGTTTTTCCAGTACGCTCTGCAAGGCCATGCCGTTGATGACCGTAGCCAGCATGCCCATGTAATCGCCCGTGGCGCGTTCAATGCCCGACTCATTGCCATCCATACCGCGGTAAATGTTGCCGCCGCCGATCACAATAGCCACCTGAACGCCGGCATCCACGGCCAGCTTGATTTCTTCAGCATACCGATTCGATTGCTCCGGGTCAATGCCATAGGACTGGCGGCCCATGAGCGCCTCGCCGGACAATTTCAACAACACCCTTTGATAGCGCAGTTCCACCGCAGGGGGGATTGGCGTGCAAAATAGTTATTCGCATTCAGGCATGAAAACCTTCATTGGGCCGTTTGCCGCGTGGGCTGAGCTGCTCCTGCTGCCTTTTCGGGAGGAAAAAACCGGCGCTGGAATAAAACAATCAGCAACACTCCGGTGGTTATCGAAGCATCGGCAATGTTAAAAATAGGCCGAAAGAAGATGAAATAATCGCCCCCCCAAATGGGCACCCATTGGGGTAGGAAGCCTTCAAACAAGGGGAAATAAAGGTAATCCACTACCCGACCGTGCAATAAAGGAGCATAGCCTCCCCCTTCCGGGAACAGAACGGCCAGCCGATCGGCTGTGCTTTCCGAAAAAATTCGGCCATAAAAAACAGAGTCAACGATATTGCCTAAGGCGCCGGCCAAAATCAAACTCAAGCTTACCACCAGTCCTTGCGCAGCCTTGCGTCGAATGAGGCGAAGCAGATACCAAGACAGTACGGCAACGGCCAAAAGGCGAAACAAAGTCAATGCCAGCTTTCCGGTATGCCCCCCTAACGTTAGTCCAAAGGCCATGCCTTCATTTTCGATGAAATACAAATAAAACCAATCGGTAATACGACGGCTTTCGCCATAAAAAAAAGTAAGCTTTACCCAGAATTTGATGATCTGGTCGGCCAGCAATACAAGGGCCACCACAAGCAGCGCCAAGCGCAAACGGTTCACCCGCCTTCCTGATGTTGGGCCGCGTGGCTTTCCAAACGCTTACCTTCCATGCTCAGCGTGGCATGCGGCACCGCCAAGAGCCGTTCTTTTTCGATGAGCTTGCCCGTTACACGACAAATACCATAGGTCTTGTTTTCGATGCGCACCAGAGCTTTATCTAAATGGTCAATGTATTTGCGCAGGCGGCTGGCCATCTGAACCAAATATTCACGCTCCATGGAGGTGCTGCCATCGTCACTAGAAGCAAAGGTGGTTTCACTGATCCCGGAGTCGCCATCGCCTTTCTGACCAATCTGTTCCTGCAAGTACTGCAGGTCTTTTTTGGCCTGTTCGAGCTTTTCTAAGATGATCTTTTTGAATTCGGCCAACTCCTTATCTGAATATCGGGTTCGGTTCTGCTGGGCCGAAGAAGTGTGGGTGGCAGGCATTACTTCAGGCCGCTGCGGAAGTGGCTTTTTCAATTCCGCAGCTTGCTGACTTTTTATCTCAGCTAGCTTGGCCACCGGTGTTTGCGGTATTGGCTTTGGGGCCACAGGTACAACAGGTATCGGCTTTCGACGCCGTGGGCGGGCTGAAGCCTTTTCAACGGTGGGCTGGGAAATTGGGGCGGCCTTAAGAGCAGAGGCTTTTCTCTTGGGCTCTTTTCGCACCGCTGCCCTGGCAACTTTCCTGGTTTTGGATTCGGCTGTCTTCTTGGCTTTTTTGCCTACTGCGGCCTTCTTTGCTTTTGCCTTTTTGGGCGCGGCATTTTTTGCTTTTGCTGCAGCTTTTACAGCCCTTTTCTTGGCTACTTTCTTGTTGGCCTTAAGCGAACTTTTTACCATTGACTTTCAACTCCTTTTAAACACTTTTATTCTGACCGCAACATCGTTTACCTGCACCAAGTGGGCTTCGTCAACAGTGGGTAGAACTTTCAGATCGTCGGCCAAAATTTCGCCGCAAATATATTCCTTATGATTAAATAACACCGGCCGCAAGGCAGGAATATCCTGCAACTCCACGGCAATACGGTCAGTAACATTGAAATTCAACTCTTTACGCAACTTCTGAATCTGGTTTACCAATTCTCTTGCTTGCCCTTCATATGCCAGTTCAGGTGTTATGGTCGTATCCAAGGCCACCGTAAGTCGGCCTTCGGAAGCCACCTGCCAGCCCGGAACGTTTTCGGACAGGATGTCAAGCTCTTCAATACCGATCTGCCATTTTTGGCCCTCATTTTCAAAAATCAGGTAGCCCTGCAGTTCTACAGTCCGAATTTGTTCGTCGGTGAGCTGCTCGGTAAACTGTTGAAAGGCCTTCATGTGCTTGCCCAGCTTTTTTCCCAACAGCCGGAAATTGGGTTTTACCCGCTTACGCAGCAGCGGTGAATCAAAGCCAATGTATTCTATTTCTTTCACGTTGATTTCAGATAAGATCAGGTGTTTGACCAGCTCGATTTGCTCTTTTTGCTTTTCGTCGCCAACGGGCAACAGCAGGCGTTGCAGTGGCTGCCGTACTTTGATGTTCACCTTTTTTCTAATGGAAAGAGCGAGCGAACAAATGTCTTGAGCCAAAGCCATGCGCTCTTCTAATGCTTCATCGCGATAGGGGTGGATCACTTGCGGCCAATCGGTAAGATGCACTGAATTGGCTGCATCTGCACCAGGTTCATCCTTCCGGAAGGCGGTTAGATTACGGTAGAGCCAGTCACTGAAAAACGGCGCCAGTGGACTCATCAGTTGGGCAACTGTCGTTAAACATTGGTATAACGTTTCAAACGCTGCCTTTTTGTCTGAATTGGATTTACCGTCGGGCAATGTAAGGTTTCCTTTCCAGAAACGACGCCGTGAGAGCCGCACGTACCAATTACTCAGATGGCGATCCACAAATTCTTCAATAAGGCGCGCGGCTGGGGTTGGGTCGTATTCGTCCAGATGTTTCGTAACTTTTTGCACCAGGGTTTGCAAGCGAGACAAAATCCAACGGTCCAACTCGGGCCGAACGTTAAACGGCACCGGCTGCGCATCAGGTGAAAAACCATCGATGTTGGCGTAGAGCGCAAAAAAGACGTAGGTGTTGAACAACGTTCCGAAAAGATTTTTACGAACCTCATCCACTCCGTTAAGATCAAACCGCAGATTGTCCCAGGGCTGGGTATTGCTGATTAGGTACCACCGCGTGGCATCGGCACCATAGGTATTGATGACTGCAAACGGATCTACCACATTACCCAACCGTTTGCTCATCTTGTTTCCGTGTTTGTCTAACACTAAGCCGTTGGCCAACACATTGCGAAAAGCCACGGAATCAAACACCATTACCGCCAGCACATGCAAGGTGTAGAACCAGCCGCGCGTTTGATCTACGCCTTCGGCTATGAAGTCTGCCGGAAAATCCAGCCTTTGGTCGATCTTTTCCTGGTGCTCAAAAGGGTAATGCCATTGGGCATAGGGCATTGCCCCGCTATCAAACCACACATCCACCACATCTGGTACTCGATACATGGGCTGACCGTCCTCAGCTACCAACACAATCTCATCTACAAAAGGTTTGTGCAATTCAGGCAGACGACCCGTCTGATGCAGTTCTTGCTGGTAGGCAGTGGCCAGACCGGCTGCAATGGCTTTCGCCGATTCGCTCATCAGCTCAGCTACCGAACCAATGCAACGCTGATACCGTCCATCGGCCGTTCGCCAAATGGGCAAGGGGGTGCCCCAAAAGCGAGAGCGGCTCAAGTTCCAATCCTGAACATTCTCCAGCCAGTTGGCAAAGCGACCTTCTCCGGTAGCGGGCGGTTTCCAGTTGATCTGCTGATTGAGTTCCAACAGGCGTTCGCGAAATGCCGTGACGCGAATAAACCAGGCCTGCAATGGATAATACAACACGGGCTTATCGGTGCGCCAGCAGTGCGGATAGTTGTGCTCGTACTTTTCAATTCGAAATGCCTTATGCTCCTGCTTGAGTTTGAGCGCTATGCGTTCGTCAACAGATAAAAATTTTTTCCATCCATATTTTTCGCACAGGGCAGCTTTTTCTTCCTCACCATAATACTGCTCTTTGACGTATTGGCCGGCAAAATCGGTTACTTGTTCCACAAAGCGGCCCTGCAGGTCTACCAATGGAACCTGTCGCCCGGTCGAATCCGTGACGGTAATCGATGCGATGCCGTTGGCTTTGCATACGCGAAAGTCATCGGCACCGAACAGAGAGGCCGTGTGCACAATACCGGTGCCTTCTTCAGTAGTGACAAAATCACCTGCAATCACCTCAAAGGCTTTCCCCTGAGGCTGCACATACGGCATCAACTGCTCATATTGCAGCCCTACCAGGCGGCTTCCTTCCACTTCGGTAATGACCCGATAGGGAACATCTGGATTACCTGGCTGAAAACCATCAAACGGTGCGTCTTGCTGCTTGGGATTGAAGTATCGGGTAATCAGTTCGGAAGCCAGAAGCACAGCCTGTGGCCTTCCGCTAAAAGGATTAAGGGTTTCTACCAAAGCATAACGAATGGCAGGACCAACGGTAAGGGCACAGTTGGAAGGCAGGGTCCAAGGCGTGGTGGTCCACGCCAGCAAGTAGATATCGTAGTCAGTTAAGGCATAAAGCCAGGCGCTACGTTCATTGCGGCGCAAGAGAAATTGTGCCACCAGACTCACATCCACAATAAGTTTGTAGGTGCCCGGTTGGTTGAGCTCATGGGTGCTTAGGCCACTGCCCGCTGCCGGCGAATAAGGTTGAACAGAGTAATCCTCATATAAATAACCTTTATCATACAACTGGCGTAACAGCCACCATAAGGTTTCAATATATTGATTGTCGAAAGTGATGTAGGGATGATCCAAATCCACCCAATAACCCATGCGGCGGGTCAGGTCGTCCCAGGCTTCTTTATACTTCATCACTTCGCGCCTGCAGATTTCGTTGAATGCCGCTACCGATATTTTGGTACCGATGTCTTCCTTACGAATGCCTAACTGCTTTTCCACGCCAAGCTCAACCGGTAGGCCGTGGGTATCCCATCCGCTCTTGCGCTCCACGCAGTAGCCGCGCATGGTTTTGTAGCGGCAGAACAGATCCTTTATGGTGCGGGAAATGACGTGGTGAATGCCAGGTAAGCCATTGGCCGAAGGGGGGCCTTCATAAAACACAAAGCGCTGGCGGTCCTTATTGCGCTCAACGCTTTTTTCAAAAATCTTGTTTTGCTGCCAGAACGCCCCTACTTCGCGATCGATCTCCGGCAGGTTCAGTTGTTTATATTCCGGAAACTTGGCCATAACTAAACACTACAACACAAGCCATCACTAACGTCTTTCTTCTATCAGGTGCGGCTCCGGCGCATGATCTTCCGAGCCGACCACGTCTAGATGGTCGGCCGGCGTAACCTGAGGCAGGCGCCGCCGGTCAACCCATTGGCGCATGGCCAACAGCAGCGATGGCAACAACAACAGATTGTTGAACATGGCTACCACCAAGGTGATGGATGTCAGCAAGCCTAAATAAAAGGTGCCGCCAAAATGTGATAGAGTAAAAATGATAAATCCAAAAAAAAGGATTAATGAAGTATAGATGATGCTGATGCCGGCTTCGTACAGAGCCACCGAAACCGTTGGGCCGATATCCCAATGATGCCGATGCAGCTCTTGCTGGTATTTTGCCAAAAAGCGTATGGCATTATCTACGGCAATACCAAAGGCTATGGAAAAGATCAGAACGGTGGAAGGTTTAAGAGGAATATTGAAATAGCCCATGATGCCTGCTGTAATGATTAGCGGTATGAGGTTAGGGATTAGCGAAAAAATGATCATGCGCCAGCTTCGGAACAAATAGCCCATACATAAAGCAACCAGCAGAAATGCCAACAACAAGCTGTCGGTCAAGCCGTCAATGATATAACGGCTGCCTTCTACAAAAACCACACTGGCGCCGGTAAGGGTGATGCGATATGCTGAAGTATCGAAGATCGAGGTCACCATTGGCTCTATGCATTTCAGCAACGTATCCATCGTGAGGGTGCCCACATCGGCCATAGCCATTGAAACGCGTGCCACCTGGCGGTTGCTATCTACATACGAAGCGAACAAGGCCATGCTGTCTTTGATGCCACCCAGATACGAAAACACGAAAGACCGCTCCAACTCATTGGGCAATGTATATGCTTCAGGCCCACCTCCGAAATAGGCTTGCCGGGCGAACTTGATGCCCTCCACCACGGATAATGGCCGCGAAAACACAGCAAAACGGCCCAGGCTGTCTTGCAACTGATTGATCTTCCTGAGTTGGGTGCTGTGCAGCACACCTCCTTTCTTCCGCGTCTCCACCAGCACTTCAAACGGCATAACACCACGGAAATGCTGCTCGAAGAACTTTAGATCGGTGAACACTTGGTCGTGCTGCGGAATATCGTCAACGATGTAGCCTGTGGTTTTTAAGCGCAGCACCCCAAACAAAGCCACGACAACGACTATGGCTGTACCGGCAAAAATCCATCGTCGTCGATAAAAGACCAGATGCTCTAACCACCGCAAAACAAAGCGCAGCCATCGCGTCTCTAAGTAGTTAACGTGCCTCGGCTTAGGCTCCGGCACAAAACTGTAAAAGCAGGGAATGAGGATGATGCTGATTAAAAAAATGGCTGCAATGTTCAATCCCGCCACCAGGCCGAATTCTTTCAGGATCTGACTGCGCGTAAAGGAAAACACTCCAAAGCCGATGGCTGCCGTCACATTGGTAAATAAGGTAGCCAACCCGATTTTTTCAACCATGCGTGCCAAGGCCCTTACCTGATTGCCGTGTTTGACGTATTCTATGTGATATTTGTTTAATAAATACATACAATTTGTAATGGAAATAACCACCACCAAGGGCGGAATAAGGCCCGTAAGGATGGTCACTTCATATCCCAGCCAGTGAATGGTGCCCAAAGTCCAGATGACGGCAATTGCCACGACCAGCATAGAAGCGACCACGGCAAAGCCGGAACGAAGCACCAACAACAAAACCAGCAGGGTTGCCCCTGCAGCAAGCACCAAAAACAGCTGCAGCTCATCGGCCATGCGTGTGGTCATTACGGTGCGGATTAAAGGCATGCCGCTGTACTGCAGACGTATGCCCGTCTGATCTGAAAAAACGGCACCATAATCCGTGATGCGCTGCACAATAACCTCCCTTTCCTTACTGTTAAGCCGCTCGCTATGCAGGCGCACTGCCATCAGCGTAGCCTGGGTTTCTGGGTTGTATAGCAGCCCCTTATAGAAGGGCAGCTTTTCCAATTCTGCCCGCAAGGAGTCAAGCTCATGCGCAGCCAACTGTCGCACAGGAAATAATCGGAAGGGAACCAGCCGCTTCACTGCGGTATCGCGGCGTAGGCCAAAAGCCTGACCCAGGGACCACACCTGCTCAACCCCGGAAATACGGGCGATCTGTTCACCCAAACGTTGCCAGGCATAGAATACTTCGGGCGTAAACAGACTGTCGGAGCGAAAGCCCAATACCAACACGTTGCCGTCTTCCCCGAACTTTTTTTTGAATGCAACATAATCGGCATAGCGAGGATTGCTGGTAGGAATGACTTGTGGATTGCTGTAAGTGATCTGCACCTGTTGGGCATGATAAAACATAAATGCCGTTACCGCCAACAGCAAGCCCAGAAACCAGAGCCGATGGCGAATCAGCAAATGGGCAAGAAGCTGCCACATCAGGGCCGCAAAGCTAACGAAAAGCCCCTCGGCTCATCGGAGACGGTATGTCGGAAAACAATTACATTTCGGAGATCAAAGTGACTTTGACATGAGGTTGCTGCGCCTGTTTCTTGTGGTGGTGCTGGTTTTGGCGCTCCTGGCCGTCGTACTCAGTGCCGTTGCCCCGACAACTTTAACGTTATCTCGCAAAATCTTTATTCAAGCGCCCCTGGATACGGTGTGGAATTACGTCAGCACGCTGCGTGCAATGGATCTGTGGTCGCCATGGAATGCTTTAGACACCACGATGAAAAAAAACTACTATGGTACTGACGGCTCGGTAGGCGCTTCTATGCATTGGGTAGGCAACAAGCAAGCCGGCGAAGGTCGTCAAACCATAACAGCCATCGAGCCCCGCCATCGCATTGATGTGCATGTGCAGTTTCTCAAACCATTCAGTTCAGAAGCCAACAGCTACATTCAAGTGGATGACTCCGGCGCCGGTACCGAGGTTACTTGGGGCTTTACTTCCATCACCCCCCGTCCTTTTAATATCATTTACATTTTTATGGATATGGAAAAACTCATAGGTCAGGACTTTGAAAAAGGGCTTCGCCGCCTGAAAGAACTGACAGAGCCAAAGCATGTTTCTGCTCCTTCCTAAAGAAATTCACTGATCGGATACACATCGGGGCTTGTCCATTCAGGATGCATCAAATTTTTGCCGCGGGGAAATAGTTTTACATTCAGTTGTTCTGCCATGAAATTTCCTAAGACAATTGGCTTTCTGACCGCAGCCATGTGGGCTGTATTTGCAAGTTGCACGTCAGAGCCCGTGGTTCCTGATACCCCTGATGTCGAGGGAAGTAATTTGAAGGATACCGTTTTTTATAATGTTGCCTACGGTGCCCACGAACGCCACAAGTACGACATCTACCTCCCCAAAGGCCGCAGCGACAGCACACCTGTGGTGTTGATGATTCACGGCGGCGCATGGAAGGCCGGGCAAAAGGAAGACATGAATTATTACGTTAACCTGCTACGCTCCGTTTGGAGTGAGGTGGCTATCGTTAATACGAACTACCGTCTGGCCAACAATGCCGAAAACATTCATCACAACGAAATCATGGCTGACCTGGATGCTGCGGTGGCCCACGTAATCGCCAACAAGAATTTGTATCAGATCTCCTCGCGCATAGGCCTGTTTGGTGCCAGTGCCGGTGGGCAACTGGCCCTCATCTATGCCTATCGATACAATCCTGACATCCGCTGCGTGGCCAGCCTGTTCGGTCCCACCGTTATCAGCGACTGGAGCTGGTACAACTGCTTCAACCTCTGGCTGGGCACTTCCATAGCAGAAATTCTTACCGAGTATGTTGGCATGCCATGGGATACCGCAGCATACAATGCCGTGAGTCCGTACTGGAACATAACACCCATCACCCAACCTACCCTGCTGTTCCACGGCACGTGGGATCCCATAGTGCCGGTGTACCAAAGCCAGTGGATGTATGGCAAACTCATCAATTCGGCCGTTGCCTCAGAGTACTACGAATACCCCGCTTTTCACAGTTTTGACGACACCCAATCGCTGGATGTGGTCACCAAGACAAAAACGTTTTTCAAGAAATACATGTAAGAAGCCACCACCGAACAATTTTTAGAATATCCCTTAATAACTCTTCCAGGCCAAAAGGAGCTAACTGCGCTGTTTTTTTTGCGCAAAAAGAAAAAGTTACCGCAAGCAATACAGCTTAGTGCACTTACAAAAAAATGCCCACTTGTTTTCTTAAACCGTTTGTTTGAAATGCAATGATGAGGCCATGCTTTTGTGCAGGCAGAGCATGGCTGTTGATCCAACCCTAAAGCTTTGCCGTTGAGTCCGCTTCAGCCCCCACGGCATCGAGTTCTTGGAAAATACGTAAAGCCTGGTTGAAGCCAGCCACATGCCGAAAGGTGATGACCATGTTTTTGGGCCGTTGCCACACCTGACAACGATGTGGGTGGGCGGTTACATACTGCAGGATGCGGGCAAACTGCTCTGAATCGTAAAACGGTGAATCAGGATCTTCCACGGTGAACCACCGCATGGTGTTGGCTTTAAACTGCACTTTAACCAGCCCCAAGCGGCGGGCCAACAGCCGTACCTTCATGGCCTGTACCAGCCGGTGGACCACCTCAGGCACCGGCCCGAACCGGTCGGCCAAACGGTGTACAAAAGCATCCAAGGCTTCGTCGCTCTGCAAACGATCCAGCTCGGTATAAAGAGCCAATCGCTCATGAATGTTGGCAACGTAGTCGTCAGGAATAAGCAGTTCGGTGTCCGCCTCAATACTGCATTCGGGTGCGGAAGGCAGGGGAGAAACCGGCTGAGGATCGCCTTCACTGCGGCGCAGTTCACGTATGGCTTCATCCAGAATTTTCAGATACGTTTCATAACCTATTTCCGTAATGAAACCGCTTTGTTCAGCACCCAGAATGTTGCCGGCCCCGCGCAGGTCCAGATCACGCATGCTGATCAAAAAGCCGCTGCCCAGGTCGGAAAACTCCTCAATGGTGCGAAGGCGCCGCAAAGCTTCCTGGGTAAGTGAGCTGGGCGGTGGAGTGATGAGATAGCAAAAGGCCTTGCGATTGCTTCGCCCAACGCGCCCGCGCAGCTGATGCAAGTCACTAAGCCCAAATAAATGAGCATCATGAATGAGAATGGTATTGGCATTGGGGATATCCAACCCACTCTCTACAATATTGGTACAAACCAGCACATCATATCGATGCTCAATAAAATCCATCATGATATTTTCTAATTGTTCATCTTTCATTTGGCCATGTGCCACTGCTACAGAATATTCGGGCACCAGCTTGCGGATCATGTCGGCAATCTGTTCGATATCGCGCACTCGGTTGTGTATGAAAAAGACCTGCCCGCCGCGTTCCACTTCAAAACGAATGGCATCACGGATGCGTTCGGGGTCCATGACGATGTGTTCTGTTTCAATGGGCTGACGATTGGGCGGAGGGGTGTTGATGATCGACAAGTCGCGTGCCCCCATGAGCGAAAACTGTAGTGTGCGTGGAATCGGCGTAGCCGTCAGCGTAAGCGTATCTACCGTAGTGCGTATTTGCCGGATTCGCTCTTTGGCCGCAACACCAAACTTTTGTTCTTCATCAACGATGAGCAGGCCTAAATCCTTAAACCGCACACGCTTGCCCAACAATGCCGTCGTTCCAATGATGATGTCAATCTGACCTTTTTCTAACTGCTGCAGAGTAGCTTTTTGCTGCGTTGGCGTCTTGAAACGGTTTAAATAATCTATGGTACAGGGAAAATCCCGTAAGCGTTCAGTAAACGTTTTGTAGTGCTGTAAGGTCAAAATGGTGGTAGGCACCAATACAGCCACCTGCTTGCCGTCTGCTACGGCCTTGAACGCTGCCCGAATAGCAACCTCTGTCTTGCCAAATCCCACATCACCGCAGATGAGCCGGTCCATGGGATAAGGTTTTTCCATATCCGCTTTAACGTCGCGCGTGGCCTTGAGCTGATCGGGCGTATCTTCATAGATAAAGCTAGCTTCCAGCTCCGTCTGCAAATAAGTGTCAGGCGAGAAAGCAAAGCCCTTGGTAGCCCGTCGCTTAGCATAAAGGGCGATCAAATCTTTAGAAATATCTTTAATGCGATCTTTGACCTTACGTTTCAGCTGTTCCCATGCACCGCTGCCCAGTTTGTTGATTTTGGGCGGCGTCCCTTCCTTCCCGACGTACCTACTGATCTTGTGCAACGATTGGATGTCCACATACAATAAATCATTGTCGCGATACACCAGGCGCACTGCCTCGCGCTGGATGCCGTTAACCGTAATTTTTTCCAAACCGCTGAAGATGCCAATACCGTGGTCGAGGTGCGTAACATAGTCGCCCGGTTTCAGTTCCGACAACAACTTTAGCGATAGCAATCTACTTTGTGTATAGCCCTCGCGCAGCCTGTAGCGGTGGTAGCGTTCGAAAATCTGATGATCGGTGAAGAAAGCTACCTGCAATTGATGATCTACAAAGCCAGCCTGAATGGCAAAAGGTACAGGTTGATAAGGTATGCCGGCGTCTAAATCCTCCAAAATGGCCTCTAGGCGTTGCAATTGCGGGCGACTGTCCGAAAACAAGTAGATACGATAGCCTTGCTGATGCAACTTTTTCCACTGTTCAATAAGCAAGGGGAAGTGTTTACGAATTTCAGGCTGGGGCGATTGATCTACGCTGATTCGAAATGTAGGCCTGATACCTGATGGTGCTGTCAACGTGATTTGCGGCCAACTTTGCCAACTTCGCTGCAATTCATCAGCCTCTACCCAATGAAAGCCGGCAGGCTCCATTCCCGCAGCCTCTTGATGTGCAGCACGAGCTTTGGGCAACAACTCCTCAATGCGATCCAGGCATAACCGTTCATCGGTAATCCACAGAATACTATCTGATGCCATCAATGCCGGTAGTGTGGTGCCCCCACCATCCAGTCGCCGCTGTGTGTCAGCCACCAGCTGAATGTGCTGATGCACAGCCTGACTGATTTGACTTACAGGATCGAACGTGCGTAGGCTGTCAATGATATTGCCGGAAAATTCAATGCGAAAAGGCAAGTCATGGCCAAAAGAAAACACATCCACGATGCAACCGCGCACGGCAAATTGGCCGGGCTCATACACAAATTCGGTTTGGCAGAAACCGAGGGAAATCAGTTGTGCCACTAAGGCATCCTGGTCCTGTTCTTGATGACGCCGGAGGGTCAAGACAGCTCTTGCCAACGCTGCGCGGTCGGCTATTCGCTCCAGCAATGCCTCCGGATAGGTGACAATCAGTTGCGGTGCACGCCCCTGTGCCGCCAAGGCGCCCAGCACTTGCGTGCGTAACTGTAGGTGACTGCTTACGGGTCGCTCAAAGGCACCGGGCCTTCGAAAGGAATCTGTAAAAAAATGAATGTGGCGCTCACCGGCCAAATGCTGAATGTCGTTGTAGAAATAAGCAGCGTCTTCACGGCTGTTGCACACGCACAGCATGTCGCGACCGGCTTGCCGGAACAAGGCACCAACGATCCAAGCTGGCGCCGAACCACAGCATCCGGCTACATGTACGCGCGGGGCTTCGGTTTCCGCCTTTGCTAAAACCGACAGCATCTGCTGCACGAACGCCGAGTCCCGGTACAGCTGGAGCAATCCTTCGCTCACAGCCGGCAAAAGTAGGGCGCTACGGGCAGCTGCAACCTTTTGCTTTTGCTACTTGTTTATTTCCTTTTTTTGCTGCTAAACTGATCCTGCTATGAAATTCCGCACCTTACTCTTCATGGCCCTTTTGCTGGCCACCTACGCTCAAAGTCAAACCCGTTGGAATTTGGATGCCTCACACAGCAACGTAAAATTCACCGTCACCTATACCGGCGTGGCAGAAATGGACGGCAAGTTCAACAGCTTTCACGGCACCATCCTTTCCAGCAAAGAAGACTTTACCGATGCCCAAATTGAATTCACTGTTGATGTAGCCAGCATCGATACCGACAACGAAAAACGTGACGAACACTTGCGTAGCGACGACTTTTTTAATGCAGAGAAGTACCCCAAGATGACATTTCGCAGCACCTCCTTTCGAAAGACAGGCGATCGTACCTATGTGTTGGAAGGTGATCTCACGATTCGCGACGTTACCAAGCGGGTCAAATTCGATGTTACCTATGGCGGCACAACTTTAGATGCGCGCGGCAACACCCGCGCCGGCTTTGTGGCCCGCAGTACAATCAACCGGTTCGATTACAACCTGAAATGGAACAAGGTTGTAGAAAACGTTGCCGTCGTCGGCGACCAAGTACAGATTCGCGTGAACGTCACGTTCGTGAAAGCCACCGGCTGAGTTCTTCAACAGGCTTTGGGGGCCGCTCGTGCTTCGGCGTGCCGAAGCACGAGCGGCTTTCTTTTTCCATAATAAAAACATCTATGAAACGTAAGTGCAAAAGCTAATTTGCCCGGCAGCCAACAGCCTTTTGAATTAGCAGAGAAAACCACCGACATTTAAATAAAATGCTACCCAATCTGCACCAACAAATCTCGCCTGTCACCTCTTGATAAGGGGGTTCGGCATCCTCTCTCCGCAAAGCAAAAGCGGAACACTTACTTCCTTCGACCGAAGCACAAAAAGCTGCAACAATTTCCTACAGCGACCGGACACCACCGGTGAGGGCAATTAACTTTTTTCTTCCCAAATCTGACACAGATGGATGATGGTCTCCATGGACTTCAGCATATCCTGCACACTAATCCATTCGTAGCGCGAGTGAAAGGCATGTTCGCCCACAAATAGATTGGGACAGGGCAATCCCATGAAGGAAAGGCGGCTGCCGTCCGTACCCCCACGCACACTGACCGTACGAGGTACTAAGCCCGCCCGCCGAATGGCCTCCAAGGCATATTCCACTACCTGCGGGTGCCGGTCCAACACCTCTTTCATATTTCGATACTGCTCACGTATATCTATACTGCACGTGGAACGAGGGAAATGCTGCATCACCTCCTGTACGAGCGTGCGTATAAGGTGCTCCTGTTGCTCCAGTCCTGCAACGGAAAAATCGCGCAACAACAATTTGACCGTGGCCTGCTCCAGACCGGCCTGAACGCTAACAGGGTGAATAAATCCTTCCCGCCCCTCTGTAGCTTCAGGTGCCAGCCGATCTACAGGCAACGCAGTCACTAAAGCCGCTGCCATGCGCACTGCATTTTCCATTTTTCCTTTAGCAAACCCCGGATGCGCACTTACGCCATGGAATACCACAGTGGCTAATCTTGCACACCATGTTTCGATTTCTACGGTACCTAAACTTTCGCCGTCAACGGTATAACCATAGTCAGCTCCTAATTTCTTCATGTCGACATGGTCAACCCCCCGGCCGATTTCTTCATCCGGCGTAAACAAAATCCGAATAGGGCCATGGCGGATGCCCGGATGCTGCATCAGCCATTGAGCCACCTCCATGATAACAGCCACACCGGCTTTGTTATCGGCACCTAACAGCGTGGTGCCGTCGGCTGTGATGATGTCATTACCTATCTGCTGCAATAAGTCAGGATGTTCTTCCGGTCGGATCACTACTGAGGGATCACCGGGTAAGACCAGATTTCCCCCGTCGTAGTTGCGATGTAAAACAGGACTGACACCGGCACCGCTGAGGTCGGGTGAAGTGTCCACATGCGCACAGAAGCAAAGCACCGGTGTTTTCTTGTTGCTGGTGGCGGGAATAGTTGCGTACACTAAACCGTATTCGTCAAGATGCGCATCGGCGATGCCCATTTGATGCAACTCGTCGACCAACAGCTGCGATAAATCTTTTTGCTTTTGGGTCGAAGGGATGGAGGTTGAATTGGGATCGCTTTGGGTATCTATTTTGACATATCGGAAAAAGCGGCTGACAAGAGATGGTGCCGCGGCAGAAACATCCATGGCTGCAAAAGTAACGGGAAAGCCTGATGGCTTCAGATTCAAAGGCTACAGATTGCAGCGGCGCGGCGGGCATCGATACTGAGCGCACATCTGAAATGCCCTTCGGGGCAACGACGACGACCATGCATACCGCAGGGTCGACAACTCAGACGCTCTTGGCTTTCCATCACATAGCTTTTGTCGCTAAGCGGCCCGAAACCGAAGGCCGGCAAGGTGGAACAAAAAATAGCAGTTACCGGTGCATTCACTGCTGAAGCAATGTGCAACGGCGCTGAATCGTTGACGTAGTTCATGACGGCCCGCTGCATCAATGCCGCTGTTTCGTTAATAGACAAAACTCCTGCAAGGTTGATGAGCTTACGCGAAAGTTGAGCAGCCCGCTGACTTAAAGTTTCACATAGAGCCCTGTCATCTGCACTACCCAAAAGCACAACATCCAGGGATGTAGGTAGAAACTTAATCAGTTCAAGCCATTTCTCCAGCGGCCATTGTTTTGTAAACCACACAGAGGCTGGTGCGATGCAAACAAAGGAATGTAAGTTATGTTGGCGACACAGTTGCTCCACGCGCTGGTGGCTTGCGTCAGAAATGTAAATGCGCGGCCGGGCAGGTTTTGCATCCGTCAAATGTTCAATAAGCAATTGGTTACGTTCGATCTCATGCAAGTAGTTGCCATCAGGCCCTATCCCAAATCGGTGGTCAACGCAATAGGTATAACAAAATGAAAAGGGATTTTGGCGGAAGCCGATGCGTTGTGGTGCCCCTGAAAAGCACGTCACCAAGCCCGAGCTGGTAAAACGGTGCAAGTTGATGACATAGTTGTAGCCAATGTATCGCACCTGCCTTATAATTCGCAGCAATTCTTGTAGCCGACATTTCTTTTTTTCTATGGTCCATACGCGCCCAACCCATGGATGATGTTCCAACACCGATTCATTGCCCCTTTTAACCAAAACATCCAACTGTGCTGTTGGGAAATACTGATGCAGCTTTTCCAGGACTGCTGTGGCCAAAAGAACATCCCCTAGAAAAGCCGTTTGAATAATCAAAAATTTTAATGGTTGCGCGCCGATTTCTTGATGCATGGACGAGCATTCGATCAATGAGCTGCAACGTTAGCGCCCTGTTTGGAGAAATAAAACTATACGTATCAGAACGGATCGCCTGAGCGTAGGTCTGTGCAGCTTTCACATGAGCCACAGGAACCCTTCACCGCGAAAAAACAAAACAGCACTTACAGGGTAATGAACTATGAGGATTTATCACCCGCCAAGCTTAGCGGAGCTAAAACCTTAACCTTCCTGAGTAGTCACTCGGATAAAGGATAACACCGTCAATTCTTTGTCAACACTGCGGAGCACCTCCGCAACGGTCTTCTTGGGATCCTTAACAAACTCCTGGCTGAGCAGGGTGTTTTCTTTAAAAAATTTATTAAGTGCACCGGCAGCGATCTTATCGATCAGGTGCTCAGCCTTTCCTTCGGCTCGTGCTTTTTCCCGTGCAATATCCAGCTCACGATCAATGAGAGCTTGAGGAACCCCTTTTTGATCAACAGCGACGGGATTCATGGCTGCAACTTGCATGGCTATTTCTCGGCCAACCTGTTCTATGGCCTCAGTGCGCAGTTTGTTAAGCACCACCAACACTCCAAGCTTTTTGTTACTGTGGATGTAAGGAACCACACACGGCCCCTCACAGGCATAGAAACTGCGCAATTCTATCTTTTCCCCGATTTTTCCTACGAGCTCAGCAAGCCGATCGCTGATGGAAACCTCTCCCAGGCGGGCAGCCAATAATGCCGATAACTCTTTAATGTCTTGTTGTAAGGCCACTTCAGATACCTGACGGGCAAAGTCATTGAATTCATCGTTTTTTGCGACAAAGTCGGTTTCACAGTTCAGGCTAAAGATGACTCCGTGCGTGGCATCGGCATTCGTCTGAGCTACTACGACACCTTCTTTGGTTTCTTTTCCGGCACGCAAGGCAGAAACCTTCGCGCCCTTCTTGCGCAAGTAATCTATGGCTGCTTCCAGATTGCCGCCGGTTTCGGCCAAGGCTTTTTTGCAATCCATGAGGCCAGCACCTGTCAGCTGACGCAAACGATTGACATCTGCGGCTTTGATTTCACTCATATGATGTGATGGATTATGAATTAAGCATCATGCTCCTTGGTTGCTACCCCTTGATGCCCCGGCCCGAGGTGCGCCGTCCACTCTTGCGCCGTTCACCATGTCTGGGCGTTTCTTCATCGCCCAAGTCGAGTGAAGATAGCACCGTTGCCGATTCCGCTTCTTCAACTCCCTCGACTTCCTCACGGTCCTGCTGCCGCTCAGCAACTCCCTCTATGACGGCATCAGCCAAATAGTTGGTGATGATGGAAATAGATTTGGTAGCATCGTCATTTGCAGGAATGGGAAAATCCACCAGGGTAGGATCGCTGTTTGTATCCACCATGGCAACGGTAAGAATTCCCAAACGCCGGGCCTCAGCCAGCGCAATGTTTTCATGCATGATGTCGACGATATAAACGGCGGCTGGCAGGCGGTTTAATGAAGCCACGCCACTGAGTACTTTTTCCATCTTGGCTTTCTCACGGCTCAAGCGCAGCCGCTCCTTTTTGGTAATGCTCACCTGAGCATTTTCGTCGAGCATGTTTTCGATATTCTGAAGTTTTTTAATGGATTTACGTATTGTGGCAAAGTTGGTCAGCATGCCTCCCAACCACCGTTCGGTCACGTACGGCATACCGGCACGCTGTGCTGCTTCCCTGACAATTTGCTTTGCTTGTTTTTTAGTGGCAACAAACAAAATGTTTTTACCACTTCGGGAAACCTGTTTCAGAGCAGCCGCAGCCTCGTTGAGGCATTCCAGTGTTTTATTTAAATCAATGATATGAATGCCTTTACGCTCCATGAAGATGTATGGCGCCATGCGTGGACACCATTTGCGTCGTAAGTGACCGAAATGAACTCCGGCTTCGAGCAATTGCTGATAGGTGATTGCTTCCACAGGATTGTTTTTATGGTTTGACCAAAATCCTTAGCGCTTGCTGAATTGGAAACGCTTGCGTGCTTTTTTACGGCCGCTCTTTTTGCGTTCTACAGCCCGTGGGTCGCGCGTGAGCAAGCCGGCGGCACGCAGCCGAGGCCTAAGTTCAGGGTTTTCAGCTACCAAAGCACGGGCAATGCCAAGCCGCACAGCCTCTACCTGCCCCTTTACGCCCCCGCCAGAAACATTTGCAATAATTCGATATTTTCCTTCTGCTTCCGCCACTTGCAAAGCTTTATCCAAAACGCTGTAATAAATGAAGTGTGGAAAGTACTGGCGATAGTCACGGCCATTGATGGTGATTGAAGCCTGGCCATCGGTAGCCGGAAGCAGACGAACGCGCGCCGAAGCTTCCTTACGTCGGCCTACATGGATCGCAATGGTGGGCATTGGTCAGAAGATTATCGCTTAAACAGAAATAGGCTTTTGTGCAGCATGAGGATGGTCAGGGCCAGCAAAAACATGCAGCTTTCGATACATCGCTGCCCCTAAGCGTGTCTTGGGAAGCATGCCCCGTATGGCTTCTTCCAAAAGATATTCAGGCTTTCGGGCCAACACTTTTTCAGGCGTGGTCTTCTTCAAGCCTCCGGGATAGCCACTGAAGGTGATGATTTCTTTATTCTGCATCTTCTTGCCCGTCAGGCGAACCTTAGCGGCATTGACAATGATGACATGATCGCCGCAATCGACATGTGGGGTAAAACACGGCTTGTGCTTGCCCATCAGCAAGCGCGCTGCCTTGCTGGCAATGCGACCTAAAATTTGGTTTTCTGCATTGAGCACATACCATTGGCGCTGCACCGTACCTGCTTTTGCGTGCGTAGTGCGGTAGGTCAACATTTTCACGATTTTCAGCTTCGCTTTTACAATAGGGCTGCGAAGGTACATTGCCGCAGTCAACACTACACCTTAAGGCCGAAAATTTTTGAATAGCCCTTTCATAATCCATTGAATACCAAATAAAAAATTGTCTTGCTCTAATTTACCCAACCACGGGACCATGCGTACGCCTAAAAGCAGCAAGAGCGGTGTTACTACCTTTCACCCTGAAAAAGCAGCATGAAAGACAGTTATGATTTCCTCGTAATCGGCTCAGGCATAGCAGGCCTAACCTATGCCCTAAAAGTATCAGAATACGGTAGCGTTTGCGTGGTGACCAAAGGCTCCGAGGATGAAAGCAACACCAAATATGCACAGGGTGGTGTTGCAGCCGTCTGGGATTTCAGCGAAGACTCTTACCACAAGCATGTGGCCGACACTTTGGATGCCGGCGATGGTTTATGCAAGCGCCGGGTAGTTGAGCTGGTGGTGAAAGAAGGACCCGAACGCGTACGCGAGGTTATTGCCTGGGGCGCGCGGTTTGACAGGAATGCTTCAGGAGAATATGACCTGGGTCGAGAGGGGGGCCATAGTGTACCCCGCGTGCTGCACCATAAAGACCAAACCGGCTATGAAATCGAGCGCACCTTGCTGCACCAAATAGCCCAACGCCGCAATATCGACCTGCTGACCCACCACTTTGCCATCGACTTGCTCACCCAACACCATTTGGGGGCAACCGTTACGCGTCGTACCAAGAACATCACCTGCTACGGCGCTTATGTGCTGAACACCCGCACACAACGCATTCATACCCTGCGGGCACGCATCACCCTGGTTGCCACCGGCGGCGCCGGCCAGGTGTATCGAAACACAACCAATCCTCTGATTGCTACCGGTGATGGGATTGCTATGGTGTATCGGGCCAAAGGCCGAGTAGAAAACATGGAATTCTATCAGTTTCACCCGACGGCCTTATATCAACCCGGGCAAAACCCCGCTTTTTTGATTTCCGAAGCAGTGCGTGGCTTTGGCGCAGTACTCCGCACACGCGACGGTAAAGAATTCATGCATCGCTACGACCGACGGAAATCCTTAGCCCCTCGCGACATTGTTGCTCGAGCCATTGATAACGAGATGAAAAGGCGAGGCGACGACTACGTTTTTCTGGATTGTCGCCACCTAAACGTTCACCAATTCAAAAAACATTTCCCCACTATTTATAAAAAATGCAAAGATGCTGGAATCAACATTGCTCATGACATGATTCCTGTTGTGCCTGCGGCTCATTATTTATGCGGGGGCATCAAAACAGATATTTATGGCCAGACCTCCATACGTAATCTGTATGCCTGCGGAGAATGTGCTTCTACCGGTTTGCACGGTGCCAATCGGCTGGCATCGAATTCTTTGTTGGAAGCCCTGGTCTTCGCCCACCGGGCCTTTCGGCATTCGGTGCAACGGTTCCCTGACGTCCCCCTTCAGGAAGGCATTCCCGACTGGAATGCCGAAGGAACCCTCAATGCGGAAGAACTGGTGCTGATCACTTTTACCCGGCAAGAAGTTCAGAACATCATGAGCAACTATGTGGGCATCGTTCGTTCCAACTTGCGACTAAAGCGCGCCTTGGAGCGCCTTGAGCTGATTTACCGCGAAACAGAAGCCTTGTACCAGAGAACCGTCGTCACGGTAGAATTATGCGAGCTGCGCAACCTGATCAATGTGGCTTATTTGATCATCCGCAGTAGCATGTTGCGCAAGGAAAGCAGAGGCCTGAATTACAACCTCGATTATCCATTTAAGAAAAAAGTTGCCCGACCCACCATTTTATAGCCGAAATCGGCATTTCCTGATTCCAAATCAAAAAAGCCCTACTTTTGCACGCATTAGTTCATCAATTAAATTTTTTTCAATGAAAAAAGGTAGAGTCAAGTTCTTCCACACCGCCAAAGGGTATGGATTTATCGTCGATGATGAAACCGGTCAGGACATCTTTGTGCATGCCACGGGTTTGACGCAGCAAATTCAGGAGGGCGATATCGTCCTTTTTGAAATAACCCGAGGTAAAAAGGGTCCTAATGCCGTAAATGTGCGCCTGGCCTGAAGCCGGAGCTCAAGCAAGAAAGCCCCCTCACGGGGGCTTTCTTGTTTCAGTGCTTTATGCTGTTTATTTATACAAATGGTTTTCAACAATGTATCGGCGCGTGAATTCGGGGACCAAATAGCGCACCGAGCGTCCTGCTTTGATCAATGCGCGAATTTGCGTGCTTGAAACATCTACCCTTGGCCCCTCCACCACCTGAATGTTCTTCCAACTTTTCCACTGAGAAATATCTGCACTTGACCTCGGATAAACCAAAATTTGATATTTCTGCATTAAATGTGTTCCTTCTTTCCAATGTGGCATACCGGCTAAGGTATCTGATCCCATCATGAGGATGAACTCACGACTTGGATAACGTTTGTGCAAAGCCTTTAATGTATCCACAGTATAGGACGGGGTGGGCATATGCAGCTCGATATCATGAACGAAAAATCGCGGATTACCCTTTATGGCTTTTTTTATCATTAAAAATCTATGTTTCGCCAAGACCTGCGGAGTGTTTTGTTTAAAAGGACTCATTGGCGATAATATAAACCACACTCGCTTCAAGCCGGCATAGTCAGCCAGATACTCCGCCACGAGAACATGGCCTATATGGATTGGATTAAAGGTGCCAAAAAACAAGCCGGTCATCTCATGCATAAATAAAAAAAGAACTTGTATTTATTTTTTAGGATGAACGGGCGTTGTAGCCCTACTACTTTTAAACAGGCTTAAAAGATTCAAAAACCTGGCGGCACTGGTTGCAATAGTGGGTGCTCCGACAGAGTGTGGAGCCGAAAAAAGACCTTAAAACCGTGTTGCTGCTTCCGCAATGCGGACACGTAACTGCCGCCAGCGATGCTTCGGTCCATCGGCCACAATTTCGCGCAGGTGGCGTCAGTCCAAAGGCCTGAAGCTTGCGGCGCCCTTCTTCACTGATGCGATCAGAAGTCCAAACCGTTTGATCGTCGTGTACGACTTCCACTTTGCGAAAACCCATTTGCTTGAGGCGTTCTTTCACCTGATGGCGAATCCAATCTAAAGCCGGACACGCGATAAAGGTGGGAATCAGCTTAACAGTTATGTTTTCTCCCTGAATGATTAATTCGCCAATCATGCCCAAGTCCACTATCGACAATGCAGGAATTTCAGGATCGTGAACATCGTGCAGCGCCTGCAGCACTTGGTCGGCCGTCATAAACGTTGGGTCACTCAGCGTATGGGTTGTTACCATGATGCATTTTCTTCGGAACGAAACACACTGGTTAACTCATCCAGCAGGGGTTGCAAATAAGGCGTGTGATAGCCGTAACGACCGCCCAGGCCAGCCAGAGGTTCCCGCGCTTCTGGAAGGTGCAAGTCCCAGGCTTGTACCCGTTGTTCGATCTCCTTAAGCCATTGTTGCTGAAGCAAAGCTTCGCCCGCAAAGACGCCCTCAGCGATCAGCTGGTCTTCATATGGACTTTTTTCAAATATTCCTGCTGCTAAAGGAAAAGCCTCTGTTAACGAAGCCTGCAGACGCGCATGACTTTCCTCGTTGCCTAAAGCCAGCCGCTGCATCAGCGAGTCCGCATGGAGCACATGATACTTAAGTTCACCCATCACTTTCGCGGCAAAGCGTGCCAAAGGAGCAAAAGTCGATTGGCGCAAAAGTTGATAGCGCAACAACTCGGCATGGTCAAACAGAAAATGGCGTACCAGTGTAAAATCATACTCTCCATTAGGATATTCCACTAAATGACAGCAACGAAATTCTTTTTCGTTACGGAGAAAGCCTATGGTGTCGGGATCAGGGCCTCCAAATTGTTCGTGTAGGATCGTGTACAGTGCTAATGCATGGCCGATCTTGTCTTGAGCCATAGAAGACATAGCAATATCTTCTTCCAATATGGGACCCAGGCCAGTCCATTCGCTGTGGCGATGCCCAAGGATGAAGGCATCGTCACCCAATTTGGTAATCAGCTCAACTATTGGATTCATGCTGCACCGATTGTTTATAAGCCTGGATCTTGTGCCGTAATCGGTATCCACTGGCTTCGCGATAGGTTTTTTCAGTAGTAGTGGCAAACATGTCTTCGTTTTGATAGCCGAGGCTATGGATATGGGCAGACGCCACTACCCATAGGGAAGCGCATTGCTGCCGACGGGCGAACTGCTCTTTGGCAAAAACCAAAGCCATTTCAGCATCAGGAGCATGCACGGATCCTACATGAACATGATGTTCGCCTCGCCGTCGCTGATGGAACACCTCAAAAGTTTGCCACTCTTCAGGCTGCTCAAGCAAATGGAATTCTGTCGCATGTCGCTGTACGCGCTGAAGTCGCGGATCTACGCTTGTACTGAGCAAGTGACGGTCGGCTGTTTCCATGATCAGGCAAAAGGAATTGTGAATTTTTGCTGAGGATTCATGATGGCCTGCCGGATCCATCGGCCGTTTTCTTCGGCAAGACGGCGCGCCGAAAGCCGTTCGGCATTACACGGCCCGTCACCGTTAATAACCCGATAAAACTCTGCCCAATCTGGATCGCCGTAATGCCAGCGCCCTGTCTGGGGGTCTTTGCGCAATTCCGGATCCGGAAAGGTCAAACCCAATTCAAGGACTTTTGGTACGTAAGCATCCAAAAATTGATTGCGCATCTCGTCATTAGAGGCCATCTTGACCTTCCAGCGCATGAGTTGCTTGCTGTGCACCGATTCATTGTCTGGAGGCCCAAAGAAATGAATGATGGGCCGGTACCACCGATTGATGGCATCTTGCAGCATTTCCCGTTGCCGTTTGGTGCCGGTAGCTAAGGCCACAAAAGCATCATAACCTTGCTTGAGGTGAAATGACTCTTCATAACAGATTCGTTCCAACGCACGGCAATAAGGGCCATAACTTCCTTTGGAGTTAGCCACCTGATTGACGATGGCGGCAGCATCAATCAAAAAGCCGATCACCGTAACATCAGCCCACGTTTTTGCCGGATAGTTGAACACATTGCTGTACTTGGATTTACCGCTTAGCAGGTCATTAACCATATCGGCGCGCGACTTGCCTAAAGTTTCAGCAGCACTATACAGCAATTGAGCATGACCCACCTCATCCTGCACTTTGGCAATGAGGGCCAGCTTACGCTTGAAACCCGGTGCCCGTGTAATCCAAGCTCCTTCCGGCAATGCCCCCATAATTTCACTGTGGGCATGTTGTTCGATCAGACGGATCAATTGCCGCCGGTACTCGTAGGGCATCCAGTCTTGGGGTTCGATTTTCTCCCCACGGTCAATACGTGCTTCGAATTCAGCTAACCGTTCCGGATCGTCGGGTTGGCCGTGCACGTCAGGTTCGCAAAACACATAACCACCACCGTACATAACCAAATGGGTTTATGATTTTTATGATTTTTGAGCAGAGGCATTCGAAATGCCCTCTAAAAAGAGCGAAGCAATGCGGTCGGCGATTTCAGCCGCAGAAAAATGTCTTTGAACATCAGGCCATTCATGCAAGCCATTGATCAGGCTAAAAAGGGCATAAACCATCACATGCTGGTCTGCTTTCCGAAAGGCCCCGCTGGCCATGCCCCGGTTTAATACCTGACGCACCTGTTCTTCGTAGCGGCGACGCAGCTCTAGAAACTGCTGTAACCATGGCTCGCTCAGATGGCGCCATTCTCGGAAAAACACTGCCGAGGCCGAAAAGTTTTTGAGCACTACTTCAATATGCTTACGGATGATGGCTTTGAGCTGTTCGGAAGGCGAATTGTGTTCGCTGAGCGCCTCGTTTAGGCCGGTGAAAAACTCATCGGCCATGCGAAAACAGATTTCTTTAAGGATACTTGCTTTTGAATCAAAGTGATTATAAAAACTTGCAGCCTCGATGCCAACCTCTTTGGCTAAATCGCGCATGCTTACAGCCATGTATCCTTTCTCATGAAAGTACTCGCTGGCTACTTTGGCTATTTGGTCTTTTCGATCGGCTGACTTTCTTTCACCCATAAACTAACATTCGTTAGCAAAATTAGCATAAAGCTGTATTCGCTACAATGTTTCATGAAGCTCAGGAACAAAAGTTTCCCAGCCACCATTGGCCTGCACCTTCATTGAAGTGTGTTAATTTGCTTACAAGCCTGAATATGACCTTTATAAGCGGCACTCGATTTCCACATCCTGAAGAGGCGGCTCCTGATGGTTTGGTGGGCATTAGCTTACAACTTACCCCACCAATGGTAATAGCTGCCTACCGCAAGGGCATTTTTCCCTGGCATCGAAGCCAGAATGTGGTCTTTTGGTATAGCCCGCCTATCCGAATGGTCTTATTTCCTACCCAGTTACACATCAGCCATAGCTTGCGCAGCTTACTGCGAAAAAACCGGTTTCACGTAACGGTTAACAAGTGCTTTCATACCCTCATTCAAGCTTGTGCCCAGACTCACCAACGTCAGAAAGGCTTGACATGGATAGATGAAGTTTTTATTGATACATATACCCAGCTCCATGAGTTGGGTAAAGCCATCAGTATTGAAGTGTGGCAGGAACAGCAGCTTGCCGGCGGTCTGTACGGTGTAGTCATGGGAAGCATGTTTTGTGGTGAGAGCATTTTTTCGGCCCTGCCTAATGCAGGAAAAATTGCTCTGGTGCACTTGTGCCGTCTGCCTTTTGAGGTAATTGATTGCCAGCTACCCAATCCGTTTTTGGAACAAATGGGTGCACAACCGATGCTGCGCCACGATTTTTTAAAACTGCTGAACAAATGTCTCAGGCAACCTGACCGCTGGCCCACCGATGATCTAAATTCAGAAATCCGGTTTTGAGCTTGTTCAGCGTGGTTTTTTAAAACCGAACACTTACTTTTAGGCAACATATTGGTTATCGCTGAATATGGAAGCAGAAGAATGGCTGGAAGAAGCTGACGAGCTTGAGTCACATACGATGCACCCTATGGTGCGCGTCTTCGGCAGTGCTGTAGACGGAATCAACGCACTGACAATTACCGTTGAGGTAACCATCATGCCCGGCATCAAAGTTTTTATCGTCGGACTGCCGGACAATGCCGTAAAAGAAGCCATCCATCGCATTGAATCTGCGATCAAGCATTGTGGCTACCGCATGCCACGCCAAAAAACCGTAATCAACCTATCGCCAGCCGACCTGCGCAAAGAGGGGAGTTGTTACGATTTAACCATGGCCATTGGCATTCTTGCTGCTACCGGACAAATAGATGTATCGCAACTTTCAAAATACATCATCATGGGCGAGCTGTCGTTGGACGGCTCGCTGCAGCCCATAACCGGAGCATTACCCATTGCCATTCAGGCCAGAAAAGAAGGTTTTACCGGTTTTATTCTGCCGCGCGCCAATGCGCGGGAAGCGGCGATCGTAAACAAACTCGACGTATTTGCAGCCGATCATCTGCGTGATGTGGTGTCCTTTTTCAATGGCCATCGAAAACTGGATCAAATCGTTGTGGACACCCGTGCAGAATTTGCTCGACAGCAACAACAACAGCAATCCGAATTTGATTTTGCCGATGTTAAGGGTCAGGAAAACATAAAGAGGGCCTTGGAAATTGCTGCTGCCGGAGGTCACAACCTGATTTTGATCGGACCGCCGGGAGCCGGTAAGACGATGTTGGCCCGCCGCCTTCCTTCCATTCTGCCTCCTTTAACCCTGCAAGAAGCTTTAGAGACTACCAAGATTCATTCGGTAGCGGGAAAATTAGCGCCCCACACCTCGCTGTTGTCGGTACGCCCTTTTCGTGCTCCGCATCACACCATCAGCGATGTGGCTTTGGTAGGGGGAGGTATTCATCCGCAACCGGGAGAAATTTCACTGGCTCATAACGGCGTGTTGTTTCTGGACGAACTGCCCGAGTTCAAACGATCGGTGCTGGAAGTACTCCGCCAGCCGATGGAAGAAAGGCGTGTTGTTATCTCGCGCGCCCGTTTTTCCGTAGAGTATCCGGCCAACTTCATGTTGGTAGCGGCAATGAACCCCTGCCCCTGCGGTTACTACAACCATCCGGAAAAAGAGTGTGTTTGTCCTCCGACTTCTATTCAAAAATACTTGAATAAGATTTCCGGTCCACTTATGGATCGCATAGACCTGCACGTGGAAGTCACTCCTGTGCCCTACCGAGATCTATCGGCAACGCAGCGTGGCGAACCCAGCGAGGTGATCCGCAAGCGGGTTGTGGCCGCCCGGCAGCGGCAGGCTGAGCGGTTCCGCCATTGTGACGGAATCCATAGCAATGCACAGATGACCCCCTCACTGATGCGCCAATATTGTCATTTGCCTGCAGGGGGAGATCAGCTCATCAAGGCAGCTATGGACAAGTTAGGCTTGTCGGCCCGGGCATACGACCGTATTCTCAAAGTAGCACGGACCATTGCCGACCTCAACGGCTCTGCTGAGATCCAGCTTTCTGACCTGGCCGAGGCCATTCAGTACCGCAGCCTGGACAAAGAGCGTTGGCTGATGTAATCCCTGATCAATAGTCCAGGAGACGGCCGCGGACCAGAAATCGAAACTTTTTTCCCTGCATTTCAGCCTGTACCACATCGTAATCCAGGCGAGTGGACAAGTACGAAGCCGGCGGCAAGGGATTAAGCATGCCGGCATAAAAATGCTGCCAACGCCCGCTGCGATCCATAAACAAGACACTGTTTTGATTTACATAATAGTTTTCTATAATATAATTATCCAGCTTGTAAAGTTCTCCGTTGTACAACACCTGCGTCTGTTGCAATTCGTCGGAAAACAACACGACATTGTCTTTAACGACGAGCAGTTGAGGCTGATAATTTCCCAAATCGAACAAATCCCCGTTTTGAAATACACGAAACTGGCCCTCCCGATTGATGAAGGCCACTGTTCCATTGCCGACCTGAAAACTCTGAGGATTAAACTGTTCTAAGGTGTACTCGTCGCCTCGGTAAAAAACATGCAACCCCGGTTCATGAAGATCGGTGTAGGCCAGTAAGTCGGTTCCGGCGACCATACGTTGGGGGTTAGCGGGTTGCAGGTCAAACACTTGATCGTTCCAGAAGGCGTTCAGTACCCCTTCATAGGGTTTGAAGGCGATGATGTTGGGTCCAGCGGCTACCATTTTCACTGCCGGATTGACGCTGGCCGCTTCCATGACTAGTTGCTGCCGGCCCCGGTAATAAACATGAAAGTTACGTGTGGCTGCATCGAGCCATGCAAACAAGCTATCGGTAAGCACGTAGGTGCCCGGAAATCGGGTTAACAGGATGGGCCGTTCTTCCTCCCATATATAGAGCCCTCCGGGCGTTCGCAGGTAGATGAGTGAGGCACTCACCCCGTATTCGCTGACCACGGCATCGAAGGGCTTATGCATTTTTCCATATTGATAAATGCGTAAATCTCCTCGATTATCCGTGAAAACGACAGCATTCCCCCCTACTTGGTGATTGCGCGGGGGAAGAAAGTCCAACCGACGAAAGATGCTGTCGTCGAGCACGATAAACTCATCGCGCAAATTGACGAAAACAGAATACGGCTGAGCACCAACGCTCAGCACCAACCCCAGCAAAACAACATGCACCGAAAGTCGAATTAAACAAATCATCATAAAACAGCGTTACCGGACAGAAATTAGATCAAACATAATTAAATCCCTACCGGGATTAGTGCTGCTGATGGGCTTGTGGTTTGAAAAGGTTGATGCTGGCTGTAATGGTTTTCTATTTGCTCGAGCACACTGAAGACGGCTTGGGGTGTATCGAGCCGCACCAGTTGATCGCGAAAAGCTTTGATGCCCGGCAAGTCGCGGAAATAGTTGCCGTAATGGCGGCGCATTTCCAATAGACCCAGCCGCTCTCCCTTCCATTCCAGAGAACGTCGTAAATGCATGCGCACGGCTTCCACTCGCTCTGCGACGGAGGGCGGAGGCAATTCTGTACCGGTAGCCAAAAAATGCTTGATTTGATTGAATATCCATGGATTGCCAATGGCGGCCCTACCGATCATGATGCCATCCACTCCGTACCGCTGCCGGATATACAAAGCCTGCTGCGGCGTAGTGACATCGCCATTTAGAAAGATAGGTATGCGAATACGGGGGTTGTTTTTTACCTCGCCAATCAAATCCCAATTAGCCTTGCCCTTGTACATCTGCTCACGGGTTCGGCCATGAATGGTCAAGGCAGCGATGCCGACATCCTGTAAACGCTCAGCTACCTCCATAATGTTGATGGAGGAAGCATCCCAGCCCAATCTGGTTTTTACGGTGACCGGCAGGCGGCTTCGACGCACGATACGGGCCGTCATTTCCACCATTTTGGGCACATCCTTCAAAATAGCTGCACCTGCCCCTTTGCAGGTAACGGCCTTGACCGGGCAGCCGTAATTTATATCGATCAAATCGGGGTTAGCCGCTTCAATAATTTCCACACAATCAGCCATCACTTCAATATTACCCCCGAAGATTTGAATACCGATTGGCCGTTCTTCGTCGTAGAGATCCAGTTTGCGCACGCTTTTTTCCGCATGGCGGATCAGCCCTTCTGATGAGATGAATTCCGTAAACATAAGATCTGCTCCGTGCCTTTTGCACAAGACGCGAAACGGGGGATCGCTGACGTCCTCCATGGGTGCCAGCAACAATGGGAAATCACCTAATTGCAGATGACCAATGCGTACCATGCTTCCAGCAAGGTCAAAATTCCGGTACACACCCGCATTTTCAAAATAAATGCCACGCCACCGTTACTTTTGAGCGCATGGTGTGGCGTAGGTATTTTCTTGATGGCATCCATCCCTTTGTCCAACTGTTATTATTGGCCTCACTCATGCTGATTTTTTCATCGGTATTGACCCTGTTGGGCATGTATCTGGTCAGGCCTCTGTTCGGCATCACAACCCTGGATAAGGTGATGCAGGCAGCTATAGAGCAACCCTTAATGGTAGCAGAAAACGCAAACCACATCAATGCCCTGAAGCTGGTGCAACTGCTGGCCTCATTGGGCATGTTTTTGATTCCCGCACTCATTTTTGCCTATCTGAAGTTTCCGCAGGGCGACTATTTGTACTTAAGTGCACGCCCCTGGTGGTTGTTTGCCGTTGTAGGTACGTTGGTGCTCTTTACCGCAGTGCCGGCAGTAGGCTGGCTTTATGAGCTGAACAAAAAGTTAGAGTTGCCCCCTTCATGGGCAACCCTGCAAGAAGCCATCGATGCTGCGGCCCATACCAACGAACAGCTTACAATTGCCTTCTTAGCTACCCCAAGGCCGCCTGATCTGTTAATCAACCTCATCGTCATCGCACTCATTCCCGCAATAGGAGAAGAGTTGTTGTTCCGAGGCTGTCTGTTTCAATTGCTCTTAGAGTGGTTCCGAAAAGGTCATGTTGCCGTTTGGCTTTCCGCAGCCGTATTCAGCTTGGTGCACGGCGATGTCTATGCTTTTCTTCCCCGACTGGTCCTGGGAGGATTGTTGGCATATCTTTTTTTATGGACCAATAATCTGTGGGTGCCCATCATTGCTCATGCTTTGTATAACGGCGTTCAGGTGCTGTTGGCCTTTTTGCACGATCACGGTTGGCTGGCCTACGACGTTCGATCCCAAGAACCCTTTTCATGGCCGGCAGTAGCCGTCAGCACCGCCTTATTCGCTGCTTTGCTTTACGCTCTGTACCGGCTGGTGTTGGAACGCAAATTCATTTACTGACCGCATGACCCAACACCAGTGGTTTTGCCTTACTACGGTTCCTGATTATTACGCTGCCTTGATGCTGCAGCAGCGGCTGCAAGCACATGGCATCAATGCCGTACTGGTGAACAAACTTGATAGATCGCAACTGGCATATGGATTTGTGGAGATCCATGTGCCGTTGGAACAGGCGGCCCAGGCTTTGGACTTGTTAGAGCCGGCATGAAAGAACTACCGCTTCGGGTCAAAACGGCAGCAGTGCTTGCATCGCTTGTACTTGCCAGCGTACTTGCACACCGCCTTTCGTTTTATCTGCTTGTGGCTGCCGTGCAGGCCGTATGTTTGTGGGAATATTTCGGACTTATAGAAAAATTTCTAAACTATAAAGATGCTTTGCGGCGCAGGGTGCGCATGCTCACCGTAGCACTGGCCACAGCTTGGCATCTGAGCATTTGGTTTGCTGCTGATGTTGCAGACTACTATACATTGTGGCTGGCATTTCCCCTTCTTCTGGTGGTATTGACGATGGCTGAACTTTTGCTCACGCAAAGAGTAAGCATGAAAAATCTAGGGCTTTTTTTTGCCGGCCTGATCTGTATTTCGGGTACCTTATCACACTGCTACCTCATCAGCCTGCCGGCAACAGAGGAGTGGCGGCCGTGGCCCGCACTGTTGGTGCTTGCCGTGGTTCTGCTTATTTGGGCCACAGACACTGCCGCCTATTTCTGCGGAAAATTCTGGGGAAAGCATCGACTGGCCCCACTTATTTCTCCGAACAAAACATGGGAAGGTTTGGTCGGTGGTTTGGTGGGTGCTGTGGCGACGGCATTGTTGCTGGCCGAATTCATGCAGCGCCACCCCATCCATTTCTGGATAGGTCTGGCCGTTGTCGTTGCCGTCTCGAGTGTTATGGGTGATTTGGGCGAGTCGTGGCTGAAACGAAAAGCCGGCGTAAAGGACGCAGGCCGTCTCTTACCCGGCCATGGCGGGATGCTGGACCGTTTCGACGGATGGCTGACAGCCATGCCGGCATCGGCATATTGGATGCTCACCTCATCTGCGTGATCGATGCGCATTCATCGAGAGGGAACTCGAACGTTGTTGTGGGCTGCCGCTGGACTGGCGGTCCTCAACGGCATTGCAGCTGTGGCCGCCCCCATGCTGGTATTTTTTTCTTTAGCGATTTCATTAATATTATTTTATTTACTTTTAAATTTTTTTCGTAATCCAAAGCGCAGTGTTCAGGCCCTGCCCGAACATGTTCTGGCGCCTTGTGATGGAAAAGTTGTTCAGATTGTTCGAACTCAAGAACCCGAATTTTTCGGTGACCAGCGCCTGCTGATATCCATCTTCATGTCGCCGTTTGATGTGCATGTAAACCGAAGCCCCGTCGCAGGCCGTGTGGTTTATCTCCGCTACCATCCCGGTCGGTATCTGGTGGCCTGGCACCCAAAGTCTTCCCTGCTGAACGAACGCACAACGATCGTCATAGAAAGTGCAGGGGGATCGGTATTGGTGCGCCAGATCGCGGGAACGGTGGCCCGGCGGGTCGTGTGTTACCTGCATGAAGGCCAACACGTAAGTGCCGGCCAAGAGATGGGTTTCATCAAATTCGGTTCGCGGCTGGATGTGTTTTTGCCCTTGCATGCCTTGGTTCGCGTGGCGGTAGGTCAAAGGGTGCGGGGGGGCGAAACCTTGCTGGCACAATTAACCCCACCGAATACCTGACCTAGACCCTAATTTTTGAAATGAACAAATTTTTAAACCCAACGATTTGATGAGGCGTTGTCCCGATCTTTGCAACCCTGACTCCTTTGTTTGAACGCATCATCATGAATTCAGTTTCCCTATTGTCCTTGCAAAATGTTATTAAAAATTTCGACAAGGTTAGGGCGCTCGACAGAGTTTCCTTTGAGGTGCCGCATCAAAGCATTTTCGGCATGCTTGGCCCCAATGGTGCCGGTAAGACCACCGCTCTGCGCATCATCACTACAATCTTAAAACCAGATGCAGGTCAAGTTTTCTTCAATGGCGACGTACTACAGGACAAGCACGCTGCACATATAGGTTATATGCCTGAAGAGCGCGGCTTATATAAAAAAATGAAAGTAGGTGAGCATTTGATTTACTTGGCCCGCCTTAAAGGACTCAGTGCCCAGCAAGCACAAAAGCAAGTACGGTTTTGGTTGGAAAAATTCGAAATCAGCGATTGGTATCACAAAAAAGTGCAAGACTTGTCCAAGGGGATGAGTCAAAAAGTGCAGTTTCTGGCAACCATCTTGCACCAGCCGTCGTTGATCATCTTGGATGAACCGTTCAGCGGGTTAGATCCCATAAACTCAAAGCTCATCGAGCAAGAAATTTTGAGTTTGAAACAGCAGGGGGCTACCGTATTATTTAGTACCCACCGCATGGAGCAGGTAGAAGAGTTTTGCGAATACATTATTCTGATTAACAAGGGGCGGGTAATCCTGAGTGGAAAAGTTTCCGACATCCGCCAGCAATACAAGCGAAATGAATATTCATTCCATTACGAAGGGACACGACCCGATCTGCCCCCGCACGTACAGATCATCCGTGACGTAAACCACGAACTGGTGGTCAAGCTGCCGCCTACCCACACCGGAAACGATCTGCTTCGGGAACTGATTGTGCGAAATGTACGCGTCACTGCTTTTGCTGAGTTGTTGCCCAGCCTGAATGAAATTTTCATTATGCAAGTAAAAGCCACCAGCAATGAGTAAAATCCCGGTGATCATTGCCCGAGAATACAGGAGCAGGGTGCTTAAGCCCGTGTTTATCATCACCACCTTGCTGGTCCCTTTTCTCATGGCGCTGATTGGCATTCTTCCTTTTTGGATCATGAGTGCCAGCAAGACGAGTGAAAAACTTGCCGTGATTGACGAAAGCGGCATTTTTCTGCATCAGCTCAAAAGCAGCGATGAGCTGCAATATGTCTTCGTAACAGAACCGCTGGACTCCCTCCTAAACACCTTTGGCGAGCAAGGATATACAGCCATCTTGCACATTCCGGCAGCGTTCCATTTAGATCAGCCAGACGGTATTCGCTACATCAGTGATGAAGCTCCAGGCTTTACAACTGCAGAGCTTCTCTCAGAGCAACTCACCTTGGTAGTCACGCGCCTTCGGCTGCAGCAGGTAAACTTGACCCCCGAGCTCGTAGATCAACTCAGTAAGCCTGTTTCTTTCACGACTGTTATCAAGGGAAAAGAAGGAAACATCGGTCTGGCATCAGCTGTGGGTTATTTTTCCGGCTTGCTGTTGTATGTACTGTTGTTGGTCTATGGAAACATGGTAATGCGAGGAGTGATGGAAGAAAAATCATCACGGATTGCCGAGGTGATCATTTCTTCGGTAAAGCCTTTTGAGTTGATGAGTGGAAAAATCATCGGCATTGCTCTGGTCGGCCTCACCCAGTTCGCCATTTGGATTGTATTAGGACTGCTGTTTTTCAGCATTTTTTCAGGCCTGCTGCCTGACCCACAACAAATCCTGCAGCAGTATGCTGAGGTTCCAGACCAGCCGGCTGCGGACACGCCACCCACAGTGGCAATGGCTCAACTGATGCAGGAAGCTCAAAACCTGCCTTTGGGTTTAATCTTATTTGGCTTCATCTTTTATTTTCTTTTTGGATATCTCACTTACTCATCCCTGTTTGCTGCCTTTGGTGCAGCAATGACCGACGAAAGTGACCAATCGTTGTCTTTAATCGTGACCGCACCCATCATTTTGGCATTTATTTTGGGCATCATCGCCATGGGTGCACCCCACAGTGGAATAGCTGTCTTTGGTTCAATTTTTCCTTTAACCTCCCCCATCGTAATGCCGGCCCGCCTGGGCTTTGATCCCCCCACCGGGGAGCTCTTACTCAGCATGATAAGTTTGCTGCTTTGTTTTCTGCTCTTTTTATGGATGTCGGCAAAAATCTACCGGACGGGAATTTTGCTGTACGGAAAAAAAGTGACGTTACGTGAGATAGGGCGATGGGTTGCTTATAAAAATTAATTGAGGCAAATAGTTATATGTATAAAAATCTAATTAATACATTATTTTTCTTTTCAGCTGCAGTAGTGGTGTCATTGCCCTCCTGCCGGCAGAACCGCGACGAGCCTGCGCCGGCTACCGGTACTTCTCAGGCAAAACAGCAAATTCCACAAGTTGCCGCTCCCGATTTTAATGCCGACAGTGCCTATGCTTTTATTGCACGGCAAGTTGCCTTCGGCCCAAGGATACCCGGCACCGCAGCGCACGAAAGCTGTGCCCGCTGGCTGGAAACCATGCTGCGTCGTTGGGCTGATACCGTTTACGTTCAACGCTCTACGGTCGAGCTGTATAATGGAACCCGCGTGCCTTGCATTAACATTATTGGGTCGTTCCAGCCCTCGGCGACCAAGCGCATTCTGCTGTTTGCACACTGGGACACGCGCCCGTGGAGCGATCGGGATCCGCAACATCCGCGTAAACCCTTCGACGGAGCCGATGACGGAGGGAGCGGTGTAGGCGTATTGCTGGAATGTGCCCGGTTGTTTGCCCAGCAGCCGCCCGCTGTAGGCATTGATATAGCATTCTTCGATGTGGAAGATTACGGAGCACCCGCCTGGGAAAAACCCTCACCACATCATGAGGAAGGTTATTGCCTGGGTTCGCGCGAATGGATTGAACGCCCGCACGTGCCCAACTACCGTGCTTACTACGGTATCTTACTTGACATGGTTGGTGCAAAAAATGCCACCTTTCTGAAAGAAGGCATTTCCATGGAATTTGCCCCTTCGGTGGTGGAAAAAGTGTGGCGTACGGCAGCAGCTCTCGGCTATGGTCATTACTTCCTGGATACGCGTGTTCCCGGCATTGTGGACGACCATACCTTCATTAACCGCCTCAACTTCACCCCATGTATAGACATCATTAACCTCTCGCAGGAAACCGAAACCGGTTTTGGCCCCCATTGGCACACGCAAAACGATAATATGAGCATCATTGACCGAAATACCTTAAAGGCAGTAGGCCAAACCGTACTTCAGGTCATTTACACCGAACCGGGCCCAGAGCTGTAAAAGGCCCGGCTGAATTTGCCGGCACCGTGACGAACTTTGCCGGCTCAACTGCGGGCCCTGCATGATCACTTTTCAACGCCGTCATTACGACGATGCAACCTTAATAGCGCTATACCGAAATCTGGTTAAGCCTCGCCTGATCGAAGAAAAAATGCTCAACTTGCTTCGGCAAGGTAAAATCAGTAAATGGTTTTCCGGCATTGGTCAGGAGGCTATTTCGGTAGGGGCTACGATGGCTTTGGAGCCCGATGAGTACATCATGACCTTGCACCGCAACCTCGGCGTATTCACCACGCGGGGTATGCCTTTTTACAGGCTGTTCTGCCAATGGCAAGGGCATCCGAATGGCTATTCAAAAGGGCGTGAACGTTCATTCCATTTCGGAAGCAACGAACACCACATCGTGGGTATGATCAGCCATCTGGGTCCTCAGCTGGCTATTGCCAACGGCATTGCTCTGGCCCACAAGCTGAGGGGAGAAAAAAAGGTAGCCCTGGCCTTTACCGGCGAGGGAGGTACCAGCGAAGGCGACTTTCATGAAGCCCTCAATGTGGCCAGTGTGTGGGATTTGCCCGTCATCTTCGTCATTGAAAACAACGGCTACGGCCTGTCAACTCCGGTGACGGAGCAATATCGCTGCTCCAAACTTTCCGACCGAGCGGTTGCATACGGCATGGAGGGAATGACCATCGATGGCAATAACATTTTGGAGGTGTACGACACCATCCGAACCGTACGTGACTATTGTATCCGCGAGCAACGTCCCTATTTGGTAGAATGCATGACCTTTCGTATGCGCGGCCATGAAGAAGCCAGTGGCACTAAATACGTGCCTAAGCATTTGTTTGAAGAATGGGCCAGGAAAGATCCTATTGTAAACTACGAACAGTATTTACGGGCAAATCAGATCTTAACGCCGCACGAATGTGAGGAGATAAAAACAGCCATTCGAGAGGAAATAGAAGAAGGCTTGCGACGAGCTTTTGCCGACGCACCACCCCAGGTAAATGAGGAGCAAGAGTTGGCTGACATTTATGCCCCTTCACCTGTGCCTGATGAAGAGAAAGAACTCCCTACCACTCGATCCCTCCGCTTTGTAGATGCCATAGCTGAAGCCATCCGTCAAGCCATGGAGCGGCATGATAATCTGATTTTGATGGGTCAAGATATTGCCGAGTATGGCGGTGTGTTCAAGGTTACGGAGGGACTGGTGGAACGGTTCGGAAAAGATCGGGTGCGAAATACTCCTTTATGCGAATCAGCCATCGTAGGTGCAGCCTTGGGGCTCAGCATCAAAGGCTTCAAAAGCATGGTGGAAATGCAGTTTGCAGACTTTGTTACGTGCGGTTTTAATCAAATTGTAAATAACCTCGCGAAAATTCACTGGCGTTGGGGGCAGCATGCTGACGTAGTTATCCGAATGCCAACCGGCGCGGGCGTGGGGGCCGGTCCCTTTCACTCCCAAAGCAACGAGGCCTGGTTCGTTCATACGCCCGGACTGAAAGTGGTCTATCCTTCTACTCCCTACGACGCAAAAGGGTTGTTGTTGGCTTCGTTTGAAGATCCGAATCCCATAATGTATTTTGAACATAAAGCGCTGTATCGAAGCATTAGTGGACCGGTGCCCGAAGCTTATTACACCATTCCCATCGGCAAAGGCCGCCGGGTCCGCAGCGGTGAAGAGGTAACCATCATTACTTACGGCGCAGGCGTTCATTGGGCATTGGAGGATTGTACCGATGTATCGGCAGATATCATAGACCTGCGTAGCTTGTTGCCCTGGGATAAAGAATTGATTGCAGACAGCGTTAAAAAAACCGGTAAGGTGTTGATCTTGCACGAAGACACGCTTACCGGTGGCATAGGTGGTGAGCTGGCCGCCTGGATCGGTGAGCATCTGTTTCGCTGGTTGGATGCACCGGTTGTACGGTGCGCATCGCTCGATACACCTGTGCCTTTTTCCAGCTTGCTGGAGCAACAGTTTCTGGCACGACGGCGACTACGCCCTACCCTACAAAAGCTACTGAATTTTTAATGACTTGCGACTTCAGCCTTGCTTTGATGTCAAGAGCATTAAAATTTCTATGCTAAGCCGACCTCGCCGTTGTAGCTTTTGCAACGATTTTCCGTATGATTACAAAAAAATATATGACCATTCTGCATGTTAGCGCTGAATGCTATCCTGCAGCCAAGATAGGCGGCTTGGGCGATGTGGTAGGTGCTTTGCCTAAGTATTTGAATCAACAGGGAGTTACGGCCCTGGTGGTAATGCCGTGGTATCAAAATGCGTTCTTCACCCAACATTCGTTTGAATTGATCTATACCGGCCGCTTTCGGATGTACGGTACACACACCTATCAGGTATGGCGGTTGCAGCAACAGGACCTGGGCTTTGACCTGCACGCCATCAGAATCCCCGGTTTGCTGGAACAGCCTCAGCCTTACGGGTATGATAACGACGCCGACCGATTCATTGCCTTTCAAACGGCAGTGGCCGGCTGGCTAAATACGTGGCAAACATTACCTGATGTCGTTCACTGCCATGACCACCACACGGGTCTGCTGCCTTTCTTCTTTATGCATGCTTTTGCATTCAACCGACTTACTCAGTTGCCAAATGTTTTTACGGTGCACAACGGCAGTTACCAAGGTTGGATCAATTGGGACAAGGAGCATCTGCTGCCGGCGTACGACCCGTTGCACCGCGGATTGCTGGAATGGAACCATGCCATCAATTCATTGGCCGCCGCCATTAAATGTTGTTGGCGCTTTACTACCGTATCGCCCAGCTATTTGGAAGAACTCCAGCACGAACCAGTGCTGGGTAAATTGTTTTCCGATGAGGCAGCTAAAGGTTTGGGCATTTTGAACGGCATTGACCATCAGGTGTGGAATCCCGAAACCGATCAGTACCTGAAGGCTCATTACGACAGCAGTACCGTAGCCGAGGGAAAGCGGATGAACAAAGAATTTGTTTGCAACCAGTTTGGTCTTTCGGCGCAAAGGCCCTTAGTAGTTTTTATCGGCAGGCTTTTACCCGAAAAAGGTGCCGACTTGCTGGCCGATAGTTTTTATCGAATGACACACGAAACCAACGGAGGCTTCAGCTTTCTTGTTCTCGGCAGCGGCTTACCACAATATGAGCGAAGCTTACAGGATCTTCATGGCGCCCTTCCCGATTATTTCAATTGCTATATCGGATACCATGAAGAGTTAGCCCATTTGCTGTATGCGGCTGCCGACTTTTTATTGATGCCTTCTCGTTCTGAGCCGTGTGGTTTAAACCAACTTTACGCCTTGCGTTACGGTACCATTCCGATAGTGCGTAGTGTAGGTGGCCTCAAAGACACCGTCATCGATTTTGGCGACCCGGGGGGCTTTGGTATCCGCTTCGAACAAGCTACGGTTGACGACATCTGCCATGCGCTACACCGTGCCTACCAACTTTATGCGCTCTCCTCGAAACTGGATCATCTCCGATCCTATATCATGAAATTTGATCATTCTTGGACTGAAGCTGCCAGAAATTACTTAGCATTGTATCGCACTGTCACTGCCAGCGGCCTATGAGTCCTGAACGCGTGATTGCAGTCATTATGGGAGGCGGGGCAGGAACGCGTCTGTATCCGCTGACGCTTTACCGGGCCAAACCGGCCGTACCCATCGGCGGAAAATATCGCCTTGTGGACATTCCTGTGTCCAACTGCATCAATTCCAATATTCAGCGAATGTTTGTGCTCACCCAATTCAACTCTGCCTCGCTAAACAAACACATTAAAAATACCTATCATTTCAGCATTTTCAGTAAAGCATTTGTGGACATTCTGGCTGCGGAACAGACCCCGAGCAACCGCTCTTGGTTTCAAGGTACGGCTGATGCCGTGCGCCAATCCCTGCACCATATCTACGATCATGCTTTTGACTATGTGCTCATCCTTTCCGGCGACCAGCTGTATCAAATGAATTTCCAGCATTTGCTGGAAGCTCATGAAAACAAGGGCGCCGATGTTACCATCGCCACCATCCCCGTGCGTGAAGAAGAAGCGCCAGAGTTTGGCATCCTCAAAACAGGAAGCGACGGCTTTATTGAAGCCTTTGTCGAAAAACCTGCTCCTGAACTCTTACCACATTGGAGCAGCGAAGTCAGCGAGGACATGAAACGCGCCGGTCGGATTTACCTGGCCAGTATGGGCATTTATGTATTTAACCGCGACGTTTTGTATGAAACCTTGACCACGTTGCATCAGGCAACCGACTTTGGAAAAGAAATCATCCCGTCCTCTGTCGGAAAATTGCGCATGTATAGCTATCCGCACAAAACGTATTGGACCGACATTGGAAACATTCGTTCCTTTTATGAAGCCAATTTGGCATTAACCGATGAAGTACCGGCCTTCAACCTTTTCGACGGCAATAACCCCGTGTACACCCACCCGCGCAACTTGCCGCCGGCAAAAATCAGCAACACCACCATCAAGTCATGTATTCTTGCTGAAGGCTCAATAATTCTGGCCGATCGGTTGGAACGCTGTGTCATCGGCACCCGATCCCGAATCGGAAAGGGCACCCAGATATACAACAGCTATGTAATGGGTAATGACTTCTATCAAAGCCTGGAATCCTTGACCGAATCGCATAAATTAGGCATTCCGGCAATGGGTATTGGAAACGATTGTTACATTAAAAATGCCATCATCGATAAAAATTGTTACATCGGCAACGAAGTCATCATCAACGGTGGTGCGCATCTTCCTGATCAGGAAAGCCAGCATTTCGCCGTACGTAATGGCATCGTGGTGGTAAAAAAAGGAGCCGTTATTCCCAATAAGTTCAAAATCCAGTAACCCTTGCTGCGGTTTTTTCGGAATCAGCAGCTAACTTTAAGGGATTATGGAACGTGAGGCGGAACACCGGCAAAATCCCAGTGCTTCAGAAAAGGGGAGCCTGGCATGCCCTACATGCTGTTTCAAAGTTTTGCGAGCACGAAGTTTATGGGTAAAGCGAACCTATGCTCTTGTTGCATTTTGCTGCTTGGCCTTGTTGTTCCGATTAACGGCTGCTAAGGCCCAAGTAGCCTGTGCCTTGCTTGAGCCCAACAATTCCCACGCAGAAGCTGTGTTTTTCCCACCCGACACAGAGCTACAAAGTACCATTGCCTATGCAGGCGACCGTGACTTTTATATGCTTATCGTTCCACCCAGCAAGCCCAACATAAAACTCACATTAAGTCAATTTGAGACAAATTACAATATGTGGCTGATCAACGATAAAGGAAAACGCGTGGCCGAGGCGAGTAGTCCCAAAAAAATTGATGAAACCATCATCATGAATCTCATCTTCCCCGACACGTATTATGTAGCAATCTTTCATCCGAAGAATGGCTTCGATGAGTTCGACTGCTATCATCTGATTTACCACTTAAGTGATTATCAGTTCCGATCTCCATCAGAAGAAACTGGTGAGCTAATTTATTTTCCTAACCCAGCCTCAGATCGCCTATACATTCGTTTACCTGAGGTCAGTGAACAAATGTTATGCGCAACGCTCATAGCTCCTGTGGGCGCGCAGAGAAATCCGTTGTACGTCTTCCCTCACAGCAACTTTTGGGCATGTAACGTGAGCACGATAAATCCCGGCTTTTATACGCTGCAGCTTCTAACCAACCGAGGAAAAACCTACACTTTGCCTCTTGTGGTCGCGCGTCCTTAGTCAGGGCGCAAGTGAACGTGTATATTTGAACTAATCAAATTATTACGAACGAAACTGTCCGTGCGCTGTTGGCTGATTCTGGTTTGTTTGCCCCTGCTCGTTTACAGCCATTCTTCTGTAAATGATATTTTATTTGTTGAAAACAGGGGCCAAATCACAAATGGTCATGGCTTTCCTAACCCCGAGGTGCTTTATGTGTACGAAACTCCAGGATTTCGATTGCAATTGCGCCGCAATGGATGGAGCTATGAGTTCGTTCAAATCCTCAACGATGAGAGGCACCTGGAAGCCATCACTGCTTCCTCTAAGGACGCATTTTTTCAGGTTAGCCGTATAGATGTAACTATAGCAGGAGCGGCTGAACACCCGATAGTCTATGCGACAAACCCTGCCCCATTTCCCCTTCATTATTTCGGATCCATGGGCCAGGCGATAACCGATGTAAAGCATGTTCAAAATGTGGTTTATAAAGACATTCTTCCTGCCGTGGATTTAGAATTTACGATTCTTCGTGCCCAGCCCAACCCACAAATCAAATACTCGTTCCGCCTGCATGCCGGAGCCAACCCAGAGGGACTTAAACTGATTTACGGATCCAGCTCGGGAAAACTTGAAATCGCCGGTGCCCTAAGCATACAAACGCCTCTGGGTGTGGTGCGCGAAAGTCAGCCGCTATGCTATGCTGAAGACCACAGCAGTTTCTTTGCCGACTTTGTTGCTTCGGGTAATGTCGTGCAGTTTGCCATTCCTCAAAACTTCATAGGCAAGCCGCTGCTGATTGATCCCATCTTGACGTATGCTACATATTTCGGAGGCGATTCTATTGATTACAGCGAAGACATGAAGTTGGATCATGAGGGAAATATCATCGTTGCGGGCCGCACCGCTTCCATGTCAAACATTGCAACCAGTGGGGCCTACGATCAGAGCTACAACGGCGGATCATTTGACATCTTTCTTTTTAAGTTCAATGAGCAGTTCCAAATGCAATGGGCTACTTATTTCGGAGGAAACCGGGTGGATTACTGCTGGGCCCTTGACATAGACAACAAAGGACGCATTTATGTGGGCGGTGAAACCTATTCCAGTGGCTTAACTACCGCCGGTGCTCAACAATCGGTGATCAACGGTCCCGAATCCGATGGCCTGCTGGCCCGCTTTGGCAGTAACGGACATCTTCAATGGTGTCGGTACTATGGAGGGGCAAATAAGGATCAAATATTGAGCATTGCTTTGGATGGATTAGGTCGCATCATCGCTACGGGTTACACACTAAGCAACGATAGCATTGCCACAGCGGGAGCCCACATGCCGTTTTACGGAGGAAAGGGGGACATCTTCCTTGCAGCTTTTGATACCACCAAAGGCGATATCATCTGGGGCACTTACTACGGAGCCGACAAAGACGATCGTGGCCATCACGTGGCCATAAGCGCATCGAATCAGATCTACGTGAGCGGCACCGCTCTTAGCAAAACCGGCATTGCTACCCCTGGGGCAAATCAAAGCCAAGGTGCAAACCTTCTGGATGCCTTTTTAGCCCGCTTCACCCCCGACGGATTTCCCGTTTGGGGTACCTACATCGCAGGTGCCTTTGAAGACCGCGGGCGCGACTGCATCGTCGACCTTGAGGGCAACATCGTAGTTACTGGTTTCACCCAAAGCGATACCGGCTTTACTACACCGGGGGCCTGGCAGCCAAACCACGTCTTTGGTATCGACAGTACAGGCTACTATACGCTCGATGCTTTTCTTCAGAAATATGATAGCAATGGAGTCCTCTTGTGGGGTACCTACTTTGGTGACACCCTCAGCGAAACCGTACGGGGGCTAACGGTCAATAATGCCAATGAAATACTGATATGCGGAGCAACGTTTTCTCCGAAAGGCATTGCCATTGGTAATGCCTGGCAACTTGAACTGGGCGGTGTTTCTGATGCCTGGTTTGCCAAATTCACGCCTGACGGACAACTACTGTACAGTACCTACTTTGGCGGCGACGGAGACGAGCAGGTTGGTGGGTATGGCCTCAATATCGAAACCGACAATCAAAATCGCATTTACGTTTGCAGCTCTACGACCAGCGACGACAGCATAGCCACTTTAGGCGCTTACCAAATTTATCGGGCTGGCAACTACGATATTTTTCTGGCCCGATTCGACGATAAATGTTTTGATCGGTACGAACCCAACAATTCGTTCAACACGCCTGCTGACCTTAAAATTTCTTACGACACCACTCAGCCTCCACTTTACGGGGCTATCGCTTCTGCTTCGGATGAAGACTTCTTTGCTTTTGAACTTGCCCAACCGCAGCAACAACTTCTGGTCACCTTAAAATCGCTGGCAGCCGATTATAATCTGTTCATATATGACTCATATGGTACCCTGATCACTCAATCGGTAAATGCTGGACTGCAACCTGAAAATGTAAGTACAGGACTAATTAACGCAGGTACCTATGTATTGGCTGTTCGTTCAGCCGATCCGACTCAATGGAACGACAGCTTGTGCTATGAACTCTTTGTTCATCTGGACAGCAACCTCTATACCGCGCAGTCAGCCATCAATACTCAACCCTATTTCCATACCTATCCCAATCCTTTCGCTTGTTTTATCCAAATTGAATTTCAACTCCCCACGGCTTCGTTGGTGAGCGTCATGCTTGAAAACATCAACGGCCATCGGTTTTATGCCAGAAGCAGCCCTCTGGCTGCAGGCCAACATCGTTGGTTAATCGAAACGCAGCAGCTGCCGGCGGGATGCTACACGCTTACAGTGCTTACTCAGGATACACGTTTTATGAAAAAATTGATTCGCGTGCCTGCCGAAGCCATTAACTACTGACTGCGGATTTTTTTCGATGTAGTTCACCGAGTAACGCATATTTCTTATAGGTATAATCGTATATGAGTTTTGCTATAATAAATCCATATTTGCCATCTAAAAATCCCAATCGAAGAACATAGCTACGCCCGAACATCCAAGCCGCACGCACGCCGACACAGAAAATGGGCCCTCGGTCTTGTTCGAACATGGCCTGAGCTGCAATCGTTGCATATGCATATAACTTTTTGCGATAGCTCTCTACATCGGAAGCTGTGTAATGAAGCAGATGGCCCGGCAGTGTTTTCGTCGACGTACCGGGCCGAAGCACCACGCGGTCGTGAGGGTCTTGGCCGCCCCACCTGCCGCAGCTTTTGTGCCAAAACCGAATCTTTCGGTCTGGATACCAGGCCCCGTGGCGGATCCACTTCCCGCAAAAATTGCTTAATCGATTGACAAAATAGGCTCGTGCTGTTGGATGCTGCTTTTCCCTCAACAGCGCCTTTCGTAGCACATCATCCAGGGCTTCGTCCGCATCTAAGCTCATAATCCAATCGTGCGTGGCTTGCTGTAGGGCAAAATTCTTTTGATGCACATGGCCCATGAATGGATGCTGAACTACCCGTGCGCCTTTTTCCTTACAAATGGACACTGTTCGGTCGGTTGAAAACGAATCGACCACCACCACTTCATCAGCCACCCCTTGAAGCGAATCCAAACAACGGCCGATGTTTTTTTCTTCGTTAAAGGCGATAATGACGGCCGAAATCCCCGAAATACTGTTCATCGGCAACAAGCGTTTGCTACTCTTTCATAGACAACTGCAAGGGAACAGGAATTTGGTCAGGCCATTTAAGCTGCAAGGCAACCGGGTCGTGCATATTCTTTTTGATTCAGAAAAGTATGGCCGAGCAATAAAAAGACCAAGTAGAAGGCTGTGCCGATCTGTTCTTCCACGGTAGCTTCAAACAAAAAGGAAGTGAGCAGGATTAAGTTAAAACACACAAACAACCAATTTTGGCGCGAAGCAGCAGGCAGCAGCGGCAAAAACACAGCTAGGATAAAAATGATTAATCCAAACACTCCGGTGCCCGCTGCAACAAAGATGAACTGATTGTGTGGCAAATTCAGGCGTGCGGCCTCCGTGTCGTTGCCTAATTTCTGTTGCATTTCGGTCTTAAGATCACCAATTCCTGTTCCGGTAAGCCAGTTTTCGGCAAACAATTGCCAGCCGGCTGCAATGCTGGCCAGCCGCCCTGCATCCGAATAATTAAAAGCTTTTTCACCTGCCAGAATTCGATTTAAATCATCACGCATGTAGGAAACCTTTGCCCGCAACGTCGGCATCATCAGGTACGCCGCCACCGGAACCAGGATCAGCCCCAGGAGCGTGACAATGGCAGAGGTGAAGTTTCGTTGATGCCAAAGTCGCCTGATTAACAAATAAAACAAACACAGATACGTAGTAAGCAACCCACTACGCACGGCCAACAGATGAAGAAAAACAAAAAGGAAAGCGGCTGCCAAAAGCTGAGCGATGCGCTCCCAGCGGTACCATAACACAAAGTTTTTTTGCCACAGGTAAATCGCAGCAAGAAAAGCAAACGCGACCATGAGGCTGTAGCGCGTGTGGTGGTAGGGCGTTTCAATGGTTTGACCCATCTGATACAGCTGAACCATGCGATCCTGATGCAACAACAAATTCAAGCTGATTCGCAAAGACATGAAAGAGGCAAGAAAAACAAAGAAGTAAAGCAGTACAAAGACCTGCCGGCTATGCAGGCGATTTTTTAAGTAAGCATAACATACCGGTAAGGCAAGAAAGGGCAGCTTGATACGCAAGCGTTCCAGCAGGAATGCTTTATCGCTGGTGGAATTGATTGCACTACCCACGTAAACAAAAAAGACTAATGTCAAAGCAATTAATACACGGTCAGATAAGAACATGCGAAACGTTTGTAAGGGTGCCGCCAGCAATACATAACCACAGAGCACAATCATGGGTACACTCGCTATAGCCCGGTTGGTAAACAATCCGGCTATGACCGCAGCAAGACACAATAAGGGCGTGGCCCTCCAATCTGCATGCCGAAGCGGCGCACACATTTGGGTAATGGCTGTGACAAGATAGCAGAATATTAAATACGGGCGCAGCTTCAGTCCGCACGTGCTTTTCCTGCTTTGGCCAAGTAGGTCTAAAATTTTTAAAATCACATGCCGGTGCTGTTTTAGGAAAACATCAAAAAGTCAGGTGAGCTCAAAAAAACCGTAAGATCTTCTGATTAAAAGGCTTCAAATACACAATAATCATTTCATATATACCTTAAATATTGCTCCACACGGTTTTGTCAAAGACGGGAAACAGCAACCATCTTATTGACACTCCTAAAAATTTCTTAAACAGCCAGAAAAGAAGGATTTCATTGACCTGAACGTTTATATTGAAAAATCCCATGTAATGACGAAGATGCTGATGGATGAAGCTGTTGCGTTCGCAAGCTAAAGACTTCAGTTATGATCTAAACCATAGAGGGGATGGGAACAATCCTTTGGCGATAAGCTCCTCAAAGTAAGAACGAACCTGAAGCACATCTTCAGGATAGGTAAGTCCTATGCAACGATTGTTTGAGGGTAAGGCCTCAAGGCACACCTGCTTAGTGCTGATTAGCTGCATGAGGGCTTGTGCCAGGGTCAATTCAGCATCCGGATCTTCGTTCATATAAAACTGATGCATTAATGCGCTCAAAAGCGGAATTATATCAGCAGGCAAGGCAAAGCTGTTCATAGAAACCCATGTAGAAGAAGGCAAGACTTCGCCCTGCTGAGGTTTCAGCGTTACGTATTTGTTTTCTTCATAAACAACAAGAGTTTCCTTTAAGTCAACCAATTGACAGCTGTCGTCGAGCCGGCAAAGTGCACGCCAAACAGGTCGACGACCTATGTTGGCATTGGCCAAAGAAAAAACAGGTAAGGCCCCCAACCCTGGCCTTATATTTTCCACTAACCATTTGATCAAAAGCCACAGTGTTTGTCGGCCGTAATAATCATCGCCGTTAACCACCAAGAAGGGACCTTGCACCTTCGAGGCGGCGGCCACCACCGCCTCTGCTGTCCCGCATGGCTTACTGCGACCTGTTCTAATTGACTGTACTACCGTTGAACATGTTACCGTTGACGGCAGTTGTGCCAACCGTTTCTGTACCAGTGCTTCCGTATCGGCTCGCGTCACTAAAACAACATTCCGGCATCCAGCCAGCAGGGCATCATAGATGGTGAACTCCATTAACCACTCGCCGGCGGGTCCTATTGGAATGGAAATCTTGTTTTCTCCCAAACGTTGGCTGATGCCCGCCGCCAGGATCAGCAACGACCAATCCACGTTCGTTTAAAAATACAGACCCGACTGCTTGTACATGGCCAGTTGATGCCGTTTCTTTTCGGCCATGATTGTGAACGCCGATCAGCCCTTTTGGAAAAGGCCCATTGTGCTTTTGGGAGGCCTTTTCTTTTTGTTTGGTTTTGTCACCTGGCTTAATGCCGCCTTAATCCCATACTTAAAACTGGCTTGCGAATTATCCAACCTAGAGTCTTATCTGGTCGCTTTTGCTTTTTACATATCCTATTTCGTAATGGCTATTCCTTCCTCCTGGGTCTTGCAACGTACGCATCTCAAACAAGGCATGGTCTTAGGCCTGATGGTTATGGCGATTGGTGCTTTATTATTCATTCCTGCCGCCTACCTGCGCACCTATGGTCTGTTTTTGACGGGCCTGTTTATCACCGGCGCTGGTCTGGCTTTATTACAAACAGCGGCAAACCCGTATGTAACCATGTTGGGACCTGTAGAAAGTGGTGCACGCCGCATCAGCATTATGGGTATTTGTAACAAAACAGCAGGAGCAATAAGCCCCTACCTTTTGGGTAGCGTGCTGTTGGCGAATGCTGACAAACTGCAAGAGCAGCTCAAATATGCCGGTGCCGTGGAGCGGCAAGCTTTGCTGGATGCACTGGCTTTAAAAGTAATTCCACCTTATGTGCTTTTGACGCTGGCATTAGCGGGATTAGCGCTTTGGGTGCGCTATTCGCCGCTTCCCGATTTGGCACAGACCGGGACTGAAACTGTTGGCGAACCCTTGCCGCAACGGCCTTCGGTATTGCATTATCCTCATTTGGTATTGGGGGTCGTGGCCTTGTTTTTTTACGTAGGTGCAGAAGTCATTGCCGGCGATACCATTATCGCATATGGCATCGAACTGGGCTTTTCTATGCAGACCGCCAAAACCTTTACCACCTTCACTTTATTATCTATGTTGTGCGGCTATTTGTTGGCCGTATGGACCATACCCCGCCTGATCCGTCAAGAAAAGTTTCTGCTGTATTCGGCCATGTTGGGTTTGGGGCTTTCTGTACTGATTGTAGTAACGCCGCCGGCATGGTCTGTGGCCAGTGTAGCTCTGCTTGGCCTCGCTAATGCAGTCATGTGGCCGGCGATCTGGCCATTAGCCCTCTATGGCCTGGGTAATTACACGAAATTGGCTTCTGCATTGCTCATTATGGCAATAGCGGGTGGAGCCTTGTTGCCCCTGATGTACGGCCATCTGGCCGACCGCTTCAATGCCCAGTCAGCATATCTTGTGTTGTTGCCCTGCTATCTGATTATTTTGATTTACGCCTGGCGGGGGCATCGCATTCGGCATTGGCATTAAAAGAGCTATAAGGTTTGGCTCGCCACAGTAACTTTCACTTTTCGCAAACCAGTAAACCACTCATGCAGGTCGTGATTTTGGCCGGCAGCAACCTGGGCAATCGACAGCAACAGTTGCAACAAGCCCTTAATGCGATGCATGACGTTGTCGGAAGAATCATTAAGATTTCTTCTATTTATGAAACCGAACCTTGGGGCGTACGTTCTCAGCCGTGGTATCTGAATGTTGGTGTGTTGTTGGAAACCAGTCTGTCGCCGCAGATGCTGTTGGCTGTTCTGAAGCGATTGGAACAAGCCGCGGGCCGCAGCCCTGACACCAACGGAGCGCCCCGTGCACTGGATCTTGATATTTTGCTTTACGACCAGTTGGTGCTCTCTTCCCCTGAATTATCTCTGCCTCATCCTCGCCTGCACCGTCGTCGCTTTGCCCTTACCCCTCTGGTAGAACTCCTGCCCCACTGGGTGCACCCTTTGTTGAAAAAGACGGCCATCGCCTTATTGCATCAATGCAAAGACACCTCGCAGGTTCGGCGGCTGGAACGTACCCTTTACATCATACAACCGCTGCACGCTCGGCCGATCACCGGTTTAGAATCGACGCCTAAGCTTTAGGCGCATTTATTTAAGCAATTCATCAGCCTTTTTCTGGGCTTCCTGAAGCACCTTCTGAGCTTCTTTCTCTGCTGCATCCAACACAGCCTGAGCTTTCTTGTCTGTTTCCTGTTTTAGCTTTTTGGCTGCCTCCTGCGCTGCTGCTTTAGCTATCGGATTTTTTGCTTCAGCAACCAGTTTGTCGGCTTGCGCATAGCCCTCCTTTTTGATTTTGTCAGCAGCCTGCTGAGCTTGCTGGCGAATCAGCTGTGCCTGCTGTTGGGCTTGTTTCAGAATACGATCAGCCTCGGCACGCAGATCGGCTTTGACTTCTTGGATCTTCTCTTGAGCTTTCTGTTCTGCTGCCTGCACCATCGTTTCAGCAGCCTGGGTTGCCTGTTGCCGAAAATCAGTCGTGATGATGGGCTTTGCTACCGTACCTCTGACTTTTATGTTCACCTGCACAGGATCGGGTAAAGAAACTGATGCTCCGGCCATTTGCTGCACCTTAGCCAGACCGGCCGAAAACACCTGAACCGCTGCAGGGGGCAGTTGCGAGCGGGGTATGCTGAGCTGAACTAAGTAGTCTAAACTTTGATCCAAGCCATGGCTGCCGGAAATAACACTTTTAGCCCCGTGCCATGATGTTTCAAAGGGACTTACGTGTACCCGCCCGTTTTCCATGCGAAACGACAAGCGCACTTGGGGCAAGTTGAGCTGGTGATATGCAGTCATTTTCAAAGCTTCGGCCAATTGCTGCAACGGCTCAAAATTGCTCACAGAGATCTGATCACCGCTGATCAGACCATGTCCGCTTAACGACATCAAGATTGGCTGCATGTGCTTATCCAGCTTGCCATGAACCGCTAGTTCTCCGCCCACACGCCCAGTTGCCCTTTGGGCTATGGGTGCTAATTGACCAACTGAGTTCACGGCAGCCACCGCTTGTTGAATGTCTATGTTATTTATGTTTAATGAATAACTTATCTGTGGCTCGCTGGGGTTTTTGGTATTGTAGCTTCCGCTCATGCGTACGGTTCCTCCCAGCGTGCTGAAGCTCAGCTGTTGCAGCTCCAACATTTGATCGCGCACGGATAAAATGCCTTTTACATTTCTCAATTCTAATTTTTCGTACAACAGCCGACCCGCCTCCATCTGTACCTGAAAGTTTATGTTAGCCGGAACTGGTAAAACCTCCATTGCAGCGCTATCGGGCGGTTGGGTCGTGGTAGCCGTGCCCGTCATGAACTCATTCAAATCAATCAGTTGGGAAGTAAGCTGGAATGAACCCTTGAGCAATTCATCGCGGAAGTAATAACCTAACAGATTGTCCACGTAGCCAGAAGCAGAGAAGTCGCTGGTTCCCGAACGTACTTGCAAGCGTTGCAAAGCAACCTGATGCGGATGAAACTCCAGGTCCAATGCAGGAATGCTCAGGGCCGGCATGCCTGCGGCCTGGTACGATAAATTTTCCACTTTAATGCGCCCACTGGCTTCAAATTGCTCATACCGTTTCTGTTCGATTGCTGAGTAACGGCCTTTCAGCATTACATCACTGCGCACTATGCCACTTAAATCAGTGCCTTCCGGCAGCGGGATAACATTTTTCAAATTACCCAAGTTGAGCATTCCTTTGATCATGCCATTTACATTCGGGTCGCTGACCGGCGTCTTGACATTGAGGCGGGCATCGACGACATCGCTGCCTAATTCAGCATGAAGCTGCTTTAAATCAATCTCCGTCTGATCGGGTTGGCCATTGGAATTATTGATGTTGAGGTCTATGTGAACATTGTGTACCGCTTGAGGAAGCTGCGGATATTGAAACTGTCCGTTTTCCACCTTAAGGCTGACTTCGAAGGCAGGCATGCGGTCTACCCCGTATGTGCCCCAGACGCGTCCTGAGGCAGCCACTTTTCCTTCAGCCTTGATGTGTCGAAAATCTTTTGAATACAATCCGGGGACCAGCGACAGCAGGCTACGGAAATCACTGCGCCCTAATGCCCATCGCAAGTCCATGACCACGTCCTGTTCCGGAAGCGCAACCCACCCGTCCAGCGACAGAGGCAATTCATTTAATACAAATTCATTTTTCTTTAATGTGTAAAGGGATGAATCGAGATGGATTCGAAAGGTAGCCTCGGCATTCAGCCGTACTTGATTGAGGTAGGAAACTCCATCATAGCGGAACGTCAGGCCACTGACGTCACTTTGCGTGGTCAAATCAAAAACCGACTGAGTGAAATCGCCCCGTCCGCTGTGCGAAACTCCATCCAATCGAATGTAGGTGCGGGTGGACGCATCGTCATAGACAATGCGCCCTTCGCTAAGGCGATACGACTGCAGGGATACCCGATATTCAGATGGCTCCTGTGCTGCGTCTACCGTATCAGTTTTGAGGATATCGTAATTGGCCCGGCCATCTGCCAATATTTTCAGCTGCACATAGGGCCGATGTACCCGAACCGAGCGGATGCCTATTTGCTTGCCTCCCAACACATCAAACAGGGACAACGCCAACCGAAATTCTTCGGCATACAATAACGTATCTCCTTCAAAAGGGCCGGTACCCACGAGCGTAAGGTCGCCGAGACAAAAGCTCAGTTGAGGAAAATCACGAATCAACGATAAGCCTACAGAGCCAAACGAAACTTTCGCCTCGAGCTGCCTGTTTAACGCTTCCTGCACCTTGGCCTTCAACGTGTCGCGGAACAGATAAGGAACTGCCACCAAAGCACCCAACGACAACACCACGATGATGCCAACAGCAATAAAAATCTTTCTCATTATGAAAAATTAAATTTCAGACGTATTCGTTTTCTGATGAAGTCCTCTTTGCCTGCAACGGCTTAGTGAGCGATTTCACTTAAAAACTTCAACCGCAGCAATTGAATTTCCTCATAGGTATAATTTTCTTTACCCAGGGCATTCACGGCCTCTTCGACCGAATCGCTTGCGGCAGTCCGGAAATATTCAAAAACTTCCTGTTGCCTTTCTTTATCTATGAGTTCATTGATGTAGTAATCCAGGTTGAGGCGCGTGCCGGAAGCTACGATGGATTCCATTTCCTGAATAAGCTCGGCCATACTCATGTTCTTTGCCTGCGCTATGGTTTCCAGCGGTATACGTTTATCAACGTTTTGGATGATGTAAATTTTGTTTGCTGACTTGTTGACCACACTGCGCACCACGAGTTCCGAGGGTTTTTCGATCTCGTTTTCCTCTACGTATCGTTTGATGAGCTCCACAAAGGGGCGCCCGAATTTTTCTGCTTTACCTCGGCTTACACCGGTAATGCGCATAAGCTCATCCAAGCTGGTCGGATACATCGTAGCCATCTCTTCCAGCGAGGGGTCTTGAAACAAGATGTAAGGAGCCAGCTTGAGCCGGTCAGCTTCGCTCTTGCGCAAATCCTTAAGCATGGCCAGCAGTTGCGGATCTAAAGCCCCTGTACCCCCCTCCGGCTCAGCGTCTTCCAGATTATCAAAATCATGATTGATGGATATAGGAATGCTGTAGGGCTTTTTCAGAAACTGCCTCCCTTTTTCACTGATGCGAATAACGCCGTAGTTCTCAATGTCTTTGAACAAAAGGTCATGCAGCAAAGCTTGCCGCAATACGGAATTCCAGAAATGGCTGTCGTGGTCCTTCCCAATACCAAACACTTCCAACTCGTCGTGGCGAAACATGGTGACCTGATTGTGCTTGTTGCCACACAAAATGTCCACCACGTAATCAATAGGAAAGCTTTCGTGTATGGCATCAACTACGCGCAACAAGTCTTGAAGGTACTGTTTGCCTTCCAGTTGTTCTTTGGGATGGAGGCAGTTGTCGCAGTTTCCGCAATTATCTTCTTCGTAACGTTGACCGAAGTAGTGGATCAAAAACTTACGACGACAGACAGAGGTTTCGGCATATGCCACTGTTTCCATGAGCAGATGCCCGCCCAGTTCGCGTTCGTTCTGCGTTTTGTCCCGCATGAACTTTTCCAACTTCTCTATGTCGTGATAGTTGTAATAAGCGATGCATTTGGCCAACAGTCCATCGCGCCCAGCCCGGCCGGTTTCCTGATAATAGTTTTCCAAAGATTTGGGCATGTTCCAGTGGATCACAAAACGCACATCGGGTTTGTCTATGCCCATGCCAAAAGCAATGGTAGCGACGATGACGTCAATTTCTTCATGGAGAAATTGGTCCTGCCGCTGCGACCGAACGGCCGCCTCAAGGCCGGCATGGTAAGCAGCCGCTCTGATGCCGTTGACAGTGAGGTATTCAGCAATTTCCTCAGTTGTCTTTCGGCTTAACACATAAATGATTCCCGAACTACCCGGATGGTTTTTGATGAACCGAACGATTTCCTTTAGGGCTAAGTCGCGTTTAACCTTAGGCCGAACTTCATAGTAAAGGTTGGGCCGGTTGAATGAGGCAATCAGCACCGTAGGATTGATCATCCCCAGGTTCTTGATGATATCGCTTTGCACTTTTGGCGTAGCTGTAGCTGTCAGGGCCATGATGGGAATACGGTGCCCCATGGCCTCCACCATGCTTTTGATTTTACGATACTCGGGACGGAAATCGTGTCCCCATTCGGAAATGCAATGGGCTTCGTCAACTGCCACAAAAGAGATCTTCTGCTCACTCAAAAAGCGGATGTTTTCCTCTTTGGTTAGGGTTTCCGGAGCCACGTAAAGCATCTTGGTATGGCCCTCCATCAAATCCTTTTTCACCTGCCGTTGTTGCTGCTTGGTCAAGGTAGAGTTGAGAAAATGGGCTACGGCGTCCCGTGTGCTGTAGCCTCTGATGGCATCCACCTGATTTTTCATCAGGGCTATCAGCGGAGAGATGATGATGGCCGTACCTTCCGCAAGCAATGCCGGCAATTGATAACAGAGGGATTTGCCCCCTCCAGTCGGCATAATGACAAAGGTGTCGTTTCCAGCAATGATGCTGCGAATGGCTCGCTCTTGTTCTCCCTTAAAATGATCGAATCCGAAATGCTCCTGCAGAGCATGCAGCAGGTTTACCTCGGGGTTGAGCAAACGCAACGGTTCAGGCCGTAACGAACGCGGCGCTTCGTCTTGGACCGAAGCGGTACTCAGGCTCTGCCCGTTTCCGTTTAAGGAAATTTTTGCTGCCGCACGGCCTTTTCTGGCTCGTGGCTCCTTTACTTCCTTCACTTCTGCTCCAGAACTTTTTTTTCCCATTGCTCCTATCTCACGTTTAGGGGTGTAATGAATTATAACGAGAATTCAAGTTTTTCATTGTACTTATCCCAATGCACACACACATCCATTTCCTACAAATACCAGCTGGCGTTTTTTCATTGAGGTTAAAATGACGTGGTTTGTGATCGAAGAATCGACTTCGATTAAAAATAGCTGTTTTTATACTTTTACAAAAATATTACGCTCTTTTTTATTGGCCAAAAAGCTTTCTTTAGACGACAAAGACATTTTGCATACAGCACGGCAAACGCTTGACGCGGAAGCCGCTGCAGTAGCTGGTCTTAAACGACAGATTAATGTAACTTTTGTTACCGTCGTGCGCATGATTTATGAATGCCGCGGCCGCCTTGTGGTTACCGGCATCGGCAAAAGCGCACTGATAGCTCAGAAAATTGTCGCCACGTTAAATTCCACAGGAACCCCCGCCCTGTTTTTGCATGCTGCTGATGCCATTCACGGCGACTTGGGCTCGGTTCAACCCGAGGATCTGCTGCTGTGTATTTCCAACAGCGGCGAGAGTCCGGAAATACGGGTGCTGGTGCCGCTGGTACGCCACAACGGAAATAAGGTCATTGCCATGGTGGGCAACACTAACAGTTTTTTGGCCCGCCACGCCGACTATATCTTGCCGGTTACAGTGGCTCGTGAAGCCTGTCCCAATAACCTGGTTCCTACGGCCAGTACGGCAGCACAGATGGCCTTAGGCGACGCTCTGGCCATGTCTTTGGTGAAGCTGCGCGGATTTACTGCTGCTGACTTTGCACGCATTCACCCGGGTGGGGCACTGGGGAAACGCCTTTACCTGCGCGTCCGCGATTTGTATCCCCGCCACCCTGCGCCAGCGGTGCGTCTTGATGCTTCCATTAAAGATGTGATCCTGACCATCACCTCCGGGCGTTTAGGAGCTACCGCCGTCTTGACCGCCCGTGACCGGCTGGCCGGTATCATCACCGATGGAGACTTGCGCCGCCTCATGGAAAACCATCCCAACTTCGATGGACTGCTGGCCCGCAACGTTATGACCCGAAATCCTAAAACTATTGACGAAAACGAACTGGCAGTACGGGCCTTGGAACTAATGCGCCAGCATAAAATCACGCAATTGATTGTGACTTCCCGCGGACGCTACGTTGGTATGGTGCATGTGCACGATTTACTCCATGAAGGCTTAGTCTAAGATGCCATGATGCTCCCAAGTAGTGACACCGCGGCTGCTATCTTCGTGCTGTGAAGCGCAACTACTTTGCCGTAATCATGGCCGGCGGTATCGGCAGTCGCTTCTGGCCGTACAGTAAAACCGGTCTTCCCAAACAGTTCTTAGATATCCTCGGCATCGGCAAATCGTTGCTGCAACTTACGTACGAACGTCTGCTGCGCGTTTTTTTACCGCAAAACATCTATGTGATCACCAATGTGGATTACGGAGACATTTCCCGATCGCAGCTGCCTCAATTACCTCCGTCCAACTTACTGCTGGAACCTTATCGTAAAAACACGGCACCTTGCATCGCCTATAGTGCCTTACGCTTGTTTTACCATGACAACAACGCTTGTGTTGGCTTTTTTCCTGCTGACCATTTTATCCTTGGAGAAGACAAATTTGCCACGACCGTAACTGCTGCCTTTAAAGCGGCGGAAAAGAAAGACTTCATCATCACCGTGGGGATTCGGCCTACCCGTGCTGATACCAACTACGGTTACATTCAATTTTTAGAAGACCGTGAAGAGCAAGGGCTTTTCAAGGTTAAAACTTTCGTCGAAAAACCTCCTCAAGAAATCGCCAATGTATTTTACCGCAGCGGTGATTTTCTGTGGAATGCCGGCATATTCATCAGTAACCTGCGCAGCCTGCTGAATGCGTACCAGCACTACTTGCCCGAAGTGATACAGTATTTTAAGGAAATCAAACGATTCATCAACACAGCCGAGGAGCCGGCTGCTATTTCGCGTGCTTATTCCCTGTGTCCCAACGTCAGCATCGATACGGCCATCATGGAAAAAGCCCGCAACGTCATGGTCATACCGGCTGCCTTCGGTTGGAGCGACCTGGGTACCTGGGCTTCCTTATATCAAGCTTTTCCTAAAGATTATTTGGGCAATGCCGTCAAAGGGAAAAACGTTATGATTTACGACGCCCAGAATTGCATGGTAATGGTTCCCGACCATAAACTGGTTGTCCTAGAAGGGTTGGAAGATTTTATCGTGGTAGATACAGAGGAAGTGCTCATGATCTGTCGCCGCGAACAGGAACAACGTATTAAAGAAATAATCATGGATGTCCGGCTCAAGAAGGGCGATCGGTTTGTTTAAACCTCGCCTGCTGCAGCAGCTGGTTCCCTGGGCTCTTTCCCGCTCACCTTTATGCTTCGAACATAATCGGCAACCATGGTTGCGCCCACCAGCACATACTCCAGCGCCACCAGCCAGCCTATTTCCTCATACGGCTGTTGCCGGTAGGCTGCGTACGAAACCACCACCGCTGCCGACCATACCAGCGGAAAATACACTCCGGCCATGGGCGCCAGGGCCACCAACGTAGCTAAATACCACGGATGCACTACAGGCGAACAAAGCAAATAAATCGTTAGGGAAAGCAGCATCATCCGGGGAAGACGGGTCATGTCGGCGTGGCGTTCCGTCACGGCCAACGCTCCGATCAACACTGCCGCAAGCAATGCCAGCAACGGTCCTGTGGTAGCGATGTGATGGTATCCGTACAACTGTGTGCTAATCCAACGCACAAAGCCGTAGATCCCTGCATTGAATTCAAATTTTCTGAAATATAAATCTAACGACTGCCCTAGATTCTTTGCGGAAACGATCTCTGCAAAAGGGAGAAATGAAAGCGCAACCAAGGCCACCACAGCAAAACCGAAAAGTATGCTGTATCCACGCATACGTTTTGGCAGAAAGGCCAACCACATCAGCGGCAACAGCTTTACAGCCACCGCTGCCGCCCAGGCGACTGCTGCTGAGGGCTTACGTCCAAGCAACAAAAAACAAAGCGCTATAGTTATTGCAAAAATCATCAACCCTTCCATATGCAGATTTCCCGTGAGCTCAGTAATGATCAGGGGATTATAGCCGTACCACCAAGTCCGCGAAGCCGGCAAGCCCAAACGCCGCAGCAACCCTGGCAAGCACAGCAAAGTGCCCGTTTCCGCCAGCACAACCACCGCTCGCAGGACCATGATGCCCTGTTCGATGTCTGGACCTGTTAGGGCTGAAAGCCTAAACACATATTGCAACAGCGGGGGATAAACCGTGTAGTACAATGGCGAATTCAGGCCCGCAAACAAAGATGGTAAGGGTGCTGGCAACTCCCGGTTCTGCGCCATTAAATCCACAGGACGATGAGCGTAAGGATTGATCCCCAGTTGCCACAAATGCCCATCCCACAGAAACCGGTTGTAATCATCGCTGAGCGCCGGCACGGCCTTCAAGTACACCAAGCGTAGCACAACCGCACCGACAGTAAGCACCCATAGATTTAACTGTAGAGCATTTCTTAATATAACAAAATACAATACAAAAAGTATTGACCATAAGCCCACCAACAAGTAAAACTGTTCGCGCCGGACGCAATAAGCCAAGACAGCATGCCCACCTACAGACAAAAGCCATGCGCAAGCCACCAGGCCATACCTAAGCCATCCGGATCGCCAGCGGCCGACGTGCATGCGCGATGGAAGTCGCAAAAACAAAAAGAAAACCTACACTAAGCAAGATATAGAAAGGCACCATCATCCATTGCTCCGACAGCGCCGATACTACGATGGCTGCAGCGTAAACAACACCCAATAAACCTTCGACAATAATCTTGAGGCTGATGCGCGGATTTAAATAGCGGTTCAGACGCCAATCATCGTTTCGGCTGATGATGTTAAACTTGGGCGTGCGCTCGAATACAGAATGACGCCCGAGAAAACCCTCCACCACCGCCAATGCATTGTGAAGCGACAGTCCTAAATATACACAGAGCAGTAAAATATATTTTTTCAAAAAGCGACTTATCGAAAAGGATTCTAAGTTTTGCGCGCGTTTGCTATGGTAAAAGAACACAGCGAAGTTTAAACAGGACACTAAAGAAACAACAGACAACACCGACCAGATCACATGATCCGGATAAAGGGGTTTGATCATCATCAGGGGAAGGCTAAAGACCGCCAGGGTCAATACGGCCACAAAAGCGCTGCTGTTGAGTAAGTGAAAGAGGGCATGAAGGCGAATGCGCCACGGCATCGGTTGCAATAAAATGGCCCGCACATGTTTGCGCGCACATTCGGCAGCTCCCTTGTTCCAGCGAAATTGTTGGCTTCTGATGGCATCCATGGTTACCGGCAGCTCTGCAGGTACAATCAAATCTTCAAGATAGATGAACTTCCAACCCTTCAGCTGAGCACGATAACTGAGATCGAGATCTTCCGTTAAAGTATCAGCTTGCCACCCCCCTGCATCCGTAATAGTTGTTTTGCGCCAAAGGCCAGCAGTTCCATTAAAATTGATGAACAATCCGCCGGCATTACGCCCAGCTTGTTCTATCGTGAAATGAGCATCCAGCGCCATAGCTTGCAACTCCGTCAATAACGAATAGTCTCGATTCAAGTGACCCCAGCGGGCCTGTACCACTCCTACCTGCGGATCTGCAAAATAGGGTAAGGCCTTTAGGAGAAAATCAGGCGCCGGCACAAAGTCGGCATCAAAAATGGCGATAAAGTCTCCCTGCGCATGTTGCAGGCCATAAGCAAGGGCTCCCGCCTTAAACCCCCGTCGTTCCGTACGGCGCAAATGATGCACATTCAGACCCTGTTGGCGTAATTCCGGCAACGACTCTTCGATCAACGTCGACGTTTCATCGGTTGAGTCATTCAAAATCTGAACCTCCAACAAATGACGGGGATATTGTAAGGCAGCCACTGCCCGCAGCAACCGCCGCACTACATACATCTCATTATAAATCGGCAACTGCACCGTAATTCGGGGTAAAGGGTCCGGCAGTGATCTGGCGGAGGAACTTTCCGCTTTTTTCTTTTTTCTCAAATACAAAAAAACAAGATGTATCTGTGCAAAACTGTATCCCAGCAAGAACAATGCTGCTAAGCTATAGGCTACGAAAATCAAAGCATGAGTGATGGGCATCATGACCATGCATATTTGAAAATGGTGTACATGATTTTATAGCCCGCCCCAACCGTGCCAGTCAACGTACCTGAGACCTTTGAACGGCCCAACCGCCGGCGGTAGGAAACTGGCACTTCCTGGCAGCGCAAGCCCAACTTGGCAGCTTTTACCTGCATTTCTACTGTCCAGCCATAATTCCGATCGGACATCTGAAGCCGGCGCAAAGCTGACCAAGTAACCGCCCGAAAGGGTCCTAAATCCGTGAAACGATAACCATACAGCCAGCGGATGAGAAGTGTAGCTAACCAATTACCAAAACGTTGGGGCACGGTTAAAGAGCCACGCTCGGTAGTTTGCCTTGTCCCTATCACCAAGTCGGCTGACCCCACCGCTATGGGAGCTAACAACTGCGAAAGTTCCTGGGGATTATCGGCATAGTCGCCATCTAAGAAAACTACCACATCAGGAGCTGGGGTCAACTTATCGAGATATGCCAACCCCCGCAGGCAAGCTGCACCGTAGCCTCGCTGGGCTTCCTGTAAAACCACGGCCCCTGCCTCTTGCGCCACTTGTGCCGTACGATCGGTACTGCCATTGTCCACGACTACTACATGGCGCACCAGCTTTCGATCCAGTTCACCAACGACCTTGCCAATAGACAATTCTTCGTTTAAAGCAGGGATAACTACATCAACTACAAGCGACATGACGCCCCTGATTTGGGGCCGCAAAATTAGTTCAAGCCTGTCCCTGTGAAAATCAATGACCTATTCACCACGATGTGGTTCGAACTTCAGGGCCGTTGAGTTAATACAATAGCGCAACCCCGTAGGCGGCGGTCCATCAGGGAACACATGACCTAAATGCCCGCCACAACGGCTGCACACAACTTCAGTGCGCACCATCCCATAGCTGTAATCCGGAAATTCCTGGATCGCATTTTCACTGGCCGGTTTGGTAAAGCTGGGCCATCCTGTCCCTGAATCAAATTTGTCTTCAGAGCGGAAAAGCACTTGGCCATCAGCAACACAACGATATACCCCTGGTGCATGATGGTTCCAATAGGTCCCGCTAAAGGCTCGTTCGGTACCCTTTAGCCGCAGGATGCGGTATTGCTCCGGCGTCAATATCCGTTTCCATTCTTCCTCTGTCTTAACGATAGGAAAAGAGTCCTCCATAGTGGTGCCGCTTTGCTTTTTTTGACCACAGGCTTGGCCTGCCATCCCCATCAAAAGTAGGACAAGCATGCATGGGTACGTTGTCCCTCGGGTAAAACACCAGTTCATTGCGCCGCTCTACTGCAGTGTTGCGAATTTAGAATGAGGCCAAACTGTCATGGATGCGGATAAGGAAAAATCAACTCATGTCACTCTACCTTTGATATGCTTAAAAGGTTTGCCGATCCTAGGCAATGCTGGTTTGTAGGGATGAATCACCTGGCTCATTTCTATTTGTCGTCTTATTCCGTTGCTCTGATGGTGGGAAATTTTATTGCCGACTCCGTCAAAGGCCGTCGCTACGTGCAGTACCCTCCTTCCATTGCTGAAGGTATTCTCATGCATCGCGACATTGATACGTACACGGACACCCATCCGCTTGTCAGCCAAAGCAAGCAGCTTGTGCGCCCTACCTGCGGTCGCTACAGCAGCATCATCGTGGATCTATATTATGATCATTTTTTGGCTGTGCATTGGACTGCTTATTGCTCAATCTCCCTTGATGCTTTTGCTCAGGTCGTTTACACTGTATTGGAAACCCACAAGAGTTTGATGCCGGAACGCAATCGCCGCATGCTTGAGCACATGAAATCAGATGACTGGTTGACCAGTTACGCTACCGTTGAAGGGGTTCATTTGGCCCTGCAGCGCTTAAGCTACCGCATGGCGGCACGACCGAATTGGCAACAGGCACACCTTCCCTTGCTACTCCATTATGGCCAACTACAAAAACAATTTATTTGTTTTTTTAATGATCTGAAAACATACATCACCTCCATATGGTCGGCTCGAAGAGGAGAGCCCGGATGGCTACCTCAAGCGTTAGATCATTTAATTACCCACAACCATCATAAGCGTACGATAAAGCCCTGAAGCAGTGTGCACGGTGATTAAGTACGTGCCCCTGCCTGCTCCTTCAGGAAGCTGAATGAGCTGATGTAGAAAACCGGCGCGCCCTTCGACAGAGGTATGAACCACCGCTTGCCCTAATGAGTTGGTTACGATCACACCCACCGGTTCCTGGTCAGCTGCAGTGACCTGGCCGCTCAGAACGAATACTCCGTTGTTCGGATTGGGAAACACACTCAAGTAAACGGCGCGGCTTTCATCACTCATCCCCACCACCGTATCTGGACTGAAAGCGAGCTCTAGCACAAAAGCTCCTTCACTCATATCGTAGCCCTCGACCACTACCAGATAGTTGGTAGCATCACCAATATGATGTAAACTATCAGACGCTAAGGGGCCGGTGCAATAAGGCCCGTTATCGTCATTGCTATTTAAGTGATTTCCATCGGCATCCAAAAGATGGATATACGTGTTCAGGTCATTCCCATTGCATGTGGAAACTTTCAGGGTGCCTGTCTTCGTTAGGGGAACCAGAAAAAACACATCAGGCGCCGACTGATTGTTCGGTCCTGTGTAATCGTCGGTGTAACAGTGACTCGCTTGATTGGTACCGCTGTAGCTGAAGGGAAACGAATTAACCACAATGGGGTTGGCAGTGGTATTGCCGCTAGGCTCAGGAATCATGTGTACAAAAACCTCATTGGAAGTAACGGTAGTATTGTTGCACGTGACTTTGCAACGGTAGTAGGTTGATTGCGTGACGGTAACAAAATGAACCGTAGCTGTGGCGCCCGGAATGTCAGTCCAGACAACTCCGTCGAAAGATTGTTGCCATTGATATGTCTGACCTATACCGCTGCTGTTGCCTGTAAGAGTTAATTGTATGTTTTGAAGGGGAAACTCAAAACTACACGCCTCCACTACCGATGCAGAAGCAGTTCCCGCCGTAGGTGGTTCAACACACGGAGGCAAGGTTACCAGATTAATGACAAAATCCTCCGTCTCACCATAATTATTCACCGCACAGGGTGACGGTGCGCCACTGGCTTCATGTAATATGATACGCAGGCCTGTCAGCCCCGTTGTGGTACCCGCTGGTGGTTGAAAGCTGATTACAGGTATGCTGTTGGCAGAACTGATAGGTCCTGATGAGTAAATCAGCTCGCCGCCATCGGTGAAATCACCATCTTTAGAAAAATCAGCATACACGCTTAGCCATGCCGGATACCAGTCGCCTGTGCACGTGCCGTTGGCAATTTCAATGGTATTGAGTGCGTTTAAATAAACATCAACCGGAGCCGCATGAGGAGTATATACCTCGCATTTTTGTGGCGACGATGCATAGACCTGATTGTTCAGCAGCACCGTGTCTATTTTGGTGTCCTCCGGCTGCAAAGCATGAGAAGCGCAATAACAATAATAAAATGGCTGCAAGGGTACCAATACCGGAGCAGAGTTCTGGGTCTGACCTCCCGAGCAAGAAATTCGACAACGATAATAGGTGTTTTGTGTAACGGACGCAACGGTATATATCAATGAAGTGGCACCGGTGATGGAAGTCCAGCTGATGTTGTCATAAGAGAACTGCCACTGATACGACAGCCCGGAAACAGTCGGATAATTGTCTAATGAGAGCACCACGCTTTTGCCACTGCATACAGCAGCAGGAGAAGCCACCGTGGCACCGGCCGACCAAGGCGTAGAGCTGCACGGCGTCAGTGCGGCTATCTGCACCAGGTAATCTTCGGTTTCCCCCCTGGTGTAACCTCCACAATAGCTTGCCGGATCCTGTTCAGACAATACCAAGCGCATGCGCGTCAGTCCGGAAGCTACCGTCGTAGGGATAACAAACGTAATGTCGCCAAAGCCGTTGAGCTGCGACACCGGCCCTCCGCTGTACACCAGTTCGTTGCCCCCACCAAAATCAGCGTTTTGATTATAATCAATATAAACATTTAAGTAAACATCAAAAGCTTGGCCCGAGCAAGAGCCATTGACCACGCGAAGCTTCTGCGGCACTCCCGGCGTCAGAACAGGTGCCGGCAATGAGGTGTAGTCGGTATATGTTTCGCACTGCGTGCTGCTGCTTCCGCTCACCAAGGTGCCCAACTTCACCGAATCAATCTTGCTGTCTTGACTGCTGAAAGCATACGAAGGGCAATAGCAATTGTAATGGGGCTTCATGGTCACCTGCACCGCTGCCGAGGTAGCGGACTGACCCGACAGGCTGCAGGTAACCTGACACCGATAAAATTTGGCCGACGTTTGCGATAAAGTGTGGGTGGCTCCGGTGGCTCCGCTGATGTTGGTGTAGTTGGTGCCATTGCTGGACGATTGCCATTGGAAGGTGAGCCCACCTATATTGGTTACTCCTGAAAGGCTCAGCACAAAAAGGCTGTCTTTGCATACCGGATTAACCGAAGCAACAGCAGTGCCTGCCGTGGGTGTTCCGCTGCACGCAGGCTCAAACTTCAACCGCACGTTTGGACGCATGTTGCGCACTGTGCCATAATCCTTAGGTTCGCTTAAATCATTGTACCAAAACTGACATTGTGCTGCACCAAGACTTTGACGGAATTGCTTAGCCGTTACTGCTTCACCCCCATATGCACCGTAATTGGTTTCAACAAAAATTTCCAGATTGGCATTTCCAACATAAAATGCTGTCGTCAAAGGAACAGATACCCAGTTGTTAGCACTCAGCATTGATGCCGTGATGTTTCCCGACCAAACGATTGTCGAACCGCTGATGGCTGCTGCATATGTGTTCGACGTGAGGGTCGTGGCCGTGCTGGACTTCATCCGAATAACTACTGGTGTACTGGCTGCTGGACTGTTGACCGCGTTAACGAAAAATCCAACTTCCGTAACGTAGTTGGTGTTGCCTAATTCACTCTGCAACAACAGGATTTGCGTGCGCTCATAACCCCAGTAACATCCGAAAGGTCGGTTGTCACTGGAATCGTTGGCATTGTTGGCCGGAATAATGACTGTTTGTGCCTTCGTCAATAAGCCGAATACTGACACAATCGTTGTAATCAAAAAGCACTTGAACTTCCAAAAGGTCATATAGGTAAATTTTTTGCGCAAAACGACACAACCATGGAATTTCACCTTGCCTTGCGAAAATAGTGCATGTACCTGCGGCCAAAGAATTTATGCGGAAAAAGCAGCTATTCAAAAAATCAAACGAAAACCTGAAAAATTCATTGACCGTTCTTTTCCCTCCACAATTGATTGAACGATTTGGAAGGAAAGGTCACCATAGTTCGGTAAGAGCCCCACGATTTGCGAAATAGCAGACGCATGCCGGCATTTTTAAGAGCAGCGTTGCCCAAATTCATTAATCGTCGGGAAAGCATGATGCGCCGCCAGATTTTCCAGCTCATTTGCTCGTAGAAACTACCATACCCTTGAAGCACAGCTTGATGCCTGTTGATTACCAGCAAATGATGCAAGTTAATTTTCATCGGGCACACTTCCGTGCAATTGCCGCACAGCGAGGACGCCTGACTTAAATGTCGGTACTCTTTCATACCCAGCAAATGCGGTGTGATGACCTTGCCAATAGGTCCACTGTAAGTGGTTTGGTAGGCATGCCCTCCGATGTTCTTGTACACCGGACAAGCATTTAAGCAGGCGCCGCAGCGAATGCAATATAAAGCTTCGCGCTGCGGCAATTGCGCCAACAGCCGGCTGCGGCCATTGTCCAGCAAAATGACAACCATTTCCTGGGGCCCATCTGTTTCATATTCCTGTCGGGGGCCGGTGTAAATTGTGTTATATACCGACACTTTTTGGCCTGTGCCATAAGTCGCTAATAAGGGCAAAAACAAGGATAAATCATAAATTGAAGGAATCACCTTTTCTATACCAACCACTACGATATGCACCTTGGAAAAAGTGACACACAAGCGGGCATTGCCTTCGTTTTCCAGAATCAATACCCCACCGATATCCGGCAGAATAAAGTTGGCCCCGGTAATTCCAATATCGGCTCGCTGATATTTTTCACGAAGCCGTTGCCGGGCCTCCATGGTAAGCTCCTGAGGCGTAAGAGTGAGCGGTGTGCCCAGCTTATCATGAAACACCCGGGCCACATCTTCCTTGCTTTTATGCATGGCCGGTGTAACGATGTGGAAAGGTGGCTCTCCGTCTAATTGTTGAATGTATTCTCCCAAATCGGTCTCGACGACTTCAACCCCTAAACGCTCCAGAAAATCATTAAGATGAAGTTCTTCGGTAGTCATGCTTTTGGACTTGACCACACTGCGAGCCCGAATTCGCTTGACAATTGAGGCTATTTCGTTTAATGCATCTTTGGCTGTTTCTGCCCAAACAACTCTTGCCCCACGCCTCGTGATATTGGCCTCGAATTCCAACAGCAGCTTGTCTAATTGCTCAAGCGCTTTCCACTTTAAATTTTTCGCCCGCTGGCTGGCTAACAGCAGGTCGGTAAACTGCTTTTTGCCTTCTTTAACTTTTTTATCGTATTGCTGAATATTAAAGTTGAGCTTACGGTGTAATTCATGATCCGTACCTGCCTTTCGTGCAGCCAGACGAAATGATTGTAACGCAGTAGCCATCAGTGCCAAAGGTACGCCGCACAATTCAGGCCTGAAGATTGGTGGCTATCGTTTGCCCACTTTTGTCATAGAACTTTTGCAACGAAACCAGTCGGTAATAAAGCCCACGCTGTTGCATCAAGGTGTCGTGCGTTCCGCGCTCTACGATCCGACCATGCTCCAACACCAGTATTTCATCTGCCCGCTGTATGGTAGAAAGACGGTGTGCAATGACGATGCTGGTACGGTTGGCCATCAGCCGTTGCAAAGCCTCCTGCACCAATTGTTCCGAGGCCGCATCCAGCGATGAGGTGGCTTCATCCAAAATCAATATGGGCGCATTCTTGTAAATGGCACGCGCAATTGTGAGCCGTTGCCTTTCGCCTCCACTAAGCCGCATGCCTCGGTCTCCGATGACTGCATTGTACCCCCCCTCCAGATTCATGATAAAATCATGGGCATGGGCCAAGCGCGCCGCCGCTATCGCCCGCTCCCGATCCGGCCGCTCATCCCCTAAAGTGATGTTGCGAAGCACCGTATCATGAAACAGTACGGCATCCTGGGTAACAATAGCGATGAGCTTACGTAGATCCCGTAAACGCAATCGGCGCAGATCAACCCCATCCAACAAAATCTGGCCTTCCGTGGGATCATAAAATCTGGGTAGCAAATCGGCAAACGTGGTCTTGCCGCTTCCCGAAGGCCCTACCAGAGCAATCACCTTGCCTTTTTCAATGCGCACCGAAACTTGCCGCAAAGCATACCGCTGTTGTTCATATCCAAACGAAACACTTCGGTATTCGATTGCTTCATCAAAACTGTCTTTAGCAATAGCATCTGCGGCTTCATGAAGTTCTACGCGTGTCTGCGTCAACTGCAAAATGCGACGACCAGCTGCCAAGCCCCGCTGGATGTTCGATACTGCCGATGTGAGATTCTTGGCTGGCGGTATCAACTGAGAAAAAACAGCTATGTAAGCAACGAACGCACTGGCCGTGAGCCCCTCGGTTCCTTTCAGCACTAAAGTGCCGCCATATATAACGATGACGGCTACAACAAAAACCGCCAGTGTTTCTGACAAAGGCGAAGCCAATTCCTTGAGGTTTTGAATTCGTTTGGCCAGCTGCCTCGACCCCTCATTGAGTCGCTCGAATTCCCACAGCCGCTGCTGTTCAGCACCGTAAGCTCGAATCACCTTGGCCCCGCTGACCGTCTCTTCGGCATGACTGAGCACCTGGCCCAACATCGGCTGCACTTGACCTGAATAGCGTTGCAAACGCCGCGTCACCCATCCAATTACAGCTGCACCAGCCGGAATCGTCAGTATGGTAAACAGCGTCAGCTTCGGGGAAATCAGAAAAAGCAACGTCAAATAGGCAAGGATGGACAGTGGCTCTCGGAAAAACACCCGAATAGTCGTGACTAATGAATGCTCTACTTCTTGAATGTCGTGCGACAAAACACTCAGCAGGTCCCCTTTCTTCTGCCGGTGGAAGAATGCTGCATGAGCCATCAGCAACTTTTCATATACGGCCCGACGCATATTTTGAATCAAGCGCGTGCCCATGCGTACCAAAATGCGCTGCCCCAAATACCGAAATAGATTAGCCAACACCACGCAACTCAACATGGCCAAACACACAAACGTCAGCGCACCGATTTGCCCCTGTTGTTGCAGAATACGTTGAAACCAGTATTGAAACAGAGCAGTCACATAGCTCAGCGACAACGATGGTTCGGGAAACGACTGCACGGCCCCGGCCTCCGCCTGCCCGAACATCACATTAAGTAGTGGTATGAGTAATGAAAAATTGATTGCTCCAAAAATTACACTCAGCAACACTACTGCGATGTATTCCGGCAGATAGTGCAGCCAGCGCCCTGCAAAGCCCAGCAGCCGTAAATAAGTCTTCATTCCGAGTTCAAAGATGCCCGTAAGCCCTCAAATTAGAAAAACAGGAGCGGTTCTGTCGGGCTGCCGGCATTTTCACTTTTATGCTCAGCTTTGCACCATGACCAACGTGCGCCAACAAAAAGTGGCTAGCTTGCTGCAACAGGCACTCAGCGAAGTCTTCCGCCAGGATTGGCAACACCCCGCCGGCCCGGCCTTACTCACCATCAGTGAAGTGCGCATGTCGCCCGACCTTTCCATAGCCCGTATCTACCTGAGCTTGTTTAAGGTTTCCGACCCGGCAGCTTACTTGGATCAAATCAAAGAACATCAGTCTGAAATTCGTATGCTTTTAGGTCGACGCATCCGCAATCGCGTACGCCGCATCCCCGAGCTTCAATTTGTACTGGATAAGACTTTGGATCACGTCTTTCATCTTGAAGAACTCTTTAAGCAAATCAAGAAAAGCTGACTTGCTGGCCCCCCATGCACTTGTCCTGGCTTTTTGCACGCCGCTACCTCTTTTCGCGGAAATCCTCGTCTGCAATCAATATCCTCTCTTGGATTTCCGTGTCCGGCATTGCCATAGGTTCCCTTGGTTTGATCCTGGTCCTATCGGTCTTTAACGGTTTTCGCAGCCTGGTCATTTCCTTATACAATGCGTTTAGTCCTGAATTTGTTATTGAAGCTTCCGTGGGCAAAAGTTTTATCGCCGACTCGGCTTTTCTAGCCGATCTGCAGGCCATCCCGGGAATCAAGTCCATCAGCCGAGTCATTGAGGAAAATGCCCTGCTCATTGCCGGCGACCGACAGGCAATCACGACCATTAAAGGTGTTGACGATGCCTATGTCAGCGTTACTGCTATTGACCAAGCTGTTGTTGACGGCAGCTTTCTGGTGCGTGACTCCATTTCCGATTATGCTGTGCTGGGCTTGGGTGTTGCTCAAACCCTGGGGGTTCATCCTCAAGATCCATTTGCGCTCGTCAGTATTTACATCCCGAAAAAAAACATTACCACTTGGGTTAATCCCCTGGATGCCTTCCATCGCGAAATCGTTCGCCCCACCGGCATCTTCTCCATTCAGGCAGACATAGACAACAAATACGTCTTTGTAAGCCTTGACCTTGCCCGACGGCTCACGGGATACACCCAGCAAATCACCGCATTAGAAATTTCCGTAACCAGCCGCGCCAACGTCTCTGCCGTTGCTTCAGCCTTAGCTCAGCGCATGCCCCCTCACTTGGTCGTTAAAAACCGCTTTCAGCAAAACGAAACCCTATACCGCGTCATGAATACAGAAAAATGGGCCGTCTATGCTATCCTGACCCTCATTCTGTTGGTAGCCTCCTTTAACATGGTTGGCTCACTTAGCATGCTGGTCATCGAGAAGAAACGCGACATCAGTATGCTTAAAGCCTTGGGTGCTCATGTCCCCATCATCCGCAAAATATTCCTGTTTGAAGGGCTGCTTATCGCTTTGTTGGGCCTGCTCATCGGCATGGCCCTGGCTTTGGTACTGGTTTGGCTGCAACAACAGTTCTCCTTGCTGCGCATGAGCGGCACCTTCGTGATTGATGCTTATCCCGTTGAAGTGCATGGCTCCGATCTGCTGCTCGTTCTTGCTACTGTGGTTGCTATTGCCTTGCTGGCAGCGTGGTATCCAGCACGCCAGGCCGCCATCAGCCCAATCCAAATTGAAAAGGAATGACCCGATGTCTTAAACCCGCTTTGCTACATTTATGCCGTGAACGAAATCCAACTGCACGATTTGCGCTTCCGCCGCTTCCTGCTTCACCAGGCAATCGTGCAGCGTGTGGCCCAAATGGCCGATGAGATCAACCGCGACTTCTTTGGACAACAACCCGTGTTTCTGGGCATCCTCAACGGTTGCTTCATGTTTGCCGCTGACCTGCTTCGAAACATTCAGTTGCGCTGTGAAGTTTCATTTATCCGACTCGCCTCCTATCGCGGCACCTCCTCCACCAATCAAGTCAGCATGCCCATCGGTTTGGACCGCCCCTTGCAAGATCGCGTGATCATCGTCCTGGAAGACATCATAGATACCGGAAAAACCTTATATGAATTGCTTCACCACTTACGTGCCCAGCGCCCCTCTCAAATCGCCATTGCTGCCCTGTTGCTGAAACCTGCTGCCCTTCAATACCACCTCCATATTGACTATGTCGGCTTTCAGGTTCCCAACGATTTTTTGGTCGGTTATGGCCTGGACTACGACGGCCTCGGCAGAAACCTCCCTGACCTGTACGCCAAAATTTCTTGAGCACAACTCATTTGGAATTTTTTTATATGATCAACCTCGTGCTGTTTGGCCCTCCCGGTAGCGGTAAAGGCACTCAGGCTGTTTTGCTGCGCGATCGCTACCAGCTCCTGCACCTCTCAACCGGCGATGTGTTCCGTCGGGAAATTCAGAACCATTCCCCCCTTGGTCAACAAGTCAGCTCCTACCTGAGCGAAGGGCGACTCGTCCCCGATGAACTCACTTTTCAGGTGCTGGTGGCAGAAATCCAGCGCAGCAGCAGTCCTGCCATCCGCGGCTTACTTTTTGACGGCTACCCGCGTACCGTTACACAGGCGCAGTTGCTCGACGATTACCTGCGCACTTCCGGTCAACCCCTGCGTGCCGTCTTATCCCTGCAGGTCAGCGACCAAGAAGTCATTCGCCGCATTTTGCTGCGCGGTGCTACCTCAGGCCGAACCGACGACACCAGCCAGCAGGTCATCCAAAACCGCTTAAACGTCTATAAAGAACAAACCCTACCCTTGGCTGACTATTACCGGCAACATGGTCTGCTTTATACCATCGCTGGTGAAGGTACTATCGGTGAAGTGCATCAACGGCTGTGTTCCGTCATTGACCGCTTCCTGACCAACAACGGTGGCTGAAGAGTCCAATTTTGTTGATCAGGTTCGCATCTACTGCCGCGCCGGCCACGGTGGCAATGGCGTCGTCCACTTCCGACGGCTTAAATACATGCCCAAAGGCGGACCCGATGGCGGCGACGGTGGCCGCGGTGGCCATATCATCCTTCGTGGCAACCGCAACCTATGGACGTTACTCCACTTGCGTTACCGCAAGCACATCCACGCTCCTCACGGTCAATCGGGCAGCCGTGAATGCCGCACCGGTGCCTCAGGTGACGATGTCATCATCGACGTACCCCTGGGGACTATAGCCCGCGATGCCGATACCGGAAAAATCCTCTTTGAAATAACTCATGATGGCGAACAACACATCCTTTGCCTTGGCGGCAAAGGCGGACTTGGCAATGCCCGCTTCGCATCACCCACCAATCAGGCTCCTACGCAGGCTACCGCCGGTCAACCCGGGGAAGAAGGATGGAAGATCCTTGAACTCAAGCTGCTGGCTGATGTCGGCTTGGTTGGCTTCCCCAATGCAGGCAAATCCACATTGCTGGCAGCTCTTACCGCTGCTAAACCGCAAATCGGCGACTATCCTTTCACTACCCTTGTCCCTCAACTTGGCATTGTTTCTTACCACGACCACTCCTTCATCATGGCCGACCTGCCCGGCATTATCGAAGGTGCCCATCAGGGCAAAGGCCTTGGCCTGCGCTTCCTGCGCCACATCGAGCGAAACAGCGTCCTGCTTTTCGTTATCCCTGCCGATGCTCCTTCCATATCCGAACACTACCAGGTCTTGCTCAGAGAACTCAGCGCCTACAATCCCGAACTATTGCATAAGCCCCGTGTGTTGGCCATCAGCAAAGCCGACCTGATCGACCGCGAACTTGAACATTTGTTATTGAAGGAATTACCTCAAAACATACCCGCCATTTTCATCTCGGCTCATACCGGCTATAACCTCACGAAACTCAAAGAGATCCTCTGGCAACAACTGAAAGCAGCTGCATTATAAAAAATAGATGATATTCTTTTTGATAAATAAAAATTCTCTTTTTCACAGCAGCCCTTAAAGCAGCAAAAACATAGCGGCCTGCCTGCACCCAGAACGGAAACATCAAAATCATTTGATGCTTAACGCAGCAGCAAGACCGTCCCCTTCGCTTCAACCCGCTTACCTTGGCCGTCCGTAAGCTCGATGATATACGCGTAAGCCCCCTGCGGCATGACCGATCCCCCATAAGTGCCGTCCCATCCCTGGGCAGGATCGTTGGTACTAAAAATCAGTTCCCCCCATCGGTTAAAAATCATCATCCTGTAACTCAGTATGGCCTCTGCATTGATCAGCGGCTTGAACTCATGGTTTACACCACCAGGGGCAAAGGCATTAGGTACATAAAGCTGAGATGGCTGATCCAAACACACCACATTCGACCTGCGCCGAACTACATCGATACTGCCGTCCGGAAACACTAAACTGTCAATGGCCTCCACATAATAGCAGGGATGTACCTCATCGGGTTGGCTGTCATAAAAACTGCGCTCGTCGGTTGGAAAGGTGCCAACAGACACAAAGCCTTGCCCGTCGCTACGGAATAATTCGTAGCGCAACGTGTGAGCATACTGAAGTTCTGAAGCATTCCACTGAAGATAAAACGTCAGGTCGGTAAAAGCATAGCCTAACAACAGTAATGTGCGCCCCGTACTGGACGTGTCTTTGCCACCACAACTGTCTGTAGCAACAATTCGATAGCTGTATGCCTGCCGGTCCGTAAAAGCTCCAGCATCCTGCAAGTGCAACACCCCACTCAAGTCAGCCGGAGGCACAAACGTTTGCACTACTGCATACGTGACCGCATCCACACTGCGCATCACCTGCAGCTGCGTCAAATCGGCCAACGGATCTAATGAGTAGTACACCGACACGCTTCCATCACTTTCTACCGATAGGTTTCTGAGGTAAAAATCATGAGCCGGCTGTACTACATTAAAGGTCATGCACCGTTGATTGCTGGCCGAGGAAATGCCGGTAATTTTTTCGACCGCCACAACCACAAAACACAACTGATCGCCATCATCGTAACCGGTAAGCACCACTGCCGTGGTATCCACACTTTGCACCAGCTGCGTTGGTGCCCCATTTACCGATACATAAACGTCGTATCGATCCACTCCGTTTTTCCAGTTTTCGTACGGCGTCCACCACAACTTCACCTGCTGCTTGCAGCGGTCCATGTCCGCTTCTAAATAAATGGTATGATGTGGATGGATGTTGAACAGGCTGGCATTAAAGCAACTGTCAATGGCCGCAACCGAATAACTCATCGTGTCCACATCAGGCTGAGAATTCACATCCACATAGCTGGTGACATTTTTTCCATAAACCGTATCGTAAGGATTGAATGCGGTGATGAGTTTGTAAATGATGTATCCGTACGTCTCTGGCGACGGGCTCACCTGCCAATGAATTTCTGCCCATCCATTATTTACAGTAACTACGGTCAACTCCGGCGTTTGCGGTTGAAGGTTATCCAACGTGTCCGACTGTGCAACGCTGTAGCCCGGACAGTTATATGAACTTTCCATATAATAATAATACACCTGCGAGCTGCCGTTTCCTACCGGATCCACATAGCTTGTCGTCGCGGGATTGGTTATCGATGCCACCAGGCTGTACGGCCCGGAAAGGTTCGTCGACCGGTAAATGTAACGGGCAATAAACGGGCCGCATGTCACGGTGGGTAAGGTCCATTGCAGCACGACGTCACCGCTATTGTTGACTGCAACACAATTCAGCCGGGGCGCTTCAATCACCTGGGCGTATGTTGACGCACTTGCAACTCCAACCACCAACAATAAGACCAATCGCTTCATCCGTCTTTCATTGCGTGCTTACATTCCAGCCGCCACTTCCACCATCTGTTCCGGGTCTAAATATGCTTGTGCCAACTGCAGCAATTCTTCGGCCTGTATTTCCCGGATCTGACGCACCCGCTCGTGAAAATCTTCTTCCTTTTGTCCAAATAAAATTAAGTTGCGGTACACGTCGGCGGTGTTCAAAGCCCCATCGGTGTCAGCCAGCAAGGCCCCCATCAGATAATTCTTCACCAGCAGCAATTCATCGGTTTCTACTAGCTCTGTTCGCAAACGCTGAACCTGCCGGTATATTTCTGCAATGGCAGCGCTTGCCACTTCCTTGCCTACTTCGGTGCTGATACACAAATACGCATCGTGACGAAACGAGACCAAACTGCTGTGCACACCGTAGCAATATCCATGCTCCTCTCTGAGACTTTGCATCAATCGGCTTCCAAAGTAGCCGCCTAAAATGGTGTTCAAAACCACCAGCTTGTTATAATCAGGATGTAATCGGTTCACCATCCGCCGCCCCACACGCAAGGCAACCTGTACAGCATCCTCCTTGGCCAAATGCACCTTAGCGGGCTGCGTCGCAACCTGCATGACTTTGCTCTTGTCTGGACAGACTTTACCCAAACCCGATATAGCCTGTTCCAGTAAGGTCACATGTCTGTCGTCAACAGATCCGGCCAGAACTATGTAAAACGGGCCAAAGGCATACACCTGCCGGTGAAATTGCTGCAGCCCTTCTGAAGTCAGTTTGTCCAAATCAGAAAAATCAGTCACATAACCTAATGGATGCTGCTCTCCGAACAGTCTTTGCTGAAAAGCTCGCTGGGCCAAAAATTCCACGCGCTGCAATTCTACCATCAACCGTTGCCGCTTCTGTTGCCGGTAAACTTCCAGTTCTTGCTCCGGATAAATGGCCTCGGTAATCAATTCAGTCATCAATGGCACTAATTCCCCCACATAGCGCGGCAAAGCATACAACGTCAAGCTTGCATAGTCGGCATATGCATCGGCCTGCAAGGTGGCACCATAATACTCTACGAAGTCTGCGATTTGTTGCTGCGTTCGCCGCCGCGTCCCATCCATCAACATAGCTGCCGCAGCAGCTGCTACTGCTTGCTGCGGCTCCTGATACCGACCGGCATAAAACAGCCATTCCATCTTAATAATATTTTGATTTTCAGATGGAATAATACAAATACCCGTTCCATTACTTAGCTGTTGCCATCTTGCCTTAAGTAAATCAATACGATGTATAGGCCGCAATGGCGGCGCCGAAGCCTTGAACCACTGCCTCATAAGCCAAAAGTACAAAACCTCAAAACTGGCGCCGGGCAAAGGCTGCTTACCTCATCTGTCTAATTTTGCCTGCCATGATCACCTACCATCGCACCGTTCTGAACAACGGTCTTCGCCTAATTGTTCACCAGGATACCACCACCGCCCTGGCTGCCGTCAACATCTTGTATAATGTGGGCTCCAAACACGAACAAGCCCACAAAACTGGCTTTGCTCACTTGTTTGAACACCTCATGTTCGGCGGCTCCAAAAACATACCCGTATTTGATGAACCCCTCCAACGGGCCGGCGGGGAAAACAATGCCTTTACTTCGTGCGACATCACCGTTTATTACGAAACCTTGCCGGCGGCCAACTTAGAAACCGCTTTTTGGCTCGAAAGCGATCGCATGAATGAGCTGGCCTTCAGTGAAAAAGCCCTTGAAGTGCAGAAGAAAGTGGTTATTGAGGAATTCAAAGAACATTACCTAAACCAGCCCTACGGCGATGTGTGGCATCACTTGCGCGCACTGGCCTATACCATCCATCCTTACCGATGGCCTACCATCGGACTAACACCCGAACACATCGCCAGCGTTACCTTGCCTGAGGTTAAAGATTTTTTCTATACATATTACCGGCCGAACAATGCCATCTTGGTTGTGGCTGGCAACGTACAGCCTGATGAGGTGTTTCGCTTGGCCGAAACCTATTTCGGTGTCATCGCACCCGGCACATTACCAATCCACCAGCTTCCCACCGAACCCCCACAACAACAAAGCCGGCGCTGCACCATCGCCGCCAAGGTGCCCGTACCGGCTCTTTACAAGGCTTGGCATTTCCCCGCCCGCAACCATCCCGATTTCTATGCCGCTGACCTCATTACCGACATACTGGGTGCTGGAAAGTCCGGTCGCCTTCATCAACAACTGGTAATGAAACAGCAGCTATTCTCAGAAATTCACTGCTATCATACCGGCAGCCTTGATCCTGGCTTGTTGGTGATTGAAGGAAAACTTACGCACGGCACATCCATCCAACAAGCGGAACAGGCCGTAGAACAAGAACTGCAAAAGCTCATAGAGCAACCTGTAGATGAACCTGAATTACAAAAAGTCAAAAACCGCCTGGAAACGCAAACTGCTTTATCCGACACCGAATTGTTGAACCGCGCCCTCAACCTCGCCGTGGCTGAATTGCTCGGCAATGCCAACCTGGTCAATGAAGAGCTGGAGCGTTACCGGGCCGTTACCGCCGAACAGATTTTGCAACAGGCCCGAAACATCCTGAGGCCTGAAAATTGCTCCACACTGTTCTACCTTCCCCGAAGGGAACGCCCAACTACGATAGCTGAAGCATAAAAAAGCTATTCAAACCCTTCCGTCCGAGGATGCTGCCGGGTGGAGCTAATACTTGGCTATTGTAGGCACGATTCGTAAAAAAACGGATCAGAAAGCTTAAGCCCTGATCCGTAAATGCATAACTGCCCGGGATGGTTTATAAGATTCCTGTCACCAGCTCGCCGGGCGGCAAAAGAACTCTTATGATGATTAACGCGTCGCTTCTATGCTCCTAGTCAACAGGTTAAATGTGTTGACCAAGCGCAGCCAATCTATTCTTTCTTTTTGCGCTTCCGCTTGGTAGCCTGGCCGGCTACGGCCTTGTCCGAAACCCGTTTGGGCGTTGAAGTATTCCCATGGTAAATCATAACTATTTTCGGGTTACGCAAAAATTCCATGATTTCCCGCTTGGTTTCCTCTGATATCTCTATTCCTTTTACCCATCCGTCCTCATCAAGATTCATCAGTTCCTTGAATTCTTTGACTGTCATAGGTGATGAAATTTTTTTTATTTGTTGCTACTAGGTTAGTTAAGATTTTTTCCTAGTGTGCCTGTCTGATGGGCTCCGCAGCTTTTTCTGATTGAGTCGGCGGAATGCCACAGCACCCGACATCAGCAGGCACACTTAGTGGTAAACGGCATTTACACAGCATTATTGCGCATGCAGAAAAATAAATTCCCATTTTGATATTGGCCACCAATAACCCTGCCTATAAAAGTTTACTGATTTAATGACATTATGTTTTGTTGAAAGCAATTCTACCCGCCAGTTTCCCTTTGGAACAAACAGGAAAGGCTGCTTCACTTAATCCTTGTTTTAATGGATGATGGTCTTTGAGCTATTTTTTGCAAATGCCTAATTATCACTGTTTTATGTCTATCCAAAGGGCAGTTATTCATGAAATTCAGGCTTAAAAAAACAATGAATTTGGTTTATCCAAAATCGCTTCTAAATATAGCTCTTTGCCAATAATTTTCATACTTCGTAAATCACTGCTGTTGGCTGGCACTAGAATTATACTGTCGCGATTGTCGTAAAACGACTGCACCTCGCGCAGGGTTTCATGAATTTCTTCAAATACTTTAGGTTCGGTTCGAGCCACAAATACCGATTTTTGAATCCGCACGCATCCTTTGCGTTCTAAATAGCGGGAAATTCGATTACGTACCTTGTCATTTTCGATGTCGTACATGATGAGGTACAACATGGCGAGCGGCTTTTTGGGCTTATCTCTAAGAATATTTAGTATTTTTTTTATTCTTTTTTCTAGCGGCAGCAGCTTATCCTGCTCTGATGCTTCAGACGCTCCTGTCAATCCTGCCCGTCGCAACAGCTCCAGTCGGGTGCGTAAGTCATAATTCCTTCTTTTGGGCCGGCTCATGATCCCCCGCTCAAAATTTGCCAGACCAAAACGGCTGCAACTTCAGCCAACTGTTCGTCGCTTCCCGTTTTCGGAGTTCTCACTATTGAATAGCCCCGTTTGCCATAAAAAATATTTAGCTCAGCCCAGCGAATGCCGTTTTGCACTTTGATCTTTCTACCGTAATTGATAGGTTCGGTATGAACTACGGCAATACCATATTTTTTAAGCTCTTCTTCAATTCGAGGCAAAATAGCATCAACTTCAGGGGGTAGGTATATGGTTCGTTGGCGCAACACCTTAACCCGCCCTCCAAGACGTTTTATGATTTCTTCTAATGCTTCCTTACTCAGAGGGTCGGGAGCAGCAGGGGGCTGATGCTTGTTCAGTTCTGCTTCAGCCTGATGAATCGCGGCAGCCGATGCATCGTAATCATTCGGGTTGATGTATTCCTCCAACTTTATGGGTTCTGCCTCGGCCCGAAAAAGGGCTTGCGGATCGTGGCTGATAAAACAGGCACGCGTCACGTCGCTTGTGCGGGTATCGAGCATGCCGGAAAGCTGATATTGTTGCATAAAACGCGCAGCAAAAACCTTATAAA
>JANWWJ010000021.1 GCA_025056305.1 Chitinophagales bacterium | reverse complement strand
TCCTTTTCCCGGATCCCGCAAGCTGGCGCGTGTGCTGGCGCATTTGCTGTTGCCCCGGCCACACAGCCCGGTGGCTGTGCCTACCGTTTTTGATTTTTCCTTACTCATTCACCCTCGCTGGCACACGGACGTATACTACCTTGGTTTTTATGAGCGTGGCACGCTGGAAGTGATGAGCGCCTGTCTTCGTCCGGGCGATACGTTTGTGGATGTAGGGGCGCACGTGGGCCTGATGAGCCTGTTTGCTGCGCAGTGCGTGGGTCCCCAGGGCAAGGTTTGGGCTTTTGAACCCGTGGCCAGTTTGTATGAGCTGTTGCAAGCCTCGATACGGATTAACGGTTTTACACAAATAGAAGCTTTCCGTTATGCACTTGGAGATCGGGAGGGGGAGGTGCCCATTTTTTTGGGCGGCAGTTGCCCGACGCTCTCAAAGCCTGAAAAACACGGAGCGGTCGAATGGGTGCAGCTGCGCAGCCTGGATGTCGTCTTAGGTCCACAACCCCCATTGGTACGCATGATAAAAATTGATGTAGAAGGATATGAAGAACAGGTGATTCGCGGGGCAAGCCGTCTTTTAGCAAGTAAAAGGGCTCCCATCGTCTGCTTGGAATATGCTCCTGTTACACATTCCGATGGGCGCGATCCTCTGGCTGTATTTCAGATACTGAAATCGCTGCAGCCCTACCGTTTTTTTCAACTAAAGAAAACTAAGTCAACGCCCTCGCCTTTGGTAGCTTGTTCTGCTGAATCATTGAGGAAAAACGATAATGTATTTGCAATTCCTGAATATCTGTTGTCCGAGCTGTCTCCCTCCCTATTTGGCTGAAAGAACGTTTCGTTTTCTCCTGGTGCGCGGGTTAAATACCTTTCGCGGTATCAGAATTTCCGCAACTTAGTTGCCGCATGGGCATTGTTCAGCGCCAAAGTATTATGGGTTCGCTGGCCACCTATGCAGGGCTGGCAATCGGTTATCTGAATATCATAATCCTGTATCCAGCATTTCTTTCTCCGGAACAAATGGGATTGACACGCTTGCTTATTGCTGTAGGTATCATTTTATCGCAATTTTCCCTATTGGGCACACCCTATGCATTAATTCGTTATTTCCCCTATTTCCGCAACGCCGAAGCGGCTCATCATGGCCTGTTGCGCTACATGCTGATGCTCACTCTTCTTGGTTTCGGCCTTGTGGGTGTTATGGTTCTGATCGCACGGCCTTGGATCGAACAGTATTATGCTGATGGGGCTCCTTTATTTAACCAGTACTTCTATTGGATATTCCCCATGGCCTTTTTTATGGCTTTGGGAGAATTATTCTTCAACCATTTCCGGTCTTTGTTGCGCACGGCTGCAGCTTTGTTTATACGGGAAATTTTGCTGCGTCTGCTGCAGACAGCAGCTCTTGGATTATGGATGAACCGATGGGTGGATTTTTCCGGATTTGTTGCTGCTTTCGCAGCGAGCTACATCATCACGGCGTTGCTGTTGGCTACACTTCTAATTCGCTTGAATGAATTTTTTTACTTAAGTCGTGTGCCACTGGGCCCGCAGGTCAGCCAATTGCAGATTTTTCGGTTCAGCTTGCTGATGTTTGCCTCCGGTGCAGCGGCTACGATTGTAGCTTTTATTGACACAGTCATGTTAGGTGCGTTGCGCAACTTACACGACACGGCCGTCTATTCCGTCGCTTTTGCATTGGGTACACTGATTCACGTGCCGGCGCGCACCATGAACATGGTTGCTGTGGCTCTGGTTGCCGAAGCGTGGAGGCGCAACGACTTACGCGTGATCGGCAAACTATATCATCAAACGGCGTTAAATCAATTTATAGTAGGCAGTGGGTTATTCCTGCTGATCTGGCTCAGTGTTGATGTTTTGCTTTGGTTTTTGCCTGAGGCTTATGCAGCAGGGCGCTGGGTCATTTTCATCGTTGCAGTCGGCCGCTTGTTAGACATGAGCTCGGGCAGTAATGGGGAGATTTTGGCAGCTTCAAAGCATGCCCGATTTAATCTGTTTACGAACCTGCTGCTCATCGCTGTGGCTATAGGTTCGAATTATTTGCTTATTCCGCGATGGGGGATCCACGGTGCTGCCTGGGCAACGGTTGTGTCAATGGTTACCTACAATGCAGTTCGAATGGCATTTCTGTTTGCAAACTACAAGCTGCATCCCTTCAGCTGGCATCTGGCTGCCGCTTGGCTTGTCCTGCTTTTGAACCTGGCATTGGCTTTTTTGCTTCCTGATTGGGAAAACGTGTTTGTAACAGCAGCCTACAAAATTTTTGTCGTAGGCACATGTTTTTGCATAATGGTCTTGAAATTTCGGCTCTCACCTGAAATAAACCAAATGGTTCATGATACCATACAAAGGTTTAGCCACCGACAAAGTCCATGATGGAATTATTGTTGAAAAATTCATCTTGGAGGAAAATGTAATTTTGAACAACTTTTGAGAGGACAGAAAGGGTGTGCATTTAAATGCAACGTCATGAAAAAATGTAGCGTACTTGCATGTTTAGCTTTTGCTGTTTGCGCTGGAGCACCGCTTCACGCACAATTGGTAGTTACGCAAGGAACGAATGCAGTTCAGTTGGCGCAAGCCTTGGTAGGTAGTGGAGTTAGCATTTCCAACGTAGTGCTTAACTGTCCTAATGGGGCCTGGGGATATTTCAATGGGATCAACTCCAACATTGGTCTGGACAGCGGTATTGTGTTGGCCAGCGGCTCGATCAACAATATGGTAGGTCCGAACAGCTCCACAGGTATAACCACAAATTATCAGGCTCCGGGCGATGCAGACCTTCAGGCCATTGTCGGCTATCAAACCCATGATGCCTGTGTTCTAGAATTTGATGTTACCGTCACAGGTGATACATTAAAATTTAACTATGTGTTTGGTTCTGATGAATATACCGAATGGGTCAACTCTGCTTTTAACGACGTATTTGCATTTTTCATATCCGGTCCAGGAATACCGGGTAAGAGCAACATTGCGCTTATTCCGAACTCTTCTATACCGGTGGCGATCAACACCGTTAACTGTTTGAATGGTTCTCCTTACTATGTCTGTAACGAGCCCTCCAGCTTTATGTGCCCGGCCTCCTACCAATGCAACGGCCCTGGCAAAGGGTTAACGGTCGAGTATGACGGCTTTACGAAAAAGCTCACAGCCATTGCTGTGGTTAAGCCCTGTGAAACCTATCACCTTAAGCTGGCTGTGGCGGATGCCTCAGACCAGATTTTGGATTCCGGCGTATGGATCCAGGCTGGAAGCCTTTCTTCAACAAGCACCACCGTTCAGTCAAATGCTCCCTACATCGATCCGGCAAGCAATAACTCCGGTATCGTGGAAGATTGCTTTAGCGGAACCTTTGATTTCACCCTTTCCAACATTGCCTCGGATACGGTGGTCATCTATTTTGACGTAGGTGGAACTGCAACCGAAGGAGAAGATTATAACTCCTTGCCCGACAGCATTATGATTCTTCCCGGACAGCAAAGCACTTCTTTGTCCGTTACAGCATTTGGCGATGGAAATCAGGAAGGTTATGAAACCGTGACTCTTTACCTCTTCCTGCCTTGTAGCAACGAACCATACGACAGTGCCACGATCTTCATTTTTGATGAGTTTGAGGTAATTGCCGGACCTGATACGAGCATCTGCCTGGGCGATACCATTATAATTCACTCGACAGGTAATGGGACTTTCCAATGGCTTCCGGTTACGGGATTGGAATGCCCGACTTGCTCTACAACAGTAGCTATACCGCAAGGAAATACCGATTACATTGTGTACGTCACCTTAGGCAATTGCACGGCTACCGACACGGTTAACGTTCTTGTAGACTTGCCCGTGCCGGTTTTTGCCGGGCCCGATGTCGGCATTTGCGAAGGTCAGTCTGTTCAATTGCAAGCCCAAAATGCCACTAGCTATAGTTGGTCACCTGCCACGGGATTAAGCTGTACAGATTGTCCCAACCCGCTGGCTAATCCTACAACTACCACTACTTACACCGTTACCGGTGTAAGTTCCTGTTTCACGACTACTGATGAAATCACAGTAACCGTATATCCCAATCCAGTGGCGGTAGCAGTAGATGACCTCACTATATGCCCGGGTGACACCACACATCTGTTTGCCACAGGAGGCGTACAGTACAGCTGGTATCCACCGGATCTGTGTTTTAATCCCAACAGCGACCATACGCAGGCGGTGGTTTATTTCCCTACCACATTTACCGTGGTAGTAACTAATCAATACGGTTGTACCGACGATGAGGATGTCGTCGTGAATGTTTTTGATATACCACAAATCACAGTAAGTAATGACACAACCATTTACTTAGGCAATAGCGTGGATTTGTTTGCTCAGGGTGGCATTAGCTGCTGGTGGATTCCGCCTACCTATTTAAGCGATCCGTATAGTTGCAGTCCGTCGTGTCTAAATCCTCAAGACTCTATTACTTACATCGTTATCATAACCACGGGCGACGGGTGTAAGGTGAGAGACACGGTGCGGGTAAACGTTCGGTGGGATGCACTTGTTGTGGTGCCTTCAGCCTTTTCCCCAAACAACGACCAGCGTAACGATCTGATCCGCCCGATCATCAAAGGGGTATTTTACCTGGATTACTTCAGGATTTTCAATCGATGGGGCGAATTGTTGTACGAAATGACTGCTTACGATCCCGCTGCTGGTTGGGATGGAACATGGAAAGGTCAGCCCCAACCTCTGGGCGTTTATGTTTACGTACTCAGCGGGCGGGATCATTCAGGGAACGTCCTTCAGCGTACCGGTAATCTCACACTGGTGCGTTAAAAAAGAACTTTTCTTAATTTAGGGGCTAATTGGGGAAAACTTTCTTACTTTTAACACAAATCATTTGGTGTCAATAAAAGGTTCACCCATGAGGCCTCTGTACGCACTTAGCGCAACTGTGCTCATCTCGGGTGCGTTAATGATTAATCCAGTGTGTGTGCAAGCTCAGCTCATCATTAACACCAACGTTACGGCACAGCAAATGGTAGCCACCCTGTTGGGCTGCAGCAGCGCAGCTTCTAACATCTCCATGAATTGCGCCGGAGGAGCTTCCGCTAAGTTCATAGCTGTTAATACCAATCTGGGCATTGACAGTGGAATTCTTTTTACCTCAGGACAAGCGTTCAACGCCATCGGACCGAACAATGGCTGTTGTGACGGTACTAACAACCTGATGGGCGGCAATGCTAACCTGACGGCCTTGTGTGGGCAACCTACCTTTGATGCCTGCATTCTTGAGTTTGATGTTTTGCTCAACACCGATACGCTTAGGTTCAACTACGTTTTTGGCTCCGACGAATACAGCGAATGGGTAGGAACCATTTTTAACGACGTTTTTGCCCTTTGGATCAGTGGGCCCGGTATTGTGGGTCAAAAAAATATGGCTATCGTCCCCAACACCAATTTTCCTGTAACCATTAGCAACGTCAACTGTACGATTGGATTTGGAGCGTATTACGTGTGCAACGAACCGGCAAACACCATTTGTCCGCCTACCTATAATTGCCCGACCTCTCAGGCAGCCACCACCATAGAATACGATGGCCTGACTAAGGTCCTGGAAGCTAAATACCCCGTAGTGCCGGGCCAGACCTACCACCTCACCTTTGCCATTGCCGACGCCGGTGACGGCATATATGACTCCGGAGTTTTTGTGGAAGCAGACTTTTTGGAACAATACGATATCGATATCCTCTCCGATACCTTCAACTTCATTAACCCCTTTAATGGGGAGTTGACTGCAGTAGAAGGTTGCAAGCAAGGGGTGTTCAACTTCGACCTGAATACCTTCCACACCGACACATTGTACATTCCTATCGTGATAGGCGGTACGGCTACCAATGGCGTGGATTATCAAACCATCAACGACACCCTGGTCTTTTTGCCCTATGATACACTTTGCAAAATATTTATTGGAGCTTATGATGATGGTATTGCGGAAGGTACTGAAACCATTATTCTTTACACCATTGATCCGTGCAGCGGTCTGCCCGTGGATAGCATGATCATGTACATCATCGATGAATTTCCATTTGAGGTTGACGGCGACACCACCATTTGCGAGCAGGGCACCGCACAATTAAACGTCACTTACAGTCCTTTCTACACCTATCAATGGGAACCTGCTGCCTATACCGATTGTCCCACTTGTCCTGATCCTACAGTAAATCCCCCCACCACGACCGTATTTACCGTCAGTGTGGGTTTAGACAATTGTGTGGATCAAAAAACTGTTACGGTAAACGTAGATGTCATTACTCCTGATGCCGGGGTGGATCAGCAGATCTGTTGGGGCGACACGACTCAGTTGTTGGCTACGGGCGGCACAGCATACAGCTGGACACCTACCTCGAGCTTAAATAATCCGAACGTAGCCAATCCGCTGGCATTCCCCACAGCGACAACAGATTACATAGTAACCGTTCAGGGCACTTATGCCCCGTGTTTCGATAAGGACACCGTACGCATAACCGTTGTGCCTCATGCCGTAGCTGAAGCGGGTGTGGACACAGCCGTTTGCTCCGGTGCTCCTGTGCAACTATGGGCCACCGGTGGAGTTACTTACCAATGGTCACCGTCTGATTTCCTGAATGCCACCGATGTACCCGACCCCATATCCATCCCTCTCGCTACAACGGTTTATGAGGTATTGGTCACCAACCAGTACGGATGTCAGGACTCTGTGGAGGTAACCGTTGAGGTATTCCCGGATCCGGTAATTACCGTCAATCAGCCATATGAAATTTATTTAGGTGAAGAAGCGCAACTGTTCGCGCATTGTGGCGTCGGCTCTACCTATGAGTGGGATCCTCCCACGTTCCTTTCCGATCACCGCATTTACAATCCGGTGTCGCGCCCAACGCACGACATTACCTACACCGTCCGCATTACCACGGCTGACGGCTGCGTCTATCATGGATCTACGTCGGTAAAAATCATCCATGACCTGTTGCTGCTCATGCCCAGTGCTTTTACGCCCAATGGTGATGGGATCAACGACGAATTCAACATCATCTATCGGGGCAAATTGCATTTGGATGGCTTTTCGGTGTTCGACCGATGGGGGAATAACCTTTTTTTCACCTCTGACCCGGATGAAGGGTGGAATGGCACAATCGACGGAAAACCGGCAGAAATCGGCACCTATGTCTATGTTGTTGAAGCAAGGGACGGAAACGGAAACAATGTCCTTAGAAAAGGGTCGTTCACTCTGTTGCGTTAATGAAAAAAGCTACTTTTATCGCCCTGTTTTTGCCGATTTTTCAAAAAAGTAATTAGACTGTTAAGAGCATCAGAACATGTACAAGAAAACTGCGCTTGCATTGTTGTGGCTGGGCTGTTTAAAGGTGGTGTCGGCACAAGACATTCACTATTCCCAGTTTTATGCTTCCCCTCTTACGTTGAATCCAGCACTCACCGGTATCAACGACTGCAATTACCGTTTAGCCGGTATGTACCGAAATCAGTGGCGCAGTGTAACTGACCCATACGTAACCCCATCCATATCTTTCGACATAAACAACGTGCTGCAGCGGTGGATTAAAACAGGAGTGCTCTCGGCCGGGGGTCTTATTCTTAACGACAAAGCCGGAACCGGGGAGCTGTCAAACATGAGTATTATGGCCTCGGTAGCCTATGCACGTCCTCTGACTGCCGACCGCAAGCTGAACGGTTCCGTTGGTCTTCAGCTGGGTTATGTTCAGAAAAAATTAGACTTCACCAAGCTGCTTTGGGAATCGCAATTCAACGGAGAAAGCTTTGACCCAACCTTGAGCAGTAACGAAAATTTTAACGATAAGTTCAGTTATATTGATCTAAATGCCGGCCTGTATGTTTCATATTTCCTTTCACCCAAGGCCGACCTTTTCGGCGGAGCTGCCATCTTCCACTTGATTCCGCCTAAAGAGTCATTTCTCAACAAAGACAATAAGCTGGGCATGCGAATGGTGGGCCACGGAGGCTTTCGTTATAAAATCACCGATCAGTTCAGCATCATTCCCCAAGTTTTGTATATGACGCAAACCAAAGCTCAGGAAATCAACCTCGGCGGATCATTTGCTTATGTGCTCAATAACGATGTAAAACTTTTCGGTGGAGCTTATTATCGCCTTAACGATGCCGCTATCCCTGTCATCGGCATTGATTACAAACAAATTCGCCTTGGCCTGAGTTACGATGTAAACATTTCTTCGCTCAGCGATGCCAGCAAGGGGCGCGGTGGCTTTGAGCTTTCTCTTGGCTATACCGGTTGTCTGGGCGGATTCGTTTTGGACAAACCCATCTTTTTCTGTCCTCGCTATTAATCAGCAAGCATGATCAAACAGTTTTTTCTGAAAAACATGACTATGAAGCAGCTATTGCTCTTGTGGGGATGCCTGCTGATCACACCAATGTTGTCAGCACAGGAATTTCCCATTCAAAAGCTGAGTTTTAAGAAAAGCCTTAAAATGGCTGATTACCTGTACAGCATAGGTAGTTTCTACAACGCCGTTCAGTATTACAAAGCAACCTTGGAAAAACAACCCAACAATGCATATGTGATAAATCGGATTGCAGAAAGCGAGTTCAAAATGCGTGATTACAAACAGTCCGAGGATTGGTATAAGAAACTGGTGGACTTGAATGACCCCTTATACCCCAAGGCTCCTTACTATTATGGTTTAAGCCTGATGTATAACGGTAAATATCAAGACGCAAAAAAGGTTTTTGATATTCTGGCGAAGGAATACAAAGGGCCGGAATCGCAAACCATCAAAAAGCAGGCAAAGACCTTATCGAAAAGTTGCGACTTTGCCATGCAGAAGCTGCAAAAGCCCGATACCGTGAAAGTAACCCATATCGGGCCTACCGTTAATAACCCGTACACCGATTTTGCACCGGTGCCCTTAGGCGACACAGCCCTGCTGTTTGCTTCGCTCAAATCAGATTCGATCATTTTGCTTGATGATATGAAAAAAAATAATAAGTATGCGCAGTTCTATGTCTCTGGGGTAAGCGGTAACCACAAAATAGGTTGGAGCTACGACAAGGCGCAGCCCTTGCGGTGGGCCCCCTGGAACGATAACAACGTTCACGTCGGCAATGGGCGTTTCTCTCCTGACCGCAAGCGCTTCTATTTTACCAAATGCGAAATGATGAAAGACACCATAAAGATGGTGTGCAGCATCTACGTCAGTGAATTTAAAGACGGCAAGTGGTCCAATCCAGAACGGCTCGACGAAAACATCAATATGCCGGGGACCAACAACACCCATCCTACTGTGGGCCTGGTGCCTAAGCAAGGAGAAGTATTGTATTGGGTGAGCAACCGACCCAACGGCGAGGGAGGCACCGATATCTGGTTTGCCGTCCGCGATAAAAGCGGAAAGTTTGGCAACCCTCAAAACTGTGGGCGTAAAATCAATACCATTGGAAATGAGGCCACACCTTTTTACCACGATGCCTCGCAAACCCTCTACTTTTCTAGTGATGGAATGGTCGGTATGGGAGGTATGGATGTCTTTAAAGTGAAAGGCAGCCAAAAACGATGGGAAACCGTTTATAACCTTGGCTATCCGATCAATTCTAGTGTGGATGATATGTATTTTGTCTTGGACGACAACGGATATACGGGGTATCTGGTTTCTAATCGTCCGGGCACCATTTCGGTAAAAAGTGAAACCTGTTGCGACGACATTTGGCGCGTCGAATTTCCCCGAAAAATATACTATGCTGTTCGAGGCAATGTCTATGATCAAGAAACCCGCGAGGTTATCCCAGGGGCCAAAGTCATGCTCATCGACGAAAAAAACCTTCAGGTCGGGTCGGCTATTTCCAAAAAAGACACCTTGTATTTCTTCAATCTGAAACCGCGCCAAGCATATTCTCTTAAATCCACCGCCGAGGGCTATTTTACCGGCTCAGCTTCGTTCGTCGTATTGGAAAAAGACGAAAACGATACCTTGCGCGTGGATTTGTTTATGAAACGCATTCCCAAAACAGCCATTCGTATTCAAAATATCTATTATGGATTCGACAGTGCTAATCTGCGTCCAGAGTCCAAAGTAGGATTGGATTCACTCTATCAGATCCTGATAGATAATCCGCAGATAAAGGTTGAAATCAGCTCTCATACCGACAGCAAGGGGAACGATGCGTACAACATGCGCCTTTCGCAACGCCGCGCCGAAAGTGTGGTGAAGTATTTAGCCGAAAAAGGCATTCCCATGGAACGCATGGTTGCCAAAGGCTACGGAGAAACCAGGCCCATAGCTCCCAATACCTTCCCCGATGGGCGCGATAATCCAGAAGGCCGGCAGTTGAACCGACGTACCGAATTCCGAGTCATCGGCATTATTCCTAATGTCGAGCTGATCTATGAATCAGGAAATCCCAACTATAATCCTGATGCTGTAGATACATACGAAGAGCAGCAACAATTAGAGGAAGAGTAAGCTACACCATCATCCGCTCAGACCCGGAGACAGAAGGGCGGGCTTCACCTTTGCTATTAAATAAACGAGCATCAAGACGATTCCTAAAAAGAACAAAACGAAACCTATGCCTTCATAGTTTACCCGGTAGCTACCTATAGATATTTCCCAGCTGTGGGTGCCCCATTTTCCCGAAAAAACGATGATTCCGGCTACCAACATGATTGCACCTGCAATCAGACTAACCAGCAGCATGGCAAAAGTGTGCATCAAATGTGCGCAAATTCCTTTTTTTCTTAATGCCAGCTTGTTATAATTTTAAAACTCTTAAAAAACACCCAACGCGGTGGGAGCGTTGAATTTTCAGGAGTCATGAAACGCCTGAAATGGATTGAAGAGGGAGGGGCCATCTTGGTGGCTGCACTGGTGGTGCTGTTTTTTATCAAACTGGCACAAGCCGTGCTCTGACACCGTAAGTGCCCGCTGAAAGCTCAGCGACTTAACTCGTCGGAAGAGGCGGGGGTGCGGGCTAAACAGCCCTTGTCGCGCAAAAGGGCACCGTTTTTTGTTTGCACAATAAGAAAAAGCAGGATACCTTTGCCGTCCCTTTTTGAAAGCTCTTTGAATCGATGGCACAGCGAATCAGGATAAAGCTGCTTTCGTACGACCATAACCTGGTCGACAAAAGCTGTGAAAAAATAGTTAAGACGGTGCGCAGTACCGGGGCTATTGTAGCTGGTCCTATCCCCTTGCCCACCGAAAAGAAAGTGTTTACCGTACTGCGTTCCCCACACGTAAACAAAAAATCGCGAGAGCAATTTAAGCTGTGCACTTACAAACGATTACTGGACATCTACACCTCATCATCCAAAACCGTGGATGCGCTGAGCAAACTGGAACTGCCCAGCGGGGTTGAGATCAGCATAAAAGGATAACCCTAAGCCAACACCCGATCATGAAAGGCATCATAGGAAAAAAAATCGGCATGACCAGCTTCTTTGACGAGCAGGGGCGTAACCGTCCGTGCACACTCATTGAGGCAGGACCCTGTGTGGTGACACAGATAAAGACAATAGAAAATGACGGTTACAATGCTGTTCAGCTGGGCTTTGGTGTTCGTAAGCCCAAGCGCACCCCTAAGCCGCTACTGGGGCACTTCAACAAGGCAGGAACTCCGCCAAAGCACAAGTTGGCCGAAATCCGTGACTTCTCCCTGGAAACCCAACTCGGACAAACCATTACGGTTGACATTTTCAAAGAAGGTGAAACAGTAAACGTGATTGGAACTTCAAAAGGTAAAGGATTTCAGGGTGTGGTGCGGCGTCATGGCTTTCGTGGAGTGGGTATGGCTACCCATGGCCAACATGACCGCCTTAGGGCTCCGGGTTCCATTGGCAACTCTTCAGATGCCAGCCGGGTGTTTAAAGGAATGCGTATGGCCGGCCACATGGGCAATGCCCGAGTTAAGGTCAGAAACTTGAAAGTGCTCAAGGTCATGCCGGAAAAAAACCTCTTGGTAGTCAGTGGCTGTGTGCCCGGAGCGCGCGGTAGTTATTTAATCATTAATAGTTAACAGATACAGCTTGTCATGACTGTAGAGGTGTTGAAGACTGATGGTTCAAAAGCGGGGCGAACCGTAACGCTTCCCTCAGAACTTTTTGCTATTGAGCCCAACGACCATGCCCTCTATATGGCGGTTAAATATTACCTGGCCAATCAGAGGCAGGGTACGCATAAGTCGAAAGAAAAGTCAGAAGTATCGGGTTCTACCCGCAAGCTGCATCGGCAAAAAGGAACCGGAGGCTCGCGTAAAGGAAGCATTAAAAATCCTCTGTTCCGTGGAGGTGGTCGCATATTTGGCCCAAAACCCCGCGACTATAGTTTCCGACTAAATAAAAAAGTTCGCGATTTGGCTTATCGCTCTGCACTGACCTACAAAGTCAAAGATCAAGCGGTAACCGTTGTTGAAGATTTTTCATTAGAAAACCACAAAACCAAGCCCTATTTCTCCATCTTGAAAAATCTGGGTGTGGCTGACATCAGAAGTATTCTGGTGGTTGACCAACCTGATGCAAACTTGTTGCGCGCGGCCCGCAACATCGAAGACCATCAAATCGTCAGGGCCAGCCAATTGAATACTTATCAAATTCTGAACTGTCGCAGGCTGCTTTTTACCGAAAGCGGTTTGAAGCAACTGATTCAACGTTCATCGGCCAATAATTGAGAACCATGAGCAACATCTTGATACGACCGCTGATCTCTGAAAAGACCAACAACATGAGCCAGAAGCTCAACCGGGTGGGCTTTGTGGTGGACCGAAAAGCCAATAAGCTTCAAATAAAGAAAGCAGTAGAAGAAATGTATGGAGTGACGGTAACCGCTGTCAACACCGCAATCATACCCGGCAAACAAAAAACCCGTTACACCCGACGCCAGATTTTGCGAGGTATCAAGCCGGCCTATAAAAAAGCTTATGTGACTTTGGCTAAAGGCGACACGATTGATTTTTACTCTGGTATTTAACCCATTAAATGCAATGTAATTCATTATGCCCACGAAAAAGCTCAATCCCGTAACGCCAGGCACCCGCTTTCGGATAGCCAATGCTTTTGCCGAGCTGACTACCGACGAACCAGAAAAAACACTGTTGGCTCCACTGAAAAAAACTGGCGGCCGCAACAACCATGGGCACCGGGCTATGAGGTACATCGGCGGTGGCCACAAGCGCATGTATCGGATCATCGATTTTAAGCGCGATAAGTTTGGTGTGCCCGGCGTGGTTAAAACGATTGAATATGATCCCAACCGCACGTGTTTCATCTCATTGATTCATTATGCTGACGGGGAAAAACGTTACATATTGGCACCGCAAGGCATTAAAGTTGGTCAAACGGTGCTCAGCGGACCTGATGCCCCACCCGATATTGGCAATGCCCTCCCTTTGAAAGACATTCCGGTAGGTACCATCATACATAACATTGAGCTTCATCCAGGCCAGGGCGGCATTCTGGTCCGTTCGGCTGGTACCAGCGCCCAGCTCACCAATAAAGAGGATCGTTATGCCGTCATCAAAATGCCCTCAGGTGAAATTCGGCGAGTGCTGCTCACGTGCATGGCTACCATCGGTGCCGTTTCAAATCCTGATCACAATACGGAAACTATTGGCAAGGCCGGGCGCAATCGGTGGAAAGGTATTCGTCCCCGGACGCGTGGGGTGGCTATGAATCCGGTTGACCATCCCATGGGAGGTGGCGAAGGGAAAGCTTCGGGGGGTCATCCTCGGTCGCGCAAAGGTCTGTATGCCAAAGGCATGAAGACCCGAAATCCAAAGAATCCATCCTCCAAATACATCATTAGCCGCAGACCTAAGAAATAAGCCGTAAAAACAAACCTTGATATGTCGCGCAGCATCAAAAAAGGACCTTATGTACAGCAAAGCCTGCTGGAAAAGATTCTTAAGTTGAACCAGTCAGGAAAAAAAGCTCCTATCAAAACATGGTCGCGGCGCTCCACCATCACGCCCGACTTTGTGGGGCATACTTTTTTAGTACACAACGGAAACAAGTTTATCCCTGTATATGTTTCTGAAAATATGGTAGGACATAAGCTGGGTGAGTTTGCGCCGACGCGCAACTTCAAGGGACACTCCTCACGAAAAATTGAAGCAGGTAGTTAAAATTCAAGGTTATGGCTGAAGCGATAGCACACCTGAGAAATTATCCCACCTCACCACGGAAAATGCGTTATGTGGTTGACCTTATCCGCGGCTTGGAAGTAAACCGGGCATTAGAAGTGTTGGCTCATTTGCCGCATGCGGCAGCCAAACCGCTGCAGAAGCTTATTACCTCAGCTGTCAAAAACTGGGAACTGAAAGAAGAAGAGCTAGCACGACAGGAAAACCGCAGCGTCGTACGTGCTGAAGATGCAGCATTATACATCAAAACAATCTATGTAAATGGCGGCAGCATTCTGAAACGGTGGTTGCCGGCCCCGCAGGGACGTGCCTACAAGATTCGCAAGCGGTCAAACCACGTTACCGTGATTATTGATGCTCAAGTGGCGCAACAAACCGATGCCCCACAGCAGCCTGAAGAATCAAAAAGCCGCCGCAAGCAAAAAAAGGCTCCAACCACTGTTCAAACCAATGAATAAAAGCACACATGGGACAGAAAACAAATCCAATAGGCAATCGGCTCGGCATAATTCGCGGCTGGGAATCTAACTGGTTTGGTGGCAAAGACATGCCGGCCAAGCTGTTCGAAGACGAACGCATTCGTCAGTATTTACGCGCTCGGATCGCCAAAGGCGGGATTTCTCAGATCGTCATTGAGCGGCCGCTTAACCACCGCATTATCGTCACGATTCATACGGCCCGCCCAGGCATTATCATCGGCAAACAAGGGGGTGAGGTCGATAGAATCAAGGAGGAACTTAAGCAGTTGACCAATCGGGATGTACATATTAATATAGTAGAAATCCGAAAGCCCGACCTGGAGGCTCCGCTGGTGGCTGAAACCATAGCGCGACAAATAGAAGGACGAGTGAGTCACCGGCGCGCCATGAAAGCAGCCATAGCGGCATCCCTGCGGGCCGGAGCTGAAGGAATCAAGGTTCGGGTCAGTGGCCGACTTGGAGGGGCCGAAATTGCCCGTAGTGAAGAGATCAAGCAGGGCCGGGTTCCCCTGCACACATTTCGAGCCGATATAGATTATGCCGTAGCCGAAGCGCACACCGTGTACGGCAGAATAGGGGTTAAGGTATGGATTTTCCGCAGTGAAGTGTTTGGGAAGCGCGATCTGTCGCCCAGCAGTAATGTCCGTGCGACGGAGCAGCGAATGACCCGTCCCCTGCCCAAGGCCGCCAGAGGAGGACGACGGGCTGCCCGGATTACTGAAGAAAAAGAATCATAAGTAAATTTCTTAATAGAATGCTGCAACCCAAAAAAACCAAATACCGCAAGAGTCAAAAGGGGCGAATCCGCGGCAACGATTGGAGAGGATCGACGCTGGCCTTCGGCTCTTTTGGGCTCAAGGCGCTTGAGGGCGCATGGGTTACAAACAAGCAGTTGGAAGCTGCACGCGTAGCCCTCACCCGTCACATGAAGCGGGAGGGCCAAGTTTGGATTCGCGTTTTCCCGGACAAGCCCATCACCAAAAAGCCTTTGGAAGTGCGTATGGGAAAAGGTAAAGGAAACCCAGAGGGGTGGGTGGCGGTAGTGCGGCCGGGCCGCATTTTGTTCGAAGCCGATGGCGTGAGTTTGGAAACCGCACGCCAGGCCATGAAGTTGGCCGCCGACAAATTGCCTGTGCTCACCCGCTTTGTCGTGGCTCGTGATTATAAAGTCAATGGATAAAAAACCTGTAGGTTATGCCTAGGAAAAAACTCAATCTGGCTGATCTAACCGACCAGGAATTGATGGAGAAGCTGCGCGACGATAAGGCTTTGTATCAAAAGCTCCGATTTCAACACGCCGTTTCTCCACTGGAAAATCCCATGCGCTTGCGGCAAATGCGCCGCGACATTGCGCGTATTCTCACCGAAATCACCAAACGTAAAAAAGCTGCCCAATCTGAACGATGAGTGAACAAAAGACTGTTCGTAGGCTGCGCAAGCAGCGCGTTGGCGTGGTGGTCAGCAACAAGATGCAAAAGACCATCACGGTTGCCATTGAGCGGCGAGTGCGTCATCCTTTATATGGAAAGTATATTAAAAAAACCAAGAAGCTCATGGCCCATGATGAAACCGGAGCCGCCGGCATCGGCGATCTCGTACGGATTATGGAAACGCGTCCCTTGAGTAAGCGGAAGCGCTGGCGGCTGGTGGAAATTTTAGAAAAGGCCAAGTAACGAACTAAAGACTTTCAGCCATGATTCAGCAGGAATCCCGTTTAACCGTAGCCGACAACAGCGGAGCCCGTGAAGTTGCCGTCATCCGCATTTTAGGGCACAGCCGTCAACGCTATGCTACCGTCGGCGACGTTGTTGTGGTTACCGCCAAAGATGTCATCCCCAACGGGCCCTTAAAAAAGGGGACTATCTCTAAAGCAGTAGTGGTCCGTACCAAACATCCCATTCGACGCAAGGACGGCAGCTACATCCGTTTTGACGACAACGCCTGTGTTCTGCTCACGGCTCAAGATGAGCCGCGCGGTACCCGAATTTTTGGGCCGGTGGCCCGTGAACTGCGTGAAAAACTTTATATGAAAATTGTTTCTCTGGCTCCAGAGGTGCTTTAAGACGAAAGAGCGATGAAACAGAAAAAGATTAAATATAAGATCCGCAAAAACGATATTGTAGTGGTCCGTTCAGGAGACGACCGCGGCAAAAAGGGTCGAGTCCTGAAGGTTTTTCCCAAAGAAGGGAAAGCCATTGTGGAAGGCATCAATCTGGTGAGCCGGCATACCAAGCCAAATGCACGCCAGACGCAGGGGGGCATCATCAAAAAAGAAGCACCTGTGCACATCAGCAAGCTCAGCCTGATCGACCCCAAAACTGGAAAGCCTACGCGGGTAGGTATCCGTCGCGAAAACGGAAAAATACTCCGCATTGCCAAACGTTCCGGTGAAGTCATCAAATAATCTGTGCTATGGAGAAAAAGTATGTTCCACGCCTCAAGCGCTACTATTACGATCACGTAGTGCCTCAGTTGGTCAAAGAATTCAATTATAAAAACGTAATGCAAGCACCACGCCTGATCAAAATCTGTTTGAACCAGGGGGTAGGTGGCGGCACTACCGATCGGAAACTCGTGGACACTGCCGTAGCGGAAATGACGGCTATTGCCGGCCAGCGTGCCGTCATTACGCGATCTAAAAAAGATATTTCAAATTTTAAGCTCAGGGCCAACACCCCCATCGGAGCTCGCGTGACCTTGCGCGGCGACCGCATGTATGAGTTTTTCGATCGACTGGTTACGGCGGCCCTTCCCCGCGTTCGCGATTTCAAAGGCGTTAGCGATAAGAGTTTTGACGGCCGCGGTAACTACACGTTAGGCATTCAGGAACAAATCATTTTTCCGGAAATAGATATTGACAAAGTGAATAAGATTACCGGAATGGACATCACTTTTGTAACCTCAGCAAAAACCGATCGGGAGGCCAAAGCACTTTTGGCAGCTCTTGGTTTGCCCTTTAAAAAGGATAAAGATTAACTATGGCTAAAGAATCCATCAAGGCACGAGAACGAAAACGACAACGGCTATGTCTGAAGTACGCCGAGAAACGTCGGCAACTGAAGGCCGCCGGCGACTGGGCAGCTTTGGATAAGCTTCCGCGCAATGCCTCGCCGGTGCGCTTGCGAAACCGTTGTAGCTTCACTGGCCGGCCCCGAGGATATCTTCGCGTATTCGGCCTGTCGCGAAATGTTTTTCGCGAGATGGCTTTGTTTGGTAAAATTCCAGGCATCACAAAGGCTTCTTGGTAACCCTCCAACAGAATTTGTCTATGACCGATACCATAGCTGACTTCCTCACACGCATCCGAAACGCCATTGCTGCCCGCCATCGGATCGTGGAAATTCCGGCTTCCAAGCTCAAAAAACGCATTACGGAAATACTTTATGAAAAGGGCTATATTCTCCGATATAAATTTGAAGACACGCCCAACGGGCAGGGTGTCATCAAAATAGCATTGAAATACGACCAGGCAACCCGCGAACCTGCCATTAAAGGTTTGCGTCGGGTTTCTACACCGGGTTTACGCCGCTACGTAGGCGTAGATGAACTACCGCGTGTTCAAAACGGCTTAGGCATCGCTGTGCTGTCAACCAATAAAGGGGTCATAACCGATAAAGAAGCCCGTAGCCTGGGTGTAGGAGGTGAAGTGCTTTTTTATGTTTACTCCTAAACAACTCAACGGCTTATGTCTCGCATAGGAAAATTGCCGATTACCTTACCTAAAGGTGTTGCCGTGAGCGTTGATGCCATTAATGAGGTGACTGTTAAGGGTCCGAAGGGTGAATTACGCCTAAAGGTGCATCCCGACATCAGCGTAAAGGTGGACAATGGCGTAGTGCGCCTAGAACGCCCTACAGATCAGAAAAGGCACAAGGCCTTGCATGGCTTGTATAGGGCATTGGTCGCCAACATGGTGCGGGGTGTTTCTGTAGGCTATGAGAAAAAGCTGGAACTGGTGGGCGTAGGTTTTCGTGCTCAGGTTACTGGACAGGTGTTGGAACTGTCGGTGGGTTATTCACATCCTGTGCTATTTGTTCTCCCTAAGGAAATCAAAGCAACTGCCGAGCAGCAGAAAGGACAAAACCCCATTATCACCCTTACCTGTATCGATAAGCAGTTGCTGGGTCAGATTGCAGCGAAGATCCGCTCGATTCGAAAACCAGAACCCTATAAGGGCAAAGGCATTAAATATGTTGACGAGGTACTGCGCCGCAAGGCAGGTAAGTCAGCTGCGGCGGGTGGAGGTGGAAAATAAGCAATGGAATTACGGCAAAATCCGTAAAGAGGTATGATTACCAGACAACAACGACGAAAACGCATTCATCGGCGCATTCGCAAGCGCATTCACGGTACCGCCGAACGCCCACGGCTTTCGGTGTTTCGCAGTAATGCCGAAATCTATGTGCAGGCTATTGACGATGACCGGGGCATTACCTTAGCCAGTTTTTCGAGTCGGAGGCTTAGGGGGTTCGTGGGAAACAAAACGCAAAAAGCAGCTGAGGTGGGTCGAATCATTGGCCGCATGTTATTGGAAAAAAACATCACCAAAGTGGTATTTGACCGAGGCGGCTATCTCTACCATGGCCGAGTAAAAGCATTAGCTGACGGAGCCCGCGAGGCCGGTCTTCAATTTTAACTTTAAGCATGATTCATAATGGTGACCAAAACCAACCTAATCCGCGTAAAAGCCAGTGAGCTGGATTTGAAGGAACGTGTAGTGGCTATTGAGCGTACGGCCAAAGTGACCAAGGGCGGCCGCACGTTCAGTTTTTCTGCATTGGTGGTTGTTGGTGATGGCAATGGAATTGTAGGCCATGGTTTGGGGAAGGCCAGAGAAGTGCAGGAAGCCATAGCCAAAGGCATAGACGATGCAAAAAAGAATTTGGTTCGAGTTCCCCTCTACAAAGGCACCATTCCGCATGAGATCACAGCTAAATACGGAGCAGCAAAAATTTGGCTTAAGCCTGCCAGTCATGGCACAGGAGTGATTGCAGGAGGGGCCATGCGGGCTGTACTGGAAAGTGCCGGAATCACTGACGTGCTGGCAAAGTCGTTAGGTTCCTCTAATCCGCACAACGTAGTGAAAGCTACCGTGCGCGCATTGGCTATGCTCAAAGACCCACTGCAAGTAGCACGGCTCAGGGGTATTCCGTTAAAAAGGGTATTTCAAGGGTGATTGCCTATGGGAAAAATCAAAATCACTCAAATCCGAAGCGCCATTGACACCAGTTTGCGTACCAAACGCACAATCCGCGCCTTGGGTATCAACAAGCTTCAAGTACCGGTAATTAAGGAAGACACGCCTGCCATTCGGGGTATGATTCAGAAAGTGAAGCATTTGGTTAAAGTTGAAAATGTATGATCCATGGATTTGCATAACTTGAAACCTGCTGCAGGTTCCGTTAAGAAGAGGAAACGGATAGGTCGAGGCCAGGGTAGTGGCCACGGCGGCACGGCTACCCGCGGTAACAAAGGGGCCTGGCAGCGCAGTGGTACGAAACTGAAGCGCGGCTTTGAAGGAGGGCAAATGCCCCTGCAGCGCCGGATCCCAAAGTTTGGTTTTAAAAATCCTTTCCGCAAAACCTATCAAGTAGTCAACCTCAGCCGCCTGCAGCAATTGGCTGATAAGTATCAAATCCAGCAGCTCGATGCTGAAACCCTCGTTCAACTGGGGGCTGTAAAAAAGCCCGTATCCATCAAAGTCCTTGGCAAAGGAAAGCTTACGGCTGCTCTTCAGGTTCGAGTACATGCTGTCAGCGAGTCAGCACGTAAGGCAATCGAAGCTGCCGGTGGTGCTGTAGAAATTGTTTAATCTGTTTGCAGCTTACGCCCATGAAAAAGCTCATCGAAACGCTCAGTAACATCTGGAAAATTGAAGACCTGCGTAAGCGCATTTTGTACACGTTAGGCTTGATTTTCTTGTATCGGTTAGGCAGCTATATTGTGTTGCCCGGAGTAGATCCAGAGCAATTGCAGGCCATCGGCCAGCAGGGGGCTAAAGGCATCTTCAGCTTGCTGGACATTTTTGCCGGTGGCGCATTTACTCGAGGCAGCATTTTTGCGCTGGGTATCATGCCGTACATCTCGGCATCCATTGTGATGCAGTTATTGTCCATGGCTCTTCCTGCATTACAAAAACTGCAGCGAGAAGGAGAAAGTGGTAGGCGAAAGATCAATAGCTATACGCGATATCTGACGGTAGCCATCACAGCTGCTCAGGCCTCAGGCTATGTGGTATATCTAAAAAACGGATTGGGAGCTAATGTGGTGGTTGCTCCGCAAATGTTTTGGCTGAGCTCGGTGGTGATACTGACCGCTGGCACCATCTTCATCATGTGGATGGGCGAGCGCATTACGGATCGCGGCATTGGCAACGGCATCTCGCTCATGATTACTGTGGGCATTATTGCAACGCTTCCGTTTGCCTTGTTTACCGAATTTGAAAGTAGACTCAACGAAGGAGGTGGTCTCATTGCATTCCTGCTGGAGATTGCTGCTATTTTGGCCGCCGTACTGGTAGTAATCTTGTTGGTGCAGGGAACGCGCAAAATTCCCGTACAGTATGCCAAGCGCGTGGTTGGCAACAAGATGTATGGTGGTGTGCGGCAGTATATTCCTTTGAAGGTGAATGCTGCCGGCGTCATGCCGATCATTTTTGCTCAGGCCATAATGTTTATTCCGGCCACCATCGCACAGTTTTTCCCTGACTCTGAGGCCATGCAGGGAGCAGTGGCTTTTACCAATCCTGCCTCTTTCTGGTACAACTTCGTCAACAGCATTCTCATCATTTTGTTTACCTATTTCTACACGGCCATCATCATCAATCCGGTACAAATGGCCGACGATATGAAGCGCAACGGTGGCTTTATTCCCGGGGTCAAGCCCGGAAAGCAAACGGCTAACTTCATCGATAACGTCATGTCGCGAATTACGTTGCCGGGAGCTTTATTATTGGCTTTTATCGCCATGATGCCGGCCTTTGCACAAGGATTAGGGGTGAACAGCCAGTTTGCCGGCTTCTTTGGCGGCACCTCGCTGTTGATCACCGTAGGCGTTATGCTGGATACCTTGCAACAAATTGAAAGCCACTTGCTCATGCGCCATTATGATGGCCTCATGAAATCAGGCCGTATTAAAGGAAGAGCTACGGCACCTGTGGGATGATTTACTACAAGACGGCTGACGAGATCGAGGCTATTCGAAAGGCATGCCATTTGGTCTCGCGCACTTTGGGTGCGGTGGCTCAACACATCCGGCCGGGCGTACGCACGCGTGATCTGGATCGTGTGGCTTATGCCTTCATTCATGATCTAGGAGGGAAGCCCGCCTTTTTGGGCTATAAAGGGTTCCCCGCTTCGATCTGTACTTCAGTAAATGACGCTGTGGTGCATGGCATTCCAGGTGATTACGAACTAAAAGAGGGTGACATTGTATCGGTGGATTGCGGTGTGGTTTATGAAGGGTTTTACGGCGACTCGGCCTACACATTCGCCGTAGGACAAATTGACGAGGAAAAGTCGCAGCTGTTGCGGGTCACTTACCAAGCCTTGCTGCGGGGTATTGAGCAAGCACGTCCGGGCAAACGAATTGGCGACATTTCCCATGCCATTCAACGATATGTAGAGCAGCGAGGTTTTTCGGTGGTAAGAGAACTGGTGGGGCATGGCATTGGCCGAAGTCTGCATGAAGATCCAGAAGTTCCCAACTACGGCAAGAGAGGAAACGGCTTACGCTTACTGAAAGGGCTGGTGATAGCCATTGAGCCTATGATCAATGCCGGCCGTCGCGAGGTCTATACCGACCGTGATCAATGGACCGTGCGGACCCGAGATGGCAAACCTTCTGCCCATTTTGAACATACGATTGCTATTGCAGATCAGGGGCCTGAAGTGCTAACCACTTTTGAATTTATCGAGTGCACCTCAGCCCTTTCGGTCGTCTGAAAAAGGGCATACCGATGCTTGAAATTGGATATAAATTCAGATATTTGCACCTCCTTTTTCATGGCGAAGCAGCCACTCATCAAGCAGGATGGCGTCATCACGGAGGCATTATCCAACGCCATGTTCCGTGTTCGTTTGGAAAACGGACACGAGATTATTGCTACTATCTCCGGAAAGATGCGCATGAATTACATCCGCATTTTGCCTGGTGACAAGGTGGCCGTGGAAATGTCGCCCTACGATTTGGGAAGAGGTAGAATCACATTTCGGTACAAATAAGGATTTGGCAGCATGAAAGTACGAGCCAGCATCAAGCGACGAAGCCCCGAGTGTAAGATTGTACGCCGAAAAGGCAAACTTTATGTAATCAACAAGAAAAATCCTCGATACAAACAACGACAAGGTTAAACCCATATTCTGACACAGCATGGCACGCATAGCAGGTGTAGATCTGCCTAAAAACAAGCGCGGGGACATTGGCCTTTCCTATATCTACGGCATTGGCCGCAGCAGCGGCCGCAAGATTTTGGAAGCCGCAGGTGTAGATCTTAACAAAAAAGTTCATGAATGGACCGATGAAGAACTGAGCCGCATTCGCACCATTGTTACCAACGATTATAAAGTAGAAGGGGCCTTGCGTTCCGAGGTGCAAATGAACATCAAGCGCCTTATGGATATTGGTTGCTACCGTGGTATGCGCCATCGTAAGGGCTTGCCAGTTCGAGGGCAGCGCACGCGTACCAACGCCCGCACGCGCAAGGGCAAACGCAAAACCGTTGCTGGAAAGAAAAAAGCACCCGCCAAGAAGTAATTGACATCACTATTAGTTTTTCTCTCATATGGCTGAAACAAAAAAAACCGCCAAGAAAAAGACGATTAAGGCCGACCCCGACGGCTATGTGTACATACAAGCCAGTTTCAACAACATTATCGTCACTTTTACCAATCGAAATGGCAATACGGTAGCATGGTCGTCGGCAGGCAAGGCCGGCTTTAAGGGCTCTAAGAAAAGCACTCCGTATGCCGCTCAAGTGGCAGCTCAAGAAGCGGCCAAGGCGGCACACGATTTAGGAGTTCGGCGTGTGGAAGTGTTTGTCAAAGGACCTGGAGCGGGTCGTGAAGCAGCCATCCGGGCAATCCATGCCCAAGGCATCGACATTACCATGATCCGAGATGTGACGCCTTTGCCGCACAACGGCTGTCGGCCTCCCAAACGTCGACGAGTTTAAACCTGTTGAAAATCGTAAATACCTGCTTGCACATCCCATATGGCTCGATACATAGGACCTCGCGCTAAAGTTTCCCGGACTTTTGGAGAACCCATATTGGGCTTTTCCAAGGCATTGGAGAAAAAAAATTATCCGCCCGGCATACATGGCACTGCCCGTAAGCGACGGCAGCCAACCCAGTATGCAATTCAACTTCAAGAAAAACAAAAGGCCAAAATGACGTATGGCCTGTTGGAACGGCAATTTGCACGCTTTTATCGGGAAGCTGTTCGAACCAAAGGAGTTACCGGAGAAAATTTGATGCGGTTATTGGAATCAAGGCTCGATAATACGGTGTATCGGTTGGGCCTGGCTCCCACGCGCCGCGGCGCGCGACAGCTGGTTTCGCACAGGCACATCATGCTCAACGGCAAGGTGACCAACATTCCTTCGTTGATCTTAAAACCTGGTGATGTGGTGGGGGTGGTACCTGCTTCGAGGGAACTCGAAGTCATCAAACAATCGCTCGCTAACCATGGTCATCGGGTAGCTTGGCTGGAGTGGAATTCAGACAAGTGGGAAGGTAAATTCCTAAGCTATCCCCAACGCGAGCAAATTCCCGAAAACATCAAAGAGCAGCTCATCGTAGAGCTGTATTCCAAGTAATAAGCATTTTTCAAATAAAAAATAAAAGCATGTCACTGCTCACGTTTCAAAGACCTGAAAAAATCATCATGCAAAAGGCCACCGATTTTGAGGGCCTGTTCGAGTTCAAACCCTTGGAACCCGGTTTTGGCGTTACCATTGGCAATGCCTTGCGCCGGGTCCTGTTGTCTTCGTTGGAAGGATACGCCATCAGTTCCATCCGCATCAGTGGCGTGGAGCATGAGTTTTCAACCATCAAAGGCGTCATTGAAGACGTCACCGAAATTGTGCTTAATCTTAAACAGGTACGTCTCAAATGTATTGCTGAAGATCTGTTGGAGCAGGAAAAGGTATTGGTTTCGATTAAAAACAAGGACGAATTCCTTGCCGGCGATATTGAAAAGGCCACATCCAACTTTCGTGTCGTCAATCCGGATTTAGTGATTTGCCGCATGGAGCGCAGTGTCAAGCTGGATATGGAACTGATCATCACGCGCGGGCGCGGTTATGTGCCTTCGGAAGAAAATCAGAAAAAAGATGCCCCGATTGGCACCATAGCCATGGATGCCATCTATACGCCGATCAAAAACGTGCGCTATACGGTGGAAAATACGCGCGTGGAACAGCGCACTGATTATGAAAAACTGATTATTGAAATCAAGACCGACGGTACCATTCATCCCGAAGATGCCATCAAGGGTGCTGCGCGAATCCTGATTCAACACCTCATGCTCATCAGCGATGAAAACATCACTTTTGATGTCAAGGAAAAAGAGGTAGAAGAAGAAGTAGATGAGCAAAAACTTCAAATGCGCAAACTGTTATTGACGCCTTTAGAAGACTTAGACCTGTCGGTCCGTGCTTATAACTGTTTGAAAGCAGCTAAAATCACCACACTGAAAGATTTAGTCAAGTACGACACCAATGAGCTGCTGAAGTTTCGCAACTTCGGGCGCAAGTCGCTCATGGAAATCGAAGCCCTGTTGCAGGAAAAAGGCCTCCATTTTGGCATGGACCTGAGCAAGTATGGATTGGATAATTAATACTTTGATCGGCGATGCGACACGCAAGAAAAGTTAATCATCTGGGGCGCGATACGCAGCACCGCAGGGCTTTGCTGCGGAACCTGGCTTCTTCGCTGATCCTCAACAAACATATCATTACCACTACAGCAAAGGCGAAAGCCTTGCGTCGCTTCGTAGAGCCGTTGTTGACCCGTGCTAAAGAAGACACCACCCACAACCGTCGTGTCGTCTTCAGCGTGTTGCGGCAGAAAGAGGCGGTAAAAACCCTGTTCGGTGAGGTGGCAGAAAAAATAGCGAGCCGGCCCGGGGGGTATACGCGCATCATCAAAATCGGACCTCGCAGTGGCGACAGTGCTGAATTGGCTTTAATCGAATTGGTGGACTTTAGCCTCAGCAGTGGTTCGGCGGAACAGACGGCTGCGGCTGCTAAGCCTGTTGCAAAAAAACGCACGCGGCGGGGAGGAAAGAAAGGAGGTACGCGAACGGCTGCTGCATCTGTCAAGGAAAAACCCAAGGCGGCCGAACGGGCCGCAGGAGTCCCCAAGACCATGCCGCAAAAAACGGGGGGTTCCTGACCACGCGGCCAACCTGTGCTCATGACCATATTGCTGCGCAGCAACGAACTGGAAGTTGCTGTAGCCCTCCGTGGCGCTGAATGGCATGCGGTCTATTCGCCACTTACCGGCTTAAACTATCTATGGTCAGGTGATGTGCGCTTTTGGAGCCGGCGAGCACCAGTCCTATTCCCCATTGTGGGAACACTTAAAGGAAACTGCTATTGGTACCGTCAAAAACTTTTTCACATGGGGCGGCATGGTTTTGCCCGCGATCAGGACTTTGTACTGGCTGAACAGAAGGACCACACCGCCACCCTGGTGCTTCGAAAAAACGATTCGATAAACCAGATATATCCATTTGATTTTTTGTTATCTATACAATACGTTGTTAACGGCTTGGAATTGACCACGACGTATGTCGTGGAAAATACCGGTGATGATCTTATGTATTTTTCTTTAGGTGCACACCCGGCATTTCGGGTTCCGTTGACAGAGGATTCCCGCTACGAAGACTGGTATTTGGAATTCGAACAAGCAGAAACGCTCAACCGGTGGTGTCTAAATACCGAAGGGCTGCTCGATGCCGAAAAACCTTTTCTTCACCACCAGCAGCGCATAGCGCTGCACAGAGAGTTGTTTAACGATGATGCTTTAGTGTTGCAGCCGAAATCGCGCCGTATTGCTTTGCGCAGTGATCGTTCACCACACGGCATAGAGGTGGACTATGCAAACTTTCCTTTCCTGGGTATTTGGGCAGTGCCGCAAGCTGATTTTGTTTGTATTGAACCATGGTTGGGTCATGCCGATTCGGTGCACAGCACGCAGCAGCTGGAAGAAAAACCGCACATGATTGCACTGCCTTCGGCTTCGCAGTTTAGCATTAGTTGGACTGTCAGGTTTTTTTAGTATTCAGACGTCCTGTCATCAACTGGTCTAAAGCTTGGTTGACATCCTTTACCGGCATGAGGCATGCCTTGTTTTGACATACGTAAATGAATGTTTCCTGTGGGACATAGCGATTTTGCACAATAGGGATTTTACCGTCGGGCGTAGTGCTTCCAGCCAAGAGTACATAAGGTAAAAAGTGGCGTACCAGTTTTTCACGTAATGAAAGAGCCTCTTCACCGACAATCACAACTTCGTGATGCGGAACAACATGTTGCAATAACAGGATAGCCCAGTTGCAATAGGCCATTGGGTAGCGCAGCATGTTTGATAGCATTTTTTGCAACAAACGACGCGACTGTTCTAACATAGTTTCATTATCGAGGTAACGTCCTAATTGTAAAAGCACCCGCGCCAAGGTCGAGGTGGATGAAGGGATCACATCATCAGTAAGTTCGGCAAGCCGGACAATGAGTGGTGTTTGATTTCGGGCTGAATAATAGTACAGCCCTTGTTGTTCATCATAGAAGTGTTGATCGGCAAAGTGAACCAGCTCAGCGGCACGATTTAGCCAGGATTCATCGAAGGTGATGCGGTAAACCGACAGGAAGGCATCTGCTGAAAAGGCGTAGTCATCCAGAAAACCAGGCGAGCAGCCGCGGCTGTTTATGCGGGCGTGGAATAAACCTCGAGGATGGTTGGTAGAAAATTGGTCCCAAATACGCCATGCCTGACGCAAGGCTAAATCTCGAAACGACTCCTTTCCCCAAGCCTCGTAGGCATCGCAACAGGCCTTAATCATCAGCGCAGCCCATGAGGTGATTTCTTTGTCATCACGCATAGGACGTGGACGAAGCTGTCGAGCCTGAAGCAGTTTTTGGCGTACCTGCTGCAGGCGCTGCCGCAATTCGGTTTCTGTGTAGCCCAATTGCCGGGCCACTGTCTGGTCGTCGGCACGCCGAACCAAAACGTATTTGCCCTCTTCCCAATGACCGTAGTCGTTGATGTTGTAATACAATTCGACCAGCGGAAAATCGGCGCCGAGCACTTCTTTGAGTTCGCCGCGAGTCCATACGTAATAACGCCCTTCTTGGCCCTCACTGTCGGCATCGAGCGAAGAGCACAGGGCACCTGCTTCGGTCATGAGTTCCTGAGTTACAAAAGCAAAGGTTTGCTCACCGACATCTTGAAACAGAGGATCGGAAGTGAGTTGATAAGCTTTCGCATAAAGGGATAGGAGCTGGGCGTTATCATAGAGCATTTTTTCAAAATGAGGGATGTGCCAACGGGCATCGGTAGCGTAGCGGGCGAAGCCGCCACCCACGTGGTCGTAGAGGCCACCAAAAGCCATTTTGCGCAGGGTGAAGAAGACGTGGGCGGCGGCCGCCGGCACGCCGGCGGCCGCCGCGTACCAAAGCAGAAATTCCAGCCGGTTGGGCAGGGCAAACTTAGGGGCGCCGCTGAAGCCCCCTTCCGCAGCATCTAATTCGGGAACCAAAGCTTCATAGATGCGCTGCGCGTCCTGCATCGAAAAGTGGGAAGTTTCTCCTTGTAGGGGCTGCTCCAGATGCCGCAGGGCCTCGGTCAATCGGTCTGCAAATTGCCGGGCATCGGCTGGGTGCTGATGCCAATATTCTGCAAGCTGTTGCAATATCAATAGCCACCGTCGCTTGGGGAAATAGGTACCTCCAAACACCGGACGGCCGTCAGGTAAGGTAAAACAGTTGAGTGGCCAACCTCCGGAACCCGTCATCAACTGCACGGCGAGCATGTACAGTTGGTCCACATCCGGACGTTCCTCCCGGTCTACTTTTATATTAATAAAATGTTGATTCATGACTTCAGCCACTTGTGGATCCTCAAAGCATTCGCGTTCCATGACGTGACACCAATGGCAGGCAGCATAGCCGATAGATATAAGCACCAGCTTGTTTTCTTCTTTTGCTCTTTGCCAAGCTTCCTCTCCCCATGGGTACCAGTCCACAGGGTTATGGGCATGTTGTTGAAGGTATGGGCTGCTTTCGGCGATGAGTCTGTTTGGCTTTTTCATGGTCAGCAAATGGGTATGATCAAAGGAGGGCCGCTATTTCCGCCAGCGGATTGCGGTGGTCCATTCGTGTCAGGTGGAAAAGTACATCAACTTGCTCAGGCCAGACGCAGGTTAGATGCGACGATTAGTTAACGGTCAGTCTACCGGTGAAAACTTTGTAAGGGGTTGTGGCGTTTATGTGGTACATTCCTCGACCAAAAGCAGACAAGTCAATCGAAATACTTCTTGTGTCGGGAGCCAGCTCTATGAATAATTTTCTTCTACCCATCAGATCGGTCAATTCGAGGTGTGAAGCATGTTCCGGTAGTAAGACGGTGACCCGCTGGCTGGCAGGGTTAGGATAGATCTTTAATGATGAGCTAAGATTTTCTTCCAGGTTTGTCGGTCGGGCGGCTGCAGTCGTAAAGTATGCATGAGCTGAATAAGCAGACCATACGTTGGGCGAACTCAAACACTTGGATTTTACCGACCACTGGTATTCGGTAGCCGGGCTCAAGCCGCTGATCGTTTTCGAGGTTGTAGTCGATTTTTCAGACTTGTACTGTCCGCCACTTTTGGGTTTGTAGCGAAGACGGTAACTCTGAGCACAATCGCTTGGCAGCCAGCTCAAGGTTGCGGAGGTTGACGTTATCGCAGATGCAGTCAGGCCTGTGGGTGAGGGGCAGGTAATCGTCAGGGGCGAGCCGTTGTCGGTACCGATCACGACAGGCACTGTGCTGACCACGCGGATGAGATAGTTACTGCCATTGGCTGTTGCCGGCAGGGTTGCATTGATCGTGCCCGAAGTCGTTCCACTGAACGAACCGATTTCGGTGGGATTAGAAAAGCTGCCGTTGGCATCACTGAGTTGGGCTTTAAACACATTTCCCGGCTGAAATGTTCCGCTGATGGTAAAGCTTACAGAAATATTGGCGCCTGGGCAGAGCGGATACGTAGTGATGGGATGAGTAGTGATTGCCGGTGGCGCTGCACCCACCAGGTTTGCCTGCCAAAGACCTCGTCCATATGTTGCGGCCAGCAGCTTGTTGCTGGTGTAGTTGATTTCTAATTCATGAACCATTACATTGGGTAAACCATCATTGTAAAAAACCCAATCGGCGGTCGTATTGTCGCGATAAAACACTCCAATGTCGGTACCAATATAAACCCGGTCGGGTGAGTTTTTTTCATAAACAATGGTATTGACTGGAATATTGGGAAGGCTACCGCTGATGTTGGTCCAGGTTGTTCCACCATTGGTGGAAACAAATACTTTATTGCCTGCTGAATAGCCGCCCAGACAGATCCAGACGTGATCAGAATTTGTGGCACTGATGGCGATGTAGTTGATGCCGGTATTGGTTACCGGCAGCGTGCCTGTAATGTTGGTCCAAGGGGATCCGCCTGTGGTGGTGCGATAAATTTTGGTGAAGGAGGCCGCATAGATCACTGAAGTATTGGAAGGAGCTATAGCAATGTAGTTGCAGGCATTATTGTACCCGCCTGTAAACAAGTTGCTGCCAATGTTTGACCAGGTGCTGCCCCCGTTAGTGGATTTATACACAGAAGCACAACCTGCGTAAATAGTGCTGCTTACGTTGGGATCCATGGCATATGGGGTTATCCAGTTTCCGCTACAGGGGGCGATGTGGCTGAATGAGTTTCCACCATTGGTACTTTTCTGCAAGCCTCCGTATTGGTAGCTGATGTATACTGTTTGCACATTGGAATGATCCACCATACACTCCATGCCGTCTGCGCCATAGACCATTTTCCAAGTCGAATTATTTCCATCCCATTTGTTGGAACCGTTGTCTTGCCAGCCACTGTAGATGACCTGTGGATCAGTGGCGCTGCTTGCCAAGCGATAGATTTGAGCGATGGCAAGCCCGTTGCTCAGGTCAGTCCAGGTTGAACCTCCATTGGTGGATTTGAAAAAGCCACCGTCATTGGCTGAGAAAATTGTGGAAGTACTGCCAGGGAGATAGTCCAGGTCGTGGTTGTCGACGTGAAGATTGCTGGAAGAAATATCTGTCCACGAAGAGCCTCCATTTGTGGATTTAACGGTATAAATACCGCCGGCCAGTAAGTGATCGGCATTTGCATCTGAACAGGCCAGTACGAGGTCGTAATAGCCAAAAAAACCTGCGCTGTAAGGAAATGTTTTATTGGTCCATGTCGTACCGCCATCTGCGGAACGGATAAAGATGCCACTTTCGCTCATGGCGTAAATGACCTGGTGGTTAGCACTGGACACTTCAATAGAAATACGGCCTGTGCCCATTCCGCTATACATGGTGCTCCAGTTTGCGCCACCATCTGTTGATTTTATCAGCGTGCCACCCCCACCAGAGTAGATTGTATTGGGGTCGAACGTGTTAAACTCCAGATCATAACAATGCGTGCTTTTTACCAAATTCCAAGTTGAGCCTCCATCTGTAGTGCGCATGATCCCGCTGCGCGTGGCTGCAAGCAAGATTTGCGGATTAGTGGGATGAATAACCAAACGCTGGATGATGATTTTCTGGTCTTGATTGTAAGTCAGTCCGGTAGGAGACCACGTTATTCCGCCATCAATGCTGCGAAATACACCGGCACTGTAAACCCCACCCCAGAAATCATTGTTGGTTCCGAATTCGTAACCGTACCCATCGCCTGTAGCTACATAAATGTTGTTTGGATTGGTGGGGTCAAGAGCAATATCGGCAATACTGGTAACCGGAAGCCCATCGGTTAAAGGAGTCCACGTCAAACCTCCGTCGGTGGTCTTCCATAAACCGCCGCCGGCGGTACCCAAATAAATGATGTTGGTATTGCTGGGATGAAAGACAAAAACGTTGGCTCGCCCGGCGCCCCCGCCATTGCTTGGTACAACGGCAGTGCCTACAGGCTGCCATCCGGCATTACGCGTAGCGGAGGGAGCATTGAGTAGAAAACGTTCTCGTTCTGCGGCTAAAAAACCGGGTGGTGGCAAGGTCCCATCTGGCATCAGGCGGGTTTGCATCAGGTGCTCCCATCGCATGTATTTTTTCCATAAACCATCATGAAAGGGTAAAGCTTCCTGTTTCTTAAAAGTATTGTCTTCCTTTTTAAGTGCTTCATAATGTGCGATAAAGCGTTGACGCAATTCGGTGAGGGTCGCCGCAGGCTGTTGTGCAGAAGCAGTAAAGCAATTCAGAACAATAATTACTCCACAAAATTTTAATGCTGAAACAGATTGCATGGTGAGGTTTTTTGGGAGATTAATTAGAATCGTATCTATAAAAATAGAGGGTATTTTTTCTTCAAAGGCCAGAAAATTGTTCACTACATTCAGATAATAGAGACCTGATGCCCTTCATTTTAGCAGCAACGATGAACCGCTTTCATCAAGAGCCCCCTAAACAAACGATTTGCCCGTTTACGTTAAGCGAGCGATCACCTCATTCTATCAAAAAAACAGGTTACAAAGGGCCAGTCTTATTTTACTCGCTTAGTAAATTTGGGTGTGTACATTAAAATGTTAAGTGTTAACCCTTTCAAGCGTATGCCATGAAGCATTTTTGCTTATTTGCATCAGTGCTGCTTTTAGCTGCAGCAACAGGCAGCGGGCAGGTGCGCCGTTGTGCCACGATGGAAGTAGATAAGCGATTACGCCAGATGGACGGCGAATACGTCAAAAACCGTCAAGCAATAGAAGAATTCACCCGGAAATGGATTCAAGAAAATCCTGCGGGCTTGCGTACGGTGGTTACTATTCCTGTCGTCTTTCATGTGGTCTATAATACGACGGCGGAAAATCTATCGGACGATCAGTTGCTGTCGCAGCTTCAAGTTTTGAATGAGGATTTCCGTCGGCTAAACCCCGACGCGGGCAGTACCCGAGCAGCTTTTGCTCCCGTGGCTGCCGACTGCGAAATTGAATTTTGCTTGGCTCAGCGAGATCCTAACGGAAACCCTACAAACGGCATCATCAGGGTTTATACCACAAAGACGTCATTTACTTCCAACGATGACGTGAAGAAATCTTCTAAAGGAGGCAGCGACGCGTGGGATCGTAACTCATATCTGAACATATGGGTCTGTGACCTGAGCGGTGGCCTGCTCGGCTACGCTCAGTTTCCGGGAGGCCCGGCCACAACCGATGGCATCGTGATTGATTATGCTTACACGGGCAGAGGTGGGTCAGCCCAGCCGCCTTATCATCTGGGGCGTACCGCGACCCACGAAGTAGGACATTGGCTTAACCTCTACCACATCTGGGGCGATGACGGCAACAGTTGTTCCGGCTCCGATCTCGTAAGCGATACGCCCAATCAAGCCGACGAAACTTATGGTTGCCCTCTTCCTGCTGTCCGCATCAGTTGCAGCAATGGTCCCGATGGCGACCAGTACGAAAACTATATGGATTACACCGATGATGCATGCATGAATATGTTTACTGCCGGTCAAAAAGCACGAATGCAGGCTATGTTTGCGCCGGGCGGTGCGCGATATAGTCTGCTGAGCTCATTAGGATGCGTGCCGCCCACTACCCCCGTTTGTGCAACGCCTTCAGTTTTAACGGCCAGTTCCATCACCAGCAGCAGTGCAGTGTTGAGTTGGTCGGCAGTCAGTGGTGCAACAGCGTACAATCTGAAATATGAAGTGGCGGGATCTGGTCAATGGTTTTCGGTCACAGTCAGCTCTAACAGTTATACTTTGTCAGGTTTAAACGCTGCTACTACCTATAACTATCAGGTACAAGCCGTGTGCGATACGGTATCGTCGTTGTTTTCTGCTACCGCTACGTTTACAACATTGAGCAGCGGGTGTACCGACATCTTTGAGCCCAACAATACCAAAAACACCCCAGCAGCCATAGCGACCGGTATTGATCACTATGCCCTCATCAGTCCTTCCGGCGATTTAGACTGGTACAGCTTCAGTAACAACAATACGAACAAGAACATACAGGTAATGCTAAGTAACCTGCCCGCCGATTACGACCTGCGCCTCTACAACCCCAGTGGATCTTTGGTCGCCAGTTCTTTGACCCGTGGTACGGGAAATGAACTCATAAACTATAACACCAGTGTTGTAGGTACGTACAAGATCAGGGTAAACGGATACAACAATGCCTCGAACGCAACGACTTGTTACACTTTGCGGATCAATTTGAGCAATTCACCTTTTCGAGGCGATTCTGTTTTGCAGCATGTCAATCGACCTCTTGTGCTCTATCCCAATCCTGCATTCGATCATGTGACGTTGCACTACGAACTAACAACAGCAGAAGTCATTATCCTACGTATTTATGATGCATTAGGGCGAATCGTTCACCAGGAAGCAATAGCTGGCCATGAAGGAAGTAACTTGTGGGAGATGGATATCAGTCATTTCCCAAATGGCTATTACACAGTTGTATGCTCGCTGAAGGGTAATCACCTTTATTCAGCGCTGCTGGTCTATTGATCATTGTTGGCCCAACAGGGCATGCTTTTTTGAGGGTAGCGTAACTTCTCTTTTCGGAAGCCGTAAAACCCTTGAGGGGAAATCAAGATCATGGGGATATCAGCCTATATAAAATGTGCTTTGTTGGGGTTGTTGAGTTTTGTGGAGGTAAGCCTTGCGCAACCGTCGGGATTGAGTCGCCTTGTTGAGCGCAAGTTCTCGGGTGAAACTTCGGTGATCACTACGGTGCTTTTTGACCCGATTGCGGACGGCCGTGCACAAAAACATAGCTCTGGGCTCTACCGCATTCGGCAAGATGAATTGAAAAGACTTTACGAAGTAAAGCCGGAGGCGGTGGAACTGCTTTTGCCTACTCCAGAAGGATTTCGTAGCTGTGTGCTGGTTCAGCATTCTTTGCTGGCTCCTGACTTCCGGTTGACGACCGCAACGGGTACCGAAGTCCCTTATCGAGGAGGCCTCTACTACGTTGGGCAAGTGCGGGATATACAAGGCTCAATAGTAGCTGTATCCATTTTCGCACAGGATATAGTTGCTGTATTGGCAGAACCGAATCGCCCGTCCTTGACGCTTGCGCGTATGGCGGCCTCAGATTTGTATGCTGTGTATCAAGAACAGGAATTACTTCCGCAGCAGTATCGGCTGTTTTGCGAGGTGGACAGCATATCCGCAGCACCCTTCGTGAGCGAACCAACAGCAATCCGAACGGTCAACTGTGTGCGGCTTTATTACGAGTTGGGGTATGAAATATTTCAAAAATGCAACTACGACATTCAAGCAACCGCCAACTGGATGACCGCGCTGCACAACAATTTGGCCATGGTGTTTATCAACGATGACATCCATACCAGCATATCACAGATTTATGTATGGGACATTCCAGACCCATATCAAGCTACTTATTCTGCCGGTCAGTTGGCCTTGTTTAAGCAACATCGGCCACAAGTTTATGGGGATTTGGGTCAGTTGTTAACCATAGAGCCGGGCCATTTGGGTGGTGTGGCCAGCACCATCAACGGCTTTTGTTCGCTGTTTGGAAAATATTGCTACAGCGATGTGGACTTTGAGTATGACGCATATCCTCTTTTTTCATGGAACACTTTCGTGCTCTTGCACGAATGGGGCCATCTGATGGGCAGCTATCACACCCATGCTTGTGTATGGGACAGCGGAGCATTGGATAATTGTGGCCCTTTGGCTGGATTTCCTAACGAAGGGACCTGCCCAGAAGGACCCACACCTCTGGACGGAGGAACCATCATGAGCTATTGTCATCTGACACCTTATGGCATCAATTTGACGAAAGGGTTTGGTGCCCAGCCTGCTGCAGTAATTCGCAATACGATAAATGCAGCTACTTGCCTGACTACCGATTGTGCTCCAATGCCTCCGGAGTATTGTCCCTCAGTAGGAAACACTAAAGATGAATGGATTGAGGCGGTGCAGTTCAATAATGTCGTGAACCAGTCTGGGCCTGGAGGCGGCTATTCTGACTTTACCCATTTGGTCATCTATGCACCGCCGGGCGATCAGGTGAATTATGCATTGACCCCCGGCTATCTGAAGAAAGTTTGGGAAGAGAATTTTTCGGTTTTCGTCGATTACAACAGTGATAAGGATTTTTTTGATGCCAATGAACGAGTTCTGGACATTTTAGAGGTGACCAGCACGGTGTCAGGATCATGGACCGTTCCGGCTTCGGCCATCGGAGAGACCCGCTTACGCGTGTCTATGCAGTTTGAAGAGATTTCCGAGCCCTGCGACCACTTCAACTACGGGGAGGTGGAAGACTATACCATTCGCTTTGCTGCTCCATTGTCCTATTGTCTTTCCAAGGGGAACGATGCCTCGAGTACTTATATTGATTTTTTTGGATGGAACAATTACCAGCGCTCGTCAACGTCTGACGGGGGGTATTACTTCGAAGCGCAGCACGTGATTGATGTTGTTATCGGCAGTGAAAACACGGTATTGTATAGTTGTGCCAGTACCGATAAACAGATAAAATATTGGAAAATGTGGATTGATTACAATCAGGATGGTGATTTTGACGATGCAGGTGAAAAAATCTTTGGGCGAAAATCCAAGTCAAAAGGTTTTTTAGCGCGAAAATTCACGGTTCCGGCTTCAGCCCTTCCCGGAATCACACGTGTGCGGCTGTCTTTGAAAACGGGAAGCAGTCCGACCAGCTGTGAGGTGTTTGATGAGGGAGAAGTGGAAGATTTCCAGGTTAACCTTCTGCCTCAAGTAGGGCCCGCTGTTGACGCGGCTACGGCTTGGTTTCGCTTATATCCGAACCCGACAAAGAGCTGGGTAGTTATAGAAACAGAACCGGATGCTGCTCAGTCATATATTGAAATTTTTGATTTTATCGGCAGGCGCTATCTGGTTTCTGGGCTGATGGAAAAAGTCCCAGTTACCCGATTGTCGCTGGAGTATTTACCCGCAGGTTTTTATGTGGTGCGCCGCACGACGGCAGATGGGCAACAGCAGGTCGAGTCACTCATGGTGCGTTGAACGAATTCACGGTTGCTGCACCATCTGGTAATAAGCTTCGAGGCGTCGGTTCAGGGCGATGACCTTCTTTTCCCAGTTTCCGCCGGTCAGATATGTGATAAAATCTTCGCGTGCCGAAAACGGAAAAGGAGCAGTCATTTGATTAAGCTGGGAGTCGTGGACGACGAAGACTTCACCAAAAAGGCCGGGTTGGGGAGGTGCGCCGGATCTGCGGCCTTTGTCAGTACCATACATGACGGGTCTGCCTATGGTTACAATTAAAAAAAAATCGGTATGAATCGTCAGGCTCGTGTCAACCTCCAGCGAATCGTTAAGGAAGAACCCGCGTCGCTGGCCTTGCAACAGCAGGGGAGTGGCATCGCTGTAGAAAAACAAAAACGGGCAAAAGCAAAAATGCTTGGTAAAAGCTGCTACAATGAGCTGATTTTTTTCTGCGTACTGCCTGAGGACTTCTGCAGCCTGCTCATGGCGCCCAACTTGCTGCAAGGCCTGAATTCTGCTTTGTGCTGAGGGAAGTCGTACCAGCAGCGTACCTTTTTTGAGCTCGCGGATGGCAGTGGGGGCATCTAATAACGACTGGCTAAAACACGTTTGGGCGCCTGCCAGTGCTATAGCCAAAAGCTGAAGCGCATATTTCATGAATCAAAAATAAAAGGGCGGCTATGCTGCACCGGCCAGCACAGGCTGAGCACCTATTTTTGCGCCACACCAAACAACCATGGATCTGTTTTCAAAACATCAACAAAAGTTGGAAGCGGCTGTTCAAGCCTTGAAGCAACGTCATTACTTTTTTGCATATCCGGAATCGCCTAAGCAATATCCGGAATCGGCTGCAATGGAAGCGCAGCAAGCGTTCAAATCGTGGACAGGTACACGATTTTCACTCGGTCAGATGGAAGGAGATGCCTGGCATGGTGAAGAGGTTTCGCCATTTACACGCCAGGCCTTGGGAATCCGCTATCCCATTTATGAGCCTTCGCGTCTGGTTCATCAGGTAAATCTGGCCACGGCCTCTTGGCGTCGCGCTTCCGTGCAAGAGCGGGTAGGCGTGCTGATGGAAGCTTTAGATTATGTTAAAGACAGATTTTTTGAAATGGCCATTGCTACCCAGCACACCACGGGCCAGTCGTGGCTGATGAGTTTTCAGGCTTCAGGCCCTCATGCTGCTGACCGTGCATTGGAAGTAATTGCCATGGGTTTTGTGTTACAAACCCAGTTCGTCGATGAGGTAACATGGGAAAAGCCTTTGGGAAAAGTTTCTCTGCGGCTGCACAAGACGTACCGACCGTTTGGCCGTGGCGTGGGCGTTGTCATTGGTTGCTCCACGTTCCCTGTCTGGAATACTTTTCCCGGCTTATTTGCCAACCTAGTTACGGGCAATGGAGCCATTGTTAAGCCTCACCCGGGGGCCGTTTTGCCTATAGCAATCGCTGTAAAGGCCATTCGTGAAGCCCTCAGCAACCATGGCTATAATCCCGATGTGTTGATGCTCACCGGCGACCGAAGCGATGCCCCCCTGACGCGTGAATTAGTATTGCATCCGGAAGTGAAAATCGTGGATTACACCGGCAGCACATCATTTGGCAATTGGTTGGAATCGCTGACCGATAAGGTGGTATACACTGAAAAAGCCGGGGTCAATGTCGTAATTCTTGATTCGGTGACAAACTTGGATGCTGTGGTGCAAAACCTCGCTTTTTCGATTTCACTCTATTCAGGTCAAATGTGCACAGCTCCGCAAAATGTTTTTGTACCTAAGTGGGTGCCAAGTGAAGCAGGGCCCCTCACCCAAGACCAAGTAGTGGAAGCCATACGCCAAGGAATTCAACAGTTGGGCTCAAATCCCAAGACCGCAGCCGGCGTGCTTGGAGCGTTGCAAAATGAAAAGACGCGGCAGCGTATTGCTGAAATAGCTCAGACCATGGGGCAAACGTTGGAACCGGCTATAAACGAAGAGTTTCCCGATGCTGCCGTGTTTAAACCGGTTATTTTGGAAGTAAAGGCCTCTTCATCGAATTTGTATCGTGAAGAACTTTTTGGACCCCTAGCGGTTGTAATCCGTGCAAACGATACACGAGAAGCTATTGAAGAAGCTACCGTTTTAGCCCGCGAAAAAGGGGCCATTACTTGCCTGGTTTACTCAACCAATCAGGATTTATGTAATGAAATTGCCCTGCGCATGAATGAATTGTTTGTTCCTGTATCTTTCAATCTGACAGGACCGGTTTGGGTAAACCAGCATGCGGCCTTCAGTGACTTGCACGGAACAGGAGGGAATGCGGCTGGAACCGCATGCTTTACAGATGCAGCTTTTCTCGCACGTCGTTTTGTCTGGGTAGGCAATCGCACCCTGGTGTCGTGAAAGAAGCCGGAAGCAGCTTAGGTGCAGCCCTCGGTTTCGCTGGTCAGGGTTTTTGGGGTGGCAGAATGATGTAGAGATCTTCATTCGGCCTTTTCATCAAAAATTGCTCCCGAGCTACTTTTTCTAACTGCTGCGGATTGTTTAAGAGGATTTGTTTTTGTTCCCTCAGGTGTTGAATCTCTTTTTCATAAAAGGCTTGTTTCCGTTCCAGCGATTTGAGGGTATGGTACAAGCGAACCTGACTGATCAGGTTGTACCGATCTAAAAGCAGCATCCAAATTGCAAAGAACAACAATACCACTACGTATTTATTCCGCAGCCACGAGGGAAACGGATAAATTTTTTGGTACATGAATGAGAGCGAATGCTCAGCTAATTTGGTCGGCAGAGGTCAGCATAAGCCAAAATTTCTGTCGCTGTTTTCCACAGAAGGCCAGGGTTTGTATGCTTGACGCTTGCGGATCATTGTTGTTCAGTAGGGCGAACAGCGGTGACCTTGAATGTAGTGCGTCGATTTTGTTGATGCTCTTCTTCGGTACACGGTACCCCATCGGAACACCGGTTCACCAGAAGGCTTTCGCCATAACCTCGCGCCGAAAGACGATCTGGGCTTACCCCTTTTTCAGTTAAATAATTGACCACACTCTGCGCTCGTGCCTGGGATAGGCGCTGGTTGTAGGCAGCGCTGCCGCGTGCATCGGTATGCGAGCCAATTTCGATGCTGATGTGGGGATTGGCCAAAAGCAAGGCGGCTAAGGTGTCTAAAACGGGGCGCGCATCGGCACGGATCGTTGCTTTGTCATAATCGTAATAAATGTTGGGCAGATTGATTTCTACATCTCGGTAGATGCGATCCATCACTACACGCATGTTTATGAGGATTGTGTCTTCATCGCGGTGAGCGAAATCCTTTGTATTGGCGGTTTCTGTACGGGTAAAATAATCCGGACGGGAAACCGATAGTCGGTACATTTTTTCTTCACCCAAAGCCGTCAATACTGTTCCTTGTTCGTTGGTGCGTAGGCTTATCATAGCACCCAGCGGTTGACCTTGGGTATTGACTTCTTGAATGTGAATGGGCTGATCTACCAGCGGCTTAAAGCCTATGACTGCACTGTTTGGGTCGTTGGGGCGCTCAAACAACTTTTCCACTACCTGCACCGACAACAGGTAAACTTTCTTTTTCTCTTCCCAGAACAGATAGAGATCATCGTTGCCTTTACCTCCCGGACGGTTTGAGGCAAAGATGCCCCGCCGAACATAACGGCGTTGGTCTTCACGGCTTAAAGGTTCTAGTACTAACGATAGGTCATCAGCACCGGAATTAAAAGGAGGTTTCAAGTTCTGTACATTTCCCCACTGGCGTTGAAGCCGGCTGGCCACATAAAGATCAAAACCGCCCATGCCTGCATGACCGTTGCTGGCAAAATAGAGCCGTTGATCGGGACCGATAAAAGGAAAAATCTCATCCCCTTCCGTGTTTACCGAGGAGCCCAAGTTTCGCGGATTTCCCCACCTGCCATCCAGTTGAAGCGTGAATACGTAAATGTCTTTTCCTCCATAACCTCCTTCTACATCGGCACTGACGTAGAGTTCCTTGCCGTCTGATGTTAGAAAGGGATGTAAAACGTTGCAGGTATCGCTGAACAAAGGCAACAACTCTGGCTCATTCCATCCGGTATCGTTGCTCGTTGCCGCATAAATCTGGCAATAATCGTCGGCCGGGCCGGTGCTTCCGCAACGCGTAAAAAGGCAGAGACGTTTATCGGCCGAAAAGCTGGCAGCACCTTCGTTGAAAGGGGTGTTGATGGGTGCAGGCAGAGCCCGAGGGGATTGCCAGCGGTCAACCGCTAAACGGCCGGCCAAAAACAAATCGCTAAATTTTCTACCGGTCCATCCATAGGCTTCATCGCCGGTGGCGGCATCACGATCGCTGGTAAACCACATGGCCCCTTCAGGGGCAAAAACCGGAGCGTACTCAGAAGCCGCACTGTTTAATTCGTCCAATGCTTTGATATGTACTGCTGTGTTTTCCTTCTTCCATTGCATCGCTAGTTGACAAGCCTCTATTTCGCGATGGCCGTATTCGTCAAAAGGATAACGAGTAACGTACTGGGAAAATGCCTGGAGCGCTTCCTCGTATTTTTCATTTGCCTTTAACATGGAGGCATAAAGAAATTCGGTTTGCTGGTTGGCATCCAGAACCAACGAACGTTGGTACCATTGCTCGGCGGGTACGTACTGACCGCAAAGCCGATAAGATTCACCAATTAAAAAAGCCAACTTGGCCTTGACGGTTGTTTCCGTGGCCGCAGAAAATTCTTGCAAAAGCTTGTCAATGGCATGCGCATAATTTTTTTCTTCAAAAAGGATTTCACCCGATTTAGGCTGTTGTGTGATCAGGCAAGAAGCAAACCCCAAGACCCCAGAAACACAGCAAAGCAAGAGAGCCCGACGCATGGTTCAGCTACGGGCAAAAGTAGGTTAAAGGATCAACGGCCTGCCGATAGCCAAAAGTTTGTTGCGGAAACCAGCGATTAGAAAAAATAAAAAGCCCTATGGAACTTTGTTGCAAAGAGGTGAAGATGCAATACCGTCGCTTTTACTCGGAATTAGGCAAACTGCTCTACGCCATTGCAGCTATAGACGGCAACGTTCAAAAAAAAGAATACAACCGCTTGCGTGAGATCGTTGAAAAAATACTGGTACCGCAGGAGCCAAGCACTGATGCGTTTGGTACCGATAATGCATATTATGCAGAAATTGAATTTGATATTCTCATGGATCAAGACGCCAGCCCTGAAGCCTGTTTTGAATCCTTTTGCAGCTATGTGGAGTCGCACAAGACTGCATTTGATAAAGGATTAAAGAATTTGGTAAAGAGTTTAGCCGAGGCGCTGTCAAAATCCGATAGAGGCCAAAGCAAAAAAGAACAAGCACTGATCCGTAAATTGGACAAACGCATGAAGGAAATTTTTGGCTAAAGGCCTGAGTGTTTTGCATCGGCTTTCGCCTGATGACAGGAAAGGATTATGTTCCTGATTGCATCGGTGAAAAAATAATTTATCTAACCTCTGGCTGTAAACAGCGTATTTTTGTTGCATGACACGGACGGCGGCGCAATGGTGCGAACTGTTGGGGGGTACCTTGGAAGGAGACGGAAGCCGACTGGTCTTGCGGCCTGCATCGATTGAGAATGCAGGGGAAGGAACGATATCCTTCATTGCCGATCGTAAATATCAATCTTTTGCATATCAAAGCGAGGCTGCCGCACTGATCGTGCCGCGTGATTTGTCGTTTGACCGGCCGGTGCGTCCGGCCTTGATCCGTGTCGATCATCCCTACGTTTCCTTTGCACAGGTGCTGGAACATTTCAACAGTTTTGAGGAGCCGAAGCCGGGAATCCATCCCTCTGCCATTGTTGCTGATTCTGCTCAGGTCGATCCATCAGCCTATATCGGCCCACTGACGGTTATCGGGGCCCATGCCTTTATTGCTGCGGGTGCGCGGATCCATGCCCTCAGTTATGTAGGTGATCATTGCAAAATAGGGGAGCAAACCGTTTTGTTTCCTTCTGTGGTGCTTTATCCTGGGGTACAAATAGGTAGGCGTTGTGTGATTCATGCCTCTACCGTCGTCGGCAGCGATGGTTTTGGCTTTGCCCCCCTTAAAGACGGAAGCTACCGCAAGATTCCCCAGCAGGGTTCTGTAATTATCGAAGATGACGTGGAAATTGGGGCTAATTGTGCCATCGACCGAGGGACAATAGGGGCAACCATCATCCGACAAGGAGCTAAGCTGGACAATCTCATTCAGGTGGCCCACAACGTTGAGATTGGGGCGCATACCGTTATTGCGGCTCAAGCCGGTATTGCTGGCAGCACCCGAATCGGTGATCATTGCCAGATAGGAGGGCAGGCCGGCATCGTGGGCCATTTGACCATTGCGCCGTATTCGCGCATCAATGCGCAAAGCGGGGTTACCAAATCCATAATCCAGCCAGGCAAAGCAGTCACCGGCTCTCCGGCGTTCGATTATGCGGCAGCCCTTCGGGCCCAAAGCTTGGCGCGCCAGCTTCCCCTGTTGGTCAAAAGATTGGAAGAGCTGGAGCAACAGGTTAAAGAATTGCAGAAAATTCATAGTGAAGAAAAACTAACTTAGCCTGCAAGACAGGAGCATCGTTGAGGCTCAGGGACGTTTAAAAAAGGGTTCATGCAAGCCTATCAACAAACCCTCAAAAGGCCGTTTACGGTTTCGGGCATCGGAGTACATACGGGGGAAAGTGCCAATGTGACGGTACATCCGGCTCCCGGAAACCACGGCATCGTATTCCGCCGCATTGACCTGGACCAGCAGCCTTGTATTAAGGCTGATGTGGACATGGTCACCGATGTATCGCGCGGCACCACGCTGGGCTGTAACGGCGTGCGCGTAATGACCGTAGAGCACTTGCTGGCAGCACTGGCCGGCTGCGAAATCGACAACGCTCTCATCGATATCGATGGCCCGGAAGTACCAATCTTGGACGGCAGCTCCAGGCTGTTCACCGAGGCCATTCTGGACGCCGGTATTGAAGTGCAGACTGATTTTATCAAAGAATATCATACATTAACAAAAAATATAATATACAAGGATGAAAGCCGTAATGTAGAATTGGTAGCTATTCCGTCAGAAGATTATCAGCTATCTGTGATGATTGATTACAATTCCAATGTTTTAGGGCCTCAGCATGCCACGGTCGATCATATTTCAGAGTTTCGAAAGGAAATTGCGCAGGCACGAACTTTCTGTTTTTTGCATGAAATTGAATCGTTGTTGGACAAGAACCTGATCCGAGGCGGATCCCTGGATAATGCCTTGGTCATTGTAGATCGCAAAATCGATGAGCAGCGGCTGCGCAAGTTAGCCGTGTTGTTTAATCGGGAAGATATTGAAGTGGAAGAAGGCTACCTGAACAACGTAACCTTGCGTTACCGAAACGAGCCAGCGCGCCATAAGCTGCTGGATATCGTGGGCGATCTGGCATTGGTGGGTTATCCTTTTAAAGCAAAAATTATAGCGCACCGGCCGGGCCATGCAGCCAACATTGAATTTGCCAAACTGATCAAAGCTCATATTAAGGAAAACAAGCAGATGAAAAATATTCCTCAATATGACCCTAATGCTCCCCCGGTGATGGACATCCGAAAAATTGCCCGCTATCTGCCGCACAAATACCCATTTTTGCTGGTGGACAAAATCATTGAAATGTCGGACCATCACGTCGTGGGGGTTAAGTGTGTCACGTTTAATGAAGCCTACTTTCAGGGTCATTTCCCGGGCAATCCCGTCATGCCCGGCGTATTGCAGATCGAAGCCATGGCTCAAACCGGCGGCCTCTTAGTGCTCAATACCGTGAGTGATCCGGAAAACTGGGACACTTATTTCCTCAAAATTGATCAGGCCAAATTCAAAAACAAGGTCGTCCCGGGCGACACGCTGATCATGAAGTTAGAACTGCTCAGTCCAATCCGCCGAGGCTTGTGCGAGATGAAGGGGACGGTTTATGTGGGCAACAAGGTGGTTACGGAGGCACATTTAGTCGCAAAAATCGTTCGCAAAGAACAAGGTTAAACGCTAAAAGGCTTCGTGTTATGTCGTTGCATTTGTGCAGTATAGATCCCAAGGCAATCATCGGACAAGGCACACATATCAGTCCTTTTGTAACGATCTATGGCGATGTTGTCATTGGGGAAAACTGCTGGATTGGCCCCAACGTAACCATTATGGATGGGGCCCGAATCGGCAACGGCGTTAAAATATTTCCGGGGGCAGTGATCAGTGCAGAGCCGCAGGATCTCAAATACAAAAATGAGCCTACCATAGCAATAATTGGCGATGGCACCATCATTCGCGAATGTGTAACGGTGAATCGCGGCACCGCTTGGAGCGGAAAGACTCAGATTGGCTCCGGTTGTTTAATCATGGCCTATTCCCACGTGGCGCACGACTGTGTAATTGGAAACAATTGCATTATCGCCAATAACGCAGCTTTAGCTGGCCACATCGTTATTGAAGATTATGCAGTGCTTGGAGGAGTCACCGCCGTACATCAATTTGTCCGAATCGGAAGGCATGCCTTTATTTCTGGGGGGTCCTTAGTACGGAAAGACGTTCCGCCCTTCGTTCGGGCCGCCAAAGAGCCCTTGTGTTACATGGGCGTAAATTCCGTGGGATTACGCCGCAGAGGGTACGACGAGCAAACAATAAACCACATTGAAGATATATACCGCATTATATTTATAAAAAATCACAATGTGTCCAAAGCAGTTTCTTTGGTAGAAGCTCAGGTAGCCCCTTCGGCCGAGCGCGATTTGATTATTGATTTTATTCGTAAAAGCGAGCGGGGCATCCTCAAGGGGTATACCAATGGCCGATATGACCATTACAATTAACCACGTCGCACGTAGGTTTCAATCGCAATGGGTTTTCCGAGATGTTCACTTGCGCCTCAGCAGCGGAGCCCAGTATGCTTTAATGGGACCTAATGGCAGTGGAAAGACCACTTTGTTGCACCTCATCGGCGGCTTCTTAATGCCGACAGTCGGTACGATTCAGTATCAGATTCAGCAAAGGCCGATAGATCCGCAACACCTCCATCGCTATTTGTCGTTTGCAGCTCCCTATATTGAACTAATTGACAACTTCAGTGTACTGGAGCTTGTACGCTGGCAAAGCCGACTGAAACCGCTTAAAGACGGCATTACAGCTATAGACGTTTTGAAGCAGGCCGACTTGTGGCCGCATGCCGGCAAGCGGGTAGATGCATTGTCGTCAGGCTTGCGGCAACGCTTGCAACTAGCTTTGGCGCTGATGGCGCAAACACCACTGGTACTTTTAGATGAGCCCACCGCCAACTTAGACGCGGAATCCGTGCTTTGGTACCAGCAACTGTTGCAGGCCCACAGCGCAAATCGATTGGTAGTCATCGCTTCCAATCAGGAGGCTGACTTAATTCACTGCACGAGCCACATCAGCGTACTGGACTTTAAAGGGTAATGGCCTTGCTCCCTTTGCATTGGTTTCAAGAGCTAGCAGTCGGCAGTCTAACGTTTGCGATTTGCTTAATCATACTGTGGCGCATCCATTGGTTTCGTTCCTTGGGGTTGAGCGTTCAGTTCATCGCTGCCGCATTTGGTTTGCGCATTGTTGCAGGTATTGTAAGCCTAGGGCTGCAGGTGCGTTTATATGGTGGTGGCGATGCTTTAGACTATTGGGTTGCTTCTGCTTATTTAGCCCAGTTGTTTAACAAAGGTGAGGTTATCACCTATATGCGTATGGTTTGGGGACCAAACGTCACTCCGCCTCCTCCGGAATTGAAGCCGCATGCCTTTGCCGTGGATTTTTGGAAAGATGACGGGGCTTACCTGTTGATCCGATTTCATGCGCTGTTGCGGCTCATCAGTCAAGATACCTTATCGGCGCATTTAATCTTATATAACTTTTTATGTTTAATTGGAATGCTTTTTTTATACCGGTGCCTCGCCTGTCAGGTTCCGGATGCTTCAGTGCTGCTGCGGGGGGTGCTGTTTTTTTATCCTACGGCTTTGTTTTGGACGGCCAACATGCACAAAGAAGGGCTTGCATTGGCAGCGCTTGGCATCCTGCTTCACGCGGTGATGCGCCCTGTTGGCCAGATACGTTTTGTGCATCTGCCTGCGGCGGTGTTAGCCGCGTTGTTATGTGTGTGGCTGCGTAATTTCTGGTTGCTGTTGTTGTTGCCGCCCTTGATTGCCTGGCATTGGATAAATCTCAGACCCCAACGCATCGGTCTAAAATACGCGGCCGTGGTTTTTGCCTTTTTGGCTTTGGGTTTTTTTGCTGCCCAAATCCTGTGGTCGGTCACACCTTTCCAGCTTTTGGCCGCCAAGCAGCAAGAGTTTTCTCGGCTTTCCGCCGACAGCCGCGTAGGTTCCTTGCCCGTGATCACAAATGGCTGGATAACCTTATTCAAACAATTGCCCCTGGCTCTTTTAAACAGCTTGCTGGAGCCATTGCCAAGAGTAGGGTTTAAGGTCCATTACACACTCGCTTTCTTAGATAATCTTTTCGTGGTTGGTGCCTTTTTGGTTTCCTTGTTTTTTTACAGCACGCGCAAGACGATCGGTCATCGTAACTTTTTTTGGTTTGCCAGCACTTTTTCTTTGTTGTTGCTTATTCTGATTGGCTTGACTGTTCCGTTTGCAGGAGCCATTGTTCGCTACAAAGTGGCAGCTTCCGTGTTTGTGTTATTGGCAGCATCGGTACTCATTACAGACCGCTTTTGCAAGAGCCGGGCATGCACCCGACGAATGGTCGAAGCGTAGCGTTAGGCGTTGGTGGACAGAGTCATCAGGAAGTAACGCATTTTTGCAGATTGCGGCATTAAAACTTAAGCTGCTGTTTAACCTAAATCTCAAAAGCAGCTCCCCGTGCTGCTTTGCACGACAAACGGCAGGCGTGCGTGGCTGTGAGGATTAGGTCGAAATCGCTGAAAAGAAAAATTTGGTTATCATCGAATGAAAAAGCTCTATCGCTTTCATTCTTAAAGCAACTTATGTTTCTCTTATTATTATTTTGGCGGCATGCTGAGGGGGGGCCGGCAGGCAGTCAAGCAGTTCATGCTCTTCAATAATGCGACAACAAAGCGGATTAAACCTTAGAACTTAAACGACACTTTAAAAAGCATAGCATGATTCGTCTTGTGCTGAGCTGCTTTTTTACGGCTTTTGCCATGCTAGCATTTGCGCAGTATGGCTATTTATCCGGGATGCTGCGCAATCGATTTGAAGTGCAGCACGGGTATCGCGTACCGCCGGACACCAACAGTGTGGCCCAGGTGATCATGATGCAGCGAACCCGATTCAACGCAGGATTTCAAAGCGATCGTTGGGGTGCATACATATCTCTTCAAGATGTACGTACGTGGGGTGACCAGGTGCTGCAAACACAGAAAGCAACTTTAGGGCTCTACGAGGGATGGTTTCAATATCATTTCAAAAAAAATTTTTCGGTTAAGGCAGGTCGTCAGGAGTTGCTTTACGATAACAACCGAATTATGGGTCATACCGACTGGAACATGCAAGCACGAACGGTAGATGCCCTTAAACTTCGCTGGGTGCCTGCTGCTAACTGGCAGGTTGAGCTGGTGGGTTCCTACAACCAGGAAAGGCAAAATCTCTACGGCAATTATTACGGCTTGGCAAATCCCAAAACGTTAGACATCCTATGGATCAACCGCACCTTCAAAGACTCGCTTCGCAGCTACAGTTGGTCGCTGATGATTTTAGGCGATGGCTGGCAAACGGACGATACCACAGGCGTACGCATGCGGTGGACACCGGGAACCTACTTCCAATACAGGCAAGGGAAATGGGGGCTGGTTTGTGAATTTTACCTCCAGCGCGGACATACCCTTGCAGTAAATCCTAAAAGCGGCCTGCTGATCCCTGATTCGTTTGAAGTAGTTAAAGCTTATATGTTTTCGGTCAATCCCAGTTTTGCGCTCACACCCAACCTAATGCTTACCCTGGGCGTGGATTGGCTTTCGGGCAGCAACAATCTGGATAGTACGCAACGAGGTATTACGAAATTGTTTAATAATCAATTCGGAAACAATCATCCGTTTTATGGTAAGATTGACCTTTTTTTCAATCTACCCTTCGACACGCGCCGAGGGGGGCTGATTGATGTGTACGCACAACTTTCGCCCCGATACAAAGGTTGGACGTTTAACGCTGCCTTCCACTACTTCTCCCTCAACGGTAAAGTTGAAGATGCTGAAAATCCCGGCCAGCCATTGGATAAACCTTTAGGTACTGAAATTGATCTATGGGTGGTGAAAAACATAACGCCGGAAATTAATTTGAACAGTGGCTTTTGTCTGTTCTTTCCAACTCGCTCCATGGAATTTGTAAAATCAACTCAATTCTCCCAGCTCGGAGGGCCACCGGTAACAGGATATTGGTTTTATTTCATGGTGACTTTCCAACCTTTGTTCTTTTCATCCAAAAAGGCGCAGCAAACTATCTTTGATTGATTTTAGAAAAATTAAATTTTCTGCAATGAACGAGTCCAGATTAAGCCAACGCTTACGTGATTATTCTTTACTGGCTGGTTGCTTGGTGGGGACCGCTTCTGCGGCACAAGCTCAAGTAAAATGTTTTGACATTATCCCTGATGTAGAAATCGGCGGAAAAATTCCATCCTCCTTTCCTTTTGATTATTTCTGGAATTTGGATCTGAACAACGATGGTAGCGATGATTTCAAGTTAAGCGTAAGCGTTTACGGGGTCAACCCCACAGGGGGATTTGACTTTGTAGAACAAGTTGCAGCGGCGACAAATCCCATTTACAACGCCGTGGCTACTTATTCGATCAACTATGTACCGTGGGCTCTCAAAATGAATTGTGGCAATAAGGTACCGTTGGGAAACATCTTTTATGGCATCAGCTTCGCTTTTTTAGCTTATAAAATCGGCAATATTTCAGCGGTAAAATGGAACAATGAAATAGACAGGCATATCGGCGTCCGGTTTCTGAGCAATGCCGGTATTCATTACGGTTGGGTACGGTTGGATGTCAACACGAAAGGCACAATTCCCAACATCGTGGTCAAAGAGTATGCCTACGATCTTACTCCTCAGCAACACATTTACGTATGCGATAGCGGCGGTGCCTGTGCTGTTTATGTTGGCCAATTTGATGAAGAACTCCATCCGTCGCATTCCTCACTGGCAGTATCTCCTAACCCGACCCACTCCAACACATTATTAAGCATACCTGTTGAAGCCGGTCAAGATGTTTTAGTTACCTTGACCAACCCGCAGGGTGCCGTTTTGCATCAAATGCGGGCTTCTACAGGCAAGCCCATCCGCATCGACATTTCTGAGTTTGCTGAAGGAATGTACTTGCTTCATGTTGCCTCTTCGCAATTTGCTCAGTCAGTCAAAATCGTTAAACACCAGCAGGCTTTTTAATCATTTCGTTGACCTATACCTCCATAGATAAACTTAAGAAAGGGATGTGGTATGCAAGCTAAAGTGTAAAGTTGTCACGTATCCAGGTTTATAGAAAAATCAAAAAAATCATTTTTTTGGGAATGAAATCCACAATTTTTAGGATTTTGTTCATAAAAAAATAATTTTTTACCGAATTCTTGCAGATATTTGCGTCATCAGTAGATAAAAAAATCTCTTTTTCATGTTTGCCTCAAGAATTAAATCAGCTGACAAATTGGCAGTTTCGGTTGAAAAAACCAATGGAACGACCCCAAATAATCGCAGGATCTCAGACTTTTTCGCCGAAAATGTGTTTACGGAAAAAGCCATGAAGGCCTATCTGAGCGAAGATGCCTTCAATACGGTTATGATGGCTATTCGTACGGGTCAAAAAATTGACCGGAAGGTGGCAGATCAAGTAGCCAGCGCCATGAAGTCGTGGGCCATCAGCAAGGGGGCAACGCATTTTACGCACTGGTTTCAGCCATTAACGGGCAGTACGGCAGAAAAACATGATGCTTTTTTTCAATTGCAGCAAACCGGAGTAGGCATTGAAGCTTTTGACAGCCAGGCTTTGGTTCAACAGGAGCCGGATGCTTCCAGTTTCCCCAGTGGAGGCTTGCGCAATACGTTTGAAGCACGAGGTTATACGGCCTGGGACCCTTCCTCACCGGCTTTTATTATGGAAATAGGGCAAGGCAAAACGCTTTGCATTCCTACCGTTTTCATCTCATACAACGGGGAATCTCTGGACTACAAAGCCCCATTGCTAAAGTCATTACATGCCCTGGAGCAAGCAGCTGTAGCTGTATGCCATTATTTTGATAAAAACGTTACGAAAGTGACGCCCACTTTGGGTTGGGAACAGGAATATTTTGTGGTCGATGAATCACTGTATGAAGCACGGCCCGATCTGGTGATGAGTGGACGGACCTTATTTGGCCATGCACCAGCTAAAGGCCAGCAGTTGGAAGATCATTACTTTGCCAGCATTCCTGAGCGTGTTTATGCCTTTATGTTGGATTTCGAAACCGAATGCTACCGATTGGGTATTCCCATCAAAACGCGCCACAACGAGGTAGCCCCTGCGCAGTTCGAATGTGCCCCTTATTTCGAAGAGGTGAACGTAGCTGTCGACCACAACCAATTGCTCATGGATGTGATGCAGCGCGTAGCTCAGCGGCACAAACTGCGCGTGCTGTTGCACGAAAAACCCTTTAGCGGTATTAACGGAAGTGGCAAGCACTGCAACTGGAGCATGGCCACCGACACGGGCAAAAACCTTTTGTCGCCGGGCAAAACGCCCAAAACCAATCTTCAATTCTTAACCTTTTTTGTCAACGTCATCAAGGCAGTACACGACCATGCCGACCTGATTCGGGCAGCCATTGCTTCTGCAGGAAATGACCATCGCTTGGGAGCAAACGAAGCTCCGCCGGCCATCATTAGTGTGTTTATCGGCGACTACATGACGCGCGTGTTGGAAGAAATAGAGGCACGAGTAGAGCCGGGCAAATTCACCGAAGAAGGCGAATCGCAGTTGCGACTGGAAATCCACAACAAGATTCCGGCGCTCATGCGCGACAATACCGACCGCAACCGTACCTCACCGTTTGCCTTCACCGGTAACAAATTTGAGGTACGCGCTGTGGGTGCTTCCCAAAATACTGCGGCCATCATGACCGTGCTCAACACCATCGTGGCCGATACCTTGACCGACTTCAAGAAGCGTGTAGATGGCCTGATGGAGGAAGGCAAAAACCGCGAAGTAGCCATTATGGAAGTGCTGCGCGAATTCATCACTGCATCTAAGCGTATTTTGTTTGAAGGCAACAATTATGCGCCTGAATGGCACGAAGAAGCCGCTCGTCGGGGCTTGCCCAACCTACCCACGACGCCATTGGCCCTCGATGCACTCACGCGCAAGGAAAACATAGCCCTGTTTGAGCGGCACAAGGTGTTTACCAAGGAAGAGATGCATGCCCGTCATGAAATTGAGTTGGAAAAATATATTAAGAAACTTCAGATCGAAGGGCGGGTAATTGGCGAAATGGCCATGAATCAAATAGTGCCGGCTGCCATTCAATATTTAAACCAGCTTACAGAGGGTTTAAGTTCGTTGCAGGCCCTGGGCCTTTCAGCCAAAAGCCGTCAATCGCTCATTCAAGAAATCAATGAGCACATAGAAACCATAATCCGTAAAGTGGAGGAAATGACGGAAGCACGTAAGGCGGCTAACGCCATCGACGATGTGCGGCAGCGGGCGTTAACTTATTGCGAACAAGTAAAGCCTTACTTTGACGAAATCCGCTATCATGCCGATAAACTCGAGCTTGTCGTTGACGATAAGCTCTGGCCTATTCCTAAATATCGCGAGTTGCTTTTCCTACGCTGATCCAACCGGCCGGTTTGATTGTTTTGGGGCGGCGAAGATTTCTGGGCAGCGATTAAGAGGTTTTTGATTAAAGCGTATTTTTATTTTTTTCTACCTAATTTAGGCTATCCAAAAATAGGTAGAGTGCATCATGAAATCCAGAATCCTTCCCCCTCTTGTTTTTTTCTTTCCCATAGCCGTGCAAGCTCAGCTTGTGTTGCAGTTGGAGCAGATTGCGAGCGGCTTCGTGCGGCCCATTCAGGTAGTGCATGCCGGTGACAACCGCTTGTTCATTGTGGAACAGCGGGGGGTGATCTATGTACGTCAACCTGATGGTACCACTTCTGTGTTTTTGGACATTGATCCAAAGGTGAAATCCACAGGCAATGAGCAAGGTTTATTGGGCTTAGCCTTTCATCCCAACTATGCTACAAACGGCTATTTCTATGTCAACTACATCAACAACAGCAACAATACGGTGATTGCGCGTTACAGCGTCAGTTCGGGAAATCCCAACGTTGCCGACGCAAACAGTGAAGTCATTCTGCTCACCATCACACAGCCTTTTAACAACCATAATGGCGGTGACCTTAAGTTCGGCCCCGACGGCTACTTGTATTGTGCCTTGGGCGACGGTGGGGGCGTGGGTGATCCGGGCAATCGCGCACAGGACATAAATCAGTTGCTTGGCAAAATTCTCCGTATTGACGTCAACAGCGGCAGTCCTTATGGCATACCGCCTTCAAATCCATTTGTAGGAGTGCCGGGAGCTGATGAAATCTGGAGCTTAGGCTGGAGAAATCCCTGGCGTTTCAGCTTTGACCGGCTGACGGGCGATATGTGGATCGGCGATGTGGGCCAGTATTCGTGGGAGGAAGTCAACTTCGAGCCGGCAGGTTCACCTGGCGGCCGCAACTATGGGTGGCGTTGTTATGAAGGGAATGCTGTATATAATTTTTCGTTATGTAACACAAGCACTTCGTTTACGTTTCCTGTGTTGGCTTATGATCATACCTATGCCAACGGTGGCTTTTCCGTTATCGGTGGTTTTGTGTATCGGGGCACGCAGAATCCCGGCATGTACGGTCATTACATCACATGCGACTACGTCAGTGGCAACTTCTGGACGCTATACCCCAACGGGTCGGGTGGATTCATCACCACCTTTATTCCTAATCTGATGGCCGGCATTGCTTCGTTCGGAGAGGGTCACGACGGCGAGCTCTATGCGACCAACATCGGTGATGGGGCAATCTATCGCCTCTACAATGCCTGTGATCGCATCTCGCTGAGCTTTTCGGTAACCCCGGCAACGGCGGAAGGATACTCCGATGGTGCTATTGACCTTACGGTAAATCAGGCCACAACGCCTATAACCTACTTGTGGTCTAACGGTGCTACCACGCAGGACCTCACCAATCTCGCCGACGGCACTTATACCGTGACGGTTACCGATGGCAAGGGGTGCGTCAAGATGGCCTCTGTACTTGTCCCTAATGGTTGCTCTCAACTTTCGCTGTCGTTTCACGTGACCAATGCCTCGGCAGAAGGGGTGAGCGACGGAGCCATTAACCTAACGGTACATGGTGCTACACCGCCTCTAACGTATCAATGGTCCACAGGTGCGACAACGGAGGATCTTTCAGGCTTGCCTGACGGGAATTACACCGTAACCGTAACAGACTGGTATGGCTGTACAGCTTCAGGTACAGCTGTCGTTGCCAATAATTGCGGCGCAGTCACCAATGTTATAGAAAGCGATTTAACCGCCACTTCGATTACCATCAGCTGGACACCGTTTGGGGCGACGTCTTTCACCTTTACGTACAACGTCACACCCAATGGCCCCAAAACGAAAATAAAGACTTCCAATACGTCCGTGCATCTGACCGGGTTGTTGCCGAACACCAAGTACAAATACACGATTAAAAACAATTGCCCTAATACATCAGTAAAATTTAAATATTCAGATAAGTTTACTACGTTGGCTTCACGCATGCTTGCCGGTGCCTCTGCAGAGCCATACCTCTATCCGAACCCAGGGCACGATTTTGTTCACCTGCGAAACCTAAACAACATTCAGCGCATTTGTATCAGTGATCCAAGTGGGCGGACGGTTTATAAGGCGGAATCTGGCGAGCAAGAAACTCTTATAGTGCCGGTGGCCACATGGCCCAAGGGCCTATATCTGGTCAGCTTGACGGATGTGCAGGGGATTGAACAGGTGCTGAAGTTGGTGGTGCAGTAGGGCGTAGCTGATGGAAGATGCGGTCGGGCCCTCCCGCATTTAGCTTTCAAAAACACGCATGCTCGAGCCTGCACGATCTTTCATGCGGCCTGTACGCATTGGTTCGAAGGAAAACGTAGCGCAATCAGTCCAGCTGCAGTGCTCGTGGATAACAGAGATAATGTTTCACATCGGGTTCGCGCAGCACGGCCATGTTCAGTAATTCTGAAACCTCTGCCACATCAAAAACCCGACCGTCGCGGAATCGGATACGGATATGATCGCTGAGGGGATTGTACGCATGCCCGGCTGTCTGTGTGGGTTTTATCAGCTCAGCTGCTTCAGTTGAACTCCAAGACAATTGCATGCAAGCAGCCTGGCGCAATCGTTCGATGTAGACTCGGTCAAAAGGCTTGCGTTGCAGCTCAATGCGGAACAAGCGGCGCTCCAGTAAATCCCTGCACAGCAATGCGAGCAGGGGATCAGGATGATGCTGCCATTGCTTTATGGCCATCATGATGTCATGGTCGTCTAGTTGCGTAAACAGGTGCAGCAATTGGGCTTTCGGTAGTTGGTTTGGTTCAGCAATCTTCAACAATATGCTTAGCGGTTCCGAAGGGACGGTTAAGTCGTTACGGGCTGCCAGCATGTGGGCCCGTCGGATGATGTGTGCCAGCATGTGATCGGCTGCCAGCACGGTCTTATGCAGATAAACCTGCCAATACATAAGGCGGCGTGATACCAAAAATTTTTCTATAGAATAAATTCCTTTCTCTTCCACTACCAGCTGTTCGTTGTGTACTCCGAGCATCTTGATGATGCGGTCGTAACCGATGACGCCCTCGGCGACGCCGGTAAAGAAACTGTCGCGGGTCAGATAGTCCAGGCGATCGATATCCAGTTGGCCGGATACCAACTGGTGCAGAAAGGGCCTCGGATAGGTGCCGTTAAAGATCTGCACGGCAAGCTCGAGCCGTCCTTCGAATTGACGGTTGAGCGCCTCCATAAGCAAGGCGGTAAGTTGCTCATGGTCCAAAGGCACCAACAGGCCTTCCAGAGTATGAGAAAATGGACCATGCCCGATGTCGTGCAACAAGATGGCGGCTGTTGTAGCTTCTGCTTCGTGGGGTGAAATTGTCACCCCTTTGCTTTGCAACACGCTGAGGGCCTGCTGCATCAAATGCATGGCTCCAAGCGCGTGAGACAACCGCGAATGAAGCGCACCGGGATAGACCAAATAGGTCATTCCCAATTGCCGGATGCGGCTCAATCGCTGAAACCAGGGATGCGCAATCAGATCATATATTAAGTCGGTAGGTATGGAAATAAGTCCGTACAACGGATCGTTAATGATCTTGCGTTTGTTGATGCGACGTGAAATCATGGAGAGAAAAGTGAAGTACTGTGGTAGAAACGATCACAAGCGGGTTGGTAAAGATACAGGCAGGCCGATTGCAGCAGGTGTCCGAACTTTGTAAAAACCAAGTACCAAAAGCATAGACATGAACCATGAAGTGACCATATTGTGGGTGGATGATGAAATCGATCTCCTGAAGCCGCAAATCCTGTTTTTAAAGGAAAAAGGATATTCCATCATTGAAGCCAGTAATGGTCATGATGCGGTAGAATTGTGCCGCACCCATTATCCGGATATTGTATTTCTGGATGAACAAATGCCAGGCCGCAGCGGTTTGGAGACCTTGTCGGCAATTAAGGCTTTGCGGCCACATGTGCCCGTGGTGATGATTACCAAAAGCGAAGAAGAGCACTTAATGGAAGAGGCCATCGGATCGCAAATCAGCGACTACCTGATCAAGCCGGTAAAGCCGCAACAGGTGCTGCTTACATTAAAAAAACTTTTAGATAACCGGCGATTGGTCACTGAAAAAACCACCTCGGAATATCAAAAACGCTTTCAGCAATTTCTGGCGCGCATACATATGGGGCTGAATGCGCGGGAGTGGGCTGAACTGTACCGTCAGCTTGTTTATTGGGAACTGGAACTGGATCAGGCCCGCAACGACGCCATGCTGGAGGTGCTGGCCTTGCAAAAAGCAGAAGCGAACACCGAGTTCTGCAAGTTCATCGTGCGGAACTACAAGCAATGGATGCAAAAGCCCGACGAGCAAACGCCCACATTATCGCACACGTTGCTGGCGCGGAAAGTTTTTCCCCATTTGCAAGCGGGAACAAGCACTTTTTTGGTCGTGATCGATAATCTGCGCTACGATCAATGGAAGGTGATCGAACCCGAACTAAATGCTGTGTTCCGGATTGCTGACGAAGATACCTTTTATAGCATTTTACCCACTTCCACGCATTACAGCCGCAATGCCTTGTTTGCCGGGTTGATGCCGCTGGATATAGAACGTCGCTTTCCTCACCTGTGGCGTAACGATGAGGATGAAGGAGGAAAAAACCTTTTTGAAAAAGAATTTCTGACCGATCACCTGTCGCGTCGGCGGCTGAGCCTTCGGATGAGCTACACCAAGATCACTAACTACGACGATGGGCGTCAGCTGGTAGATAACATCCTAAACCTGTTGCACAACGACTTAAATGTTATCGTTTACAACTTTGTAGACATGCTTTCCCACGCCCGCACTGAAATGGATGTATTGAAAGAGTTGGCCAGTGATGAAACGGCATACCGCAGCATTACCCGCAGCTGGTTCATGCATTCGCCCCTTTGGGAAGCCTTGACGCGTGTGTCAAAACACCCCGTACAGCTTTTCATCACTACCGACCACGGCACGATCCGGGTCAAAGAGCCGGTAAAAGTCATCGGCGATCGTGATACCACTACCAACCTACGTTATAAACACGGTCGCAACTTGAAATATGATCCCCGCGACGTTTTGGAAACGCGAAATCCGCACGAGCTCATGTTACCTCGTCCCCATGTAAGCTCTACGTTTATTTTTATTAAGGAAAACAAGTTTTTTGTTTATCCTAATAACTACAATTTTCATGTAGGGTTGTATAAAAACACTTTTCAGCACGGCGGTATTTCTATGGAAGAAATGATTGTACCGATCGTTCGCCTTCTTCCTGCCTGAACTGTCCACAGCCGACTCATAGTTGGCGCTCATAGGACAAATCAACGTCCGGCTGTTAGATTTTTACTGGTTCAAAGGGTCGGTGCTGAATACAGCCCTCTATTTTTATCGTGGTAATTGTGCTTTGATGAAAGAACAGAGGAAAATATTTGTGCTGGATACTTCCGTAATTCTGTACGACTACCAGGCCATCAAAAACTTTCAGGAACACGATGTGGTCATCCCCATCACTGTTTTGGAAGAGCTTGATCAGTTCAAGAAAGGAAATGATGAAAAAAACTTTGCCGCGCGCGAGTTTATTCGGTACATTGATAAAGTCAGCGGAAGTCAATCTTTACAAAATTGGACCCGCATCAACGGCCGCAACCACGGCTGCTTTCGTATAGTCATGGGCAGCCCTAATGGCATTGACGTAGATCAGATCTTTGGTGAGGTTAAGCCCGATCATCGCATCCTCAACGCCGCGCTGCAACTGCAGAAAGAACACCCCAACCGTAAAGTTGTATTGGTCAGCAAAGACATCAACCTGCGCATCAAGGCCAAGGCCCTCAACCTGATTGCTGAGGATTATGAAACCGGGAAGACGCGCAGCCCCGAAGAGCTGTACACCGGCGTTTCGACGCTCACGACCACACCGCCGGCCCTGCTCAGCGAACTTTATCAAAACGGACATGCAAAAGTCAGCTTATTGGGCAAAAAATTCAATCCCGTCCCCAACCATTTTTATGTTTTCAAACATGAAGAAAAATCGCTCGTTGCCTGGTACAATCCTGCTAAGGGTCGTTTAGAGCTGGTCAGAAAGCGATCAGCATTTCGCATTACGCCTCGTAATGTGGAGCAGATCTGTGCTTTAGAGGCGATCCTCAATCCGGATATCAATTTGGTGACGCTGCAAGGTGTTGCCGGAACAGGCAAAACGTTGCTGTCGTTAGCCGGCGCTCTGGAGCAGCGGCGCAACTATCATCAAATCTATTTGGCTCGGCCGGTAGTGCCTCTGTCCAATAAAGACATCGGATACTTACCCGGTGACATTAAAAGTAAGCTTAACCCATATATGGAACCGTTATGGGATAATTTGAAATACATCCGCAATCAGTTTTCAGATAAAGAAAAAGAATACCGCCTGATCGGCGAAATGGTTGAAAACGAAAAGTTGGTGGTTTGTCCGTTAGCTTACATTCGTGGGCGCAGCTTTTCCAACGTATTTTTTATTGTTGATGAAGCACAAAACCTTACGCCGCATGAAGTGAAAACCATTATCTCACGCGGTGGAGAAAATACCAAGATGGTCTTCACGGGCGACATTCACCAAATTGATACACCATATCTGGATGCACGCAGTAATGGACTGAGCTATCTGATCGAACGTGCACATGGCAATCACCTATATGCGCACGTGACGTTAAAAAAAGGCGAACGCAGCGAACTGGCCAATCTGGCTAACGAGCTGCTGTGATCAACCGGAATCGTGCTGAAGGCTTTTTAATGCTTCGGCGAGTTTTTCGTACAAAGAAGAGCTGACGGGTACCAGAGGCAGGCGTAAAACGTTTTCGGCAATTGCCAATATATGCAGGGCGGCTTTGATGCCTGCGGGGTTTCCTTCTGAAAACAGCAAATCCATCAGAGTCAACAGCTTCAGGTGGAGGCGGGTTGCCATTTCAAAATCCCCACCTAAGGCCGAGCGCACCATGCGGCAAAAAGTCGCCGGCACTGCCTGTGCTGCAACTGAGATCACACCGTCACAGCCAAAGCTGATGAGCGGCAGGGTTAGCACGTCATCGCCCGATAAAACCAGAAAGCCTTCTGGTCGGTCACGAACTATTTCCATGATCTGCGTCAGATTGCCGGAGGCTTCTTTGATGCCTATGATACGGGGGTGCGTGCGGGCAAGCTTTACAGTTGTGGCCGCGCTGAGGTTTGAAGCGGTCCGACCCGGGACGTTATACAGAATTACAGGCAGCGGAGAGGCCTCTGCTACGGCCAGAAAATGTTGATAAAGCCCTTCCTGGGTGGGTTTATTATAGTAGGGGCATACAGAAAGAACAGCTTGGTAGCCACTCAAATCCAGCTGCTTCAACTGCTCTACTACCTCGGCGGTGTTATTGCCACCCACACCGGCCACCAGTGGCACACGACTTCCGACATGAGCTGAGAGGAGGCGAAGAATCCGGTTTTTCTCTTCCGCGGTCAAAGTGGGCGTTTCGGCCGTTGTGCCTAATGCAACAAAGTAGTTTACGCCCTGAGCCAGACAATGGTCGACAAGGCGCAACAAGGCCGTTTCGTCTAGGGTACCTTCTGTGGTAAACGGGGTAATCAGCGCCACGCCGGTGCCCCGCAGGTTCAATGCACTCATTAAGCAAAGATTTAATTAAAGCATTTCCAAATATTCACGCATATAGTGAAGCAATTCGGCCAGAGTCTCGTCTTCTTTGACGGAGACCATAAAATCGTAAGCATAAACCTTGTTTTTCGTGTAGGGGCCGATGCGCAAACGAGCGTGTGATAGGGCACTTACGTATTCCAACGGCAAGCTTTCGCGCAGGTATGCATTGATCAAAATGTCGAAGGGCCGCTCCATAAACTCTTTCACCACCAGGCCTGTGGGGGCCAAATACCAGTTTAGATTTTTTCGGTTGAAATAGGCAAAATTGAAATTGATGGCCTGCTTGGACTGATCATAAAATCCGAGCAGCGTAGTCTTTTTTTGTTCTTTTCGCAGGTTCTCGGCAAACTGAGTGACCACGGTTACCTGATCAGGCTCGGAGGCGTCGAACAAGATGCCGATGTCGTGTGCATCCCGAAGTCGTATGGTCTGTCGCGGGATTTTTCGGTTACGCAGTTGCCGTTGCAAAAACTGATGATGCAACCAACGTTGAATACCCTGCCACATACTCAAGCCACCTGAAAATAGCCCATTGATGAAAACTTGCGGATGCGTGCAGCAATGCGTTCTTCTGCACTCATCTGTAATAACTCGTTGACGTGTTTTAAGATCTCTTTCTTCAGCCGTTCAGCCATGGCATCTGGATCGTTATGAGCCCCGCCCAGCGGCTCTTCGATCACGCCGTCAATAAAACCGAAAGAGATCATGTGCTGGGCCGTAAGTTTTAGTTGTTCTGCGGCTTCTTCCTTTTTTTCCCACGAATGCCATAAGATCGATGAGCATGATTCCGGTGAGATGACTGAGTACCACGTGTTTTCCAGCATCAGCACCCGGTCGCCAACGCCAATACCTAAAGCTCCGCCACTGGCCCCTTCTCCGATGATGATGCAAACGATGGGGCTGCGAAGCCGCGCCATTTCAAACAGGTTGCGTGCGATAGCCTCGGCCTGACCCCGTTCTTCAGCTTCCACTCCTGGAAAAGCGCCCGGGGTATCGATTAAGGTGACAACCGGAAAGCCGAACCGCTCGGCTAAGCGAAACAGCCGTAACGCTTTTCGGTATCCTTCAGGATTAGCCATTCCGAAGTTGCGGTATTGCCGCTCTTTGGTTGTGCTGCCTTTTTGCTGGCCGACAAAAACTATGGTCTGTCCTTCGACTTCGCCGATGCCGCCCACCATAGCTTTATCATCGCCGCCACAACGGTCGCCGTGTAATTCAATAAACCTATTGCAAATTTTTTGTATGTAAAATAGCGTGTATGGACGCTGTGGATGACGCGACAATTGCACGCGCTGCCATCCGGTAAGATTGCGATAGACCTCCCGGCGCGTGGCTGCTAACTTTTCTTCCAATTCGCGGATGGCCTCACGGACATCTATCTTGCCTTTTTGGCTTATTTCCTTAAGCTTGTCGAGCTGATGGGTGAGTTCTTCAATAGGTTTTTCAAAGTCGAGAAATTCCATAACCGGCAAAAAGGCCAACAAATCTAACGTTTCAACAAAAGTTAGGGAAACTTTAAATTTTTCAATGCCGGCCACATTTGCGGGGGCTGTAAGGCAATCTGCACCGTATGCCGTGACTTTTGTTCCAGATAGATGGCAGCATTTTTGAGTAGCTGAGCCAGCAGTGGCTCGGTATAGTGGCGTATGGTAAGCAAATGCAGGTTGCGGTTCTCACGCACAGCAAAAGATCGACGCAGGTCGGTCAGCAGCGCTTCCAGACGCTCATTTTCATCCGTGCACAGCGAAAAGCTCATGGCCGATTGCTGCATTAAGTGGGTGCGCATGCGGTGATTTGACAGCAACGAAAAAATTTCACTTAATGCAGCTTCAGTTATAAACGAAAAATCGCGCGGATAAATAGACAACAACACTTGCCGATTTTTCAAGACCACAATCGGCGGCAGTACTTCAGTTTGTTCGTGATTGATTACCGTGCCGGGCAGCTCGGCATCGACGAAGCTGCGCACGTACAAGGGAATGCTTTTGTTCTGTAATGGTTTAATGGTTTTGGGATGTATCACCGTAGCGCCATAATAGCTCATCTCGATGGCCTCGTGGTAGCTGAGCTGACGTATGGGGATGGCATTAGGCACCAGGCGCGGGTCGGCATTTAAGACCCCGGGAACGTCTTTCCAAATAGTGACAGAGGTTGCATCCAGGGCATGGGCAAAGATGGCAGCGCTGTAGTCTGAGCCTTCGCGTCCGAGTGTAGTAGTACGGTTGCCGCTGGTGGCAGCAATAAAGCCTTGGGTGACAATCCACGGTGGATTGATTGACGTAGATATATTGTTGGTGATGCGTTGAATGGTTTCTGGCCAGTGCACATTGGCTTCACGAAATGAATCGTCGGTAATGATTAAATCGCGAACATCCAGCCAACGGGTCTCCAAACCGTTTACTTCAAGCAGACGGGCCACCAAAAGGCTGGAGGCCAATTCACCCACAGCAACCACCTGATCGTAAACGTAGTCGTAGGGCTCACGGCGATGTTCTTCCAGCAACCACTCTGCTTCGGCAAATGTGTTATGCAGTTTATCGATTACAGGGTCAGAAGCATCAAACAATTGCAATGCGATAAGTTCATGCTGCTTCTTAAGTGCCTGCAAGCGATGCAAAGCCTCCACAGGATCGTGGAAGTAAGCCTCCACCACCTGCTCTAATGCATTGGTGGTTTTGCCTAATGCTGAAATCACAATCACAAGTGGTTGTCCGCGGTAGGGCTTTAACAAGTGCAGGACGTTGCGGAAGCCTTCGGCATCTTGAAGGGCAGCACCTCCGAACTTAAAAACCTGTACTTTCCGCCGTTCACTCATGTAAGGGGCAAAGGTGTAAAAAACCCGGAACTGCCTTTTTGCTGCTGAGCTCGTAGCACCCCCCGCAAGACTGTCGCTCCTTATATTTGCGTAAAGCTGTTTTGAGATCTATGCTAACAGCAAGCATCACCAAATCGTCCATAAATGAAAACCACCAAGAAAGTCATTACGCTTGACGAGTTTATTTACGAACGCGAGCGAGATTTTCCCTTCGCTACCGGAGAATTAAGTGGCCTGCTGCGCGATATTGGCTTTGCTGCAAAAATTGTTAATCGGGAAGTGAACAAGGCCGGCCTGGTGGATATTCTGGGAACTACTGGCATCAGCAACACAACGGGTGATGAAGTCAAAAAATTAGATTTGTTTGCCAACGAACAGTTTATCACCAGCCTTCAAGTAAGTGGCGAATGTTGTGGTATAGCCAGTGAGGAAATGGAAACTTTTCTGCCCATCAACACCGAAGATGCTAAAAATGCCAAGTATGTTGTTACGTTAGATCCGTTAGATGGCTCTTCGAATATTGATGTCAATGTAGGCATTGGCACTATATTCAGTATCTATCGTCGCCAATCGTTTTTCGGGCCTTGTACGTTGGAAGATTTTTTGCAAAAAGGATCGAGGCAAGTCGCGGCAGGTTATATCTTCTACGGCTCCAGTACCATGATGGTATATACAACTGGCAATGGAGTTAACGGGTTTACCTTAGACCCCTCCATCGGGGAGTTTTGCTTGTCGCACCCGAACATCAAGATTCCGGAAACCGGAAAAATCTATTCCGTAAATCAAGGCAACTTTTTGAAGTTTGATCAGGCCATCAAAGATTATATCACCTATTGCCAGAGTGAAGATAAAACTACCGGACGGCCTTATTCTTTACGCTACATAGGTTCATTGGTCGCCGACGTTCACCGGAGTTTGCTGTACGGCGGCATCTTCATGTATCCGGCATCGAAAGGGGCACCCCAGGGTAAGCTGCGCCTGCTGTTTGAATGTTTTCCTATGTCTTTCATCATTGAGCAGGCAGGGGGCAAAGCCAGCGATGGGCAGCGTCGAATTTTGGATATTCAGCCTACCGAGTTGCATCAGAAATGCCCGGTTTTTCTTGGATCAACGCAAATGGTTGAAAAAGTTGAAGAATTCATCAGACAGGCACGAGAAGCCAGCGCTGCCAGTGCTACTCCAGGATCAGCCGTTACGGCTTGATTTCATCATTTGCGGCCAAAGTCAGCAGGGTTTTCACCCCAAAGCGGCGTATTCCATTGCAACAACTCATTGGTATAATTATGCTCGCGAAGCCATAGTTCTGCTCGCCGTAACAGCTCAAATACATCGCGGTTGAGCTTGTCGGCTTTTAGGGTGGTTCGGGCTTTTTTGCGACGAACCCAGGTCAATGCTGTTTTGCTGTCGGAGTAGATAGGCCAGTTAAGATGATGTTTTTTACAATATGCGAGAGCATGAACGATGGCCAAAAATTCTCCTACATTGTTTGTGGCGTGGGCAAAGGGCCCATTGCGGAAAAGTTCTTTTCGGCTGGCCAATTCCACGGCTCGATATTCCATAGTACCTGTTGCGGTATTGCAGGCGGCATCTACGCAAATACTGGGGACTTTTGGGCTGGCATCCGGAGGGGTTGGGGTATGGTGTTTCTGGAAACTTGCCAGGGCATGTCGGGCTTCGTTGAGGGTTGAAAAACTTTTGAACTGGGCCCCCGAAAATCCATGCGTCGCTGCAGCACATTCAGCCCAAGTCCGCATGATGCCGGTCTTGCGCCCGGAAAAAACCACATAATATTTCGCTTTGCTTTTCATGCGCCGGCATTAGTCATTGACTAAGCCAGGGGGAAAAATAGCATAAAGCGAAACGATTTGTGTTTCGCTTTTTTTGATGCACCTAAGCATAACAAGACTTTTGACCTTGCACGAAGCTTTAAGGTGCAGTAATATTGGATAGTGAAACGTTTTTTGTCTGGCCTTGCGTTGGTAGTGTGGGCCGAAGCGGCTGCACAATTCAGTGGGCCGGGCATTCTATACCATCGCGAACTGAGCGGAGGCATTTACCTGCACACTTCTGGTGCGTGGGGCTTGTTTGCAGATATTGGTTCTGCCGACGATGCTTTTCGCAAAAGCGTCTGGGTCATTGAGGTGACGCAAATGCATCATCCAAAGGAAGTCAAGCAAACGATTGACTTTGGCATGTCGATTTTTGGCATCAACTCCCCACGCCCTTTCATTTACGGCAAGCAAAACAGCCTGTACCAAATCAACGTGGCTTACGGCAAGCAATACCTGTTGGCCGAAAAAGCGCGACACAGTGGCGTGGAACTGACCGCAAAAGTGGTAGGTGGATTATCGCTCGGGCTGCTTAAGCCATATTACCTTAACTTACTTTATCCAACAGACAACAGCGGTCGGTATGAAGTGCGCACGGAAAAATATAGTGAAGCCAATGCGGAAAAATTTCTGGATTGGTTTAGCATTTATGGCGGAACCAGTTTCACCCAGGGATTGCTCGAGGTAAAACCCATTCCGGGATTACATATCAAAAGTGGCCTCAACTTCGATTGGGCACAAAACCAACAATCGATCAAAGCACTGGAAGCTGGCCTCATCGTTGATGTCTATTACAAGCGCATTCCTTTGATGCTGCGCGAAAAAAACCATTGGTTTTTTCCTAATTTGTATTTGTCTGTGCAGATTGGAAAAAAATGGTAGGCCGTCATTCCTCGCAAATTGGGTAATGTCATGTTCGTACTTCGTGCTGATGAGAAAAAACTTCAGAAGCTTCCGGAACGAAAATTTGCTGACCTCGGTATTAAGGAACGACAAGATCTGCAGGAATGGATTGCCCAAAACCCATCGGTTTTCGGAGAGGAGTTGCTGATCATTCAAAAAGAGTTTAGCGGTTTTCAAGAAACGGGAGAGCGCCTGGATTTACTTGCCATAGACAAGCAAGGAAATCTGGTAACTATCGAAAACAAGCTGGATGATACCGGAAGAGACGCCGTTGGTCAAGCCCTGAAATACGCAGCTTATTGTTCTACCTTGAAAAAGGAGCAAATCAAACAGATCTATGAGCAGTATCTGAAGCAGCAAAACATTGATGATAATGCGGAGGAACGCTTGCTGGATTTCTTCGGCGTTCATGATTTTTCTGAATTAAACCTGAACGATCGCCAGTGTCAGCGGATCATCTTGATTGCGGCACGCTTTCGGAAAGAGGTTACTTCAACCGTGCTTTGGTTATTGAATTACAAGTTGCGTATTCAATGTTTTAAGGTGTCGCTTTTTGAAATGAACCAGCAAATGCTGGTTCAATTTGAACAAATCATTCCGCTGAAAGATGCCGAAGAGTTTATCATCAAAATGGCGGAAAAGACACAAGACGAAATGCAAACACAACGGGAATTGGCTGCACGGCACCAGGTGCGGTTGGAATTTTGGCGTGAATTAATCAGAAATTTAAACGAGCATCACCCTGTTTTTCGATCGTGTAAACCCACCATACATAACTATTTGGTACTGCCCTCCGGCATAGCAGGTGTGATCTTTTGCTTTGTTATCGCAAATTCTTATGCGCGGGTAGAAGTGTATTTTAAACACGCCAGTGTGGAACGCAATAAAAAAATCTTTGACAAGCTTTTTGAATTACGTAGCATTATTGAGCAGGATTACGGAAAACCACTGATTTGGGAACGTCTCAACGGCAAAAAGGCTTGTCGGATTAAGGACGAATTGTTGGAAGTGAACTATTTTAATCGTGATGATTGGCAAAAAATAATTTCCCACTTGGCCACGCAGATGCCCCGGCTCATTGAGGCATTCCGAACGCCGCTCAAAGATGTTGTAAGGAGCCTAGGAAGAAAAGGGAAAGGTTAAAAGCTCATAGCAAATGCGTCTTCTTGGCTAAAGCAAACATCCATTGGCTTATTCTGCAATATATTTTGAGTATACGAGGGTCACATTTTTCATACCCTGAGTTATCAGCCGCAGCTGGAAACCAAGGCCGTTTGCGCGTTAGCTTTGTAGCCCAAGGTAAAAAGAGGATGGTACGTTGAATAGCACAGAACAACAGTCGTTGCGCCTGCGAAAGCCTCCGTGGCTTCGGGTCAAGTTGCCTACCGGCGAAAACTATCGTCGCGTACGGGCCTTGGTCGATGAATACCGGCTGCACACCATTTGCGAAAGCGGCAATTGCCCCAACATGGGGGAGTGTTGGGGCGCGGGAACGGCCACCTTTATGATCCTGGGCAACATCTGCACGCGGAGCTGCGGGTTTTGTGCCGTCAAAACCGGATTGCCTACCGAATACGATACCGCTGAGCCTGAACGTGTAGCTGAAGCGATTCGGCGTATGGGTGTCAAACACGCGGTGATCACGTCGGTAAATCGCGATGAATTACGAGACGGAGGAGCAGCGATCTGGGCGGCTACGGTACGAGCCGTCCGACGTATAGCCCCCGGCGTAACGCTTGAAACCCTGATTCCTGACTTCAAAGGCATGCTCAGCAGCGTGGATCGCATTATTGAGGTGGCTCCCGAAGTGGTCTCGCACAACATGGAAACGGTACCTCGGCTATACCGTCGGGTTCGCCCTCAGGCAAAATATGAGCGAAGTCTGGGCGTTCTAGCGCACCTTAAAAAAGGCGGCATGCGCACCAAAAGCGGCATCATGGTAGGGTTGGGGGAAACCCGCGATGAGGTGCTTCAAGTCATGGACGATTTGCGTAACGTGGGCTGTGACGTCTTGACCATAGGCCAATACCTTCAACCTACGCGCAACCATTTGGAAATTATGGAATGGGTGCACCCCGAGGTGTTCCAGCTCTATGAACAGGAAGCACTGCAGCGCGGCTTTCTGTACGTAGAAAGCGGTCCGTTGGTTCGTTCGTCGTACCATGCCGAACGGCATGTCCGCTGAAATGCCCCATGGTTTTTTAACCTTTAGCCCTATCATTTACTAACTTTACGAGAAAACAATCCAAAGCAGAATCATGAAACAAGTCATTGTAGCCGCAGCTCTGTTAGTTAGTTTGTTCTTCGTATTGGTGTCGTGGCAATGGCCGACACCAGTACCAAACGCTCCTGAAGAAAACAAAGTCAAGGAGATTAAAGGTGCTATTGAATGGTGGACTAAAGTGCGGACCAATGACATGACCGGCGTGTTTGACCCGGCCGACTATTATGCAGCAGTACGTCAGGCAGACGAGTTAAGCACCCCACGAACAGTTAACATTGTGTGGGAAGAAATGGGGCCTGATAACATCGGTGGAAGAACACGGGCTATTGTTTATGACCGAAACAATCCCGGCGTTGTGTTTGCTGGCGGTGTGTCAGGCGGATTGTGGAAAAGCCTGAATTATGGAGAGAGTTGGCAGAAGGTAGATGCCGGCTTGGGTACCTTAACGGTAACCTGCCTGGTTCAGGCCATCGATGGCACTTTTTATTTAGGTACAGGTGAAGGTTTTTACAACATCGGCTTGAACGTGCCGGTAGGCTATGCTGCGCCAGGCTTCATGGGCAATGGTATCTACAAATCCACCGATGGTGGAGCCACTTGGCAGCATTTGCCTTCCACCACTCCGAACTTACCCAATAACACGAATAGCGAATGGGCTTATGTCAATAAAATCGCTTGCAGTCCGACAGATGCCAACTTGATTTATGCGGCTACCAATAAAGGGTTGAAATATTCAACTGATGGTGGTGCTACCTGGAGCAACGTCAGCGGGGCCAGTGCGGTTACCTATGCTTGGGATGTTAAAATTGGCTCTGATGGTATCGTTCACGCCATCATCGGCAACGACTACTATCGTTCCACACAGCCTAACGGTACTCAGTTTGAAAAGCTAAATGGCACCAGCGGGGGTAAATTGCCCGATGATGCCAGCACTGCTCGTATTGAACTGGCAGTGGCTCCTTCAAATCCATCTGTAATCTATGCTGTATTAAGTAAAGGTTTCACAACCGTTGATCTCATCGGTGTGTACAAGAGCACCGATGGGGGAAACACCTTCACACAAATTGGCCCCGGTGGTAGTGCCAACTTCAATCCCTTAGGAAGCCAGGGTCCATACAACATTGCTTTGGCAGTTCATCCCTCTGACGAACATTCCGTATATCTGGGCGGGCAGTTCTATTTCTACAAGTATACTCCTTCTCTGGGGTGGTATAGGGTCAACAGCTTTTTCTCATTGAGTACCTACATTCATCCGGATATGCACATCATAGCATTCAATCCTTTTAACGACAACGAAATGTTGATGGGTACCGATGGGGGCATATTCAAGTCGAAAAACATCAAGGCTACTTATCCAACCTTTCAAGCGGTAAATAGAAATTATAACGTCACACAGTTCTATGCTGTAACAGCTCGAGAAACCGGAGAAGTTTTCGGCGGGTCGCAAGACAATGGAGGATTGTACATCAATTTCAAAGGAAACACCCCGAAGTCAGCTGTAGACATTTTGGGTGGTGATGGCATGTATGTCAGAATATCGCGAACCAATCCCAAAGCTTTCTTTGCCGAAAATTATGCAGGCTCGCTTAAGCGCAACAGTAATGAGGGAAGTGGGGGCTTTAATTCCTTCTTTGATGAACGCATAGACGGCAACGGCGATGGCTTCCCCGAAAATGGCGCCGACTGGATTGCTCCTTACGATCTGTGGGAAGCTCCCGATGGCAGTTATTCATTTCTGGCCTTTGGCACAGGTACAACTTCCGGGCGAGTATGGGTAACGACCCAGGCATTAAATTTTTCAACCGATCCTGAATGGTTTCGTTTCCCGTTAACCGATGGGGTGGTTACATGCTTGGCCTTTTCCACCGATGGGAACATCCTTTACGTGGGTACAGACAATGGCACCGTGTATCGTTACAGTAATTTTCAACAAGTTTATGCAGAGAATAAGTTTCGTTACCCTTCCATTAATGCGCAAGCGTCAGCGTGGAGTGCTTTGGATAGCGGTATTGTGGAATTTAGTCGTCCTGTGGCCGCAGGTCGTTACCTGCGCTATATTGCCGTAGATCCACACAATCCTGACCATATTGTTGTAGTTGCAGCCCGCTACGGGCACACTTCTTATGTCTGGCGCAGTACTAATGCCACCACTTCTATGACATTTACTGACATTACGGGCAACTTGCCCAAAATGCCCGTGTGGAGTGCGTGCATTGACTACGTGAATCCCAACTTGATACTTATCGGTACAGAGCTTGGGGTTTATGTGAATGACCTTAGTTCCGGCAGCGGCTGGCAGGAACAGAATGATGGCATGGATCGCGTGCCGGTGTTGCAGATCATTCAGGTGCCCTACTACGGCCAAACGATGTACACCTATATTGCCAGCTACGGCCGCGGCATATTCCGATCCTCTAGTTTGGTGGGCACGCCCCAAATCAATGCAGCAACCATTCGTCCTGTCGCATTGTATCCGAACCCAGCCACTTCAAGTGCCACATTGCGCTTTATGGTTTCGACCGGCGGAGATGTGCCCATTGAAGTTCACGACCGTCAGGGAAAGGTTGTGTATCGCACGTTGTTAAAGCAATTACCCGCTGGAGAACATCACATTTCATTGCCCGTCTATCAATGGCCTAATGGCCTGTATCTGGTTACCGCAGGCCAGCAGGCAGTGGTAAAGCAAAAGCTGGTGGTCTTGCGTTAAGACAGGCAGAAATTTTTAACCCTCGAGCGCCTGACGCTATCATCGGAACATCATCGGCATTTGCAAACAGGGCATCACCTTCCCGAGCGTGAAATTCCTAAGGGTGAAGTCCTTTTAGAAGTTAATAATCTGAAAGTCTGGTTACGGCGTGAACCGGACCATTACCTATTGAAACAGGTCAGTTTTTCGATAAAACCAAGGCAGTTTGTGGCTTTGGTTGGCTCATCGGGTTCCGGAAAAACACTTACCGTACTTTCTCTGCTGGGCTTACAGCCTAAAACTTGTGCGGCAGATGGATCAGCTCTGTTCTGTGCCCCGAATCTGGGGCCTGTGGATCTTATCAGGCTTAACGAACGTCAGCGCAATAGGCTTCGTGGCCGACACCTTGCCATGATTTTTCAGGAGCCGCTTTCTGCCTTAAATCCCGTATTTACATGTGGCTATCAAATCCAGGAGGTCGTTCGCCAGCATTGTCGTTTAAGGGGCAAAGCAGCTCAGCAGCGCACGTTACAACTGCTTGAGCAGGTTAGGTTTGAAGATCCACGCACAGTTTATCACAGTTACCCGCATCAACTGAGTGGCGGACAGCGACAGCGCGTTATGCTTGCCATGGCATTGGCTGCTTCGCCTTCTTTACTTATCGCTGATGAGCCCACCACCGCTTTGGACGCCATTGCTCAGGCCGAGCTGTTGCAGTTGATCGGTACCCTGAGCAGGCAGTTTGGCATGTCGCTGCTGTTTATTACGCACGACCTTGGGGTGGCCGCAAACCTTGCCGAACATATTGTGGTCATGGACCAGGGGGTGACTGTAGAATCGGGTCCCACCACCTCCGTCATGTCCAGTCCTGTACATGAGGCGACCCGGCGCCTTTTACATTGCCTGCACCGCCGAGGCATCTTCACCGTATCGAATGAACCGAACAAACACTTTAGTAAAAGTGCTAATGTTTCTTCGGCCGATGATGTTTTGGCTGCAGCCACCGCACCAAATCGGCCGGTGGTCTTGCAGGTGCGGCATCTGTACGTTCACTATCAAAATTCTTTTGCTGCTTCCCGCAACAGAAGAAATCCGGCCGTAAAAAACGTATCGTTTGATGTTTACGAAGGCGAAAGTGTCGGGCTTACCGGCATCTCTGGTAGCGGTAAAAGCTCTGTTGCTCGGGCAATAGTGCGTCTGCTGGACGACGTCGCCGGTCAAGTTCAAATTCACCACGAAAACCAGGCTCTTTCGCAACCTTTAACTTCAGGAAAGCCCCCGCCAGGCGTTCAATTGATCTTTCAGGACCCCTTTGCATCACTGAATCCACGCCTTTCCACGCGCACCATATTGACTGAAGCGATTCTTGCCGCCCAACCTCATCTGGCACCGAAAGAGCAAAGTGCCTTTCTCAGTCAACTGTTGGATTGGGTGCGGCTCGATGCTTCGGTACTAGACCGTTTTCCCCACCAGTTCAGTGCAGGCCAACGGCAGCGGCTTGCCATTGCCCGTGCCCTGGCCACAAAACCCCGATTGTTGATCTGCGACGAATGTTTCGCTTCCTTAGATGTGTGTGCGCAAGCCGCCATCATGGATCTGCTCCAACAGCTTCGTCGGGAGCTGCATTTGGCTTTGTTGATCATAAGTCACGATCTGGTCATCATTCGCCAATTATGCCAGCGCTTGTTGCTTTTGCATCAAGGGCAACTAATTGAGCAAAACACCACGGAGCGTTGGTTTGATCAACCGGTTAGTGACATAGGTAAAAAGTTGTTGTCCAGTGCACGGCAATGGAATCGCTTACCTGATTTTTAGACCTGCTCCTTTGAATGTATTATGGCCCATCGTAATGATTTAGAGCACGTGTTACGCCAATTTTTCCTTCAACAAGAAGGACGATACGTATCTTTTAAACGAATCAAGAAAGAGTTTGGCGATCGATTTGCCAAAACCGCTTTGCATGAAGCGCTGATGCGGCTAGTACAGGAGCGTTTTTTGGATAAACAAGGGAGCCAATACCGGCATCTGGCCAACCGGCTCAAAAAAGCAATACCGAATACCCGTTATGTTGAAGGGGTCTTGGAAATTACCCGAAGCGGTACCGGTTACCTGATTTCCGACCAACTCAAAGACGATTTACGCATTACTGCTCACCGTTTGGGCCAGGCCTTGCATGGAGACACAGTTCGGGTCCTGATTTCCGAAAAACCCGACGGGCGCCGCGATGCTCGTGTTGTGGACGTATTGCAGCGAGCTATGGATACGTACGTAGGCATCCTGCACGAACACAACGGCGACTGGTTTGTCCGGCCCACCGGCCGAAATAGTCATGTGGACTTTCTGATCCCATCGGACAAATTGCGCCATGCCCGCGTCAACGATAAGGTGGTAGTGCGCCTGTTGCATTGGCCGGCCCGTCAGCCAACACCGGTTGCAGAAATCGTGGAGCGTCTGGGCCGCAGCGGCGATCACGAAACCGAGATGAAGGCTGTGCTCGTAGAGCAGGGCTTCAGGCTTCGCTTCAGCAAGCGGGCTTTGCAGGAAGCTGAACAGATACCCGACCGCTGGCCGCGTCAGGAAGAAAATATTCGTCGCGACTTTCGTGATGTGCCCACTTTTACCATTGATCCTGCCGATGCGCGCGACTTCGATGATGCTCTATCGATACAACACATCGACGACAACCTGTGGGAGGTAGGTATCCACATCGCCGATGTTTCTTATTACGTAAAACCGGGAACTGCCTTAGATCAAGAAGCCGCTCTTCGCGGTACTTCCGTTTACCTGGTCGATCGTTGTGTACCCATGTTGCCCGAACGGCTTTCCAACAATCTCTGCTCTCTGAACCCTCATACCGACCGACTCTGCTTCTCGGTAGTAGTGGTCATGAACGAGGAGGCGGAAATCAAAAAGGTCTGGATGGGCAAAACCATCATCCACAGCCGAAGGCGTTTTACCTATGAAGAAGTACAGGAAATCTTGGATGGAAAGCCTGACGTCTTTGGGCCGCAGTTAGTTCGCTTAAATTCCCTTGCCAAAAGGCTTCGGAAGAAAAGGCATGCGGCCGGCAGCATTGACTTTGATGCCACAGAGGTCAGCTTTCGGCTTGATGCGCAAGGGCGCCCTGTGGCTGTATTTCTTAAAAAAATGACGGATGCCAATCGGCTCATCGAGGATTTTATGCTGCTTGCCAATCGGCTTGTCGCCGAATACGTGTCTGCTCAGAAAGGGAAAAAAGTTGCTTTTGTTTATCGCGTCCATGATGTGCCCAATCCTGAAAAATTGCAGGAACTGGCCGATGTGGCACGATTGTTTGGCTACCGTTTCGATTTTTCCACGCCTCGCAGAATCAGCCGATCGCTTAATGCCATGCTCTTACAGGCGCGGGGTAAACCCGAAGAATTCATGCTAAACATGTTGGCTATTCGTGCTATGGCCAAAGCGGTTTACAGTACCGAAAACATTGGCCACTACGGATTGGCCTTTCGCCATTATACCCATTTTACTTCACCCATTCGCCGCTACCCGGACTTGCTGGCGCACCGCATTCTAAATAGTTTGTTGCAGGGAAAACCCGTCTTGATTGACCGGTTGGAAGCCCTTTGCCGGCACTGCAGTGAGCGTGAGCGTGCTGCCGCTGAAGCAGAACGCATGTCTGTAAAACTCAAACAGGCTGAATTCATGATCGAATACATAGGAGAAACTTTTAATGCAATCATATCCGGCATTACCGAATTTGGCGTTTTTGTGCTCACAGAAGATACGTATTGTGAAGGTTTGGTCAGTTTTGACCGCATCAAAGGCGATTATTTCACCGCAGATACCAAAAAGCATTTGATTCGAGGAGTGAATACCGGAATAGTTTACAGGCTGGGCGATCGCGTTCGGGTGCGCCTGGTCGGTGCCGACACCGTAACGCGCAATCTGGATTTTGCCTTGTTGGGACGGGCCATTTAGCCTTTGTTGCACAATAGGCATGTGAAGACATCAGATTTTTGCCCCTATGCATTCAGCAGAGTACTTCCGTGACTTATTTGAGTCGGAATTAGGGCATTGGATTCCTCAAGGAAATCCACCGACTCTATATGAACCCATTCGCTATGCTTGCTTGTCAGGAGGCAAACGTACCCGCCCGGTTTTGTTTTTGATGACGGCAGAACTATTCGGCCTAAATCCCCATGAGGTCATGCCTCAAGCTGTAGCGCTGGAATTATTTCATGCTTTTACGCTGGTTCATGACGACATCATGGATCAGGCTGTGCTGCGACGCGGGCAACAGAGCGTGCATGTTCGCTACGGTGAGGCTACAGCCATCTTGGCTGGCGATGCAATGTTGGTCTCTTGCCTGGGGTTGCTCACCAAATGCCCTGCGGCTTGGCAAAGTGAGGTGTTGAACCAGTTTATCTCTTGTGCCCTTAAGGTATGTGAAGGACAACAGTTGGATATGGATTTTGAGCGAAAGAATAAAGTGTCGGTCGAGGAATACATGCAGATGATATCGCTGAAAACAGCAGAGCTGCTGGGGTTCAGCGCACAACTAGCTGCCATATTGGCTGGTGCTTCACCAGCCGATCGTTCAGCCGCCTATTTGTTTGGTAAAAATCTTGGACTTGCTTTTCAACTTCAGGACGATTACCTGGATGCGTTCGGACAAACACGTCTGACCGGTAAGCTTTCAGGCAGTGACTTTTCGAGAAATAAAAAAACGTATCTGCTGGCTAAAAGTTTCGAGGTAGTTTCTTCTGAGGAGGCACAGCAACTTGTTAGGCTTTTAAACAGCAATTCGCTGCAACCACCAGATGTCGAACGCATCAAAGCGCTAATCATTAAGGCCGGAGTTGATCGGATGCTGCTGGACGAAATCGCTGCCTATACAGCAGAAGCACTCAAACATCTGATGTTGATTAGTGCCCCTGCGCAGAAGAAAGAAGAACTAAAAAAGCTCGCTGACAATCTGAAGATCAGACAAGGCTAGAACAATACGCCGTTTGCTTGGCGTTTCTTAACTCGGCCATGACAGTCTTTTACACCACTACAGGCCGATAAGGCAAAACCGATAAGTAATAGCGCAATTAGCAATCGAGAAAAGTTCAAAACCGAACGCATTTGCATGATTTTCGCAGCAAAGATAGTGCTTAGTGCGTTTGTGCTTCAGGTTCTCTTGTTAAATGTTTTTAACCTTTCCAGCAGTCGTGCGCATAAGTATTCGTAGGAAATGATTTCTAAGGTGTCTCGTTCTTCACGCGGAGCCTGCAATGCCTGCTGCATGCGGGCCAAGGGAAGCTGAATTTTTGCTTCGGCTTTCTTGAGGTCGTATTGATAGTGAAACAACAGCCGCATAATCTTGATGAAGTTAATGGTTCGTGGGGCGGATACTTGCTTTAAATGGCGGGTGGCGTAAATGCGTAATGATTCCAAGGTTTTTTCTAATCGCGATTCGTCCAAAAATTCAAAGAGAAAAAGGACTTGAGCAATCAAAATGGCCGGGTACAATCCGGCTTTGTCTTTTTGAAAAATGGGCACTTCGTTTAAAAATTTCTGAATTCGGAAGGTTTTTTGCTGCCTCCGATCTGGCAAGGCATAGAGTAAATAAGCCTCGAAAACTTTCCATGTTTCTTTTTTGACTTCTGACAACACCGCAAATCGCTCGTGTTGGGTGGCCAGGTCAAAGAGCTGCTCGGCACGGCCAAAATCACCTGCCTGCATGCACAGCAAAAAGTAGTTTTCCAGGGTTGTAAACCAGTTGTTTGACCCTCGTCGGAATAATTGCATGGCCCGTTCAGCTTCTTGTTTTCCTTTTTCAAACTCACGCAGATAGAGATAGGCCCCGATGCGCAGCAGGGCAAACTTTCCTTTTTGTACATGCAGAAACAGATGAGGATGCTGCAACAGATATTTTTCATAAAGAACCAATAGGTCCAGAAGGCCCGGATAGTCTTTGATTAACTGATAATAAAGTGTTCCGATACGGAAATAAGCATCTTGAACAGCAAAACTGTTGTGGCGGGTCAATAGCTTCTTAACCTTTTGCATTGACCTTTTGGCTTGCCGGGCCAGCTGCTCGTCATGCGACTTGGTACGGGCAAGATGAACGTAGAGCTGCTCAACAAGCAAAACGGATTTCAACTCCGCAGCCAGTAACTCATAGGCCTCTGTGCAGAGCTTATCGTATTTCGAGAATTCTCTTTTTGCGCCTGCATAGGCGAAGATGCTCCGCAGTAAAGCTGCGCAACCCAACGTTAATTCTGTGAGGTGAAACCGCTCTGCAGTTGTTAGAGCCGTCTTGGCAAGCATAATGGCACTCTGATGTGCTCCGGCAGCCGACATGACGCGGGCAGCATAATAATACTTATGGCCGATGTGGACGGCCTGGCTATACGTTTCTGCAGATATCTTTTTTTTGTTAATGATTAGTAAAGAATTAACGAGTCGTTCCCGCAACCGATTTTTGAGCATCAAATATTTCTTGTCGGTTTGGGTGCTTTTGTACAGATATCTACTCGCAGTTTCGTCATCGGTGACTTCGCCTTGGGCTATCGCTTGAAAGAGTTTCTGATAAAGGTTTGTAGAACCGTTAAGGCCCGTAAGGATCACATCGCTCAACGATGGTTTTCGGTTTTTGACAAATGTTACCAACTCGATGATGTCTTGCAGCATTTTTAGTTTTCAGAGAATTTTTTCTATAGTAAAAATCAGGAATTTCTGACGCGCAGTAGCTTCCCCCTCCCAGGCAATCAGATGTTACCCAAGATACTAAAATGTTCATTTAACGCAGAATGCCTTAAGCTATTTTCGTCAAGCTAAAGCTGTTCCGGACTATTGCAGATAGAGTTTTTTGTTGAAAGGAGAACATTAGCAAAGGCTGAGAATTTTTGAAATTAGAGGTATGCCTGTTGTTACCTAGAGCGTAAATCATGGCACAAACTAGGGGCATGTTACGTAATGCCATGAAATCATTGTCTATCAATGGTTCTAAAGAGAGAGATGAGTTTTTTTGCAGTATTATTTGAATAATTCACGGCTGAAGCAAAAAGTTTTTTGGCATTATATATTGATAATCAATGAAATGTATTTCTTTGCCGGCTGCACGTATTTTTGATGCGTAGAAAAGGCCTATGAGTATAAGTCGTTAATTATCAGTGATTTAATTGAGACAGTCTCCTGTCATAAAGGGAAATATTGTGTTACCCTGATTTAAAAACTGTACATATTTAGCCAAAGCATGCAGCATAGCTTTGGGGAAGCAAAACAATTCAACCATGGCAAGCATAATTGCTCAAATCTTGATGGTGCTAAACATGCTGTTGGGGGCAGGTGACCACCGTGCCAAAGCAGAGCGGATCTATTATGAAGGCAAATACACCATTTGCGACGGTGTCATCATTATAGACGACAACGAAATTCTCTAATTGGTATTTCAAGTTAAAACCCGCTAAACAGCAAACGAGATATGCCAAGTCCTGGTTTCATTGATGCTGTGTGGGAAAAGGGGGCTCCTGTTCCGGGCTACGACCCTACGCAGTATCGCATGGATAAGGGGGGGCGTATCATCCGTCGAAATGACTTTAACAACGAGCGTTCTATTTATGGCTGGTGCGTGCATTATATCCGACCGTTATGGGAGGGAGGCGACCAGAGTTTGAGCAACCTCACCCCAATGAGTTGTCTTAACCAGCTGTTGTCGTTGGCTGGGCTCAAGCAAACGGCAAGACTGTCAACTTAAACCTGCTTCATTGACCCCGGAATATCCGTGGGGGGGCGGAAGCCTTCCCGCGGATGTTTTTTTTATACCAATGCAGCAGGAAATAGGTCATCATTCGGGGCACGACACCTTTTACTTTGAAAAAATGAACTGAAGAGCTCGGCTTGGCGCCCATAATTTGTTTGGCAAAGCGGGCCGTTCTTCCTAATTCTAAAGCCGGCTTCTGCAGCTCAATAGCAGCTTTTACTGCATCATACATGAGATTAAAATATAGCCAAAATTTCTGGTTGAATGCATAATCTATACCGATTAGATGCAGTTCCAAGTGGTTGGGATGAACAATTTCGGTGCGAAAGGCAACAAGCTGCTCGCGGTGCCAGTAAAAAAATATGCGGGCTCTGTGTTTTAAATTTTTTTTCATTTCAACAAAATAGGCAGCATTAGCCCAAACCATGCGAATCGGCTGTCGGCGTACAACATTTTTATACAGTTGCTCAAGGCGCAGGCAATGGCTTTGAAGTTGGCAGAGGTCTGCCTCATGAGCATGGATTTCCGCAAGCATCTTTCGCGCCTTACGTATGCGTTGCGCGTAGCGATGCCTCATCGACCGGATGTAATCGGTAAATGAATGCCAATGTGGAGGCAATTCCAAGATCATGGTTCCCTCATCCCGATACCGACGGTAGCCCAGTTTTTCCAAGGCGCTGTAGCTGTTTGCTGGACAATCTTTGAACAGGATAAGAACGGCCTCAGGGTACAGCGTGCTGATTTCCATTAAAATCTTTTGAATAATGGCCGCTTGTTTTTGAACGTCGCCGTCAAGGAAGTGAATGCCGGGACTGTTTGCTTGAAAAAGGTTGCCACAAGTGATGATCTGTCGAGGTGAGGCCATTATGCGTTTTTCCAGCCATTGAAGAGGTTGCCACTCGAAAAAGGGGAAGCGATAGTGAGGCAGAGAAAATTCGGTGATCTGGAAATAGGCCAAGGCTTGAACTGCGTTTTGTTTATCTGAAATAATGAAATATCTAAAGTTGATGTAGGGTAGTTGGGCTCGTTCCATGAAGGTTAGCCAAGAAGAGTGGAGTGGGTGTTGTTCCTGTAAGCAGCAATCCCATCGCTCATGAATCGGTTCCAGCATTGAATAATGCTCTATCCGCATAAGGCGGCAAAATAAGGTTTCGTTTTACAGTACAAGAGTTTTTAAAGCATTATGCTAGCTCAGGTGGTGCCGACCTATTTAGGGAAGATACCCGATTGCCACCACAGAAGTCCCTGTGCATAAGTTCAAAAATGATTTTAGCCCACACACATATGCAGGGCACCACTTTAATTACAAAAGGAACAAACACTTGCTGACGCAAAGATGGTGGATACACATCAACCGGACTTAAGATGGTAAATAAAAAAACCAGGACCATCAGAGTTGTATTGAAGGGTGATGGGGCTTGTGAAAAATACCACAAAGCAATGCCGCACACAGCGATGATAAATGTGGAAGACTCCGCTTTGTGATTAAAAATGACCATCCATATACACAGAGCAGAAAAATACTTCATCCGAAAAGATGTTGCCGGAAAGCACGAATAGCGCAACAGGGGCAAGGCAAGCAGCACTATTCCTGTCAGGGTGATCCAATGTTTGGGCGGAGCCAAGCCAAACCAACTTTGCAGCCAACCAGCAACCGACAGACCTATGGAAGCAGCATAATCTGAGGCCAAAAGCTGCCACCAGTTTTGGTATTGCTGAACCAACGATGAAAAGGGGATGAACAACGCCGGCAGCAAGGCCAATACCATGGCCCACCCAAGGGCGGCCAGGCCGAAATACCACTTTCTTTTTGAAAAGATACCCTGCACCAAAGCAACGCCGCCAAAAAGTTTAATAAAAACGGTAATATTAATCCATAAGGTTGCCTTACCGACTTGCCCTTTCTCCAAACCGGTAAAGGCCAGCAACAGCAAGCCGGCAATTAGTCCGTTCGACTGCGCGTTTTGCAAAGAGGTAATCAGCTCAATAAGGCAAAACCACGCTATCGCAGCCTGGATACGAATCGGAAGAGGCAGTGTCCGGATTCCAAGCCATAAGACACCGGCGTTAAGCATGTTCCATAAAATAAGACCGGCTAAATCAGGCAGCATAGCCAGCGGGCCCATGGCCAATGCAAACGTCGGACTGTATTTATACAGATCATATTGCTTTTGAGGGTAGGGAAGGTACAGGTTATCTCCCTGAAGCAGATGATGAAATGCATTTTTGAAAATAACAAAATTATTGTAATGCGTATATCCCTCGATGTTCCCAGGCAGCCACCATTGCTGTAAGGCAGTAGCAATGGCTGCCATCATATATATCCCAAACAAGAGCCGGGGTGACGACAATATCTTCCACATCCTTTTTCCGTGATTGTACCTGTGGATTTGTGGGAAACAAAAAAGCCCTTTTCACAGGGCTTTTTTCCATAGCGCTATTGCCTTTGTTTTAGGATTGTGGAGCAAGCACGTCCACGTAATTTCGGTTGAGCCGACGTCGGAAAGAAACTACTCCTTCAACGACGGCAAACAGCGTATGATCTTTGCCCATCATAACGCCCTTACCGGGGTAAAATTGGGTGCCCCGCTGCCGGACAATAATGTTGCCCGGGCGTGCCCATTGTCCACCAAAGAGCTTAATGCCTAATCGCTTGGAGTGGCTTTCCCGCCCGTTACGCGATGAACCTTCACCTTTTTTGTGTGCCATAATTGCTGCGCTTATTTAACAGAGTTGAATTGAATTTTGGTAAGCAACTGCCGATGACCACGTTTCACCTTGTAGCCCTTTCGCCGTTTTTTCTTAAAAACGATAAGCTTGTTCCCTTTGAGATGTTCTAGAATTGTGGCGGACACCTCAGCAGGAGTCGAGCTGACCTGGCCGTCCCTCACAGTCAGCAACACACGGTCTATCTTAATGGGATCGCCGGGATTACCGCGAAGTCGGTTTACGACGTATTGGCGCCCGACTTCTGCTTTAAGCTGGGTGCCGGCAACTTCCACAATGGCGTACATAAGTTTTTGTTGAAGGGCTGCAAAGTTACGTTTGGCGGTAAAATAACCAAAGTTCCATAAGCCGGCCAGACCAGGGTGAATTTTAATTTTGATGCGACAATAAGGCGGAAGCAAATCATTTGCCGAGAGCAGCGCATTTGTGAACTTCGCAGGCGTTTCTTAATTCCATACTCTCATGCCTTTTTACCACAAGCTCGGTAACATTCCTGCAAAACGTCATACACAGTTCCGCAAACCCGATGGGAGCTTGTATGCAGAACAATTGTTCTCTACCGAAGGTTTTTCCAGTGTTTATTCACTTCTATATCACAACCATCCGCCCACGGTAATCATCGGTGTAGATGAACCCCTTCCGGTGCCTATACGCATCGCCGATGTTCCACGCATGGTGCACCGAAGCTTTCAGGGGTTCAAACTTCAGCCCGAGGATGATTACCTAAAAAGTCGGCGTTACGTTCTTGTCAATGACGACATCCGTATTGCATTGGCTGCTCCGCGTAAGTCGATGGAGGGCTATTTCTACAAGAATGCCGATGCCGATGAACTGTTGTTTATACACGTCGGTTCCGGCACGCTTAAATCCATGTACGGAGTGTTGCCGTTCGAAAGTGGCGATTATGTGATTATTCCGCGGGGCACCATCTATCAAATCTATTTTGAAAAAGAGGACAATCGGCTATTGATTGCTGAGTCTTTTTCGCCCATAGTGCCTCCACGCCGGTATTTAAATGAGTTCGGTCAGTTTCTGGAGCATGCTCCCTATTGTGAGCGGGACATCAAGGTGCCCCAGCATCTGGAGACTCATGATGAAAAGGGAGATTTTTTGATTTATATCCGTAAGGGATCGTGGATTTACCCCTACCACTACCGATATCATCCGTTTGATGTCGTGGGCTGGGATGGTTTTCATTACCCATGGGCTTTTTCCATACACAATTTTGAACCCATAACGGGTCGTATTCATCAGCCCCCACCGGTGCATCAGACTTTTGAAGGTCGAAATTTTGTGGTGTGTTCCTTTTGCCCGAGACTATTCGATTATCATCCGCTGGCCATCCCCGCGCCTTACAATCACAGTAACGTGGACAGCGATGAGATTTTGTACTACGTCGATGGCGATTTCATGAGCCGGCGGCATGTGACCAAAGGTATGATCACGCTGCACCCGGGGGGTATTCCGCACGGACCGCATCCGGGAACTGTAGAGAAAAGCATAGGCGCAAAAGAAACCAAGGAGTTAGCCGTGATGATCGACACTTTTCGTCCGCTATCATTAACGGAAGATGCGTTGGCGCTGGAAGAGCCGGGTTATCATTTAAGTTGGTACAAGGACAAGGACCGGGATGAGCTGCTCATCCCTTAGGCGCTCCAGGCCCCTGATCTTATGGAATGGCGGGCTTTGCCCCTTGCCCCAGGGGTTGAGCCGTGCAGCCCGTTTCGGGGATGGCTTTTTTGAGACCATGCGCTTGCATGGCGATACACTTCTGTTTTTATCCCATCATGTGAGGCGGATACAACAGGCGGCGCGCCGATTAAACTTAATCTTGCCATCAGAGCTCAGGGCTGAGGCTTTAACCCAACAGGTTGTTCGCTTGTGTCGGGAAATGCATATCGGCCTGCACGGACGGGTTCGTTTGACGGTTTTTCGGCAGGGGGCAGGAACATATCTGCCGGAGAGCATGCACGCCGACTGGTGGCTTGAAGTTCACCCCTTAAATGATTTTTATAATCCTGATGTGCAGGCAGTGGCAGCCTGTTTTTTCCGCCAAATGGTTAAAGATTTTTCATATCTATCAGGATTTAAAAACATCGGCAGTGCTGTGTATGTGCTGGCATCCGTTCATGCGGCGCGCAAAGGATGCCATGAAGCAATCCTCTTCAACAGTCTTGATGAAGTTGTAGAAACCACTTCATCCAATCTGTTTGTTTTTCGAAACGACACCTTGTTTACACCGCCGTTGCGTTCGGGGTGCATTGCCGGCATCTTACGCCGGGTTTTGCTCGAATTTGCGCGGCGCTATGGCCTCAAGGTTAAAATCAAGTCTTTAAAGTCATCGGAGCTGCTAGGGGCTGAAGAAATGTTTGCCACCAACGTCGTACGGGGCATTGTTCCCATAGGACGACTGGCAGGCCGCACTTATGATACTTCCAGAACCCGTAGGCTTGCGCGCAACTTCTACAGTTGGCTGGCAAAAGCCTATCAATGCTGAACCAAAAGCTTAGCTTTATAGTTCGCTGAACCGCCGTTCAGGGAAACCAGGTAGGTGCCCGGAGCAAATTGGGCCAGCGGTATCTTGACGGTAGATAATCCACTGACATTTTGGTGCAACACTATTCGGCCACTCATGTCGCTGACGAACAGTTCCGCCACCTCACTAGGGATGGCTATGGTGACGGTCTCATGGGCAGGGTTGGGAAAGATGGAAGTACTGAAGCCGCTGAATTCATGACCGACTGAAACGAAGTTCTGGGCAAATTTGATCAGGAAAGCGTCGGTATTTCCGTTAGAGACCAAGGAGAAGTTGCCAAAGACGCCCGCATTTTTATAATGCCCGCAGGCAAAAGCATATCCGGAATAATTTCCTGCCAAGCCATGGCCAGCGTCAGATAATTCGCCACCTACATGAACGGCAAATGCAATGTTGCCGGTTTTAGGGAACAGACCTACATAGAAAGCGTCGGCATAGATAGGGTTTGGCCCGTTAGGGATAAGCGTAATGGAATTGTCCACCACGACCTCGCCTGCAAAGCATCCGGTGAGCAGAATGTTTCCCTCGGCCAGCAGACCTAAGCAATGGGCACTGAACAATGCACCTGGAGTTCCACTAACGGCCTTAGACCATTTGTATGTACCCATTTTGTCATAAGCGGCCACGCATACGTTTTGTTCAGAGCCTGTGCTGAGCACGTTTCCGTCGAAGTTGATATCCTGACTAAAAATGGAACTGATGTAAAAATTCTGATTGGTATCACAGGCGATGCTGTAGATGCATTCGTTGCTAAGCGGATTGGAGGAGCCAAAGCTCTTTGCCCACTGAAAGTTACCGTTGACACCAAACTGGGCCAACCAACCATCCTCTTCACCCGTCGCCGTAAGGTTGGCATTACTCAAGGTGATAGCGTTGCGAAAGTTTCCTCCTACATAAACAAAGGTTTTTTGGTCATATACGATACAACGTGATTCGAAATTTGTCTCTGAGCCATACACATTCAACCAGATGAGATTTCCTGCGAGGTCGTATTTGGCTACATAGACATAATGCTGTGGTGGTACACCCCAAACTAACGTACTGTCGCCAAAAAAATTGCAATCACCTTTGAAGTTACCGGTGCAGTAAATGTAATTATCATCGGAGACGAAGACACCGGTGCCGATATCGTTGCCACTGCCACCGCCTACTTTTGCCCAGAGCAAATTTCCGTCGGTGTCATAGACAGCTAAAAACATATCGAACCCGCCGATACCATTGAGGAAAGTTCCGTCGTCAAACAGCAGATTATTCTTAAAATCACCGGTCACAGCTGTGTAGCCGGCCTTGTTTCCGTGAAAGGCCAGCGGGAAGTCAGAATGATTTTCTATGCCATTCCCGAAATTATGAGCCCAGATGGGTTCGCCGTTGGGGTCCAGCTTTGCCACGAAGATATCTTCTTTGCTAACCGGCCCAACGGAGTTTAACGTGATGTTTCCTAATGTCATTTGTTCGGTAAAAAACCCCGCCAGGTAAATGTTGCCTTGTGCGTCAACGGCTACATCTCGGCCTTTGTCCTTTTTGCTGCCACCGTATGTCTTGGCCCATTGAATAGTTTGACCAAAGAGAAAATTAGAAAACACAAAAAGTGAAATAATGGCGGCACACATGAATCGAAAAATCTTTGTCATTACAGAAATTTTTTGTTGTTAACGAATTTTTGGCTTTGCCCAAAGTTAGCAGGAAGAGAAATAAATGCAACTTGGGCTAAACAAAAAGTTATTGATGTGGAGAACATGTGCAAAACAAGACTGACGGCTTCATCCGGTCATGTTTCTCTGTCATGGAATGAGGGGGATGTACCTTTGGCGGCAATCAAAAGCGCTGGTGCGCATCCTGCAGGTTTGCAAAAAAGTTCCATTTCCTCCGAAAGACGGAGAAACGATAGCCATTTGGCATCACACAAGAACCTTTGCACTTGCGAGCCATGAAGTGACGGTAGCGGCATTAAATACCCGCAAGCATTATGTTAATCCTAATCAACTGACCGAAGCTGCGGCACAATTAGCCGAAATTCACACCATAGATATTGACACTCGACCAAGGATTACTACCCTGTTGCAAAGCATAGCGCTAGGCTCATCACCGCAGGTGGAACGTTTTTACAGCAGTCGTTTTGCAGCGCTTCTTCGGCAGCTGGTGCAACAAAAAGATTTTGATATCATTCAATTGGAAGGCAGCTATTTGTTGCGCTATGTGCCACTGTTACGCCCAATCAGTCGAGGTAAAATCATTTTGCGGTCACATAACATAGAGCATCGTATATGGGAAGAACTGTATGTTGCGGAGCCCTCCAGGTGGCGGCGGGTCTTGCTGAGATTCATTGCAAAAAGTCTTAAAAGCTTTGAGCAGAAGCACTTGAATGTGTGTGATGCCGTTGTGGCCATATCTGAGCAAGATGCTGAGGTGTATCGAAAAATGGGTTGTTGTCTGCCGTTACTGGTCAGTGAGGTAGGGATAATGGTTCCCAAACAGAGACCTGCATTGCCCGTACAGCCCCGCCTGTTTTTCATCGGCAGTCTGGATTGGAGCCCTAACCTTGCAGGGTTGCTTCATTTTTTGAAAAGCATCTGGCCTGAAATTCGTCGGGCTGCACCGACGGTTAGGTTTCATGTGGCGGGTAGAAATTTCCCCGATTGGCTTTACAGCTATCAATCCGATGGAATAGTTATGGAAGGGGAAGTTGCCGATGCCCGTGCTTTTATGGAACAAGGTAGTGTGCTGGTAGTTCCAATTTATGCCGGCAGTGGCATCAGGGTAAAGATTGCGGAGGCGCTGGCACTTGGTAGGGTGGTGGTTTCTACCTCATTAGGAGCACAGGGATTAAGCGGTGCTGAGAGTCCTGTTGTAGTGCAGCAAACGGACGAAGGAATGGCAGCCGCAATTATCGAATTGTTCAGGAATTCCCAACGCCTCGAAGAGCTTTCTATGCGCAGCCATGCCTTTGCTCAAATGCGCCTGAGCGATGTCGTGCTTGCTGAACAATTGCTAAATTTTTACAAATCGTTGCTGTCGTGACTCTGGCGTATTGGCTGTTTTGGATCAGTGCAGGGTTGCTACTCCATCATCATGTTCTGTTTCCGGCGACGCTGTGGCTTATAGCCAAATTGGTACCTTCACGACGTCCGTTGGTATTGAACCAGGATGAGCTGCCGGCAATAAGTGTTCTTGTGGCGGTCCATAATGAAGAAAAAGTTCTGGAAGAAAAGATTCGCTCCACTTTCGACACGGATTATCCTATTGACCGCTTGGAAGTGCTGGTAGGTTCGGATGCAAGCACGGATCGTACCAATGACCTGCTGCAGCAAATGGCCATAAAGTATCCACGTTTGCGGTGGTGGCATTTGCCTCAGCGCAGCGGTAAGGCAGCAGTGATGAATTTTTTGGCCAGTCAAGCCAGCGGCTCCGTTTTAGTGCTTACCGATGCCAATGTGATGTTTACCCCAAGTACGCTGCGGTGTTTGGTGCAACCGCTCTGCGACGAATCCATCGGACTGGTTGGCGGTACTATTGTCAGTCAGGCCAGTGCCGGCAGCCAAATCGCGCGCCAAGAATCGTTGTATCAACGCTACGAAAATGCCCTAAAGTACTATGAAGGAAAAGTTTGGGGGCTAATGATGGGCGCTTTCGGGGGATGTTATGCGGTGCGCCGTTCTCTTTTCGAGCCGGTACCTCCTGCCGTCATCATCGATGACTTTTTCATTACGCTGACGGTGTTGCGAAAAGGGAAAAAAGCGATAGCTGAGCTCACTGCAGTCTGCTATGAAACAGTAGGGCATTCCGCCGCAGAAGAGTTTCGACGGAAAAGTCGGATTGCCACAGGCAACTTCCAGATCTTTTGGCGCTACGCCTATTTACTCATGCCCCGATATGGTGCATTGGCCTATGTATTTTTTTCGCACAAAGTGCTGCGCTGGTTTGCGCCGCACCTGATGGTAGTGCTGTATTGTAGTAGCTTTGTATTGGCTGCGGGAAGCCTTTTTTATCAATGGGTTACAGCTTTAGTTACCCTCGCATTTCTCACGCCGGCCATAGTGTGGTTGGCCGACAAGGCAGGCTTTTCGTGGGAAGCCCTTCGCTACGTCAGCCATTACATCATGATGAATGCGGCCATGCTTAATGGTTTTTTTCAATATGTAAAAGGAGCACAGCATCATGTCTGGCAACCGACACAACGAACAGGTTAATCTTCAAGGCAACGGCGCTGAGATTGCTTTTAATACCATTGAAGAAGCCTTGGCCGATTTGCGCGTCGGCAAGCTGGTCATTGTCGTTGACGACGAAGACCGAGAGAACGAAGGAGATTTTATCACAGCTTCGCGAAATGCCACGCCTGAGGTGATCAATTTCATGAGCAAGGAGGGGCGCGGATTGATTTGCTGTGCCCTCACCGAAGAACGCTGTGCCGAGCTCAATTTGAATCTCATGGTCGGGGAGAATACGGCTTTATTCCAAACACCCTTTACCGTGAGCGTAGATGTGAAGGGCAGGGGGGTAACCACGGGCATCTCTGCCTATGATCGTTCTGCCACCATCCAAGCCTTGATTGATCCTCAGACCCGTCCGGAAGATCTGGCGCGACCAGGACATGTGTTTCCACTCAAGGCCATGAAAGGGGGTGTGTTGCGTCGAGCCGGCCATACCGAAGCTGCTGTGGACCTGGCCCGGCTGGCAGGCTTTGAACCTTCAGGGGTGTTGGTCGAAATCCTGAATGAAGATGGAAGCATGGCCCGGCTGCCTCAGCTGGTGCAGGTAGCCCGCCGCTTCGGGCTCAAGCTCATCTCAATCAGAGATCTGATCGCCTACCGCCTGACGCGCGAATCGCTGATCCGCAAAGAGGTGGAAATAGACATGCCGACTGCCTACGGGCACTTTCGGCTGCATGCCTATTCGCAGCTCGATACCGACTTTGTGCATTTGGCGCTGGTGAAAGGAAGCTGGCAGCGCGATGAGCCGGTTTTGGTCCGCGTGCATAGCTGTTGCCTGACAGGCGATGTGTTTGCCTCCCTGCGATGCGACTGTGGCAGCCAGTTGCATCAGGCCATGCGTCGGGTTCAAGAAGCCGGCACAGGCGTGGTGCTGTATATGAATCAGGAAGGCAGAGGTGTTGGGTTGCTCAATAAGCTGCGGGCATATAAGTTGCAAGAGGAAGGACAAGATACGGTGGAAGCAAACATCAGTTTGGGCTTTCGGATGGATGAGCGGGATTATGGCGTGGGGGCGCAAATTTTGCGCGATCTGGGAGTGCAAAAGATCCGGTTGCTCACCAATAATCCGAAAAAGCGGGCTGGGCTGAAGGGCTACGGATTGGAAATTGTGGAATCTGTGCCTTTGCAGGGAACCCTCAATCCCCATAACGAAGACTACTTGCGTACCAAGCGCGACAAAATGGGGCACGAGATTTTTAACCTCCCGGACTCCTGATGCTGGGTTAAAGGGTGCTCCTTACTTTACAAAAAGGCCTTTAAAATTTTGTGAAGAGTTTAATATATGTTTCTTTTTCATTTGTCCATTTTAGCCGATAAACTGCTGCCGGCAGTTCGCTGATGTCGATTGTGAGTTGCGCAATTGCGGGCGGAATGTGTTGCTGGAAAAGCGCGGCGCCGGTTATTGTTTCTATCCGCAGCCATCCACCCTTACCGTTGGGCAATGCCAGTTCGATGCGTTGATCCGCCGGATTGGGATACAATCGTATGCCGGCATGATCGGCTTGTGGCATTCCGATCATCCAAAATTGCAGAGGATCGGATTGGTTGCTGCATCCATTGGTGTCGGTAATCTGAACGGCATAATAAGCTGATTGATCGGGCGTATAGCTTTGAGCCGTGGCAGCCGGAATTGGCATGAGGGATGCTGGCGTGTTGCCTTTTAACCATTGATAACTCATGTTTTCAACGGTACACGTCAGCGTTATGCCATCACTGACGATGGAGGGCTTTTCGGGCGAAACGCTCACATAGATGGGAGCAGAAACTTTTGCCTGCGAGCCATTGTAGCTGGCTTCTAACGTATAGGTCCCGCTTTGGGTAACCGTGAGCAGCGGGCCAGTGGCACCGGGAATGCTGACGCCGTTTCGTTTCCAGCGGTAATCATAACAAGCTATGGGTGGGTTGGTCATGGATAAGACGACAGATTCACCATGACAGAACTCCGTTGGGCCATTTGCGGAAATGATGGGCGTGTGTTTGACCGGAGGCACGCGTGCCCAAACAGAGTAACTGCGTGGAGGCAATTCCACATACACCTGATTATTGCTGTTGATGATTGCATAATCAAAAGCTGACCTGCCCAGCACGTCAGATAAGGTGTCACCAGGTTTGAGTTTAAAAGGAGAAGCAGTGTTTACGGTGAGGTTGGCCTTTAACGTTTGACCCGAAAAGTTGATGACCACCAGTGCATCGCGGTCGGGTAAGCAGGTGTTGGTAGACCCAGTGATCTGATATGCTAGCGTGGTGGACGCCGCGCCACTGAAATAGGTAACCGGGAACGGTGAATTGTAACGGTTGAGGTATTCCACCTGTTGTGCTCCCTGCAAAAAGCGAAAGTGAGTTCGCAGCACGGCGTTGAACTCTTCGGTGTATGACGGATATTTTTTGGAGTAATAATCCGTCCAATACACACACGGGATACCGATCACCGGATTGGTCAAAATATATACATATGCCAAGATGGGATCGTTATCGACGGACTGTGAAGCTTCGCGGAAGTCGTGGTTGTTGACAAACGTGACGATGTTTTTCCGAAATACCGAATGAACACTGTTCAGGCCGCACTGGAATACGTTGCGGACGTCATAGCCAAAAGCATCACAAGCATCACGCAAGCAGGCTTGCAAATTGAAATCGAACAAAGAATAATACATAGCATTTTTTGTTGCTTGATCCATGTGTGCATATACTTCGTCTAATCGGTTACGCAGCACGGTAGCATCGTAGTCGTAGCTTTCTCCTACCACCAACTTGGGATTTAGGCCCTGCTGATGCAGGTAGTCGAGCAAGTCGCCCAGAAAAGAGGCAGGGATGTGCTTGACGGCATCTACCCGAAAGCCCTGCATGTCAAATTGTTCCATCATCCACTGGGTCCACACTTTAAGGGTGTCGGCTACGGCAGGAACATTTTGGTCTAAATCATAGTAAAACCACATGCCGTCCAGGTCCCCACACAAGCAGGTGGGATTACCGTTAGGCTTGAAAGCAAAATGGTTCATGGTACCTCGACCGCTTTTTAAACCGCTGAAGTCGGTGGCAGTTTGATAGATGATTTTATGTTGAATGTTGCTGTTAGTTCCTGTATACCATAAGCCATAGATGTAATGGTCGCTATAGGCCCCGTTTTCGTTGGTTAATGTGATAAACAGCGTGTCGCCCGTGTCGTAGAAATCGGAGGTCGTCAGGGTAAGGGCGAACTCATCGGTGCCACAACCGCCCGCATCAATCGTCGCTTTTAGGTTGCGGGCCAAGCCATAGTAATTGTTGGGTTGACCACAATCGGCACCTCCGTTGGGTTCGCTTTCGGTGAGGTCCGGCAAGCTGGAGCTCTTCACCTTTTTGGTGGTGATTTTAAATACATATGGATTATTGTAATAAGAATTTGCCATTGAGGCCGAACGGATTTTGAAATAATAAGTGCCGGCACCCAGTCCGGAGCTGCCGCCTATGGGTAAGACACATCGGAATCGGTCAGAGGGATAACATGCATCGCCGCTGTTGTGTTTGGCCAAGTTGTAGTTTTCAATCCATCCCTCGACCGACGGGTTGTTTTCCCATTTTCCGCCGCTGCGGTGGTTGTAGATCATGTCCGCTATAGGGGTAAGCTGGTATTTGTTCATGGAATCGATCAAAGCCAGCAAGCGAGTTTCATTGCCAAACTGCGTGCTGGTGGGATAGATGCCCAAATCAAAATAGTCCTTGATATCGTAGCCATTGCTGTTGTTTCCTGAGGCTGACTTGCTCAGGGGGGGCAACCAAATGTGGGTAAAACCGGCTTCGGCAAGGGCTTTGGTCTTTTGGCGTAATGTATCTACCCACCACTTGGCCTGGGCAGTTTTGGGATAGTCCCAGTACCATCCCTGTAGCATAACTTCCTGAGCCCGGCTCTGCAACCCAAGGCCACAAAGCACCAACAGCAAAGCTTTCTTATACATGACGACAAAGTTCAGAGGGGTGAGTAATTACATACACACTTTAACATTAAATCATTGTTTAGATTCCCAATAAATAGCTACGCGTTGCCGCGTGTGCGGCATTTCAAAGGTTTGCGCCCGTAAGCGGACCTCTGGATCGGCCACTTCTACAAATTTTATCTCTTGTTCGGCGGGTTCAGTTTGAAAATCGGCGTAAAAAACACGGGAAAGGGGAGGAAAACCATGTAAATAAAACTTAATATGTTTGAAAACGGAAGGAAAGCTTCCCTGTACGGAGTCCAGAACCATCGTGCGGTTCAATGTATCCAGTCGGAACGTGCGATGCCAGAAAACTCCCGCCTGATAAGCAAAGCCATCGCCAGCATCTTCATAATAAGGCTGCGGATGCGGGCTTTGGCCGTAAAAAACATGCACCTGCAAGGTATCTCCGGGCGATTGGCCGGTATGCAATACGGGTTTTTGGATAAATAAAAATGACCCTCCACGCACGAAGATTGGCAAGCGTTCTACAGGTGATGGAATTATGGGAACTGCAGGTCCTTGAATGCGTTGGCCGGTGTGCAGATCGTACCATTGGCCTTCTGGCAAGAACACTTGAGTAAACAGCTGACTGGCTACACAGGGAGCTACCATCAAGGCATCACCCAGAAAATATTGATGCTGGAAGGAAGCTTCATAAACTTTCGGATGAAAAGGATAATAGAGCGCCAAGCTGCGCTGTATGGGTAGGCCAGACTGTGCGGCCTGGTAAAAAGACGTATAGAGGTAAGGCATCAGGCGATAACGAAACAATGCATAGCTGCGGGCAATACGTTCAGTACTTTCATTGAAAGCCCATGGTTCAGAGGTGGGTGCGTTTATTTCCTTATGTCCCCTGAAGAAGGGGGAGAGGGCGCCAATACTCATCCAGCGAGCCATTAAGGCAGGTGAAGCGGTTCCGATAAAGCCGCCCACATCCACGCCGCAAAAAGGTACACCACTCAGGCCCAATGCATTCAACAGACGCACCCCCAACAGCATGTGCTGTTCATCTGCTACATTGTCGCCGGTCCATATAGCCGCATAACGTTGCAGGCCGGCAAATCCCGCACGCGTCAGAACGAAGGGGCGGAATTGTGGTCGTGTGCGCAGGGCTCCTGTATAGGTAGCTTTCACCATCAGCAAGCCATAGAGGTTTTTGCCCGTGCGGTAGGTGAAAGGATTTCCGTCCCCATGAAAGCGCACATTCAAGGGCGTGCTTTGGCCCCACGTAGCGATTTCGTTCATGTCGCACCACCAGCCGTCAACACCGACATCGGCCAGGGGTTTGAGCTTATCGCCCCACCATTGGCGTGCTTGCGGATTGCTGAAGTCGGGGAAAACACACCAGCCCGGCCAGACTTCGCCCAGGTACTCCTCCCCATCTGGGTAGGTGAGGAAAAGCTTTTGTGAAGCGCCTTCTTCGTAAATGCTGTAGCCCTGTTCTTTTTTGATGCCGGGATCCAGGATTACCACGGTATGAAATCCGCTGGCTTGAAGGCTGTCCAACATGCGGCGAGGCTGTGGGAAATGAACAGGATGCCATGTAAAAGTTTTATACGCATCCATGTAATGGATATCGAGCCAAATGGCATCGCAAGGAAAGCCGCGGTGGCGAAACGTTTCTGCCAACGAAAGCACTTGTTGTTCGGGGTAATAACTCCATCGGCATTGGTGATAACCCAGCGCCCATTTGGGAGGCAACGGCATACGGCCGGTAAGCCAGGTGTAGTCCTCGAGGATACCGGAGGGAGTGGATCGGTGAATGAAATAGTAAATGAGATTTCCGTCTTCAACCGAGAACGAAGAAAAGCGGTTTTGTGATGCGCCGAAGTTGAATATTGAGCGGGAAGAATTATCTAGAAAAATGCCATAACACAAGGAATCATGAAATCCCATATAGAAGGGTATGGAGGCATAGAGCGGATCTTGATTTAATCCATAGCCCGGCACGTCAGAATTCCAATGTACAAAGGCCGAGCCCCGGCGATCTAAATTACCTGTCTTCTCTCCCAAACCAATGAAACGTTCTCCTGGCTGCAGCTTTTTGTAGGCGGTAATCGTGCTGCCGGCCCAGGCAATACCCAGGGCCGCATCGTCGGCCAGCAGCAGGCGATTATCGCGGGTGTAGAAGGTCAAGCGCACCGGCCGGCTGGTGAGATGCAGCTTTATAGAATCGGTAGTTATGATGACCGAATCAGCATATTTTTTCCACCGCCACGCGATAGTTTGAGGTTTTGCCACCACAGCATAGGAATGCTCGACAAAAGGCTCATCCCATACAGCTACAATCCGGAAGACAGTGTGGGAAAAAATGTGGATGGCCAAGCGACCTTGGTCAGTCTTTATGTCCAAACCGTTTGATCTTTGCCGGAGTGCCAGCAGGTTTCCTAACGGACGATCGTCAACGGAAGAGGCAACAGCTACGTCAAACGAAAGGATGGTAAAGGCCAAAAGAAAGGGGGACGTTAGTCTGTACAGTCGTGCGTGAGGCATGATGAAAAAGCTGCGGGCAACAATTTGCGTTTCATAAACGTAAAAACCAAACAAAGTTTGAAAAAGCCAATTACTCATTTATGAAAGCAAGGTTAATCTTCACTGTAGCCTTATTGCTGATGTTTGTCAGTGCCGATGGCCAAGTAGGGGCTCCACCTGGTGTTTTCAAAGACAGTGTTTACTCGACAATTAAAGTGACGACAGATGTGGTTTATGGCTCAAATAAAAATTATTTTAAAAACAATAACATCGATACGCTAAAATTAGATATCTACGAGCCCGACTCCACGGTAAACTATTTGCGGCCGGTCATCATTTACCTGCATGCCGGTGGCTTTACCACGGGAGATAAAGGAGAAAACCGCGCCGTAAAACTGGGAAATCATTTCGCCCGCTTGGGCTATGTGTTTTCCAGTATCAATTACCGCCTGGGATTTAATGCGTTTCCTGACACCGTCGATAACTATCAGACTGTTTACCAAATTACGCAGGATGCGATGTCGGCAGTGCGCTTTTTCCGTAAGCATTGGCTGGACTATTGCATTGATACGCTTACGGTTTTTATGATTGGAAGCTCTTCAGGGGGAGCGATTTGTCTGACTGTTCCTTATTGGGACCAGGCCGAAGCAGATGCAGCCTTTGACACATCGCCCTTTGGACCGCTTGATCAGGCCAGTGGAAATGAAGGGCATTCGTCTGCAGTTACAGCAGTAGTGCCTTGTTGGGCTGGCATGCCGGATACTTCATGGTTACAGAACGAAACAGAACCGGCCTATTTGTTTCATGGCGTCAACGATAATGTTGTTCCTTATGTATACGGTTTATCCTTCAATGGACTCTATTTGCATGGCAGTTACAACATCTACCAGCAATTGCAGTTTAACGGAGTGGAAAGCTATTTGCATCCCTTCGTAGGCGCGGGCCATGGGGTGCCGGTCAACTCGCCGCAATACGATACATTGATTTGGTTGACCACTGATTTCTTCTATAATCATCTTTCCCCGCTAAGCGGGGTAAAATCCTGCGGTTTCGTCGCCGATCCTGTTAATGCCAAGCAGGGGAATTTAAAACTACATCAGCACGGACCATTTTCTGATCCTATTCTCATTAACTACAGCAACGATGTTATTCAGGCCCAGTTAGATTGGTTGAGTCTTGAAGGAAAGCTATTGGGCACTGAATCGGCTGAATTATCTCCAGGGGGTCATTTGATTCTGAAACCAGAGTTGAACGAAAAGGGGTTGTATTTTTTGCGGTTGCGTTACGGCGCGTCAGAACAAATTTTCAAAGTTGTTTTAGGGTCTTAGACGGTCTATTAGGCAATAAAGAGATTTGCTATTATTGCCGTCATTAAACCCACTCAGGAAATGTCAAAGTTGCTCGGATGCAGCAATGTGCTGTTTGCTTTGCTCTTTATTTGCTTAAATGTTCATGGCCAAACCGGTAGCCTTCGTGGTCAAATTACTGATGACAAAGGTGAGCCGGTAGGTTTTGCAACGGTGGTATTGAAGGGTACCTCTCTCGGTGCCAGTGCTGATGAAGAGGGTAATTATCAGATCGTTTCGGTTCCTGCAGGCGAATACACGCTGGTCGTGAGCATGATCGGCTATGCCGAACACAGCCAACGTATTCAAATCGGGGCGGGCCAGTTTCTCACCGTAAATGTGACGCTCAAAGCTGACTTCATCGGTCTGGATGAAGTAGTGGTCGTAGGTTATGGAACCCGTCAAGTAAAGGATCTTACGGGCTCGATCACTTCCATCAGCGCCAAAGATTTTAACACCGGTATTGTGCCAACGCCAGAGCAATTGGTACAGGGGAAAATAGCTGGTGTTCAAATCGTCTCTAATGATGGAGCTCCGGGATCGGGCAGCCGCATTCGTATCAGGGGGGGCACTTCCATCAATGCCAGCAACGACCCGCTAATCGTCATAGATGGAGTGCCTATTGATAACAACGGTATTCCTGGATCTGCCAATCCGCTGAACCTGATTAATCCCAACGACATTGAAAGCATTACCGTTCTTAAAGACGCCTCAGCAGCGGCCATTTATGGCAACCGCGCAGCCAACGGAGTAATCCTGATCACGACGAAAAAAAGCGTGGCTCATGATCAGTTGACGGCTACATTCAGCACCAATACCTCTGTATCGCACATTGTGAAATATGCTCCGGTGCTTTCGGCAGACGAATTCCGCACCTTGGTGCAAACTAACGGAACAGATAAACAGAAATCGTTGTTGGGTCCGGCCAGCACCGACTGGCAAAAACAAATCTATAGGCTGGGTTTTGCCTCAGACAATAACTTGACCTTTAGTGGAGGGCTAGCCCAGATTCCATATCGTATGAACCTGGAATATTTCCGCAACGAAGGCATTCTTAAACGTGATGCCTTTACGCGGCTGGGCAGCACGGTTTATTTAGCCCCGTCATTTTTGTACAATACTTTAACGGTGACGGTAAACGGCAAGTTTTACCGCACGATGAACTTTTTTGCCGATCGGGGGGCTATAGGATCGGCTGTAACCTTCGATCCCACGCAGCCGGTATATTCCGACACAGCATACTTGGGCGGTTACTTCGAATGGCTGGATCCTTCCACAGGCCTGCCTAATGTATTGGCGCCTAAAAACCCCGTGGGTTTGCTTTATCAGAAAGAAGATGAAAGTCAAGTCAACCGCATCCTGGGAAATATTCAACTCGATTACCGATTACCGTGGGTCGAAGGGCTTCGGGCTCATCTGAACTTAGGAGGTGACTGGAGCCGTTCGGAAGGAACGGTGTTTATTCCCGAAACAGCGGCTTCAGCGTATTATCGTAAAGGCGTCGACAACCAATACAATTCCAGAAACAACAATAAGCTTTTGGAATTTTATGTCAATTACGCAAAAGAGATGCCTGCTGCCTCCAGCAAATTTGACCTGACTGCCGGCTATAGTTATCAGGATTGGCTGCGCTCCAGCGATGCATTTCCCGATCTAAACGTAGAGGGTGATACCATAAGTCCGCCGGGTGTGCCCTTTAAAACTCAAAATACTCTGATTTCATTTTATGGGCGTCTGAACTACACGCTGCTGGAGCGGTACCTTCTTACGGCGACGCTTCGCGACGATGGCTCTTCTCGTTTCAGCCCCGACACGCGTTGGGGGCTGTTCCCCTCCTTTGCCATTGGTTGGCGAATCAGTGAAGAGCCGTTCATCCGTGATCTGAACGTGTTTTCCAACCTGAAGCTGCGACTAGGGTGGGGGGTTACCGGCCAGCAAGATATTTTCAACGACTATCCCTATATCGCTAACTACTCTATGGGCACGAGTACTGCACAATATCAATTTGGGGACCAGTTTTATTATGTGCTGCGCCCCGATGGTTATGACGCCAACATTCGTTGGGAGCAAACCGCTACCACCAACATCGGAGTGGATTTTGGCTTCCTCAAGGGCCGTATTAATGGTTCGGCAGACTATTATCTAAAGAAAACGACCGATTTGTTGGCCGTTATTCCGGTTCCTGCCGGCACCAACTTCACCAATCAAATTCTAACCAATGTAGGCAGCATGGAAAATGAAGGGGTTGAATTGTCGCTTAATTTCATTCCCATCGATCAGCGAGATCTGAAATGGGAATTTTCCCTTAACGCTACCCGCAATATCAACACCGTCACCAAGCTCACCAAAGTGCCTGATACGACCAATATCGGCATCTTAGTAGGTGGCATTTCAGGAGGCATTGGAAACACCATCCAGATCCATTCGGTAGGTTATCCGGTATTTTCCTTTTATGTATTTGAGCAGCTTTACGACGAAAACGGCAAGCCCATAGTGCCTACCGGCAATGCTATTGCCGACACCGCAGCTTTCCGCGACCGAAACGGCGATGGCCGAATCACTCCGGATGACCGGTACCGGTATGAGGATCCTGCGCCCGACTGGTATCTGGGCTTTAGTACCAATGCTAGCTACAAGCGTTGGACGGCCAGCTTCGGACTGCGTGCCAGTTTAGGAAACTACGTGTACAACAACGTCAATGCGGAGCGCGGCACCTATGCTTTCGTGGATGGTTCTAAAAACTACATCAACAACTTGGTGCAGGACTATTACAATACACAATTTCAAAAAAATCCAATATATCAGTTTCAGTCTGATTATTACGTAGAAAATGCCAGTTTCTTGCGCATGGATTACCTCACCATCGGATACCGCATCGGCGAAGTCATCAAAGATCGATTGTGGATGAATGTTTCGGCAACGGTTCAGAACGTGTTTGTGCTCACCGGCTACAGCGGCATCGACCCTGAAGTAGTCGGTGGCATTGACAACAACATTTATCCACGTCCGCGAATCTATTCTCTAAATCTGAGCTTAAATCTTTAATCAGTAGAGCCATGAAGAAAACTTTTCTGCCGGTAGGATTGTTGCTGAGTGTTTCGATACTGCTCAGCTCGTGCCTGAAAGATTTGGATCGCCAACCCTTCTACGGCCTGAACTCAGCAACTCTTTACGATACGGTCAAAAATTACCTTCATGTGTTAGCAAAGATTTATGCCGGCTTTGCCACTACTGGTAATCAGGGTCCGGCGGGCCAACCCGACATCAGCGGGATCGATGAAGGCTTTTCTAACTATATCCGTGTGTATTGGAACTTGCAGGAATTACCTACCGATGAGGCTATATGTGCATGGAACGACCCGGGAATTCCCGAGTTGCACAACATGTCGTGGTCGGCAGAAAACTCTTTCACTAAAGCCATGTATTACAGGATATTCTTCACCATTGCTTTATGCAATGAATTTATCAGGGAATGTTCAGAAGAAAAGCTTAGCCAAAGAGGATTTTCCGAGGCAGACAAAGAGTTGATTCGAGGTTATCAGGCAGAAGCGCGCTTCATCCGCGCACTGGTATACTATCATGCTTTGGATCTATTCGGTAACGTACCTTTCGTGACCGAAGCCGACTTGCCGGGTTCATCGCTGCCGCGTCAAATTTTCCGACCCGAATTGTTTGAATATGTCGAGTCGGAATTAAAAGCGGTGGAAAATTTATTGCCCCCACCCCGACAGAACGAGTATGGACGTGCGGATCAAGCCGCTGTTTGGATGACTTTGGCTAAGTTGTACTTAAATGCCGAAGTTTATGTCAATCAAAACCGATACACCGACTGCATTACCTATTGTAAAAAAGTCATCGAAAGCGGTGCATATAGCCTAGAACCTGTCTATGGAAATCTTTTTCGCGCCGACAATCACAAATCAAACGAAATCATTTTCCCCATTGCGTTTGACGGGTTGTACACGCAGACCTATGGAGGCACCACCTTCCTGACGCATGCGCCAGTGGGTGGCACGATGAACCCCGCTGATTTTGGCATTAACGGTGGTTGGGCCGGTTACCGCACTACTTCTGACACCCTACCGAACTTTGGCTTTGCTGCCCTTTTTGGCTCGACTAAGAACAACCCACGTGGCGACACGCTTGATGGGCGAAATTTCCTATATGATAAAGGGCAAAATTTGGTCATCAACAGCGTGTCTAACTTTAAGGATGGCTTGGGGATCACCAAGTGGCGCAACATTACCAGCGATGGTCAGCCCGGAAAAGACGCAACGGGCAATTTCGTGGACACCGATTATCCGTTGTACCGCCTCGCCGATGCATACTTAATGTATGCAGAAGCCGTACTGCGTGGAGGTAGTGGGGGCGATATGGGAACGGCCATCAATTATATAAACCAGTTGCGCGAGCGTGCCTATGGCAACAGCAACCATAATGTCAGTTCCATTGATTTGGATTTTATCCTAAACGAGCGGGGCCGTGAGCTGTACTGGGAAGCTACGCGACGTACCGATTTGATCCGGTACAACCGCTTTACGGAAGGCACTTATTTGTGGCCGTGGAAAGGAGGGGTGAAGAATGGCACTGCCGTGAGCGAACACCTTAAGCTATTTCCTTTGGCGGCCCCCGATATTATCGCCAATCCCAATTTGAAGCAGAATCCCGGCTATTAAGTTAAGCCTAAGCAGTGCTATTGAATGGGTTCAAAGTCTGCTCAAAGGCAGGAGGGGGAGCTATCTTTCTACGCTGAGCTTCAATCTCGTTGCTTTTATGAAATTTTTATACGTTCTTTTCGAGATAGTAATCACGATGGTATAGGGGATATAAATGGCATTCGTGAAAGTCTTGACTATTTAGCCGATCTGGGGGTAGGAGGCATCTGGCTTACACCCTTTTTCCCTGCACCCTCATATCATAATTATGATCCTGTTGACCTGCTTGACGTGGACAGCAGCTATGGCACCATGCTTGACTTTCGCTTGCTTGTAGAGGAAGCCCACAAGCGTGACATGTTGGTGCTCATGGATTTTGTAGCCAACCACACCAGCTGGAAGCATGCCTGGTTTGAAAGAGCAATCAAGGGGGAGGAACCTTACCGCAGCTACTACCTATGGCAGGCCGATGCCCCTCAGCCCAAGGAAGGACAATGGCACAGGCTTCCGGGACCTACAACACATAGAGAAAAATATTATGCCTGCTTTAGTCGGACGATGCCCGATCTGAATTTTGATCACCCCCATGTGCGGCGTCAAATCATCCGGGCAGCGTGTTGGTGGCTGCAACGTACCGACGTAGATGGATTCCGGCTCGATGCCGCTCAACACATTTATCCTTCCGATAATACAGCAGCCAACGTAAAATGGTGGGCTGAGTTTGCGGCTGCCGTGCGTGTCGTCAAGCCGCGCGTTTTGCTCATTGGGGAATGCTGGAACAAGGTCACACACCAAGCTGCATACCTGGAGGCTTTGGATGGGGTTTTCAATTTTGAACTGGCTGAAGGCATACAGCAGGCCGTACTTGAGGAAAATGCCATGGATCTGCCGCAACGAATAGCCCAAATGCTTCAGACTTACGGCTCCTTCCGCAGCCCTTTTGTGCACTGCATCTTTCTATCCAACCATGATATGACCCGCATCTATTCCGTATTGAAGCATTCCATTGAAAAAATGCGGATGGCGGCCTGCTTGTTGCTTACCTTACCGGGTCTTCCATTTATCTATTACGGCGAAGAAATCGGGATGAGGGGCCTCAAGCCGGATCCTTATTTGCGCGAACCATTTTTATGGAGTAAGAACGTGCAACAAGCAGGTCAAACCCACTGGCTGCGTGCTAGATATACAACACGAAGAGTTGTTGAGCCGGCACAAGAGCAGCGCCAGCGGCCGAATTCTTTGTTGAATTATTATCGAAAACTCATCGGTTTACGACGCTGTAGTCCGGCTTTAAGTCGGGGCGATTTTATCCCCCTACAAACAGCACATCCGGCCTTGATGGCTTATGAGCGGCGCTGTTGCCAACAGGTATTGCTTATTGTGCACAACCTCAGCAGCAAAAGCCAGCGCATATCTGCTGATTGGTTGACTGCCGACGCTTCTGTGGTGTTTCGCTCCCAAAGTGGTGCGATGCACCAAGGCACTTACCTTAGCTTACCCTCGTACTCTTCGGTAATTTTGCAAAAGCCGGTGTGGTAACTTAGCACGTGGTCCCGTAGTACAATGGATAGTACGTGAGATTCCGGATCTCAAGATACAGGTTCGATTCCTGTCGGGACTACCATAAGGATAGAGCCGAAGGTCGAAGAACTTATTGACTAAAGATCACCGAATAAAGGCTCCTGGAGGAACCGGTTCGCCGGGTTGAACTAAGCTCAGTTGACCATCAGGCCCTTCGGCCGTAAGGATCATGCCTTGCGATTCAATACCCCGTATGGTACGGGGCGCAAGATTAGCCACCACGCAGACCTGCCTGCCTACAACTTGATCCGGTTCAAATTGATGAGCAATGCCGGCAACAACAGTGCGCTTTTCACTTCCTAAATCGACGGTAAGGCACAACAGTTTTTCGGCTTTAGGTACCCGTTGGGCTGCAATCACTGTACCTACTCGCAGCTGAAGTTTTTCAAAGTCCTCGTAGGAACAAGTAGGCATCGTTTTCACTGCGGATGCAGGGTTGTTTTGCCGAGCATATAACTTTTTTCGCTGTCGTTCAACCTCTTCATCTTCAAACTGACGAAACAACAAAAAAGGCTCATTTAAGCGATGCGCTTCCGGTAATAGTGGCAATTTGACCTGCTGTGGCGAACAGGGTTGGTGCCAATTCAGCATGGAGCGGATGCGGGCCGCAGTCTCGGGCAAGAACGGTTCGGCTGTAACGGCAAGGCAGCCCACAATCTGCAGGGCCGTGTTCAGGATAGCAGCAACACGTTGGGGGTCGTCTTCTTTCCAGGGTTCTGTTTCAGCCAAATAACGATTGCCCACACGGGCTATTTCCATCATGGTGTTCAGGGCATCCCGGAAACGAAATTTTTCTATATGTGCAGCCATTTGCATGGGCAGGGCCTGCACTTCTCGAAGGGTTTTTAGGTCGGATTCGGTCAACACGTTTGCTGCCGGTACCTGCAAACCGCAATATTTTTTACACAAAACCAGAGCCCGATTAACATAGTTGCCCAGAACGGCTACCAATTCATTGTTGATGCGGGCCTGATATTCTTTCCACGTAAAGTCGCTGTCAGATGATTCAGGCATCAGTGCGGTAAGCACATATCGAAGCTCATCTTTTCGGTCAGGCAGGTCGTGTAAATATTCATGCAACCAAATAGCCCAGTTGCGGGAGGTGGACAGTTTTTCACCTTCCAAATTGAGGAATTCGTTTGCCGGTACCTGGGCCGGTAGAATGAAATCACCGTGGGCTTTGAGCAACACCGGAAAAATGATGCAATGAAAGACGATATTGTCTTTTCCTATGAAGTGGATTAGTTGGGTGTCGGCATCTTTCCAATAAAGTTCCCAGTCGTTTGGGCGCAGTTGTTTGGTAGCACTGATGTAGCCGATGGGCGCATCGAACCATACATAGAGCACTTTACCAGCGGCATCCTCAAGCGGTACAGGCACGCCCCAGTCCAAATCGCGGGTCATGGCTCGAGGCTGCAGGCCACTGTCAAGCCAGGATTTGCATTGGCCCAGCACATTCGGCTTCCAGTCAGCCGCATGTTCCTGCAAGATCCACTGGTGCAGCCAGGCCTCAAATCGTTGCAGGGGCAGATACCAATGCCGCGTTTCACGCACCACCGGAGGCTTGCCACTCAAGATTGAAATTGGCCGAATAAGATCGCGGGGCGACAATGAACTGCCACACTGCTCGCATTGGTCACCGTAGGCTTTTTCGAAACCGCAACGCGGACAGGTGCCCTGCAAATACCGGTCGGCAAGGAAAAGCTGTTCCTGCTCGTCGTAATACTGTTGAGTGGTTTCTTCAATAAAAATTTTTTTGTTATATAAGTTCAGAAAGAAGTCTTGAGCGGTTTGGTGATGTAGGGGCAGGGAAGTACGCGAGTAGATGTCGAACGATATGCCGAAATCGGCAAAACTTTTTTTCATCAGTTCGTGATATTTATCCACGAACTGCTGCGGAGGGATCCCTTCTTTGCGGGCCCCCAGCGTGATCGGTACGCCGTGTTCGTCGCTGCCGCAGATAAACAAAACGTCATCGCCGCACTGCCTGCGGTAGCGCACATAGATATCGGCCGGCAGATAAGCGCCGGCCAGATGGCCCAGGTGTATGCCGCCGTTGGCATAGGGGAGGGCAGCGGTAACCAGATATCTTTTTTGTTTCTTCACGTCGGCCAACGTATGGATGGGCCGCTAAGATAACCTATGCCTGAAGCGAAGCGAAGGGTACCGAGTCCGCTGGGTTCAGGAGCTCGGGTGGCACTGGTTGCACCGGCGCGCGCCATAGATCGGCACGAGGTGCAAATGGCTTGCTCGACCTTACAAGACTGGGGGTGGGAAGTGCTGCTTGGAGCTACCATTGGAGCCAAGCATTTTCAGTTTGCAGGCGACGATCAATTCCGTTGCCGCGATTTGCAGCAGTTTTTAGATCGAGAGGATGTCCATGCCATTTTGTTCGCTCGGGGAGGATACGGCACCGCTCGCATCATTGACCATTTGAATTGGGCCTCACTAGTCAAATATCCTAAATGGTTGTGTGGCTATAGCGACATAACCGTAATACATGCTCATGTTTTTCGCCACACCCCCATTGCCACACTGCACTCGGTTATGGCGGTTGATTGGGCCCAGGCTGCACCTGCATCGATGAAAAGCTTACATGAGGCGCTCACCGGCAATGCGCTGACCTATAGTGTTGAAGGCCATGAGTTAAACCGATCAGGAACTGCTGAAGGTTTCGTTTGTGGTGGAAATCTGTCGGTTTTGTACAGCTTGCTGGGCAGTCTTTCCTTTCCGGATACCACCGGAGCCATTTTGCTCTTAGAGGACATAGATGAGCATCTGTATCATATCGACCGCATGATGCTGGCCTTGCGGCGAGCTGGTGCCTTAGATCGGCTGGCAGCTCTGGTTGTGGGTCATTTCGTAGACATGCACAACAAAGACCCGCAAAATCCTTTCGGCGAAAGTGCATACGAAATCATTCGTCGGCACACGGCGGCATACGACTATCCTTTATGTTTTGGTTTTCCTGTTGGCCATCGAAGCGACAATCTGGCCGTGGTCATGGGCTGGCCGGCTCGATTGGAAGTAAGCACTCAGGGAGTTCGCTGGGTTCAGCTTTTGCCTTCCGCCTTATAACACAGGCGGAGGGCGCGCAGCAGATCGGCTGTGATGTCAGCTTCTTCCAATAAAACGATCTGATAATAGACGGTGCCGTGGAGCTGATCTACTTTACGCAACAGCGTTTTTTCTTTTAAAGCCGTGCGTGGACATTTCTTTAAGGAAAGGACAAGTCCGTTTTTAGTGGGGCGCAGGGTGGCGAATTGGCGACTGTTGCAAAGAGATATATAAGAAGAATTAATACGTATTGAGAGTCCCGGCCAATTTTTGATTTGGCTTAGCAGCTTGTCGTGGACGGGGCGGAGAAAGCGCTTGTCGCCCGAGAACAAACGATTGAGTGCGGCAGTGCCCGAAGCTGCATACTGTTGTTGGAAGTGACGCACAATGAGTCTGGCTAACGAAGCACTTAGGTGATATTTAACCTGCAGCCAGACTTCTTGTTCTTTTTTGTGTTGTGGCCCTTTGTTTTTCAACAAAGTGAGCCAGTCCGGCAGACTGCGTCGGGTGATTTTTTCCAGGGTTTTAACGGTAGCCATTGCTGGAAAGCAATAGATCAGGAAAGGCGGTATGCCCGTGGAAAGGATTCCGAAGATAACATCTGGATCACAGGAAACTTAGACTCCTAAAACATTTTTATTTTCATTATATCTTGAAACGCCTGCCAAGCCCTCAATAGTGCAACAGTTGGTCTATGGCGGCTGCAACCTTTTCCACGGAGGGAAGAATGGCTTGTTCCAACGTCATGTTCAACGGAATGGCGGGTACCGGCAGCGCGCCCAGGCAACAGACCGGTGCGTCTAAATATTGAAAACAGGTTGCGGCGATACGGCCGCTGAGTGCTTGGGCAAAGCTGTTGGTGACGGTTTCTTCAGTAAGCACCAAACATTTTCCATGCTGGCGTACGCGTGCTTCGATGAGGGGTTCATCTAAAGGATATAGGGTGCGTAGATCGATGATTTCCACACAGCCCGGGAATTGTCGTGCAGCATGCATAGCCCAATACACGCCCATGCCATAGGTGACTACGACCAATGAAAAGCCTTCGGCTATCCGATGTTCGTCAGCAGCGAGCGCGATGCGGGCTTTGCCGAGTGGGATCACATAATCCTCATCCGGCTCTATGGTTCGGGCCTCCTCGGTGCCAGGATTCTTACACCAATACAGGCCCTTATGCTCATAAACAATCACGGGGTTAGGGTCATAAAAAGCAGCTTTTAACAGGCCCTTGAGATCGGCAGCATTAGATGGATAGCACACCTTCAAGCCACGCTGGGGCAGGATGACAGATTCATGGCAGCCACTGTGGTAGGGTCCGCCTCCGCCGTAGGCGCCAATAGGAATGCGCAATACCATATTGACGGGAAATTTTCCCAAGGTTAAATAACACGATTTAGATATTTCTGTAATGAGTTGATTCAGGGCGGGAAACTGATAGTCGGCAAACTGGATTTCGACAATAGGTTTTACCCCCACGGCAGAAAGGCCTGCAGTGGAACCTACGATGTAGGCCTCTTGGATGGCCGTGTTGAACACGCGGTCATCGCCAAACTTCTCAGCCAAGGTTGCTGCTTCGCGGAACACCCCGCCCAGCCGACGGCCTACATCCTGCCCGAAGAAAATAGCCTCCGGGTGCTTTCGTAGGATTTCTTCCACGGCATGTAGGGCGGCGTCCACCATCATGACACGCTGACCGTTCGACGGAGTGCGTGTGCCTCGCTCCTCAATAATGGGCGTGGGCACAAACTCAAAGTCCATGACCGTAGCGGGATCCGGATCGGCAGCAGCTACAGCACGGTTAAAGTCGGCGGCTACCCGGGCACGCGCCTGTGCATCGATCTCATCTAAAATTTCCTCAACTATGCCCAATTGATAAATCAGATAAGAGCGCAGCTTCGGCAGGGGATCACGCTGGGCTGCTTCGGCAAGCTCTTCGGCTGAGCGATACATTTCTTTGCGCACACCCGACGTGTGGTGATTCAGCAGCGGCACGGTGGCATGTACGAGCACTGGACGTCGCTGACGCCGAACATAGGCAATGGCTTCTTGAACACAGGCAAAGGAGGCAACAAAATCGCTGCCGTCCACCTGCATGCGATGCAGCCCTTTGAAGCCGCCGGCATACTCATAGGCATCCATAGCCCGCATTTCCTCGCGCGAAACCGAGATACTCCAACCATTATCCTGAACCAAATAAAGAATAGGTAATTGCTTCAGCACTGCAAATTGCCAAGCTTCACTAACTTCTCCTTCGGTGACACTGCCGTCGCCCATAGAGCACACCACCACCGGAGGTTCGGGTGCCTGAAGCAGGCCTTTCCGCTCTAAATATTGCACGCCCTGTGCCGCGCCTGTCAGCGGAATGGCTTGCATGCCGGTGGCGCTGGAATGATGCAATATGGTTGGCTTTGCCCCGTCGCTGCGGAAGCTTGGGTGTGCATAGTATTCGCGTCCTCCGGAAAAAGGATCATCCCGCTTACCGATGAGTTGCAACATCAATTCGTAAGGCGTGAATCCTAAGGCGAGCAAGATGCTTTCGTCGCGATAATACATTCCGATATAGTCGTAAGGCCGAAGCTGTAGTCCTACGGCCAGCTGGATAGCTTCGTGACCGCGCGAAGTGCTATGCACGTATTTACATATGCTGCGGTTTTCATCATAGGTTTGCGCCATGTATTTGACACAACACATCAGCTCGTAGGCGCGCAGCAACAACTGGGTATTCATGTGGGCGACGCAAAAATAGGAGCGTCAGATGCGCCTGCAACAAACCAGTGTATGATAGAGGCTGTCGGCGCACTCCGTTATTTCACCACGCACTCCAGCACACATTCCTGTTGCAGATAACCGTGAAGGATGTCGTTGGCATAGACCGGACCGACGCCTTGGGGGGTGCCGGTGAACAACAGATCACCCTCCAGAAGTAAAAAAAAGCGTGAGGCGTAGGCGATGAGCTGGCTTACGGAGAAAATCATGCAGGCGGAATTTCCTTGCTGTACCAGCTTGTGGTTTCGGGTCAAATGGAAGGACAAATCATCGATGCGAAAAAGACTCAAGGGTCTCCATTCGCCAATGCAAGCGGACTGGTCGAAGGCTTTAGCTATTTCCCAAGGCAACCCTTTTTGCTGCAACCGGCGCTGAAGGTCGCGTGCCGTAAAGTCAATGCCCACAGTCACTTGATCCACATAACGCAGGGCAAAGCGTTCATCTATGTTTTTGCCGTTTTTGCAAATGCGAAAGACCAGTTCGGCTTCGTAATGCACTTCCTTGGAAAAATCCGGCAGAAAAAAAGGCAGGTTTTTGCGTTTGAGGGCCGTGTCTGGCTTCAGAAACAACACCGGCTCTGTGGGTTTGTCGTGGCCGAGCTCTTGGGCATGTGCCAAATAGTTTCTTCCTACGCAAATGATCTTCATAAATAAAAAAATGTAATATCAGTCAGGTACAGCAGGCGTTTCGGTAGTTGGGGGCTGCGGCTTTCTGTTAAATCGACTCATGGTTTTGTTAAGACCCACAACGATGAAGCTGTCCAAGGCATCGCAACACAGCTCAAGCACCTGGGGAAGTTGCTGTTGTTGCTGGGGCGACCATGGGCCGAGCACATAGTTTACCTGTTGTCCCGGGGCAAATTCATGGCCGATGCCGATGCGCAATCGCGGATACGCGGAAGTGCCTAGCTGCTGCTCTACGGAAGTGAGGCCGTTATGTAGCCCATCGCTGCCTTTAGGTCGAATGCGTATGGTGCCGAAGGGTAGTGCCAAGTCATCCACCACCACCAACAACTGAGACAGGGGTATTTTAAGCTGCACTTGCCAATGGCGCACGGCTCGCCCACTTTCGTTCATGTAGGTGGTGGGCTTTATGACGTGCACCTGGTGTCCGGCAAAGTCGAACTGGGCCCTGAATGCCAGGGTGTCGGCAGTGAAGGTGGCACGGTGACGACTTGCCCAAGCATCGGCTACCCGAAATCCGATGTTGTGACGGCTGTTCTCGTATTGTGCACCGATATTTCCCAGGCCGGCAATTAAAAAAGTCATCACTGCGGCTCAAGAATAGGTAGCGCGCAAGAGCTTACGCTTTGGTTGCACCCTTGTCGCCAGCGGCAGGAGCCTCAGCAGCCGCAGCAGGAGCCCCTTCTTCTTTGGCTGCACGCGGAATGCGTACCGACACCACTGGCAGATGAGGGGCATTCAGAAACTCAATGCCTTCCATCTTCAAATCACCGACACGTATGCTCTTACCCAAGCCCAGTTGGGTGACATCGACCGAGATGTGCTCGACAAGGTCTTTTGGATACAGGCGTACTTTGAGTTTTTTAAGTCGCTGCTGGAGTTTACCACCCTCACGGGTACCGGCAGCCGTGCCTTCGAGGCGTACCGGCAACTCTACTACGATTTTTTTATTCGGATCCAAAATCCTAAAGTCAAGATGCAGCAAGCGTTCGGTGACCGGATGAAATTGCGCTTCTTGTAAAATAGCCGGATACTCTTCCCCGTTGATGCGGATGTGTGCGGTATAAAATTCTGGAGTGTACAACAGTTCGCGGAAAGCAGAGTCGGGGGCACAGAACAAGATATTTTTGCCCGCACCGTAAAGATTACACGGAACAAACCCTTGTGCACGCAAACGTCGGCATTGATGGCTTCCCTTCTGCTCTCGCACTGTTCCTTCGATCACGATTGTCTTCATGGCAAACAGCTTAATTGTTGATGAACAAAGAGGTTATGGATTTATGCTCGTACATATTCCGGATGGCTGTGGCGAACAACTTGTCCACGCTCAACACTTTAATTTTTTTGCTATGTTTTTTCAGCGGAATCGTATCGCAAACCACCACTTCAGTAAGCAAGGAATTTTCGATGTTTTCATAAGCAGGTCCCGACAATACGGGGTGGGTGATGAGGGCCCGAACGCTGCGAGCTCCCCGCTCCATGATCAGTTGCGCGGCATTGCATAACGTTTGGGCCGTGTCGATGATGTCATCAACAATGATGACGTTTCGGTCGGTGACGTCGCCGATCAATGCCATGGAAGAAACTTCACCGGGCCGCTTTCGGTATTTGTCACAGATCACCATTTCTTTGTTAAAGTGCATCGCATACATGCGGGCGCGATTAACACCTCCTACATCCGGGGCGGCAAAGGTCATGTTGGGCAAAGCCAGTTCGCGGAGGTAGGGGTAAAAAATGGTGGTGCTTTCCAAATGATCGACCGGTATGTCAAAAAATCCTTGGATTTGCGGAGCATGCAGATCCATAGTCATGACGCGGTCGGCACCGGCGGCAGTCAGTAAGTTGGCAATAAGCTTGGCGGCGATGGGCACACGGGGCCGGTCTTTGCGGTCCTGCCGCGCATAACCGAAATAAGGAATCACCGCCGTAATGTAGTGCGCCGATGCGCGGCGGGCACTGTCAATCATCAACAACAGCTCCAGTAAATTATCGGCCGGGGAAAAGCCTGACTGAATGATGAAGACATAATCGCCGCGAATGGATTCCAGGATAACCGGGCACATTTCACCGTCATTAAAGCGGCGTAACTCGCGTTTACCCAGCTCCACACCATAGGCTCGGGCTATGCGTTCGGCAAGATCTTGGCTGCTGGTGTTGGCAAATATGCGCACCTGCGATTCCATGGCGGCTGGCGGGGGCGCAAAGATAGCCGAAAAGTTAACAGTGCCCAGGCTTATCGGCCGGTCTTTATCTTTGTTCTAATTCCCTAATCGTTAAAACACATTTCGGTGAAAAATAAGGCCATTTTCCTACTGCTTTTTGCATTACTGATGTTCCGCGTGGCAGAGGCTCAGCGTTCGTGCGGCACCCCGGAATACGTGAACTGGCGTAAGCAAAAAGATCCTCAATTCGGGCGCTTGCTTGACCAAGCACATGACATCATTGAACATTACCTGGCCAATAAGCCGGTGTCCCAAACCCGAACCGTGATCAAAATACCGGTTGTGGTTCACGTGGTGTACAAAACGGCCGCGCAAAATATCAGTGACGAGCAGGTGCTCAGCCAAATTGAAGTGCTCAATGAAGATTTCCGACGCTTGAATTCAGATACCGTCAACACCCCTGCTGCCTTTAAACCAGTGGCTGCCGATTGTGAAATTGAATTCTGCTTAGCGCAAAGAGACCCCAATGGATTTCCTACCAACGGCATCAACAGAGTTCAGACCACTCAGTCCAGTTTTGGGTTAGACGATAAGGTGAAATACGCCTCGCAGGGTGGAGCCGATGCATGGGATGTGAAGCGATATTTCAACATCTGGGTTTGCAATCTTTCTTTTGGATTGCTGGGTTATGCAGTACCCCCTTCAGCCAATATTGATGAAACCTTCGGTATTGTAGTCAGCTATAAGTACTTCGGTCGCACCGGAAATGTCGATCCACCTTACGATCGAGGGCGGACTGCCACTCACGAGATTGGACACTGCTTCAATCTGGAACATATCTGGGGTGACGACGGAAACTCATGCACCGGTACTGACTATGTAGCCGATACACCCAATCAGGCTGATGAAACTTATGGGTGCCCTTCCTATCCGCAAATCTCCTGCAACAATGGTCCCAATGGCGATATGTTCATGAATTTCATGGATTACACTGACGATGCGTGTATGAATCTGTTTACTCAGGGGCAAAAAGATCGTATGCTGGCAGCCATCAACAACTTTCTTTCTTTTCTCACAACTTCCGATGCTTGCTTGCCGCTCGCTGACCTGGATGCCGGTGTAATCCATATCGAAGGAGGTACGATTTGTTCTACTTCATTTGATCCGGTAGTGATGATCAAGAATTACGGATTAGATACGTTGAATTCCTTACATATTCACTATTCCATAAACGGAAATCCGCCTTCGGTTTATTTGTGGAATGGCGTGTTGCTTCCTACCGATACGGTAACCATCACGTTGCCTACCGTATCGCTTAACGGTGGCGCCAACACCATCACAGTTTTTACAGCGCAACCCAACGGAGGCACCGATGGTTACCCGGATAACGATGCTTTCACGCAAACCATTCAGGTCAGCTTAATAGGGACGACGCCACCTGTCTTTGAGGAATTTGCATCAGGCGTTTTTCCTCCGCAGGGGTGGCAGGTGTACAATCCCGACGGTGGGTACACCTGGCAACAAAGCACTTTGGGGTACAACAGCAATAATTCAGCATATGTTCGGAACTATGATTATTCCAGCAACGGAGAAATTGATGAGTTGCTCCTGCCGAGCGTCAATCTCACAACACTTACAGCGCCCAAACTGAGCTTTTATGTGGCCTATCGGTTGTATACCAACCCGAACAATTCGGTCAATTACTCCGATACGCTGACGGTGCTGGTTTCGACGGATTGCGGCGCAAGCTGGCAAGTGGTGTACAAAAAATGGGGTACCGATCTCACAACAATCACACCTCCGTATTCTCAGGTGGAATTCAAACCCTCCAGCCCCAATCATTGGCGGTTAGAAACGATCGACCTTGCGCCTTTTGCTTTTTCGGAAAACCTGCTCATCAAGTTTCGCAACACCACTGATTATGAGAACAACTTATATATAGACAAAGTGAATATTAATGTAGCCACTGCGGCTTTACCCCCAATGACCGACGGAGTATTTGCGGTATTTCCGAACCCAGCTGAAGGCGTCGTGTATGTGACCATACCGGCTGCTGCTGGTCCGGAAGCTCAAGTCTGGTTAACCGATTTAACAGGCCGCACGCTGGCGACAACCACGTTAGCATGCGGATCGGTTGTCCCTTGGTTTCTGCCCCCCCTTGCAGATGGGGTATATCTGTTGACCGCTCGCGCAGATGCAGCGCTTTTCAGCAGTCGCTTAGAAGTGGCTGCCCGCCGCTGAGCTGCGTAAGCATCCGTAACCAGGTGCCCGGAGCAGCGCGGTAATGAGTGAATTGCTTGTAGTGAATGCGAAAAGGGCGCTTACGGGCTAAAATGCAGAAGCAAATAGCCTTTAAGCCGGCCATACCGACCGTGACACAGGGATTGCCAAAGGTGCAAGAAGCACTTCGCTCGTGCATTTCGGAAACACCAGCGGAATGGGTAACTAATATTTGAAAAATGTTTATTTATATTTTTGACGTTTTACACATGCGGTAGATTGCTTCGCACAAGATCTGGACTTTCCTCTTTTATGTCGCGAAGCGCAGCATCAAAAAAGCCACCCTTGCCTTACGCCGGGTGGCTTTAGAAACTGTTGACCCGTCTGGGCTCGAACCAGAAGTCTTCTGAACCAAAATCAGACGTGTTGCCAGTTACACCACGGGTCAAACGCCGGGGCAAAGTTAGCGGTTAGCAAATGCCTGCGCAAACTGCGTAAACAGCCGACCGCCAGAGATGGCAAACGGCGGTTGCTATATTTGCCCGACGTTTGCAAACCGACCTTCCCTTATGCCCCGTTTCAATCTGATAAACAATGTGGTGGGGTGGGCTGTTTTCTTGTTGACCACAATGGTTTATTGGCTGACGGCAGAGCCCAGTGGCAGCTTTTGGGATTGCGGAGAGTTCATTTCCTGTGCTTATAAGTTGCAGGTGCCGCATTCACCTGGAGCGCCTCTGTTCATCATGCTGGCGCATTTGGTCACTTTACTCGCTCCATCTCAGCAATATGTAGCCTTAACGGTGAACTTTTTCTCAGGCGTCGCCTCGGCGTTTGCCAACTTGTTTCTGTTTTGGAGTATTACCGCATTAGGCTTGAAGCTCACCAACGTTAAGCGGGAGCAGCTCAGCACTGAGCAAATCGTAGCTATAATCGGAGCAGGCCTTGTGGGGGCTTTTGCCAATGCTTTTTCCGATTCTTTTTGGTTTTCTGCCGTTGAAGCCGAAGTATATGCCTTGTCTTCATTTTTTACGGCATTGGTGTTTTGGGCTATCTTGAAATGGGATCAGCATGCCGATGAGCCCTTTGCCGACCGTTGGCTGTTGTTTATTGCATATATGATGGGTTTGGTCGTGGGAGTTCATCTGTTGGGATTGCTGGTAATTCCGGCTATTGCCATGGTCTATTATTTCCGGAAAACAAGCCAACCCACATGGTGGGGTGCTGTGCGTGCTTTCGTGATCGGTTGCCTAATTCTGGGCTTCATTCAGTACGGAATTATCCCCCAAATTCCAAACCTCAGTGCCCGGTTTGATATTTTGTTTGTGAATTCATTTGGATTGCCTTTTAACAGTGGCGTATTGTTTTTCATGTTATTGCTCGCTTCGCTGATCGTGTTGGGCTTATGGTATTCGCACCGTCGTCAGCATTATGTCTTAAACACGGCAATGCTCTCGTTGATGTTTATTGTGTTGGGTTATTCTACCTATCTGATGGTGGTTATCCGAGCGCAGGCAAATCCATCTATCAACATGGGTAACCCCAGTAATCCCATAACGCTGCTGAGCTATCTGAACCGCGAGCAATACGGTGATCGGCCTTTACTATACGGCCATACGTTTGCCTCACGACCCTATGATATTGACTACGAAACCGGTGACATGCGCTACTTCCGCAACCTCAAAACAGGCCGATATGATGAGTTGGGTCGAAAGCCAAAATTTTTATATGAAAGCCAAGAAAAAATGCTTTTCCCGCGCATTTGGGACAACGATGATCCAACACATATAGATTTTTATCGTGAATGGCTGAATTTGAAAGAAGGAGAAAAACCCACTTTTCGTGATAACCTGAATTTCTTTTTCACGTATCAGATCGGCTTCATGTATTGGCGCTACTTTATGTGGAACTTTTCAGGGCGGCAGAACGATATCCAGGGCCATGGCGACATCCGATACGGCAATTGGAAGACGGGCTTTGCTTTTATCGACAATGCCATGCTGGGCGATCAAAGTCATCTTCCTTATCCCCTTAATCAAAACCGTGCAGATAACCGCTTTTACCTCATTCCTTTTCTGCTCGGCCTGCTTGGGATGGTGTATCATTTCAGAAAAAGTAAATATGATGCATGGGTGGTGCTGCTGCTGTTTTTCTTCACGGGTTTGGCCATCGTCATCTATTTGAATCAAACCCCCTTGCAGCCTCGAGAGCGCGATTATGCCTACGTTGGTTCGGTATGGGCCTATTGCATCTGGATCGGCTTGTCGGTGTTCTGGTGGTGGGAACAGGTACGGAGCCGGCTGGCCGGATGGAAAGGGCCTTTAGCCGCTACCTTGATTGCTGCTTCTGCCCCCTTGCTCATGGGCTGGCAAGGATGGGATGATCATGACCGCAGCCATCGGCATACGGCCCGCGACATGGGCAGCAACTACTTAGAATCCTGTGCGCCCAATGCTATCCTGTTTACCCAGGGTGATAACGATACCTATCCGCTTTGGTATGCTCAAGAGGTGGAAGGGATTCGACCCGATGTGCGTATTGTCAACTTGAGCTTGCTGGGCGTTGACTGGTATATTGATCAGCTTCGACGCAAAGTGAATGAGAGTGATCCGGTTTTGATCAGCGTGGACAGTTCGGCATATCGGGGTGCCACTCGCGACTACGTACGCTATTATGAAAATCGAGCCATTGATCCCAATCAATATTACAGTTTAGATGCCGTGCTCGACTTCATTTTCAGCGACGATCCGCGCCGTCAGCTCGATCTGGCAGGTCAACGCATGAACTACCTGCCTGCGCGTAACTTAGAGATTGTCGTAAATAAAAAGGAAGTACTGGCATCGGGTGTCGTCCATCCCAAAGACACGGCAAAAATTGTGGACCGCATCCGATGGCGCTTGAATAAAAACACCTTGCTCAAAAATGATTTGATGACGCTGGAAATCCTGCGCAGCAACTTATGGAAGCGACCTATCTATTTTGCCATTTCCGTACAAACCAGTGCTTACCTGGGGCTGAACAATTATTTGCAGCAAGAAGGATTGACTTATCGCGTAGTTCCCTATGTTACCAAAACGAATGACGACCCCTTTCCTGGAGGTGTGCAGACCGATATCATGTATGAAAATTTAATGCATAAGTTCAAGTGGGGCGGGGTAGATAAACATCGCGTTTATCTGGATGAAAACATCAATCGAATGATCAGCAACTTGCGCAGCAATTTTACGCGACTGGCTAATGCCTTGATTGCCGAAGGCAAAAAAGACTCTGCCATAGCTGTTTTGGATAAATGTCTGCAAGTCTTGCCTGAAGAAAATGTCCCGATTTCCATTTACCACGTAGCCATGGCTCGTGCCTATTTCGATGCCGGTGCCACCGACAAAGGATCGCAAATCATGAAGCGTTGCGTGGAAGTGTACAGCGACCAGCTTCGTTATTTTACTTCCTTGGAGCCACGCTTCCGTCGTGCATGGACTGATGAAATCAACGAAGGCATTTATGTATTGAACAATGCCTTGCAAACCGCCCGTGAGTATAAAGACGAATCCCTGAAACAACTGGCGGAAGCTGCTTTCAACCGATACGTAAGCTTTTATACGCCTCGTGAAGAGCAGTGAGGTGGCCTCAGCAGAACAGCACCAAGACAGCCCGACTTCAACGCTGATTGCCAAAGGCATTCATGCCGTTGAAGAGGCAATCGACAGTGGTCGCCCCATCGACCGCATTTGGATGCGTACGGGCTTACAAAATCCTCGACTAAGCCAGCTGCGTCGTAAGGCACAACAAGCCAACATTCCAATCGCTTATGTACCTCAGCAGAAGCTTAGGCAATGGGGCAAGGCACATCAAGGAGTGGTGGCTTTATTGTCGCCCGTGCATTTTGTGAGCTGGCAGGAGATCGTGCAACATGCCTATGAAAGTGGTGAACATCCCCTGTTGTTGGTATGCGACCGCATCACCGACGTGCGCAATTTTGGCGCCATCTTACGAACGGCCTGGATTGCCGGCGTACATGGAGTGCTGATCCCGCAGCGCCACACGGCTGCACTGAATGCAGAAGTGGTAAAAGCATCGGCAGGAGCTTTATTGCACGTAAGCCTTTGTCGGGAAGCCAATCTTAAAAAGGCTTTGGGGCAGCTTAAGAACCAAGGCTTACTCATTGCAGCTGCGGAGGCAGCTCACGGCATTCCTCCGGATCAAGCGCCCTTGAATCAACCGCTGGCCCTTATCGTTGGGTCGGAGGGAAGCGGAGTTCACCCCCAACTGTTGCAATTAGCCGATCTGCGTTTGACCATACCCATGCGGCGACCGTTGAATTCCTACAACGTTTCGGCAGCCACCGCCATGTTGCTCTATGAAGTGATGCGACAACGCGGTCAAACACTGATGTGAGCCAACATGTCGGTCGTCAAAGCTTTCAGATCGAACAAAGGCTTCCAACCCCAGTCCCTGCGCGCAATGGAATCGTCAATACTTTCAGGCCAGCTCTCGGCAATTTGTTGCCTGAAGTCTGGTTCAAAATCTATAACAAAATCGGGAATATGATCGCGGATGGCGGCAGCTACTTCTTCAGGGGTGAAGTCCACAGCCGCTATGTTATAAGCAGAGCGTACGGTAATGCGTTCGGCTGGGGCTTCCATCAGCATGAGGGTGGCCCGAATGGCATCAGCCATGTACATCATGGGCAGGCGTGTGTCGGCTTTCAGGAAACAGGTATAACGGCGTTGGCGTTTTGCCGCAAAAAAAATGTCGATGGCATAGTCGGTGGTGCCGCCGCCACCCGGTGCTTTATAGCTGATCAATCCCGGATAGCGCAGGCTGCGTACGTCTAAATTTTTCTTTTGGTAATAGTAGTCGCACCAGCGCTCACCTGCCAGCTTGCTAATACCGTAAATCGTGTTTGGTTCCATGATTGTCCATTGAGGCGTATGCTTCTTTGGCGAATTCGGCCCAAACACGGCTATGGTCGAGGGCCAAAACAGTTTTTTGACACCCAGCGTAACGCTGCAGTCCAATACGTTGCGCAAACCTTTCATATTGACCCGCCAGGCCAGCTCCGGATTTTTTTCACCGGTGGCTGAGAGGATAGCGGCCAAATGGTAGATCTGTTGGATCTGATATTTTCTGATACAATCGGCAAGGCCTGAACGGTTCAACACGTCTAATCGTACAAAAGGCCCACCTTCGGCCACTTCTGATATGGGCATTTTCAAATCCGCGGCTACAACGGTGCGATAATATTTGCGCAGCTCTATGGTGAGCTCAGTTCCGATTTGACCGCTGGCACCAATGACAAGAACTGCCTCTGGTTGCATGCTTTTTAGTCTGGCAGGCTGACAAATGTAGTTTTCTAAAGCTACTTAGAGCAGATTTTCCCGCTACATTTAACCCGTTGCAACATGATTTATGAACAAGGCTAAAAGTACGGTGGCAGCCAATGACGATGTCACTTTCGGCGCTGTGCGGCACTGGTGGATTCACGTGGTAGCTCTTGCTGTATTTGCTTTGACAACCTTATTGTTTTTCGCGCCGGCAATCCTGGAAAACAAGATAATCCAGCAGAGCGACATCATCCATTTCAAGGGCATGTCGCGCGAAATTGTAGAGTTCAGAAAACTTCATCAAAAAGACCCGCTATGGACCAACACGATGTTCAGTGGGATGCCGGCCTTTCAGATTTCCGTAGAGTATAAGGGCAATCTGCTGCGTTTCATAGATACGTTGTTATCCTTTGGCTTTCCCCATCCCGCCCGATTGATGTTTATGGCTTCATTATGCTTTTACCTCCTGCTGTTGACTTTACGTACCAACCCGTGGGTGGCCTTGGCCGGGGCGCTGGCTTATGGCTTGAGCACCTACAACCTCACCTTGCTGGAAGCAGGACATAACAGCAAGCTGCATTCCATTGCTTTAATGCCTTTGGTAGTGGCCGGCATCTTGATGGTGCGACGTGGGCAATGGTGGTGGGGTGGCTTGTTCACGGCGGCGGCCTTGTCGTTGTTGATTAAAGCCAACCATCTGCAAATCACCTACTATCTGATGTTGACGATGATCGTTTATGGCATTTCCGAAGCTGTATTTGCCCTTCGTGACCGCCAGCTCCGGCCATTGCTGGTCAGTGCCGGCATTTTAATCCTGGCAGCCGCCTTTGCCTTTTTCTCTAATCTATCGCTGCTCTGGTCCACCTATGAATATTTGCCTTCAACCATCCGCGGACCTTCGGAATTGTCATCGAATCAGCAATCTACTGGAGGCTTGGACAAAGATTATGCTTTTGCCTGGAGTTACGGAAAACTGGAGACCTTCACCCTTTTGATTCCTGGATTCAAAGGCAGTTCTTCTCATGCTCGGCTCGCCGAAGACAGTCATTTTGCTGAGTTCCTAAGCGAACGCGGCATCATGGGCCGTCAAAAGCAACAGTATTTAAGTGCTGTGCCGTTGTATTGGGGCGACCAGCCTTTTACTTCCGGACCTTTTTACCTCGGTGCAGCGGTTTGTTTTCTGTTTGTATTGGCCTTGCTGTTGTTAGACAATCGCTGGCGCTGGTGGCTTTTAGTTGCCTCGGCTCTGGCAATTATGCTTTCGTGGGGACGTCATTTCATGTGGTTTTCAGATTTATTTTTTTATCATGTACCTGGATACAACAAGTTTCGCACCGTCAGCATGATTCTGGTGGTGACCCAACTCTTGTTTCCCTTAGGGGCGATGCTGGTGGTTTCTCAGTTGTTGCAACACCGATGGGCTGTTGATGTGGTTAAGAAAAAACTTTTGTGGGCCACGGTTGTGGTCGGGGGCCTTGCCTTGTTTATGGCTTTGATCGGTCCGTCGCTGTTTTCGTTTAGTGGGGGTACCGACAAAACGTATGCCGACAATGAAGCCTTACTTGCAGCACTCAAAGCCGATCGGAAAAGTATGCTTCGTGCCGATGCTTTTCGTTCTTTGTTCTTTATCCTGATTATCGCATCGGCTCTCTGGTTTTACATCAAGGGCAGCATGTCGCGCGGCTTGCTTTTGGGCCTGCTGATCATGGTCATGTTTGCTGACTTGTTTCCCGTTGGCCGCCGTTATCTCAATAATGAAGACTTTGTTTCGTCAACCGAGTACAACCGACCCTTTCAACCTTCAGAAGCTGACCGCCAAATCATGGCTCAGAAAGGAGTTTTTCGGGTCTTCAACCTGGCCAGTGATCCATGGAATGATTCGCGTACCTCATATTTCCATTTTTCCATAGGCGGTTACCATGCCGCCAAACTGCGACGTTACCAGGAGCTTATTGAACAGCAATTGTCGCAACGTACCAACGTTGATGCCTCGGGCTATCCCTTTAACAAAAAAGTAGTGGACATGCTCAATGCCCGCTATTTTATCGTGCCAGCCTCGGCCGATGACCGCGACAACACAAGGGCTCTGGAGAATCCCGATGCATTAGGAAATGCGTGGTTTGTGGACTCGGTGCAATGGGTTGCCAACGCCGACGCTGAAATGGCATCTCTCAATGCTTTTGATCCTGCTAAAGTGGCCCTTGTGGACGAGCGCTTCCGCCATCAGCTCACCAACACTCACTTTCCAAAAGACACTACAGCCTATATCCGACTGACACACTACCAACCCAATCACCTCATTTATGAATCCAACAATCGTGACACAGGCCTAGCCGTTTTTTCGGAAGTTTACTATCAACCAGGGTGGAATGCCTATGTTGACGGTCAACCACAACCTCATTTTCGCTGCAACTATATTCTCCGGGCTATGATAATACCTGCGGGCAAGCATCAAATTGAGTTTCGGTTTGAGCCGCGCTCGTTTTACCTGGGAGAAAAAATTGCCATGGCTACCTCTGCTGTATGGCTGCTTCTGGCCGCAGGAGGGGCCTTGTGGTATTTAAGGCGCATGCGGAATCGTTACGTTTAGGTTGCTTCGTCGCTGCGAGCACTAAATACGTTGCGAATCTGCCAATTTTTCACCTACCTTTGCGGCCTCAAAAAAACGGAAGTAATCCCTTTTCATGCCTACCATACAACAATTGGTGCGTAAAGGTCGCGCAATCATCAAGGCAAAAAGCAAGTCCCGGGCATTAGGAGGATGCCCTCAAAAACGCGGCGTTTGTACCCGTGTGTACACCACTACACCCAAAAAACCTAATTCAGCGCTGCGAAAAGTTGCCAAGGTGCGGCTTGTCAATGGGGTAGAAGTAATTTCTTATATCCCCGGCGAAGGACACAATCTGCAGGAGCACTCGATCGTGCTCATTCGTGGCGGTCGTGTCAAAGACTTGCCCGGTGTGCGGTATCATATCGTACGGGGAGCGCTGGATACTGCCGGCGTCAACGATCGGAAGAAAAGCCGGTCGAAATACGGCACGAAAAAAGCCAAAGCGGTTGCCCCAAAGAAATAAAAGTTCTTCATGATTTTAACATTGATGTGAGATGAGAAAAGCCAGAGCTAAGCCAAGGCAAATAGCCCCCGACCCACGCTTCAACGACGAGCAAGTAGCCCGCTTTATCAATACGCTCATGCGGCGGGGAAAAAAAACAGTAGCCAGTCGCATTTTTTATCAAACCATTGACCGCATAAGCGAACTCACTAAAGAAGATGGTTTGCAGGTCTGGAAGAAAGCCATAGAAAACCTGCAGCCAGTGGTGGAAGTACGTAGCCGCCGTATCGGTGGAGCTAACTTTCAGATCCCCACCGAAGTGCGGCCCAGCCGACGCCAGGCATTAGCCTTCAAGTGGCTGATCACGTATGCTAAGGAGCGGAATGGAAAAAGTATGGTAGAAAAACTGGCTGCTGAAACAATTGCCGCTGCCAAGGGAGAAGGAGCTGCTATCAAAAAGAAAGAAGACGTGCATAAAATGGCTGAAGCAAATAAGGCATTTGCTCATTTCCGCGTCTAATCTCGTTTAATCATTTATGAGTCAAGACCTCTCGTTCACCAGGAACATCGGGATTGCTGCGCATATAGACGCCGGCAAAACCACCACCACTGAGCGCATTTTGTACTACACCGGCGTATCGCACAAGCTCGGAGAAGTTCACGAAGGCAGTGCAACGATGGATTGGATGGTGCAGGAAAAAGAACGCGGCATCACCATCACATCTGCAGCAACGCGCTGTTTCTGGAAAGTCAATGGAAAAGAATACAAGATCAACATCATTGACACACCCGGCCACGTGGATTTTACCGTTGAGGTGGAACGGTCGCTGCGCGTGCTGGATGGAGCCGTAGCTCTGTTTTGTGCCGTGGCTGGTGTGGAACCTCAGTCGGAAACCGTTTGGCGACAGGCCAACCGCTACCGGGTACCGCGCCTGGGTTTTGTCAACAAAATGGATCGGAGTGGTGCCGATTTCTTCGATGTAGTCAAACAGGTAAGAGAAAAGCTGGGGGCCAATGCCGTACCGTTGCAGGTCCCATTAGGTGAGGAGGAAACTTTTAAGGGAGTGGTCGATTTAATCACCAAGAAGGCAATCGTTTGGGATGAAGCCACCCAAGGAATGACCTACCGGGAGGTGCCAATACCCGACGAGCTACTTGATTTGGTTAATCAACAACGGCAGCAGCTCATTGAAGCTGTTGCTCAATATGACGACGACATCTTGGCCAAATATTTTGAAGATGAAAACACCATCACGGTTGATGAGCTGGAAGCGGCCATCCGAAAAGCTACGATTGACATGGCCATTGTTCCGATGTTGTGTGGCTCGGCGTTCAAGAACAAAGGTGTGCAGGCCCTTCTGGATGCAGTAGTGAAATTTCTTCCCTCACCATTGGATATTCCCCCCGTCAAAGGCATGCATCCGGAAACCGGCGATGAAATCATTCGCCATGCCGATGCTAAAGAACCCTTTACCGCTTTGGCCTTTAAGATCATGACCGACCCATTCGTGGGTCGCCTGGCCTATTTCCGCGTTTATTCCGGTAAGCTCAGCGCCGGATCTTACGTGCTCAATACCCGTACCGGAAAAAAAGAACGCATCGCCCGCATTTTTCAGATGCATGCCAACAAGCAAAACCCTATTGACAGCATAGAGGCGGGTGACATTGGTGCGGCCGTCGGCTTCAAGGAAATACGCACAGGCGACACCCTATGCGATGAGCGGCACCCTATCATATTGGAAAGCATCAACTTCCCTGATCCCGTTATCTCTATTGCCGTTGAGGCCAAGACACAGGCTGAAGTGGACAAACTCAGTAATGCGTTGGCCAAGCTGGCTGAAGAAGACCCCACCTTCCGCGTTAAAGTGGATCAAGATACCGGCCAAACAGTCATCAGCGGTATGGGTGAGTTGCATTTGGAAATCATTGTTGATCGCTTGAAGCGCGAATTCAAGGTTGATTGCAATCAGGGCGCACCCCAGGTAGCCTACAAAGAAGCCATTACCCAAACGGTACAACATCGCGAGCTGTTCAAAAAGCAGACCGGTGGCCGCGGAAAATATGCAGACATCCATGTGGAAGTAGGTCCAGCCGGTGAAGGTGAAAAAGGACTTGTCTTCATCAATGACATTTTCGGAGGCGCTATTCCCAAGGAATTTATTCCAGCCATACAAAAGGGCTTCCAGACGGCCATGAACAGTGGTGTTTTGGCAGGCTATCCGATGGAAAACTTAAAAGTTCGTCTGTTTGACGGCGGATTTCATCCCGTGGATTCAGACTCGATGTCGTTTGAGATGTGCGCCAAGTATGCTTTCCGGGAGGCCTGCCGCAAGGCAAACCCCATCTTGCTGGAGCCCATCATGAAAGTAGAAGTGGTCACTCCAATTGAATACACCGGAGATGTGGTGGGCGACCTAAACCGCCGGCGCGGCCATGTGGAAAGCATGGAAATGAAAGGAAATGCTCAAGTCATTAAAGCCAAGGTCCCCCTCAGCGAAATGTTCGGCTACGTAACGCAATTGCGCACCATCACCTCGGGGCGGGCAACTTCGATCATGGAATTCAGCCACTATGCTCCAGCTCCCGCCTCCATACAGGAAGAGGTGGTTGCCCGAAGCCGAGGCAAAGTGGTGGAAGAAGTCTAACGCCCGTTTAGCTGCTTTTTTCTTGGTGCGTGCAGGTGGTGTATAGCTTCGATAAATAACATAACCCAGGCTACCACCAAACACAAGCCTCCCAAAGGGGTTACAGGTCCAAGCCATTTCATCTTCGCAGCTAAGGTCAGTAAGTAGATGCTTCCCGAAAAGAGCACGGTGCCTGTGGCAAAAAGATACCCCGCAATTAACAGCCAAAGCCTTTTGTTGTTCTCATACCAAATGCCCGACAGCAACAGGGCGAGGGCATGGTAAAACTGATAGGATACCGCCGTCTCGTAGGCACGCTGTTCGGCATCCTCGAGCAAATGACTGAACCAGTGACTTCCGGCAGCACCCATCAGTACGGCCAAAAGGCCCAACAGGGCACCTTTTGCAATTAAATAATTTCTCATGGGTTTTGGTTTGCATATTTAAAAAAAATTTAATTCTGTCAGGCCGGCCATTAATCCCACATAGTTTTTGTATTGAATGGAGTTAATGCAAACAGTTCAATTTGTTGCTTGCAGGGCATGGTCAGGTAAAGCCATGGCCATGCCGAAGGTTACCGACATATAAACTGCTTTCTTGAGGCCTATACATCACACTCGATCTGCTCGACCCTGTCATGAAGACCATGTTGGAAGATACATATCAATTTGCGTCAACTGTGGTGTCGTGCAGTGGCGCTGAAAGTTTTTGCATTTCAAGAGCAGCTGACATTAAGTTGACATGAAACTGATTGCCGCCACCTTTGTTCCTGCCCTGCCACACCTTTTACCTTTGTTGCTAAACACGTAAAAACTGTAGGCATGAAGATTTATACTCGAAAGGGCGATGGTGGCACCACCCAGCTTTTCGGGGGCCCGCGCGTGCCCAAACACAGTTTGCGCATCGAATGCTACGGAACAGTTGATGAACTCAACTCATGGATCGGTTTTGTGGGCGACGTGCTGCCTCAGGATCAGGACAAACGCATTCTGCGGCGCATCCAGCAACAGTTGTTTGTTATCGGATCGTTGTTGGCGACCGCACCGGGCAAAGAAATGTCTGGCATGCCTCAATTGGCCGAAACCGATGTCGAGGCTCTGGAAAACCAAATTGATCAGTGGTCAGCATCATTGCCGCCGCTGCAGCTGTTTGTTTTGCCGGGTGGACATCTGTCCAATTCAGCGGCTCACGTAGCTCGCTGCGTTTGTCGTCGTGCCGAGCGCCTTGTGGTAGCTTTACATGAGCAAGAACCCCTGCCGCCGCTCATCATCAAATACCTGAACCGCCTTTCGGATCTGCTGTTCATCTTGGCACGCAAGTGTAGTCACGACAGCGGCAGTGCAGAACTTTTTTGGCAGGGGCGCAAAGCATAAGCCAAAACTTGCCGCAACAGCTATTTTGTTGAATGCATGAAAAAAATAGATTTGCGGACTGAAGAAAAGATCATCAACTCACTATGTACTGGACTCTTGAACTGGCAAGCTACTTGGAAGATGCTCCCTGGCCGGCAACCAAAGAGGAGCTCATTGACTATGCCATTCGTTCCGGAGCGCCGGTAGAGGTAATTGAAAATCTTCAGGAGCTGGAAGATGATTCGGAAGTCTATGAAAGCATTGAAGACATTTGGCCAGACTATCCGACCCACGAGGACTTTTTCTTTAACGAAGACGAATACTAGCCCTCTGCCGGCAGCAGCCGGTAGTTGCGAAATTCAAAGGGGCGCCATCCTGTAAGGCGAAAGAGGGCATTAAGCAGCCGATAGCGAAAAGGAATGCGAATGCGTGCCATAGCTGGGGTGAATGGCCAATTGCGCTGGCGGATGCGCTCGTGCATAACGGCTGGGTGGGTGCCGTTAAATGGAATGATCGGAAACGAAAACCGGTACTCAAAATTTTGGTTGCCAAATCGGTGAGCAATCCACTGATCATCGTGCCAGAGCCGAGAAAATGCGCGGGCGCGCAGTTGCTCGCGCTCCGGTCCCCGCACTTTGGCGTAGTGATAAACGTACGCCGGAATAAGGCGGGCATTTAGTTTTTGAATTTTTTCCTTGCCTTTGAGCCGCCGAAATCCCTGGGCATCGCCAAAAGAAAAAATGTTGCGTCCGGTCTTAAACATGCGCACTTCATGATGGTAAAGTCCGCGGCTACCGGGTTTTCCGATAAAATCATAATTCCCGACAAAGTGATACCAATGGAATAAGAGGCCATCGGTGTCGTCATCGGTGTAGTACCGGCGAGCGGCTTCCATAATGGAAGGCAGGTCATTTTCGTGCAGCACTTCGTCGGCTTGCAGATACAATGCCCAATCTCCGGTGACGTGCCGAAGGGCTTCGTTGGTGAGTTTGGCCAGCAGCTGTCCTTTGCTGCGTAAGGTTTCATCCCACGCGTGTTCGAAAATTCGGATACGCGCATCGCCAATGCGGACAACGGCTTGCAATGTTTCATCGGTGCTGGTGGCAACCACAACGATGACTTCATCACACAACGGCAGCATGGAACGGATTGATTCCACAAAAGGATAATCCAATAGCACTCCGTTGCGGATAAAAGTGAAGCCGCTGATGCGCATCTATTCAGGTCCTGGAAATGCTGCGATCAGTTTTTCAGCAACCATCAGATCCAAGGGGGTGGTGATTTTCATGTTTGAGGGTTCACCGTCAATGAGGTGAATGATGCCTCCTGCAGCCTCCAACACACTGGCATCGTCGGTGAACTCCTTTTGGAAAGTTTGCTGATAGGCGTCCTTGATCAATTGTACGTCAAAACACTGAGGGGTCTGAACCAATCGGAATCGCGATCGGGAGCGGTGCCGGCTTCCTGAGGTCAACAGCTCACGCAATGAATCTTGCACGTCAACTACCGGAACAGCACAGCCGGTACGCAAGGCCTGGTTGAGGCATCGCTGGAGGAGTTCCTTGCTTACCAAAGGGCGGCATGCATCGTGAATAACAACAATACCGGGCTTGCGGAGGTGGCGCAGGCAATTTTTAACTGAATGAAACCGCGTAGCCCCGCCTTTTACTTCCGTTATATTAAGCTGACTTAAATATTTCTTTCGTAGTTTTTTCCATTGGGAAAAATGCTCTTCGGCAAGCGCAACGAAAAACAGCGCATCAGGCCAACAAGCATGAATGCGCTGCAACGTATGCACCATCAATGGCTTTCCGTTTAGGGGTAGAAACTGTTTGGGTACGCTGGAATTCATGCGGCTGCCATAGCCACCCGCAGCAATAACGACGTATAGGGTCAACGGTTCAGCTGTACTCATGGAGGCGGTGGAATTGCTATGCTGAATTTAGGAAACAAACTTCAGAGGATCAGCATAGCATCGCCGTAAGAGGCAAACCGGTATTTCTCCTTAATGGCAATCTTATACGCTTCCATAGTCAGTTCATAGCCCATAAAGGCACATACCAGAATCAGCAAGCTGGTTTTGGGTAAATGAAAGTTGGTGATCATGCAATTGGCAATACTGAACTCATAGGGCGGATGGATGAAAAGATTGGTCCATCCTTCGACGGGCTTGACGCGTTTCTGAGCGCTGATCGACGACTCCAGGGCACGCATGGTGGTGGTGCCAACAGCGCACACCCGTTTGTTGTTATCCAAAGCTTTATTGATGATGGCGCACGCCTCGCTTTCTACCTTGAAGTATTCAGCATCCATCTTGTGTTTGCTGAGGTCTTCCACTTCGATCTGACGGAATGTACCTAACCCGATGTGTAATGTGATTTCAGCCAGTTCGACGCCTTTTATTTCCAGGCGCTTGAGCAGCTCTCGACTGAAATGCAGTCCACTGGTGGGCGCAGCTACGGCTCCCTCGTATTTGGCGTAAACGGTTTGGTAGCGCTCAGCATCTTCGGGTTCTGGTTTGCGCTTGATGTACTTCGGCAAAGGCGTTTCACCTAAGGAATAAATGGTTCTGCGCAGTTCCTCATCGTTACCATCGAAAAGGAAACGTATCGTTCGCCCCCGGCTGGTGGTGTTGTCCACTACTTCGGCAACCAAATGTCCGTCTTGCCCGAAATAAAGCTTGTTGCCCACCCGGATTTTGCGGGCCGGGTCAACCAAGACATCCCAAAGGCGCATTTGCTTGTTTAGCTCGCGGAGAAGAAATACCTCGATTTTGGCTCCCGTCTTTTCTTTTCGCCCGTACATACGTGCCGGAAATACTTTTGTGTTATTCAAGACCAAACAGTCTCCTTCGTCGAAAATCTGTAGGATGTCGCGGAAATGCTTGTGCTTGATCTTGCCCGTTTTGCGCTCGATCACCATCAGGCGGGCGTCTTCCCGATTCTTGGGCGGATATTGTGCAATTAGGGAGCTGGGCAAATCGAATTTGAACTGTGAAAGTTTCATGGCTTGTGGTTAATAAATTACGGTTTATTAAAACCAGCCGATTGAAATGTCATGGAAAAGGGCGTGCAAATATAGATGGATTTTTATCATCGGTAGCCTTCAGGCTATCGGTTGACGCGTACCTTTGATGCTGCAACATACCGTATCTTTGCAGGGTCCATTCATGTTGCGCCGAATCATTGCAGGAGGGTTGTTGTTGATATTCATTGCTGCCAGCGTGGGCGTCGTGCATGTCCATTACACCTGCCAAATGACGCCGCAAAGCATGGTTCAAGACAAAAACTGCTGCGAAGACGGTTTAGAGGAGTGCTGCAGCGTTGAAGTATTCCTATTAAAAGTCAAGGACAATTTTCTTTCCAGCTCTGAGAAAAAATTGCAGGTACCTGCGACCCTATGGTCCGCCTCGCTATTGCTGGCCGAGTGGCTTTCGTCCAGGGCGCACGCTTTGTTGGAAACAGGCTTCCAACAACTAGAGCGAGTGACAGCTCAGCGGGTATTAGAGGTCTGGAATTGTTGCTTCCTGATCTGATCGAACGTTTTAGGGTTAGGGAAGGCGGTAATTAGCCTTCGGCTTTTTCGATTTCTTTTCTGTTCACCCTAAAACTTTTCCTATGAATTTTTTTAAAATAACAACATTCCTCATGCTTTATGCTGCGGTGCTTCAGGCGCAGAACTTGAGTGGCCGACTTTTTACGTTGGACAGTCTAAAGCATCGCGTGCCGGTGGGGGGTGCCGAAGTCCTCGAACTCCACTCCGGCAAAGCTCAGCTCAGCGACACGATGGGTTATTTCAATTTATCGTTGCCCACACCGCCTCCCTATACGTTGGTGGTTAGGCACGCAGATTTTGCCACAGATACGTTGATCACTGGCGATGCATACATCGAATGGATTTTGCAGCCTTTGCATGCCATACCGGCAATTGAGGTTCAGGCGGCAGATCTTGCCATGCGTTGGTCAGCGCTTCAGGTAAGGCCAACCGAACTGCTGAACCGCCAGCAGTTGGAAAGTACTGCATGCTGTAATCTTTCCGAGAGTTTTGAATCCAGTGCCACGGTAGATGCCAGTTTTAGCGATGCTGTCACCGGCTTCCGACAAATCCGCATGCTGGGCTTAGCAGGTCGCTATGCTCAACTGCTCACTGAGGCTGTGCCAACGCTGCGGGGTTTGTCTGGAACTTTGGGCCTCAGTTACTTTCCCGGAACTTGGATTCGATCAATCGCCATCAGCAAAGGAACCGGTGCTGTGGTGCAAGGTTTTGACGCGATTACCGGTCAAATCAACGTTGAACTCTTTCGACCCGATTCGGCAGATCCCTTGTTTCTGAACATTTATGCAAACACCGAGCAACGTTTTGAGGCAAACCTCCATACCCACCAGCAAATAAATCATGAGCTCGGCCACTTGTTATTGGTGCATGGGGCGACTCTGCGCCACCATATGGACCTGAATGGTGATCATTTTCTGGATCAGCCCATCAATACTCAGGTAATGGTGGCTGATCGGTGGTTATTGCAGCGTACCGATCAGTTTGAGCTTCAGGTGATGCTCAAGGGGATTTACGATGACCGTTACGGCGGCGAACTGCACTTTAACCCTCAGACCGATAAGCTGGGTGCAGAACGCTATGGCTTAGGAATGACCGTATTTCGTGGTGAAGCGCTAGCAAAAGCAGCACTCATTTTTCCTCATTCGCCTTACCAAAGTTTAGGACTACAACTCTTTAGCGCTGTTCATCAGCAAGATGGTTATTTCGGCCAGCGCTCATATGAAGGCGCCGAAAACCAGTTTTTCGCCAACTTGATCTTTTCCTCAGTTATGGGAAGCACACAGCACAAATACAAGACGGGTCTGTCGTGGCACATGTTGGATAAACAGGAAAAATATGCTGCTTGGGTCCATGATCGTCGGCAATCTATTCCCGGTGCCTTCGCTGAGTACTCATTTGAAGATCTGGAACATTTACTCGTGCTGCTGGGTTTACGAGCCGACCATCACAATTTGTACGGATGGCAAGTATCACCAAGACTGCACCTGCGTTATCAGCCCCAGTTGTTTACGACGCTGCGCCTGAGCCTGGGAACGGGCTTCAGGGCTGCAGAGCCGTTTATGGACAACAGTGGCTATTTGGCCAGTTCGCGTACCTTTTTCATTGCGCCTGATTTAGATGCCGAAAAAGCGCTTAATGTTGGTGTGGGCATAAGTCACCAAACCAAAGTGCTCGGTCGCGATCTTTCTTTCTGGCTGGATGCCTTTCGTACCCAGTTTTTCAATCAGGTAGTCGTCGATGCCGACAGTGACCCGCAACAACTCCTCATTTATAACCTTGAGGGAAAATCCTTTTCAAATGTGGTGCAGGCTGAGCTGGGCCTGTGCCCCTTACGTGGCCTGGAGCTTCGATGCTCTTATCGCTATTCCAATGTGCAGCTCACAATAGGCGATCGAATGCGTGAACAACCATACACGCCGCGTCATCGGGCTGTCGCCACGGCAAATTATACCACAATGAACCGCAGGTGGGAGGGGTCGCTGATAGCCCAATGGGTCGGAGCCCAGCGGTTGCCCGATACGCACCAAAACCCTGAGCCATATCGGATGCCTCAATATTCTGAGCCTTATCTGCGCTTGCTGGCACAGCTCACACATGTGTGGAAGAACTGGGAGTTTTATGTCGGTTCAGAAAATCTCACCAATTTCATTCAGCAAGACCGTATTATCGCCGCTGACGACCCTTTTGGTCCTTACTTTGATGCCAGCTTTACGTGGGGCCCTCTTACCGGCCGCATGGCTTACGTCGGTTTGCGTTTTGTACTAAGGCAAAACCCCAACAACCCGTAGTTACCTCTACCTGCCAAACGGTTCAAGGTGCGCTGATGGTGCCTATGGTCAAGTGGTAACGAAAAGATCGGGCAATTGACGAGCTAACTGCTCATCGGCTTTCATGGCCGCGACCAATTCATCCAGGGATGGAAAAGCTCGTTCCGGACGCAGGAAATGCAGAAACTCTATGCGAAGCCGGACCCCATAAAGCTCTTCTGTTTCATTAAAATCCAATAAATATGTTTCTATAGTACGCTCACGTCCCTGCACGGTTGGCCGCATGCCTATAGCCGTCAAGCCTGCAAAACATCGGGGCTGCTCGTCGATGTGCACGCGAACGCCGTAAACGCCGTCGGCAGGAATGAGCTTGTCGGCCGAAGAAGGCTGCAAGTTGGCCGTGGGAAATCCTAATTGTCGCCCCAGTTGGCGGCCGGCAACGACGGTTCCGGTAAGAAAATACGGATAGCCCAACAGCTGGGCCGCATATCGGACGTCGCCCTCTTGCAAAGCCAATCGAATACGCGTGGAACTAGCTTCCACATCCCCAACGAGCTGGCGCTCTATTTCAATGACTTCAAAAGAAAACTGAACTGATAGTTTTCGCAGCAACTCAATATTGCCGTCGCGGTGACGTCCGAATTGATGGTTGTAACCGATGACTACAGCTGCCGGCGCGAAGTTTTTTGCCAACACGTCCCTGACAAAAGCCAAAGCAGACAGTTGGGAAAATGCTTCAGTGAAACGTACCACCACAACATGATCTATACCTAGGGGCTTTAATAACTGAATTTTTTCATCGGTGGTGGTAAGCAATTTTATCGGGCGTTGTTCGCTTCGGATGACTTGGCGCGGATGAGGATCGAAGGTGAGCAGCACAGCCGAGGTGTGTCGTCTTCGGGCTTGTAGCACTACCTGTTCAATGAGGCGGCGATGGCCTACATGCACCCCGTCGAAAGTGCCAACGGTCAGCACGCATCCGTGCACTTCAGGCACCTGTTCAGGATAGTAGTGGACGATCATGCAATCGATCCTGCACAAAGTTCACAAAATCGGATAGCTGCCAGGCCTGTGCAACATGATAAGGACCCACCCGCACGCGTCGCAACTCTTTCAGATAGGCGCCACAGCCCAGCCGCTGACCCAAATCATGGACCCAGGAACGTACATAAAAGCCTTTGCTGCTTACCAACTGAAATTTGACTTCAGGAAGTTGGACGTCCCCTACAGAAACTTCCTTAAGCTCAACCTTTTGGGGCTTTTGGACCACCGGTAGGCCCGCACGTGCCAACTGGTAATATCGTTTGCCTTCATGATACTTTGCGGAATACTTCGGGGGCAGTTGTTGATGCACCCCAAGAAAGTGACGAGCAGCTTCACGAATTTGATCTACCGTTAAATGTTCATAAGGACCAAAAGGCTGTGGGGGTGTTTCCAAGTCGTACGAGTCGGTAATGCTGCCTAAAACCAGTGTGCCCGTATATTCTTTTTCCCATCCCTGAAGCAGTCCCACTTGCTTGCAAAAGCTACCGGTGCAAACCAGGAGCAAACCTGAGGCAAGCGGATCTAATGTGCCTGCATGTCCTACCTTGGTTTTCAATAGCTTCCTGACTTTGTTCACTACATCAAAAGAAGTCCAGCCTACCGGCTTGTCAATCAGCAAAAGTGTATTGTTAAAATCTGAATACATCATACCACCGTTAGGCTTATGCCCAATTTTTTCAGGACCAAGATGGTGCCGCCAAGGGCTATGCGGTACCATCCAAAAACCATCAGGCCATGGCGCGCTAGGTAACCGATAAATGCTTTTATAGCCAACATGGCTACCACGAACGAGATGCCCATTCCAACCAACAAAAGCAGTGCATGATCCGCAGTAATCAGGTGCAGGTTATCGCGCAGATCGAACACACTGGCAGCAAAAAGGGTTGGCACAGCCAGAAAAAAGGAAAACTCAGCAGCCTGCTTTCGGTTCAGACCATGGGCCAGTCCGCCAATGATCACGGCAGCTGCGCGCGACACCCCCGGAAATAAGGCCAGGGTTTGAAACATACCGATTCCTAAAGCCATGGTCCAGGTGATGGGACGATCCGGACCTTGTTGCTGCTTAAAGATCTTATCGACAAAAAGAAAAAAGATACCGCCAACAACTAAAGCATAGGCAACCATTTTAGGGCTTCCCAGCAACCGATCAATGTAACTGTTCAGCAGAATGCCTACTACTGCAGCCGGCACAACGGCCACCAACAACTTGGCATAAAAATCAAATGCCGATTTTATATTAGAAAAATTCAGAAACCGTTTCCAATACAGGACAACCACACTTAAGATGGCGCCAAACTGAATGATGATAATGTACGCTTTGGCAAACGGCTCACGCTGAATACCCAGCAGGGCATTGGTAATGACCATATGGCCTGTGGAAGAAATGGGCAGATATTCGGTAATGCCTTCAACAATGGCCAAAATAACTGCTTGCCAGAATGTCATCGATGGCCGCCAAAGATAGCGGTGGCATTAAGTTTCTCTGCAAAAGGTTGTGGAGGCCATGCCCTGCTGCGACGCTGCCGCACCTGACTTTTTGATAAATTTGGATCATCATATGCGTGGCTGGAGCTTCCTGCTTTTGGGGTGGCTGGCTCTTGAGGCGGGAAAAGTCTTTGCGCAGTCTGTATGGCACTTGAACTATGCCACCAGCATAGGTAACGGATGTTATCAGCTAACCATCAGCAAGGACGGACAGCGTGGTTCGGCTTGGAAAGATCAGTTGCTTAACCTTACTGAGCCATTCTCGCTGTACTATCTGCTCAATTTTGGAAGTAAAGACCAAGGTGCCGATGGCATCGCTATCGTCTTCCATCAAGATCCCTTGGGTTATGCGGCCATTGGCTTTCAGGGTGCCGATATGGGCTACGCGTCTGCAAGCTATGGGAACGATTCTATAGCTCCTTCTTTAATAATCGAATTTGACACATATAATAATGGCTCATGGTTGTATAACGACATAGTTGATGATCATTGTCAAATTAATGCCGGTGGTATCCCCTCATGGACACTCGCCTTCGCCGTTCCTACGGCCGGTCCGGGAGTAAATGTGGAAGATAACAATTACCACCTGGTGCAGGTAACCTGGGATCCAGTTACCATGCTCTTGCAGGTTTACTTTGATTGCAATCTCATTCAGTCGCTGAATGTAGATCTCGTTAATTGGCTATTTGCAGGCAATCCCATCGTTTACTCCGGTCTGACGGCGGCCACAGGTAAGGCGAACAACAATCAATATTTTTGTGAACTGTGGCATTCGGCCGGCAACGACCTTACCTTCTGCCCCGGCACACCAGTTACCTTGCAAGCATCATCAAATTTTCAATCCATAAGTTGGTCACCCACTACAGGATTGAGCTGTGCTAATTGTTTGACCCCTACGGCCAATCCCCCAGGTCCTATGACCTATGTCTTGACGGGAACATATAACTGCTTGACCGTTACCGACACCGTAAAGCTGACGGTGAATTGTACGCCTCTTCCTGTAGAATTGCAATATTTTGACGGCTATTGTTCCAATGGAACGGTGCAATTGGTATGGCATACAGCCTCCGAACTCAACAACAGCCACTTTGAAGTGGAACGTTCGGATGATGGCAAAAACTTTGAAACGATCGCTAGGATACAAGGGGCAGGGACGACTTCGCAGCCGCAGCGATACACCTACCGCGATGCCAACTTGCCGGCAGGGAATTATTACTATCGCCTTCGACAGGTAGATTTAGACCAAACAGCCAACTACAGTTCAGTGATCCGCGTTCCGTGTAAAGGACCGATCACGGCTGCCGTTTTCCCAAATCCGGCAAAAGAACGGTTGATGCTTCGGATGGTGGCCGAAGAACAAACCGCACGCGTGCAATTGATGTCGCTTTCTGGGAAAACGGTTTTCGATCTGCCGCTCGCGCTTGATGGTCAGCCACAGTTGTTTGATTTTGACTTATCCAATGTTCCTCCGGGCTTATATATCATGACAGTTCGCACTTTGCAGCAGGCAGTAAACTTGCCTCTGGCTGTCAGCAAGTAATTCACGACGTTACCTTCGTAGGCGCATGCTCCGCGCCCAGCTGTATTTGCACTTTTCGATTTTCCTGTGGGGCTTTACAGGCATTTTTGGTAAAGCCATTTCGCTAAACGAAGGCATGCTGGTTTGGTACCGCATGGGCCTGACCGCTTTGATTTGGCTTCTCGTGCTCCGTTTAACACGCAGGCTGAGATGGCTGGGTTGGATCACGACACTTCACCTGGTGGGCATCGGCGTGGTCCTTACCCTGCATTGGCTGTTTTTTTATGCCTCCATCAAGCACGGAAACATTTCGGTGGCGATGAGTTGTCTGGCTTTTGTTGCTGTGTTTTCCAGCCTGCTTGAGCCGCTGCTGCTGCGCCGGCCGTTGGAATGGGTTCAAGTAGCCTTGGCTGTGCTGGCACTCTTCGGCATGCTGCTGATTTTTCAGTTTACTGCCTCGGCACGCCTGGGTATCGCCTTGGGGCTTATTTCGGCATTTTTAGGGTCTTTGTTTACTATTCTGAACAAGCGAATGGCAAATCAGCAGGACAGTGAGCACATTACTGCCTACGAAATTGGCAGTGGCTTTCTGTTTCTCTCGCTCCTGTTGCCGGTGTATTTGGATTATATGGAAAGCCCCTGGCTTTGGCCGTCACAAACCGACGGGTTGTTATTGTTGTTGTTTGTGGTGTTTTGTACCGTAGTGCCGTTCAATTTGGCCATTAAGTCGTTGAAGCACGTATCAGCATTTACGGCCAACCTTTCTTTAAACCTGGAACCGGTGTATGGTATTCTGTTGGCCATGCTCATTTATCGCGAACACCGGCAACTGGGTCCGGGATTTTATGTGGGTATGTCCTTGGTCTTGGTATCGGTTATGGCCTATGGTTGGTATCGTTGGATACGCCTAAAACAATCGGCATCTGTAGCTCCTACCTGATGTTATTCAATGACCAGCGGCGTATGGGTGATGACACCTTCGCTGATGAGATAAACCAAATACGTGCCGGCAACCAACTCACTGAGGCGCAAGTGTTGAGGATCGCCCGGCTGAAACTCTCGTTCCAAAATAGTTTTTCCGTACATGTCGCTGATTCGAATCAGGTAGGGTTGTTGCGGCTCCTGATGCAACGTCCAATTCAGTAGGTGTTTGGCCGGATTCGGATAAATGCTGAACACAGGTGCTTGTTCGTTTGCACCCAGACGAGCCATGGTCGTAAAGGTGGCGATGTCGGTGTATCCGGATTCGCGATACGGATTATTGCCGCAGATGGTCTTAACCCGCCATTCATACGTAGTGCTGGGGTCTAAGTTGGATAACTTCACCTTGGCCTGCGTCACGTATTGCGAGGTCCACGTGGAAGAGCCTAACGGCCGATACTGAAGCTCATAGCTGCGGGCCCCAAGGGCTTTTTCCCACGTTAAAGTCGTATTATTGAATTTCACTATTGCTTCCATGGTATGATAGGTGACACGGGAGCAGGGATCCCATTCAAAGCGAAATGCTCGGTACGATACCCATGAGGGAATGTCAAATGAGAGTTCCCACAATATATTCCCTGCAGAATCAACTTCGGTAAAATTGGGCAAACCAGAAGACAGCAGAGGCAAGTTGCCCCAGTTGATCAGGGTGTTGCCGTTGGGCAGGCGCTGAGCGTTGCCGCTGGCACGGCCAAACACGATTTGACCGTTGACATCGGGATGTTCGTAATACCAAACCAACGTAGCCGTCTTGTTCTGTTCGTCCAACACGTATTCTTTCACATTGCTGCGCTGCGGATTCATATAGTTGGCATTGTTGTAAAGCAGCAAGGTTCCTTTGGGCGTTCGCCGCGCATCATGCTGATAGGAAAATGGGGGATTACTGGTGTCGTTGAAAAAAGTGAATTGATTGTTTTCACCACCCATCCGCCAGATGATTTCTCCGGTTTCCCGGCTGATTTTAGTGATTTCGCTCAGATGCCGGAATGATAAAATGATGTTTCCATCCGTGTCCCGCTCTATGGAATTGCCGTGGCAGTAGTCCACCACTGCATTGGTAAGAATGACGGTGGAGACCGCATCGGTGATGTTGAAATGATCCCAACTTCTCCATTCAAACACCACTTCTCGATCAGCATCCAACTCTTGAAGAATAAATCCTTTAACGGTGGCTTGCGGATGACCACCGGGCACAATCTGACTCATATCAATCGTTTGCTTATCATAGGCCATTAGCAAAACATGATTGTCAGGGTACCATTGGATGTCGTGAGCGTTGGTATATTCCTCGTAACCGTTTTTACATTGCAGCGAATCGATCATTTTTAAGTTGGAGTCGAGCACCACCCACAGGTTGCGGTTGTAGTCGAAATATGTCAGGTAACCGCTGTGGTTGATCTTGAAATCTTGGCCATTAATACCCAAATCACGCAGCCATCTGGGCTTGCCGTCGTTGGTGATCATGGTAATACAACTGTTGGTATTGTTCTCGAAGTATTGGTTCTTGGCATTAAAAAACACATAACCAGGAGCCGTGGGGCCATACTGGGCTATGGTGTAGTCGGCCAAAGAATCCAAAGGCAAACTCTTCTTTGCCGAAATTTCTGGCATACCCTCTTGAAGTGGCGCATTATAGTAGTCGGGATTCGCATAAAGCAACTTCTGGCTCTGACGGTATTGTTCTTCTTGTTCCGGTAAAGGTTGTGGCCGAGTGAAAAATTCGAAACGCACACCGTGGATTTTTGTGCCCTGAACCGTACGTAAGCGTGACTTGACCTCGACCGTTATTTGTTCGTCATAGCGGAAAGGGGAGGTGGTTCGGATGGTAACGGTGCGTCGATCGTCCGACAGGCGGGCACGCCATTCATGTGTTCCGCTTTTGCTGCCGGTTATCACCAGCCAATTGGGCTGCTGCAATGACGCTTCGTCGAGCTGCGCACTATGGCGAAGGATGATATTGGTCTTGGGTTGGTGAAACCGGGTGCCCGGCTTCGGATAGAGGTAAACAAATTGTGCATGGGCCGAAAGGCACCCATACAGAACGGCTACCCACGACACGACGATGTGCCTTTTCATAAAAAAGCTGTCTGGTTTTGAGTTGAAGAAAGCACAATGGATTTATTAAAAAAATACCTTTCTTAAGGTATTTTTCAACACAATCGTCACATCTGTAGGGTAGAAGTGGCAAGCCGCACTACTGCCGTACGACGGTGGTCACCCGCCAATCGTGTGCTGTTTGTACCTGAATCAAAAACACGCCGGCCGACGGAAGCACCAACGGCATGGTGGTTAAACCAGCTGCTGCCTCCAATGCTTGTTGCCAAATCAATCGACCTGTGGCGTCAATGACGTTACAGATTGTCCTGGTTGGGGCATTTAACAGCAAGTGAAGTGATGTATGCTCCGAGGCTGGGTTCGGCGTGCAGTAAAGCGCCTGAATGAATCCATGTGGTTTTTCCGGGGCAGTTACAAAAAGCGTACTGAATTGCTGTAACGCACTCCACGGGGCGTATTCATTGTAAATGGAGCAATAAGCTTGGACCTGCCATTCATAACAGGTGTTGGGCGACAGATTAGTTAGTTCATAGCTGGTAGTGGTTAGCGTAACTGTCGTCCAAACAGTGCTGCCACAAGGGCGGTAGCGCAGCGTGTAAGAAGAGATTTTGGAATGTCCTTGCCAGCTCAGCTTGGCTGAGAATGCCGTGGCGCTGTCGGTCATCAGGCTACCGGCCGGGATGAGATTACACCGGTGCCATTGGTATTTTCGGCCGCGGTATGTGCAGTAGTTAATGGTGTCCACATCCCAGCGAAATTCCCAGACGATATTGCCGGCAGCATCTACTTCCGTCATTTTGGGAAATTGCTGGGAAACATTGGCTATAAGCCCCCAGTTGATAAACGTGTTGCCATTAGGCAAGCGTTGGGCATTGCCCATGGCATTGGAGATCATGTTGACCCCATTGTAAGGCGGATGAACGTAGCGCCATACCAACGTGGCTGTCATCGTGCTTTGGTTCATCTGATACTCTTTGGCACCCGATTGCGTAGGTAGCAGGTTATTGTCGTTGTTAAACATCAGCAAGTTTCCATTAGGCAAAAAGTGGGCATCGTGCTGACCGCTGAAATAATAAGTCTTTCCATCCGGTGCATTAAAAGCATCCGGATCATTGAGAATGGTCCAGTCATTGTTTTCGCCACCGAATTCCCAGATGATTTTTCCTGTATTCAAACTTATTTTCATAATGGAACTTGTATGCCGACAACATACCAAGATGGCGGTGTCTTCAAAGTATTTTACCGAATTTCCGTGAATCCAGTCGTACGTCCCGCCATTTGGCAAATTCATCAAACTGTTCTGAATCCAGAACATGGCGTCGTCAAACTCAAGATGGTCCCAACTGCGCCATTCAAACAAAACATTGTTGTTGGCATCTAGTTCTTGAACGATGAGTCCGATTACGTTCATGGAATCTTTTCCCGGTGCCAGCGCACTGAGGTCAATGCCCGGCTGCAGGTCGTAAGCCATCATCAAACGGCGGCCGTTGGGAAAAATGTCAAAATCATGTTCATCGGCCTGATAGCCATTGCCCAACTGAAAGGAGGCGATCTCGTTGTAACTGGAGTCGGCCATACGCCAGTTCACATCCACATCATGGTGGTAGATGAGGTAACCGTTTGAAGCGATGCTGAACCCTACCCCTTCATTGTTGTTGGCACGGAAAAACAAAGTATCGCCGTCGTTTTCGATGATGGCGCGGGCAAAGCACAGCGGATTAGTTGTACGAAAATTATAATAAAAGATATGCCCGTCCCATGCATTTGGCGTGTTGGCAAGAATTTCCGGTTTGGCTATCTGATAACAGACATTTCTCGTTGAAGCAACAGCCTGCTCATCGGCCGTTCCGGGTAATCCGTATATCTGTCGCCGGTTTTCTTCTAAGGCCTTGCGGATGGCCGCCTGCTCTTCCGGCGTCCAGTCACGATGCGTTTCGAAATAAAAAGAAGTTCCTTTTACCACCGTGCCGTTGCGTTTGCGAAAGCCATCGGCTATGGTTACTTCCACGCGTTCGGCGCCCGCAAACTCGGGGATCGGATAAATCACAATGGTTTTCCCATCATCGCCCAGAACCACACGACAATCGTGTACCCCGCTTTTTGAGCCCACAATGTGCACCAAATGCGGCGACAGAGAGGTTACATCCATGGAGTCTCCTGTCTTCAGAATGATCGTGGCTTCTTTGTTGTGATACTTCGAACCGGGAACGGGAGAAATGTAAATGAACTGCCCTTGCAGAGGGAAACAGATGGCTAACGCCAAGCCACCCAAAAGAAATATACGCATGCCAAATTTTTTTATGTTAATGTAGGAACACAACAAATGCGTCATGCTCGGATCATAACTACCCTTCCTTGCTTCACTTTCATCATGATTACGGCTTGACAAACGGCAGATGCAGAATTCGTTGACCATCGCTGACATACAGCACATAACAGCCCGAGGCCAGCACCGATACAGGAATCGACAAATCAACGCCGGCTTGTGCTTGAAGCTTTGAGCGGTACACCACACGACCATAGACATCCACCACTGCCACAGCTACGGTCGAGCTTGAAGAGAATCCGTCAACAGGCAAATCAATAAAATCCTGCACGATGTTGGGTAGGGCCGCCATTGATACTTCTGAGCTGCCAAGCCGGTAGTCCATGTTCCATTGAACCAATGCACTGTAGGCCGATGAATCGTTCGTGGCCGTAATGGTCAGGACCTGCGCTTCGTAGTCGGTGGCCGGCCATAAGCCCGTCAGGACCACGGTACTTGCTGTGGAAGTCTTGTAAGACCAGGTAGAAGTACCTATTATCCGATACCGAGTGCGGTAACTGGCTGCACAAGGCATGTCGTTCCAGTCGAGGGTGGCTATGGCTACCCCCGGATAAACGACAATCCCCGTAGGTACCGCCACAGCAGGCGTTCCTACATTTTTTTCCTTGGCCCAATCACTCACCTCCCCGTTTGCACATACACTGCGCACGTGAAATTCATAATTCTTGTTAGGCTTCAGACCCGTAAACGTGTACGACGTCACATTGCCTACATCCACAACATCGCTGTAGCTATCATCTCCTGATTCCTTGTAACGCACTTTATATGACGATGCATTGCTTTGCGCATTCCAGGTCAGCGTTACCGAGCAAGCAGTAATGTTGGTGGCATTGGTATTCTTGGGCTTGGGATTGATCTTTAAGTTTTTACCGTTGTCACTACCCGTCACGGCCGGTGACGACGACACCACCCGGATCCGGTACTTGGTTCCTGACTTGGCTCCCATGGGCAAAGTGGCTGCAATAGTTCCTGAACTCGTGCCTGCTAACGTGCCAATGATGGTCGGATTAGCAAAAGAGCCTTTGTGATCAGACAGCTGCGCAGTAAACACATTCCCACTGTTAAAAGTACCGGTTGCCGTAAACGGCACGCTCACACTGGCGCCACCGCAAAAAGGACTGCCACTGATCGTTCCAGTGCTGATGCTCTGGCCCTGAATCTCCAGGCTGAACACAATCATAGCCCAAAAGAAAGCGATTCGACGCAACATGATTTTTGGGGTTTAGGCTCAAAGCTACTGTTTTCAGCTCGCTAAAGCTATTTACTTTTCAACGCACTTGATGCTTCGTGCCACCCCTGTCGTCCAAACTTTATATGTACTTTGCGGCATGAACTTCGTATTGCGGCTGCTTACTTACAGCCTCGCCATCTTGATTACTTCTTACTTGATTCCTGGTGTGGAACTGTCCGCACCAGCCTGGGCCATAGGTATTGCCGCTGTGTTGATGTTGCTGAACACCTTACTTAAACCTTTTCTGATCATCCTTACCCTGCCTTTAACGGTGCTGTCATTTGGTCTGTTCTTATTTGTAATTAATGCCATTGTGATTTTGTTGGCCGGCGCCATCGTGCCGGGCTTTGCGGTAAAATCCTTCTGGGCTGCAATGGCTTTTTCGGTGGTCTTGACCCTTATTATGGCAATCCTGGAGGCCCTGGCCGAGTACTCTGAAACCCGTTGAATACCTGCAATCAGGTTGACCGTTTCGTTTTTTGTTTGCAATCTTTGTTTCGCGCCGTTGCCCTCTCATGGAAGGTTTTCTGGTTTCTGCCCGTAAATACCGACCCATTCGTTTCGCCGATGTGGTGGGGCAACCACAGGTTACCTTGACGCTAAAAAATGCATTGGTAAATGGGAAAGTTGCTCAGGCCTACCTGTTTTGCGGTCCACGCGGCGTTGGCAAAACCACCTGCGCCCGTATCCTGGCCATGGCAGTGAACTGCGAGCAACCCGTCGAGCAGGGAGAGCCGTGTAACCAATGTGCCTCATGTACTTCCTTTATCGCCAACACCTCGCTGAATATCTTTGAGTTGGATGCGGCCAGCAATAACTCGGTTGACGACATCCGCTCCCTCATCGAGCAGGTACGGTATGCACCCCAATACGGTAAAAAGAAAATTTATATTATTGATGAAGTGCATATGTTATCACAGCAGGCTTTTAACGCCTTTCTTAAAACCCTTGAAGAGCCACCGCCGCATGCCATCTTTATCCTGGCCACAACCGAAAAGCATCGCATCATTCCTACGATCCTGAGCCGTTGCCAGATTTTTGACTTTCACCGCATCACCGTCGCCGACATGGTAGCTCAGTTGGCGGCTATTGCGGATAAAGAACACATTGAGGCTGAACCGGAAGCCCTGCATCTAATTGCCCATAAGGCAGACGGTGCCTTGCGCGACGCTTTGTCTTTATTTGACCGGATGACGGTTTTTGGCCAGGGCCGCCTGCGTTATGCCGACGTCGCTGAAGTACTTCATGTCCTCGATCACGATCAGTATTTCCAGCTAACCGACAACTTGCTCAGCGGCGATGCCGCGGCAGCACTGCTTCAGGTAAATGAGATTTTTCAAAGAGGCTTTGAACCGGCTTACCTGCTGCAGGGGCTGGCCGAACACTTTCGCGATTTGCTGGTAGCGCGCGATCCCGCTACCCGAACCTTATTGCAATGCAGTCCCACCATCCAGCAACGCTATGGCGAGCAGGCTGAACTTACGCCCCTTTCCTTCTTGCTCACGGCATTGTCGCTTACGGCCGATGCGGAATATCAGCTTCGCGATAGTCGAAACAAACGCCTATTGGTAGAATTGCTCATCCTTCGCCTTTGCTACCTACAGTATGCCCATCCGGTAAATAAAGAGTCCGACAAAAAAGCCGATGCTCAAAAAAAAAATGACGTCCCTCAACTAAAGCTCCCATCAGAAACGCCGTCTTCAAACGCAGACCTCGTATCTCAGCAAAAAACCCCCAGATCAGCAGCCAACAAACCGGCTCAAGAACCACAACCTTCATCACCCTCATCGTTACTCACGCTGGAGCAGTTGCGCCAGCAAGCGGCCCAAACCGCAAAAGTCCAAGCACCCAACCCGCTCCCGGATGACGACCAGGAACCCATCGACCCACCGTCTTTCGCTACAGCTCATCAAAACCTCTTAGCATATCTTCAAACCGAAAGCCTGGATTCCTTAGCAAAAATTTTAGATGCATTCCCTGCACGCATCGCTGATCAGAATACCGTTTTGTTTACGGTGGGAAATTCCGTGCATGCAAACGCCATACGATCTGAAATGGAACGCATCCGCCGCTATTTGTGTGAGCAATTAGGACGCCGTTCCTTGCGCATTCGCCTGGAAATTGATCAGCAAGTAAGTACTCCAAAAATGCCGTTCTCTCCCGAAGAAAAATTTGCATATCTGGCCGAGCGATACCCTCTGCTGTACAAACTCAAAAACGACTTGAAGCTGGAACTCGATTACTGAACTCCCATTTAGGTCTGCGTATTTTTACCCGATAATTTTCAACCAATGGCAGAGGTGGTGCGGATGCCCAAGATGAGCGACACAATGACCGAAGGAGTGATTGTGGCTTGGCACAAGAAGGTGGGCGATCCGGTGAAACCGGGCGATGTTCTCGCCGAAATTGAAACCGATAAAGCGGTCATGGAGTTTGAAAGTTTTCAGCAAGGCACCTTGCTTTATATCGGTGCTGAACAGGGCTCTACCGTTAAAGTCAATCAGGTCATAGCCATATTGGGCAAACCCGGCGAAAATATTGAGCCCTTGCTCCAGGAGCTTTCCGCAGCTCCGGTCCAAACTGTAGAAAAGAAATCCGAAGCAGCACCAGCTGCTTCGGACGGCAAGGGAAAATCATCCGCCGAAGTTGTCTCAACAATAACAGTAGCTGGCCCGCCACCATCCGTCGACGCACCAACCAGTCGTATTAAAGCTTCTCCTTTAGCCAGAAAGCTGGCCGCTGAAGCCGGCATTCCGCTCACCGCCCTGCGCGGTACCGGTGATCAGGGCAGAATCATCAAGCGCGATGTGGAAGATTTTCTGGCCCACAAGCCAACAACAGCTCCGCTGGTCGCCGCCGGCACAGAAGGATTTCACGACGTGCCGGTCAGCCAAATGCGCAAAACCATTGCTCGCCGCCTCAGCGAGAGCATGTTTACAGCTCCGCATTTTTATCTCACCACCGAAATCAACATGGACCGCTGCCTGGCCGACCGCGAAGAGCTGCTTCGCCTTCAGCCGGATATGAAAATTTCTATAAATGACATCATCGTCAAGGCCGCAGCCTTGGCCTTGAAACGCCACCCCGCTGTCAATGCCAGTTGGATCGCCGATGCCGGCGGTCAAGCCGTTATCCGTCAGTACCACCACGTGCACATAGGTGTTGCCGTGGCCGTCGATGACGGTTTGCTGGTGCCCGTCATCCGTCATGCCGACCTGAAAACGCTGTCGCAGATCAGTCAGGAAATTCGCGATCGCATCACACGAGCACGGGATAAAAAACTGCAACCCGAGGAAATGACCGGCAACACCTTTACTGTCAGCAACCTCGGCATGATGGATATCGATGAATTCACCGCCATCATCAATCCTCCGGATTCCTGCATCCTGGCCGTCGGTAAGGTGAAGCAGACACCCGTAGTAGTGAACAATGAAATCAAAATAGCTTCGGTCATGAAGGTCACCCTCTCATGCGATCACCGCGTCGTCGATGGTGCTACCGGTGCAAAGTTCTTGCAGACCTTTAAGGCCTTTCTGGAAAATCCCCTCACCATGCTGGTGTAACAGCTTTGGCCACTGGGTTGCTCGAAAAACTAATTGTCCGAAACTGTTACGTCGCGTACACACGCAATAGGCAAGTTTATCCCACCCTTCAAGATGAGGTAGGTGTCTGTTACTTCCCAGATATTGGCGCATACTTGCTTTGGGCCTTCCAGGGTCTCGAAGCAGATGATGGCCTTGCTGTAAAACATCCGATTGCGTCGAGCGGCCTCCCTTAATTTGGCTATGCGCCGTTGGCGCTCTTCCGGATTCGTCAAAACATCTTCATGCCTGAGCAATTGATAAGGAATCTGTTCAGCCGAAATGATTGGAATCATAGGAACTCGTGGAATGAAATAAAAGGGTGTTTTTTGCTATATTACGCAAACGTTATTTAACAGGTTGCAGCTGCTGCTTGTTTTTGCTTTACCTTAACAATCGCACTGATCTACCCTAAAATTAGACGGATTTTTGTGGAAGAAAAACAAAAACTGCGGACGCTGGTAATCGGCGTTTCCTTAAAACAAGACCGTCCGGCTAACCTCGCTGTTCGCCAATTGAAACAATACGGTCATCCGGTAGTGGCCTTGGGCTTACGCAATGGCTTTGTCGATGACGTGCCCGTGCTTACCGGCTACCCTCTACTTGACAATATTCATACCGTCACACTCTATCTGAACCCCCAACGGCAAAAGCCCTATTATGAGTATATCATCCGCCTGAAGCCTAAACGCGTCATTTTCAATCCGGGTACCGAAAACCACGTCTTTGCATCCTTACTTCAAGATGCCGGCATTGCCGTGGTTAAAGGCTGCACGTTGGTCCTGTTGGCTACAGGCAATTATGCACGCATCAATACGTGAACCGCTCGAGTTCGGAGAAAAAGAAAGCAGCTTCTGTAACAGCATTGGCATCGGAGTCGCTGCCGTGCACGGCATTTCGTTCTACTGAGGTCCCGTACAGGCGGCGCACCGTACCCTCGGCCGCTTGCTCAGGATTGGTGGCCCCAATTAGTTGCCTGAACCGCTCAACAGCATTTTCTGCATCGATGATGGCAGCAACGACAGGACCGGAACTCATGAAGCGAACCAAATCACGGTAAAACGGTCGCTCTCGGTGTACAGCATAAAATCGTCCGGCCTCGCTTTCCGACATGTGCACCATTTTCATGGCTACAATGCGAAATCCGGCTTGGCAAATCATCTGCAAGATGTTGCCTATATGGCCGGCAGCCACAGCGTCGGGCTTGATGATCGTAAGGGTAAAAGAATTAGCCATAACTCATGCATTGAACCTTTGCAGAGGCCGCAAAAGTAGGAGCTGCCACCACAGCCGCACCTGCCGTACTAACTTTGCTGCCAATGCATCCAAACGAAGCCGTCAGTAACCTGCTGCGGCAACCTCGCACAATCGTCATCACCACCCACCAGCGGCCTGACGGCGATGCCATGGGCTCTTCTCTGGCCTTATTCCACCTGCTTTCGGCTTTGGGCCATAACTGTTCGGTCATCACCCCAACGGTTTTTCCCGCTTATTTCCTCTGGATGCCCGGCATTAGCCGCGTCATCGTCTATCCTCAAAACCCTCATCAGGCTGAACTGCTCACGCGTCAGGCTTCCTTGTTTTTTTGTGTTGACTTTAACCAGCTGTATCGCAATGGCGAATTGGGCAAGCTCATTGCCCAATCCTCGGCACCAAAAGTGCTCATTGACCATCATCTGCAACCCGAAGATGCTTTTACCTATCTTTTCTGGGACGCCCGGGCTTCTTCCTCAAGCGAAATGGTTTATCGCTTTATTCAGGCCCTCAACTTTCAGCACCTCATTGACCACAACGTAGCTACCTGCCTTTATGCCGGCTTGCTTACCGATACCGACCGTTTCCGCATCCCAACGACCACGCCCGCAGTCCATCGCATGGCTGCCGACCTGCTGGAACGTGGTGCCGACCACGTCAAAGCCTACAGCCGCCTGTTTGAAAACTTCTCCCGCCGCCGAATGGATTTGTTCCGGTTCGCTTTATTCCACCGCTTCCTTATGCCCGAAAACCTTCCGGTAGGCATTATCTACCTGGAACCCGACGACCTAACACGCTTCGCTGTTCAGCCCGGCGATACGGAAGGGTTGGTCAATTATCCCTTGCTCATAGAAGACATTACCGTTTCAGCCCTCATCACGCCCGAAGGAACCGGTGCAAAACTGTCTTTACGCTCCAAAGGAGATTTTTCAGTGGAAAAAATTTGTCGCGAGCACTTTGGCGGCGGCGGCCACTTCAATGCCGCGGGTGCCAACTCACCCCTGCCAGTGCGTCAAACCGTTGAGCAATTAATAGCTATTTTCGCCGCCCTCGAAATCCCTCACTACACATCATGAGACCTATTTGGCTGTGCTCCCTGGCACTCCTGATGGCTTGCCAACGGGACCAGGGACTTCAGAAAACTCAGAACGGACTGAAATATGCCATCCTTCATGATGCCGGAAAGCCCAAAGCCCAACCGGGCGATTACATCAGCTACAACGTGCAATGGCGCACCTACGATGACTCGCTATTGTTCGACAGCCGTGTCGGCGGTCAACCCTTGATCAGCCTGGTGGCGCGCCCCATCTACCCCGGCGATCCCTGGGAAATCTTTACCCTTCTCGGTGAAGGCGACAGTGCCAAGTGTCTGGTACTGGCAAAAAATATCTACCGTAAGTTCCTGCCTCCTCACCTGAAGCCCGATGACCTCATGTGGCTACACATCAAAGTCCTTAGCGTGGCTTCTGCCTCCGCCCACGACAGCATCCAGCAGGCCAAAGCCAACGAGCAGTTCTTGCAGGAAGAGCAAAGACTTCTGGAATACATGAAGAAAAATAACATCAATGCCAAACGAACCCCCAGTGGTCTTTATGTCGCTATTCAGAAGGAGGGGACCGGTCCTCACGCAACCCAGGGCAATAGCGTGAAAGTGCATTATACCGGCAAATTGCTTGATGGCACCGTGTTCGACTCCAGCCGTAACCCTGGTCGTGAACCTTTTGAGTTCAAAATCGGTGCCGCTCAGGTCATCAAAGGTTGGGAGGAAGGATTGACCCACTTCCGCAAAGGCAGCAAGGGCATTCTGCTCATCCCTTCTCGCCTGGCTTATGGCGAGCGCGGCTCAGGCGGAACCATAGGCCCTAATGAACCGCTGGTCTTCGAAATCGAATGCTTAGACATCATCAGCTAACCGTGAAAAACTTCTGGTACCCCTCGTTGTTGCTGGCGGTACTTCACCTTCACGCTCAGCCCGTACCCGAGGGCTTTATTCGTACCCCAAGAGGTCTCTGGGTAAAAATGATTCACGACGCAGGCGCCCCCAAAGCCCGCCCATCCGATATCATGAAAATTAACGCCATCTACAGCACTGGTTACGATTCGGTCTTGTTTTCTACCTACGACGCTCAAACCGGCCCCATGCAACTTACCATCGGCGAACCGGCCTATGCCGGCGACCCCATGGAAGTCTTTGCCCTGCTGGGTGCCGGCGACAGCGCTATCATCCTGCTGCCTACCGACTCGGTTTTCAAAAATCAGAAAGATTGGCCCCCTTTCGCTCGCCCCGGTCAGTTCATCAAAGTCCAGGTAAAAGTGGTTGACCTGGTGTCGAAAGATGAATTCGAGCGGCGCCGCGCAGAAGAAGCAGCACGCCGCCTCCAACAGGAAAGCATACTCATTGAAGATTATCTGAAACGCAATAACCTGTCTGCCCAACGTACTGCCTCTGGTTTGTATTACATCATCGAAAAACAGGGCAATGGTCCAAAGGCGCTCTCAGGAAAAAAAGTCACCGTGCACTATACCGGTCGCTTGCTCGACGGCCGCACCTTCGACAGCTCTCGCCTGCCGGGCCGTGAGCCTTTTAGCTTTCAGTTGGGGGCCCGCCAGGTCATCAAAGGGTGGGAGGAAGGCATTGCCCTCTTTCATGCGGGAGGAAAAGGCACCCTCATCATCCCTTCCGTACTCGGCTATGGCGAACGCGGCGCCGGCTCCATTCCCCCTAACAGCATCCTCATCTTTGACATCGAAGTGCTGGAAGTCAAATAGCAGCAATCCGCTCAATCCTTCTTCAACAAAAGTTCCAGTTGTTCCGGCTCTAAAACGGCATTGTATTCCTTCCGGTGAATCTTACGACTGCTCAGGTCAATCTTTACCGTCGTAATGAACTCCCGGAAATCACTGTTCATTTGCGTCAGCTTGTTGATGGTGGTCCAATCCAGCGCATCTCGATGCTTGGCCTGAAACAGAATCTGTGAGTCATGTATATTTTGAATGTTCAGATGAATAATTCCAATGCCGAAAGAGGCCGAAAGCCTCGATAGCTCCTCCATAAAATCGGCATCGGTGCTTATTTCAGCGGCGACCAGATAGCTTTCATGAGCCCAGCTTGAATTAGAAACTGTTTGAAAAAAACTTTCCCTCAAGTTCGCAAACGACAGCTCGCGCTTGATTTCAAATGAAAGCAGATGAAACGATGTGTGGCCGGCAGCAGCACTCAATTCATAGACCTCCTGTGCCCAATCTGCAAAATGAAACACACATCCAACCACATCCGGATGCAACCATTCGCCAAATCCCTTTTTTGTGGACAGCGAGTGCTGAATGGATTTCGTATAACACTTCAAATGATAAAAGGCATATGTTGTCAGAAAGGCATGCAAATCTTTCTCCGGCACTTGAATGCTTTTCAGATGAGCCGGTACCGCGTATTTGTCCTCTGAATTCTCATCGCTGTTGTTCAGTACATCGGCCCGCGACCGCAGATAAAATTTCTTTGGCCTTTCCCCCGTGACACCAAAAGGCGACTGCGCATCATCACGCACCGAAACATAAAGCTGCGCGGCAAGGGTGCTCCACGGAGTCTTGCCCGCACTCCTCAGCATCCGGTCATACCCCTGTTCAACCCCTGACATCCATATTTCCCGCGCGGTCAGTGGTCGCTTAGCTTCCTGAAGAACACGAACGGCCAGTTCTAAAAAGGTCATCACAAAAACGATTAAAGCCCCAACGGGCTTTGCCGGCCTACTCTTTGATCAGCTTGTGCGTCGTGCTTCGGCTGCCTGTCTTCACTTCGACAAAGTAAATCCCTGCAGGCAGTGCGCTCAGGTCCAACACTACTTTCGACACTTCATCTTCGACTAAAAGGTTGGAAATCGTGCGGCCGGTAATGTCCGAAAGTCGGATCTGCTGCGTACCATCACCAACCTGTACTTCAACCCTGTCGCTTGCCGGATTCGGATGCAAAACCGGCCCGGCATGCGGCTCATGTCCTAAACGTGGTGATGTGGTAAACGTTTGTATGGCCGAATTGCCCGACTTCGTGCTGGCCGTGGGTGTGCAATGCGTCCGCGCACGATACTCATAGGTCGTATTGGCCGTCAGGCCCGTGATCGTGTAGGAATTTGTAGAAGTCGTCTTATTTGTCCATCCGCTGGTGCCTTGCTTCCGGTATTGCAGCCGATATTCTACCGCACAAGCCATGGCATTCCAACTGATCGTGGCCGAAGTTTGCGTAATGCCCGTGGCCGTCAGGCCGGTAGGCTTGGCGCAATCCAGCATTTCTAAGTTGCTGCCATTGTCGGTTCCGATAACGGCCGGATTGCTGGATACTACGCGAATCCGGTATTTCTTGCCTTTGGGAAATTCCGGTGGAAACGTCGCATTGATGTTGCCGGAATTAGCCGTGCTAGCCAACGTTCCCAGATTGGTGGGTGCAGCGAAACTTCCGTTCTTGTCTGAAATCTGAACCGTATAAACATTTCCGGCATGAAACGTTCCCGTCGAAGTGAACGGAACGGTAATAGTCACCTCAGCACAAAACGGTGAGCCGCTGACGGTACCGGTGCTGATCGTGTTGGCTTCGGCCAACGTAAAAGGCGAAAACGACGATACGGTAGCCGACGTGACCGTCCCCGATGATGGGCTTCCCGTCACGCTCGTATTTCCCGCATCTTCCCATGCCGAGCCGTTCCATCGCCCCACCGTAAGACCGTTCAAATCGCTGAGCCCTTCCTCACTGCCCCAGCTCAGCCGCACCGTGGCATTGGCCGACCCGCTCGTCCGATCTACCGTCCAATACGACGCCATATTCACACTCGTAATAGGCGCTACAACAGAGCTGGTGTTTGTATATGAATTATTGAAATATTCAACCATCCACGTCGTGCTGCTTGCCGATGTTGGCGTAATCGTTACCGCTCGGTACCGCCCGCCTTTTCCTACCGGAAACGTAAACCCGCTCGTCGAGGTGGTCGTTTTCACCATCGGCCCCGAAACATATGACGTGCTGCTGCCTCCGGCTATCGTTCCGCTTCCCCCTAAACTAAGCAAACTGGAGCTCGACGTCGTCAACACCCCGTTGGTAAACGTAAATGTGCCTGTCGTGCTCAACGTTGCAGAACAGACCGCCCCCGCACTGTTGTTCAGTTCTACATTACCCCATTCACTGCCGCTGCCGCTCAGCGTTTGACTTGTCGTCCCGTTCAGCACGATTTTGCCGGTACCGCTGTGCGTACCGCTGTGGCTCACTGCTCCTTTGGCTGACACCGTGTAGCCCCCGTTGGCAAGCGTGGTTCCGCTGCCCACGGTAAGCGTACCGTTTACCGTGATCGCATTGGCCAATGTCTTGGTACCTCCGTTCAGTGTCAAATGATAATACGTGCGTGCAGTCACCGTCTGACTGTTTACTTCATAGGCAATCGTACCTGCAGTGCTGATGGCGTTTAGATCCCAGTCAATATCCGCCGAACGGTTCTTGACAGCTACATTGCTGGAGGCTTCAGCTAAAGTGCCGTTGCCCAGACCGGCGGTATTTTCTACATAAAACACCCCGCTGCTGCCAAACAAAAGCTTCGGGCCGGCAGTGGGCACATAACCTGCGTCTTCAGTCTCCGTTTCCGAGCCGGCCACTTCTGCATTGCTCACCACACGCAGCGATCCATTGATGGTTAGGGTGTTGTCAGAATGTACGGCAATGGCATTTCCTGCTGTGATCCTCCAATGTCCGTTGACCACCCAGTTGCCCATGCTCTCCGAAATCTGAACCACCGTGTAATTCCCTAACGGGCTGCTATCCTGAATCTCCGCATTGAAAACATCGAAGGCTATGTTCCAGTGGTTCGGCGCAGAAACGCTGCCTCCGTTTAGTTGAATCAGCGGAAAAGCTCCCTGCGAGTCAAACAAACCGAAATAGCAGGTCTTCAGGTAAAAATCATCGCTGGTGAAGGGCAGATCTATGGTATGCGTTTCGGTGCTGGCCCAAGTCACATTACCCGAACACGTCACTGTTGGATTGTTCGGTTCTGTACCTCCGTACAGCTTCGTGTTGCCTACAAAAACAAAGATGTCGGTCATGTTCCACTCACCATTCACGTTGAGCGTAGTGGCATTGTTGCTTCCACCGTAACAATTCGGGCCCAGCAGGGCATAGGCCGTGGCTGCATTGCTCTGCGTCATCGACGGCGAAGTGAACGTGCCTGTGACGGTCATGGTAACATGCGCATTGGTTGCGTCGTTGAGCACCATCGCCGTATTGATGGTAAAGGTGGTTGACCCACTCAACGATACCGAAGAGGTAATCTTCGAGCCGCCCGATCCCATCTTGAAATGCGCGAAGCTGTGCGAAATGGTCGCATTGTTGGTGGCACACCCGATCAGCAGTCCCTGCCGGATGGCCATCGTATCCAGCGTCGTAATGCTCACGTTGAGCTTCGTGGGCGTCAGCTCACTGGTCGTGAACGATTCATCTTCATATACGATCTGAAACTTGCCGTTGGTGTTGTTTAAAATCAGCTTGTTGAAGGTTAAGGGGCTGCTGCCCCCGATGTTGTTCTGGCCCGTGGAACCCAGCGTCACATTGCACTTATTGCTTCCGTTGACCAGATTGAAGGTGCCGTGATTGGTCAGGTTGTTGCCATTGTAGTTGAACGTGTGCGTCGTAGCAGTCCCCGGTGCCGCACAAATAAAGCTGCCTCCGCTGTTTACCGTAAAATTTCCCGTCACCGTCCACGTCCGCCCCGTACCCGTCGCATCCCATTGCAACGTCCCGTTTATGGTCACGTTTACAATCGTTGCCGGGTTGACGTTGATCGTCACGGTTACTCCTGCATTGATCTGTATGTCATCATTGGCGGCAGGCACCGTACCGCCCCACACCGCCGCATTGTTCCAGTTCCCACTCACCGAAGCAATGCGCAACACCCCAAATGCCGGCGTTTGCATCAAAAGCACCAAAAGGGCTAAAAGCAATCTTTTCATGGCTGCGTTTTTGTCGTGGTGGTTGACCTGGTGAAGATGGAAATTTTTTCTAACATTGTTACAATCAATTCACCTGCTCATGCGCTGCTTCTGCTCCCTCTTGTTTGTACTGACTTTCGCAACCGCCTTCGGTCAGGCCTGCATTCCTAACAACGACACCGTCAGCGGCATCGAACCCGATACGCTGGCCCCTGCCTTCGTCAATATCCCTTACGAAGAAACTATCTACTTCCGCCTGCCCGCTGATACTGTTGTCGACCTGGTCTTTGGCAACTACGTCATCTACGACGTGCTCCTTTGTATCGATTCCTTAACCATTGACAGCGTCAAGGGCTTGCCTGCCGGCTTCACCTATGGCTGCCATGTGCCGTGGTGCAGCGTTAAAGGCGGCCAGAACGGCTGCGCCAAAATCTCTGGTACGGCTACCCAAAACCAAATAGGCATTCACCCCCTGCAGGTCTTCGTAACCATCTACGTCAACGACTGCTACACATTTTCCTTGCCCCCCACGCCCGACACCATCACCTTTTTCTTCCTACAGGTTTTGCCCCAAAGCACGACACCGCCTGTTCATGATGTCATCGAAGGGCTCGGAACTCCATATCCCAATCCCGCTCATACCTACATTCACATTCCCTTCACCCTCAAATCCGCCGCTCCGGCTCTATTCCGCATCACCGACCTGGCCGGCCGTGTCCTCATGGAACAGAAACAACAACCGTCGGCTCAGGTCGGCGAAATCTTGTTGCACTGTCCCTTGCCCGCAGGTACCTATCTGCTGGAAATGATCAGCGCATCGCAACGCTACAGAAAAACCATAGTCATCGCCGGTCCCTGATCCTGCCTTTCGGCCTTGCATCGCCTGCAGCAACCCACACTGCCTCAACCCCACCGTCAAAACCTATTAATTTTTGCTGTATTTGTTTCTAAATTTTTCAAGATGAAAATTTCACATCAAACCCGCCATACCAAAGGCATCGGCCTGTTGGTGCAGAAAGAGGGCAGAGCCCGTCAAATCCAGAGCGTCATGACACATTTCACAAAAAATAGCGGAATACGCCACGGCCCCTCTGCAATTTATTTCCTGTCTAACACGTCTGCATCCCGGAAAGGCCCTGCACGATACCTTATATCTTCTTTCTATTCCCAAGTATAAGGATTTTTTCTTGCATTGCTCCGCCATCTTTTCCGTAATCAAAAAACAGCACAACTCCTGTTTTCACAGCACGGTTCCACAAAAAACAAACAACATCATATGAAACAAACCTTCATCCTTCAAAGGCACCGCAACGACTGAACGTCATCGCAGCCACAGCCATTTGCCGGTTTCAACATGGCCTGTACGGCCTTGACCCCTTAAGCCATCGGTTCTTGGATCTCTTTACGCTGCCTGAATGGTTCTGAATCCGCGGCGCACAGCCGCTGCCACCCACATATCGGCCCCTTTCATTTTTTATCTTTGCTTCGTTGGGTTGTTAGCTCAGCTGGTTCAGAGCACTATCTTGACAGGGTAGGGGTCACTGGTTCGAGTCCAGTACAACCCACAACATTTAGAAGCTATACCAATCTGACGTCTTCCTCAGCCTTACATCCTGCAACACCGGCGCCTTTACCCGCAACGTGAAATTGTAGCTCTGCCGCAGCCCGAACGGAATCCACTGCAGGCTCATCTCCCAACAATGCAGATCGCGGTAAATCTCTACCATCGCCGTAGGAAACTTCTTTTGCACAAAATCAAACGAAGTACTTCCGCTCACTTTCCACCGCTGCGTCAGGCTGAACCCCCCGCTGATGCTCAGCGCCTGGGTGATCAAAGTCGTATCTCGCCCGTCCGAAGTAAACCCTTGTCGCAGCAGCAAATTATAGCCCAGCGAAACATTCCAGGGTATGTTCAGATCCTGATACCGATCCCCCGACAACAATAACGACTCGGGCATGCTGCGTGCCGTCGAACCCTTGCCCGACTGCAGCGTCGCATTGATGCCTACCGTCGCACTCGTCCACCGCAACCATCCCCGCCCCGTCGCTATCAGCAACTGATCTCGTCGCCGCCCTGTGCTGTCGCGTACGTACGGGTCCAGCACCGAACTGAATTGAATCCCTATGCGATCCATCAGCGTCGTACGCCCGCCCACATTTACATTGCCCCATTGGAACGAGTCGGCAGCGAAGTTGTAATTGCCCGACACGTTCAGCGCATCCAGCACCTTCACCTTTCTGATCCCGCTTGCCGTGTCGCGCATCGAAGCCACCTTCATCTCCAGCACGTTGGCCAGCGAAAAATTCAGTCCGTGAAATGCCCCTGCCGCCGGTCCGCTGTACACCGCTCCGTCGAAATACGAAAACCGCTGCTGCCTGCCCGTGCTGTCCACCACCACATCGTAATAATACCCATAGCGCGGCGCCCCGAAATCCGGCCGAAAACTGTAACTCACCGATGGCGTCAGCACATGACGCATTGCCCGCACCTTTCCCCGCTTGAATTGCATCGTTCCGTACAGGCGCGTACTGCTGCCTACAGCTAACGAATATTCCCGGCCGGAAAAAAATTTTTGCACCGTATCGCTTACTAATCGCTGCCCCTCAGTATCCCACCGCCGCTCGATACGCTGCAACGTCCATACTTCCCGGAAGTTTACCGATGGCGTCACCTGAATGTATCGCAACACGTGTACGCTGGTGCTGATCGGCAGGCTGTGCTGCATGCCCGCCAGCGATCGCTTCAACGGCTGGCCTTGCAACAACAGCGTATCGGCCGCGGCCAACTGATGGCGCGCATCGCCCGTATAAGTGATCCCGATTTTTTCATACCAGCGCAGGCGGCCTGCACTCACCTTGCGCCGAAACGGATATACCTGCGCCATGCCGATATTCAGCACCGGCAATTGTACACTCACCTGCCGGTTCAGCGTACTCTGCTGATGCGCCGCCGAGATCGTAAAATGAAACGGCGTCTCCGGCACCGTCTTCCGGTAGCTGATCGATGATTGATAGGTATTGTTCAGATAAGTGCTCCGCACATCTCCCAGCAACTGGTTGAACTGCGACGTCCCAAAGGCTATCGATGCCGAAAAATTGCTGTGAGGCCGTGCTCGGCTGTCTTGACTCAGATTCAGGCGTACGTTAAACTGCGGATTCGCTTCGAACCGGTTCTGTTCTACCCGAAACGTTCGCAGCCGTGCATACGTCAGGTTCAATGACCCATGGTACCGGTAGCGGCGCACAAACCGCGAGGCTACGTTCGCTACCCAGCTCCCCTTACTGTATAGATCCCCCGTCAGGGCTACATCCCATCGGTCGCTCAAACCCAGGTAATATCCCCCGTTTCTGAGATAAAACCCCAGGTCACTTCGCTCCCCGTACTCCGGCACGATGATCCCCGACCGCCGCTTGTCCATCAGCGGAAATATCCCGAACGGCACCACCAGCGGCGTGCGTACGTCTCCGATCACCAGATTGGCCGGACCTGTATATACGGCCTTGTCCGGAACCACCTTTACCCGCCCCGCACTGATGTAAAAATGCGGATGCTCCTGCTTGCACGTCGTGTATTTGTTGTGCTGTCCGAAAAACGTTTCATCGGCAAGCCGCTTCACCGTCTGGCTGATCAGATACCCTTCGCCTTGCTCGGTAACGATGTCGCTGATCTTGCCTTTTCGGCTTCGGAAATTGTAGCTGATCGTCTTGGCTTTGTATGCTACACCCCCTTGCGTAAATACCGGCATACCCCTTAGCTGACCCGTTGAATCGGTGCGCCCGCAGGCCCGCACTTCACTGTTTTGCCAGTCGAATACAATAGAGTCGGCCTGCAGCGTAATGTCTTTATACCGCACTTCAGCTCCCCCGATCAGATACACCTGCTGCTTCTGCAGATCAATCCAACTGCGCTCGCGCGCTTGATAATACACCGGCGCATCCAACGTGTCCCTCTTGCTTGCTTGCCTTGTCTCTTCCACTGGGGCCTCCCCCTGATCTGCAGTGTATGCATGCGCATACAGAGAGCTGATAATCAACAAGGCGATGAGTACTCCCCGCTTCAACACACCAGGATTGCGAAAATATCGCGAATAGCTTTGCGTTTCTTGCATCATGAGCAGATGCTCACCCTGGCCCCTTGCTGTTCTGTTGGCCGCCACCGTGGGCCTGTGCGCTGCATTCGCTCAATCCTCGTTTAACATTCGCACCATCGTCCTCGATGCCGGCCACGGAGGCCACGACTCCGGCTGCCGCGGTCTGCTCGCCGTCGAAAAAGACATCACCTTACAGCTGGCCTTGCTCACCGAGCAAATGCTCAAAGAAGCCCTGCCCGACCTGCAGATCATCCTAACGCGCCGCTCCGATGTCTTTGTCCCCTTGCACGAGCGCGCTCACATCGCCAACAAGCACCGCGCTGACCTGTTCGTTTCCATACACTGCAACGCCAGCAAATCCCCTGCTCCTTTCGGTACGGAAACCTATCTCATGGGTTTACATGTCTCGGATGAAAATCTCGAAGTATCCCTGCGCGAAAACAGCGTCATCACCCTCGAAAACAACTACGAATCCCACTACGAAGGCTTCGACCCCAATGCCCCAGAAACTTTCATCGTCCTGAGCATGAATCAAAATGCCTATATGACCCAAAGCATTCAGCTGGCCTCCCTCATCGAAAAAGAATTCAGCCGCCTGGGCCGCCACAGCCGCGGCGTCAAACAGGCCGGCTTCCTCGTCCTGTGGCGCGTCACTATGCCCGCCGTCCTCGTCGAAGTCGGCTTCCTCTCCAACCGTCATGAAGAGCGCTTCCTGGCCTCCCAGCACGGCCAGCGCCTCATCGCCTCAGCTCTCGCTCAGGCTATAATCAACTACAAACAACAAGTCGAAAACACCCTGCCTGACCGCGAAACGCAATCCCTTCCTGTATCAAACTCCTCGCCCCATCAGCCCCCGGGTTTCGACACCCCCGACACTTCTTTTTACCGCATCCAGCTCTTCGCCTCGGCCAGCTTATTGCCCCGTAACGACGCGCGCCTGCAATCCCTCGACGATTCCCTCTTCATCGAGCGTTCCGAAAAGGGGTTATACCGCTATCTCGTTGGCAATTTCCCCGATGCCTCTTCAGCCCAATCCCGGCTGGCCCACTACCGCTCCAAAGGCTTCAACGACGCTTTCCTCGTCACCTACCGCAACGGCCTGCGCATCCAGGAACCTTGATCCAGCTTCATCGCATATCCTCAGAACACTAATCCCAACCCCTCGCTTGCTGGCCCGCTTTTCTGCTCAGAGCCCCATCACTTTTTCGTTGTGCCCATCATAGCCCTCTGTTCCTTACCGCGCTTTTACAGCTTCCGGCCTATGGCTCATCTCTGAGGAAAAACTGACGCCGAACCGGGCTGCCTTATCATTGGTGCCCGCTTGCCGGCGGCCCGTGTAACCATTTCATTTGGTTTGCGTTAAAATGGATTGCACACGGTTCGGAGGAAAAATCCGCTGCTCTTGTTGTGCGGTTGAAGCACTAAACCTATACCGAATGTTGAACTTTCTTGGCAATCGTCTCCTGCCCTTATCAGCTTTCCTTCTTGCTTTCGATGGCTTGCCTTCATTAGCTCTTAACTTCAACATGCCTGCCTCCGGATCCGTATCCTATTCGGTCAACACCGGCGACTATTTCTACGATAGCGGCGGCCCCGGCTACGACTACACCAACAACGAAAACGGTACAATCACCTTCCACAGTTCCGTCTCGGGCATGTGCATTCAGTTTTCCTTCTTTCTGTTCAACGTCCAGGAAGGCAACGACTACCTCTACGTCTATGATGGCCCCGACGCTACCTATCCCTTGATCGGCACCTACACCCGCATAGGATCTCCGGGCACCTTCTCCTCCTCGCTCGGCTCCATCACCTTCCGCTTCACCTCCAACAGCAGCCAAACCCGCATCGGCTGGGGTGCTACCATCTCCCTCGTCCCCAGCATGCCCGTCTATGACATCAAAAACAGCCATACCCAAACCATCTCCACCTGTGGCGCCATCTTCTACGACAGCGGCTTGAGCAGCGGCAACTACGCCGCCAACGAACTCTATTGGGTCACCTTCTCTAGCTCTTCGGGTAACTGCATCCAGGCCCTCCTCTATGCGCCTGCAGGGACTTCCATCCCAAGCTCTGCCATCAACACGGGCGATACCCTGCGCGTCTACGACGGCCCTTCAACTGCTTCTCCGCTCATCGCTGCCTATTACTCCGGATCCAAAACCCCTACGCGCTGGCTTTCTTCTTCCGGCTCCCTTACCTTCCGCTTCCGCTCCAATGCCTCCAACCACGGCTCCGGCTGGACCATCATCCTCTCCTGCACCTCTTGCCCCTCTACTCCTGGTGGCACTACCTACCTCCAGCCCGCAGGCGCCAACGGCTATCAGAATACAGCCTGCGGCGCTCCCATGGTTAACACCTGTAGCGGTACCATCACCGACAACGGCGGCACCCTCGCTAACTACTCCTCAGGCATCGGCACCAACTGGTCCTATGGCCTCTACCGCACCTTCTGCCCGGCTCAGCAACTGACCTGCCTGCGCCTCCAGTTCTATGAAATAAAAATCAACGGCGCTACCCATGCCGGGAAAAACGATGTCCTGCGCATCCTCAACGGCCCTACTCAATACAACATCCCCCTGCCCAACGGCAACAACATCAAAGGCGTCAACTGCAACAGCTACGTCCAGTGCATGGGCCAGGGCTTCGGTCCCTACGTCTCTACCGACCCCAGTGGCTGCATTACCGTCGTCTTCCAATCCAATAACGACAACCTTACCGACGCCGGCTGGATCGGTACCCTCGACTGCGTCCCCTGTCCCTTCGGTCCTGTCAGCTCTGCCAATACCGACTGCATCAACGCCGTTCCCATCTGCTCCAACAGCACCGTCACCGACGCCAGCGTAGGCCCAGGCCTCATCTCTGAAGGCGATCCCATCAACAGCTGCGTCGTCGCCGAAAACTACACCAGCTGGTATCGCATCACCATCCTCACCGGCGGTACCATCGGCTTCACCATCGCCCCCTTCAAAACCGGCATCACTGGCGACGATTACGACTTCGCTCTCTTCGGCCCCAACTCCTCCTGCTCCGCCCTGGGACCCCCCATCCGCTGCAGCTATGCCTGGACCAACATTGGCGGCGCTAACCCCAATAACCTCACCGGCATGAACTCGGCTAACAACGCCGCTACCAACACCAACATCTGCGGCTACAACAACAGCGGCAGCGACATCAGCGAAGACGTCTGCGGCAACAGCTGGGTCGATGAGCTCAACGTCAATGCCGGCGAGGTCTATTACCTCATGATCAATAAATGGACTTCCGGCGGCGACGGCTTCACCCTTAGCTGGCACCTCTCCAACGGCGCCTCCCTCAACTGCATGCTCCTCCCCGTCGAACTCCTCCACTTCTCCTGCGAAGCGGCAGGCAACAAAAACCTGCTTACCTGGAAAACGGCTTCTGAACTCAACAACGACTTCTTCATCGTCGAACGTTCCGCCAACTTGGAAGTCTTTGAAGAAATTGCCCGCATCCCCGGAAAAACCACCTCATTGCTCCCTTCCGAATACTTCTTGCTCGACCCTGCTCCCTTCCCCGGCTTTACCTACTACCGCCTCAGCCAGGTTGACCTCAACGGCCACAAACAATTCTTGCAACTCTCTTCCTGCTACAACGAAGTCCCTTCCCTCCATCAGCCGGCCCTCCTGTGCGACCTCACCGGCCGTCCCCTCTTTTCCGACCTGCTCACCAAAGAGCAATGGCAACATCGCCTCCAGCTCCTGCCCATCCCCGCAGGCTGCTACCTGCTCATCGCTCAATCGCCCCTGCGGCCCCGCCTCGTTGACCGCCTCGTCAAATTTTGATTTTCTCGCTCCCTACCTTCCCCCGTTATTCCCCTTGGCCTATTTTTAAACCGCTATCCTCATGGCTCCCAAAATCCCTGTTGAATTCAAAGTCGGTGTGCTGGCTGTCGTCGCCATCGTCTTGCTCGTCCTCGGCTATAACATGCTTCGCGGAAAAAACATCTTCAGCCGCAACAGGGTCTATTACGCCTTCTACGACCGCGTCGATGGCCTCGCCGTAGCCGCTCACGTCCGCTACCTCGGCATGAACGTCGGCCGCGTCCAGGAAATGTCCCTGCTGCCCGATGGCTCCAACCGCATCCGCGTCAGCCTCCATGTCAACCCCGACCTCCGCATCCCGCGCGGCTCCGTCGCCCGCATCGTCCAGATTGACCTCTTCGGCACGAAAGCCGTTCAGATCGAACTCGCCAACAATGCCGACTTCCTCTCCTCAGGCGATACCCTGCTGCCTGCCTACGAAGGCGACGTCATCAACGAAGTCAAACAACGCGCCGCCTCCATCTTCGCCTCCCTCGACTCCCTGGTCTTCGTCATGAACACCACCTTCGATTCCCAAACCCGCAGCCAGCTCAAAAGCAGCATCGCCAGCATCGAACACTCCCTCAGCCTCCTCGATAAATCCCTGGCCGGCAACACCTCTCGCCTCGACCGCATCTTCGCCAACATCGAATCCATCACCAACCAGCTCAACGACCACCGCGACGAGCTCCAGCAAATCATGTCCAACCTCCAGCTCGTGTCTGACTCCCTCAGGCACGCCCGCATCGTGCAAACCCTTCAGCAGGCCCGCCTCGCCCTCGAACAAACCCAGCTGGTGCTCCAGAAAATCAACCAGGGCTCCGGCTCCCTCGGCCTCCTCCTTAACGACGATAAACTCTACCGCAACCTCGAAGCTTCTGCCCGCGACCTCGACCTGCTGCTTCAGGACCTCCGCAACAACCCCGCTCGTTACCTCCAGTTCTCGGTCTTTGGAAAAAAGCAGAAAGATTCCAAAAACCGCTGAATACCCCTTTGCACCCCTTAGCTTAGCCGCACCACCGCTCCCAATCGTCGCTTCAATCCCTTTTTATCATATTAAAATTTAATTCAATTAAAATTCATTATAAATTACATTTTTTATGAATTTTTTTCGGAAGAAAAGTTTCTTTTTTCGGAAGAACAAAAACGGCGTCACCCCTTCGGTCGCTCCGCCGCCTCGATCTCGCCGCTCACCCCGCCCCCTAATTCTTCCTGCCTGCAACGCCGGCTTCCCCTAATCCCTTCCTCCGCTTATTCCCGAATCCCCCTTGCCGCCTCCCCCTCATCCTCGAATACACTTTTTGAAAACCGACATTTTGCCCCTGCCCCCTGAAATCTTGGCAAAATACTTTTTGTCATTACCCAAGCCATTTTGACTTGATTATTCCCCTTCCTGTAACCTGCCATTTCTGCACCCCATTCTGTCACCTTCATGCTGCGATATGCCACCGTCACGGAGCGATCACTCACCGTCACGGAGCGGTCTGGCGTTGTCACGCTGCGATCTGCCGATTGCAACGTGCGATTTGTCACTGTCACGGAGCGATTTGGCGTTGTCACGGGGTAAAAAGCCTCTATTCAGGTCATTTCTGTCATTGCTTATGACAAAAATTCCTCCCACAACCAACCCCCCGCAATACCGCAGCAACCAATAGGGGAGAAGCAAGCAACCTCAACGGCCCTAGCCAGCCAGAATCCTCCGAAAAACAACAAAGGCGACCCTTTCGGATCGCCTTTGCCTTGATCTCTTATCTAACCGCTTAGCGCTGCAACACCAGGTTGCGCGTAACCGTGCTGTTGCCGCTCACCAGCTTCACCACATACGTGCCGCTGGCCAGTCCGGCAGGCAGCTCCAGCGTCGTCTGTACCAGACCACCCTCACTGACGGTTACCGAACGCAGCACCTCCTGACCAAGCAACGTGCTTACCGTAATAGTCACCGGCGCATCGCTGTTCACTTGCGCACTCACCATCACTTGTCCGCCTTGGGTCGGATTCGGATACAGCGACAGGCTTGCTGTGCGCAGTTCCTCCAGTCGGCATGAAGTGGTAATCACCTCCGGCGCCGATTCGGTCGAGCAGCCGTAGCTGTTGGTCACCACCACCGTGTAGCTGCCCGTCGAGGTAACCGTAATCTTCCGCTGCGTCACCCCGGGCATCAGCACACCGTTCTTGTACCACTGATACGTGTAACCCGAGCTGGCCCCGCCATTGCCCCGCAACTGAATCGTGCCTCCAGCCACACATAGGTCGGTGGTGCCGCTTTGGTTGATCACCGATGCCGGTGGGGTCGGGTTGCGGTTGATGTTTACTGAGTTCGACGTAGCTGTACAGCTTCCGTTGCTGACCACCACATAGAAGGTACCCTTCTTCGTAGTCGTGTAGGTCGGATCGGTGGCCCCGGCCTGTGCATTGGCGCCTCGGTACCACTGATAGGTGTACGGACCTGAACCGGAAACCGATGAGCTCAGCAATACCGGAACACCATGGCATACCGTCATGGATCCCGACGGACTTACCGAAACCGTCACATTGTTTTCATCCACACTGCCGTTGCAGTTGTCATCCACCCCGTTGAAGCACACTTCGGTAGCGCCCGGATTAACAGCCGCATTGGCATCGTTGCAATCGGTGTTATCGGCCACATAGCCGGTGGGAGCTACGCAGGCTAAGGTGCTCACGGCAGGATCGCCATAGCCGTCACCGTCGCTGTCGGCATACCAGTTGGTGGCCGTAGCCAGATTGATTAAAGTCACGCTGATCTGATCGGAGCAGCCGTTGGCATCGGTAACGGTTACCGTGTAGGTGCCGGCAGCCAGTCCGCTGCGGTCTTCCGTCGTTGCTCCGTCATTCCACAGGTAACTGTACGGTGCAGTTCCCCCGCTGACGCTCACGTCAATGGTTCCGTCAGCAGCAAGGTCGCAGCTCACATCGGTATGGCTTTCCGTCAGGGCAAGCGGTGCAGGTTCATTGACGGTTGCCGATGTGCTGGCGCTGCAGCCGTTGGCATCGTACACCGTTACGGTGTAAGTTCCTGCCGACAAGCCGCTAAGGTCCTGAGTGGTGGCGCCATTACTCCACACATAAACATATCCTTCATCTTCCGTAATGAAATAAACCTGCAGATCATCCACCGCCAGGCCGTGATCGTTGCCCACATCATTGATATCGGTCCACCGCAGCCAGATGGTTTGCCCGGCCGGAAGATTTACACTGAAGCTGTGCGACAGATCGGCATAATTGCCAAAAGCATTGCCATCCAGCGCCGAAGCGGCAGGATTATTCACCAGACTGACGAAATCCAAAGCATTCTCATCGGTCCATGTACCGCTGATTAGGTCTGTGGCATTGAGCTGCCAGCTGAACTCCAGCGTGTGGGCGCTGGTGTTGCCGCCGCAGCGCCATTGTTCACCCCGGTAATTGACCTGCAAGCCTTTTACGGGCACACCGAAAGTGTTGGTCAGGGCAACCCCGTATTGAATGGTGCCCGTCGAGCCGCTCGCAATCGATCCCAGGGCCCGCTCCGTGGAAGTGCCCGTGCCGAAACTGTACAGAGCGCCGGCATTGGACGTGCCGTCTCCGGCATTGATGGTCGTGCGCGTACTGTACCAGCCGGCCAGCGTGGTGTTATCCACCCACGGATTGCCGGTGCCGCTGGTCACCAGCGTATTGAAGTTCTGGCTCACATGAGGCAATACCGAAGGCGTGCCTCCCGAAACCATCAGGTCTATGGCTCCATCGCTTCCGCCATGACAACTCACGTCATCTACAACGGTTGAAAGGCTGAAAGGAGGCGGCTCGCCCACCAGCACGGGCTTCAGCGCCGTGCAACCGTTAAAGTCGGTAACGGTTACAATGTACAATCCGGCCGTCAGTCCGCTAAGGTCCTCCGTCGTGGCTCCCGTGCTCCACAAATACGAGTACGGTGAGGTGGCGCCCGAAACCGTCAGGTCAATGGCTCCGTCACTGCCTCCCGGGCAGGTGGCATTCGAAACAGTTGTGCTGAGTGAAAAGGCAGCAGGCTGATGGATGGTCACACTGCCTGTGGCCTGGCAACTGGCATGGTCGGTAACGGTAACCGTATAGGTGCCGGCTACCAGTCCGCTGAGGTCTTCGGTGGTGGCCCCGTTACTCCAAGAATAGGTATAGGGCGAAACGCCGCCCACGACCGTGAGATTAACACTTCCGTTGCTGCCCCCCGGGCACGTAACATCGCTCGTGATGAACGACAACGAAAACCCTCCGGGCTGATCTACATAAAAACTCTGGCTGGCCGTGCAGCCCGCCGCATCCGTAACCGTAACGGTGTAGGTGCCCATGGTCAGGCCGGAAATGTCTTCCGTGGTCGCCCCGTTCGACCAACTGTATGAGTAGCTGCCTCCTGCACCGGTAAGCGTTACAGTGAGGTCATCTACGGCAAGCCCATGGTCGGATCCCGTGTTATCAATATCGCTCCAACGCAACCACAAGACATCTCCCGGAGCGATGGTCAGCGAATACGTGTGGCTGATGCTGGTGCGGTTGGCGGCCAGGTTGCCGTTCAGCGCGCCGGCCGTCCCACTGTTATGAATGCTGGCAAAATCCAGCGGATTGACGTCCGTCCACGTCCCCGACGTGATGGAGGAAGCATTCAGTTGATAGGCAAAATCCAGCAGGTTCACCACCCCGCTGGCACCGTTGCGCCATTGCTCTCCGGTGTACGAAACCGAAACGGTCGTCAGCGTCGAACCCGTCGTGTTCGTAATAGCTACCCCGTAATGAATCGTGCCCGTACTGCCGGAAGCCAGTGAGCCCAGCGCCCGTTCCGTCGAACTGGTAGATCCGTAGCTGTACAGCGAACCGGCCGTTGACGAGCCATCGTTGGCGGTGATGGTGGTACGGTTGGAATACCATTGCGCAAGCGTTACGTTGTTCGTCCAGGTCGGACTGCCCGACGATGGCAGTGAATTGAAATTCTGCGAATACGTTTGCGTCGGCGGCGGAAACGTCGTGCCCCCGCTGACCGTAATGTCAATGGCTCCGCTGCTGGGCGCGCTGCAGCTGGCATTGGTCACCGAACCGCTGATGCTAATCGTCGGAACCGTATAGCTGTAGTTTACCCCGCCGTTACTGTTCAGGTTGATGGTGCACAGGTCGTAATCCGAACCCATCCCAGACAGGCTCACGGTGCTGGAAAACACATAATAGCTGACGGTGGTGCCTCCTGCATAACCACCAATCGTAGCCGTTCCGGTAGTGCCGGTTACTGAGGCAGTCGCAACGGAAGAAGTAACCCATCCGTCATGACTCCAGCGCACATAAAACTTCTCTTCCGCCGAGGGAACGCCACTTAGCGTAAAGGTCACCGTAACCGGCGCAGCGGCACAAACCGTTCCGTGACTGACGGTTAGAATGGCTACCGGCGGCGCGCTGGTTTCCATGATGCAGGCCTTGGTGTTTACATACCCCTGATCCCACCAGTTGACCGTATAGTATTTGCCGTTACTGAACGTGCAGAAGTTGTCCGAAACAAAGGGTCCGATAAACACATTGTTGGGAATGTTCAGCGTCCACGAGGTAACGCCTCCCCATTTGTTTAGCCACGGATTGCTCAGGGGCCCGGAGGTGAACAAAAAGCCATACGTTCCACCGACAATGTCGCCCCCGCTGGTGTTGGCA
>JANWWJ010000009.1 GCA_025056305.1 Chitinophagales bacterium | reverse complement strand
TGTGCCGTAAACGTAAGGGGTTACGAGCGCCTGCGTTTCGATGAGCAACGGCCGGGCGCCTTCCAGGATAACCGCCGTGGCAATGCCGCTGACGGGCTGATGGCGTTCGGTAAGCAGCACCTGCGACGGGTTTTGAACGGCTACCATGCCGGCATCCGTGAGTTCATAGATGCCCAGTTCCATGGCGGAGCCGAAGCGGTTTTTGAAGCTGCGCAGGATGCGAAAGGCATAGTGCCGGTCGCCTTCCAGTTGCAGCACGACATCTACCATGTGTTCCAGCACCTTGGGGCCAGCCAGCACACCGTCTTTGGTGATGTGGCCAATGAGCAGTACAGGTGTGCCGGTTTCTTTGGCGTAGCGAACAAGAGCAGCGGCCGTGTCGCGCACCTGACCCACGCTGCCTGCCGGGGATTCCAGTGAAGGGGATTGCAGGGTTTGTATGGAGTCGATGATGAGTAAGTGAGGCTGCAATTGGCGGGCCTGAGCCAGCACCTCCTCCACGTTGGTTTCAGCCAGCAGCCAGCAGTCGGATTGCATAGGGCCGAGACGATCGGCGCGCAGCTTGATTTGCTGAAGACTTTCTTCGCCGCTGACATAGAGCACGCGTTGATTCTGCAGCCGAAGAGCCAGTTGCAACAACAAGGTGCTTTTGCCAAAACCGGGCTCACCGCCCAGCAACACCACAGACCCCTGTACGAGTCCTCCGCCCAGCACGCGGTTGAACTCGTTGTCCGGAGTGGGCAACACCACCATACCGGCGGGCGAAAGTTCATCCAGTCGTTCGGCTGTAGCAGCGGAGGTGCTTCGTTGGCTTTTAGTTTTCTTCACCACCTCTTCGGCATAGGTGTTCCATTCACCGCAGGAAGGGCAGCGGCCCAGCCAGCGTACCGACTGGGCGCCGCAGTTCTGACAAAAAAACAGGGTTTTGGTAGCGGCCATCTGATCACGAAAGGTACAAACGGCAATGGTGAAGGTGCCGGCAGAACTTACGGAACCTTTTGCCCTACCTTTGCCCCACATTTTTTTGTTATGCGATTCATCGTTTTGTTGTGGGCAGCTGCGTTGGTCGGATGTGTGCCAGCCAAAAAATTGGAAGAAGCCAACGCTCGCATTGCTGAACTGGAGCGGGATAAAGAACAATTGAGTAAAAGCCTCGAGTCCCTGAAATTGGAGCATGAGCACTTAATGAATCGCGTGCAATTTGCCGGTGAAGTTTTAGAAGCTTTGCGTGCCGATACGATGGCAAAAGGGCAACGGTTGAGGACGTTGACGGCCAGGCTGGAAGACTTAAACCAGCTTTATGAAAGTCAGGTGCAACAAAACCGGCTTCTGACGTCGCGCAGCTCAGCGGAACGTCGGGCTTTGCTGGACTCGCTGACGGCCCAGCAGGAGCGGCTGATTCAGCAGCAGAAGTCACTGGATGCCCTGCAGGCCGATCTGGCCCAACGGGAGAAAAAGCTGCAGGAACTTAACGTGCTGTTGCGACAGAAAGATTCCATTTCACAGGCATTGCTGGGCACCATTCAGCGGGCGCTGAAGGGTTATGAAAAAAGCGATCTAAGCGTGGAATACCGCAACGGCAAGGTGTATGTGTCGTTATCGGAAAAGTTGTTGTTCCAGTCGGGTCGTACCGATGTCGATGCCAAGGGCCGAGCAGCGTTGCAGCAGTTAGCTGAAGTGTTAAAAAAGAATCCGGACATCAGTATTACGGTGGAAGGCCACACAGACAATGTGCCTTTGTTGGGTACGGGATTCATGAAAGATAATTGGGACTTAAGTGTTTTGCGGGCTACCAGCATCATCCGGATCCTTACGGAATACGGAGTGGATCCGCGGCGCATTACTGCCTCAGGACGCAGCGAATACTTTCCTGTAGCCAGCAATGCTACGGCGGAAGGCAAAGCCCGAAACCGGCGTACCGAAATCATTCTTACGCCCAAGCTGGAAGAACTCAGCCGGCTGATCGGTGGTTTTTGATGCCATGCTGCTGCAGGTTTCGGTCATTTGATTTTTGGCTAAGAAGCGCTGTGGGTGAAACTGCTGGACAAATTTTTGCGGCGGCGCACTGCAGCAGATGCGGAAATGTCGTTTTTGGAGCACCTGGAAGAGCTGCGCTGGCATCTGCTGCGCTCCCTGATGGCCGTCGTGCTCCTGGCAGTGTTTTTCTTTGTAAACAAAAAACTGTTATTTGATGTTATTCTTTTGGGGCCGCAACGCGAAGATTTCTGGACATTTCGTCAGATGTGTCGGCTGGCGGAAGCCACTGGAATCAAAGCGTTATGCATCAAAGATTTTTCATTTACCCTAACCAACATTCAGCTGGCTGCTCAATTCATGGTGCACTTGAAAGCCGCGTTCATTTTAGGGGTGGTGCTGTCGTTTCCTTATGTGTTGTGGGAGGTTTGGCGGTTTGTAGAACCCGGCTTGTATCCACGGGAGAAAAGAGCGGCTTCAGGTGTAGTCCTCATGGGATCAGTGCTGTTTTATTGCGGCGTCTTGTTTGCTTACTTTCTGGTGGTTCCGTTCACCGTCTTGTTCTTGGGAGAATATCAAGTGAGCAGTGAAATTGCCAACCAGATTAATCTATCCTCATACATCGGAACCGTTACGGGTTTATGCTTTGCCACCGGGCTGATGTTTGAGTTTCCTATGGTCATTTACGTGCTGGCGCGGCTGGGTTTAGCCACGCACGAGCTGCTGGCCGAATACCGCAAGATTGCTGTGGTGGTAGTTTTATTGTTGGCGGCGATGATCACACCTTCGCCCGATATTTTTTCGCAGATGTTGGTAGCCTTGCCTCTTTACGGACTTTATGAAGTGGGCATCATCATTTCAAGGCGAGTTAGCCGTATGGAGGAAGTGCCACAAGCAGAAAGTTAACGAAGCCAAACTTTAGCTTTTTCGTTTAATTTCACTAAACAAAGCTTCAGAGTTGTGGAGCGCAAAAAGATAGCCATCGGAAGCGACCATGCTGGTTATGTGCTCAAGCAACAGATCAAAGCCTGGCTTGAACAACAAGGTCATGAGGTGCGAGATTTTGGAACCTACTCTGAGCAAGCGACCGACTATCCGGATGTGGTGCATCCGTTGTGTCAGGCCATGGAGAGGGGCGATTTAGCTGCCGGTATATTGTTGTGTGGCAGTGGCAACGGTGTGGCAATGACAGCCAACAAGTATGCCCACATTCGGGCAGCATTGTGTTGGTCGGAAGAGGTGGCGCGACTGGCCCGCAGCCACAACGACGCGAACGTACTGTGTCTGCCCGCTCGTTTTATAACGAGCCAAGCGGCCTTGTCAATGGTAGAAAAGTTTTTGGCCACACCGTTTGAGGGAGGTCGTCATCAGCGACGCGTGGAAAAAATCGCTATCGGCAATTTTTCTTGCGGTTAAGGAGGGCTATCTTGCCCTGAGGTGAAGCTGCTGATCATAACAGCGGGTTTGATGATTTTCTCTGGCCAAAGCATAGCCCAATACCGGGCTACAGGTAAGGCCTCTTTTTATGCACGCAAGTTTGAAGGCCGTCGGACAGCCAGCGGCGAGATATTCTCTAATGAGCTTCTGACGGCGGCGCATCGGACGTTGCCTTTTGGTACGTGGGTGCGGGTGACGAATCTGAACAATGGCAAGCAGGTCGTGGTGCGTATTAATGACAGAGGTCCATATGTTCCGAGTCGTATTATTGATTTGAGTCAGGCGGCAGCCGACTCGCTTGACTTTCGCGAAGACGGTGTCGTCATGGTATTGGTTGAAGAAGTGCACCTGACCGAGGACACGCCGGACATCGCTCTGCATCGCCGGCCTGAACAGTGGCAAGCTGAGACTTGGTTAGGCTTGTGGGAAGGAACGCTGTATGTGTATGACCGCAGCGGTTCTTTTCAGCAGTTGCCCATGGCATTGGAAGTGGCGGTTACCGATCAGCCCGGCCGGTACCATTGGCGTCTTTCCTATGACAGAGAGGTGCGACCTTATGAGCTAATCGTCTTCGACGATTCGGTAGGGCAATGCGCCATCGATGAGCAACAAGGCGTTTTGTTGTTAGGTCGCTGTTGGCCCCGCCAGCTGCATTTCCGCTTTTCGGTGGGAGACAATTTGCTGGACCTTACGTATGATTTATTAAATGATACAACCCTGTTGTTTTCCATGAAAGGTGGGCCGGCAGAGCCTACGTGGGTGACGGGCTTAACCACAACCGAGAAAGACCAACAATTACACGTTCAAGAAATCCATTATGTGCATCGGGCCGTGCTGTACCGGCGCGTGTCACATTAGTAATTCCCCTTTGTATTTGTCTATTTTCGCAGCCAAAATTTGGCGAAATGAGCAAAGGTCCGGTATCGTTGTTCATGGAAAAAAATTTTTTGCATTTCAATGCGGCAGCTTTGTTAGATGCTGCCAAAGCTTATGAGCAGCATTTACAGGAGGGCGGAAAGATGATGATCACGATAGCCGGAGCCCTCAGTACAGGGGAAATTGGCATCACTCTGGCGGAAATGATCCGGAAAGACAAAGTGCACATCATCAGTTGCACAGGAGCTAATTTGGAAGAGGATGTCATGAACTTAGTGGCTCACAAGCACTACAAACGGGTACCTAACTACCGAGATCTAACCCCGGAGGATGAGTGGAATCTGCTTCAGCAACGTTATAACCGAGTTACCGATACCTGCATTCCGGAAGAAGAAGCCATGCGTAGAATTCAGAACCATATTTTCAAATATTGGAAAGAAGCCGAGCAAAATAGGCAGCGCTACTTCCCCCATGAGTTTTTCTATCAAATGCTGCTTAGCGGTGAGCTGGAGCCTTATTATGAAATTGACCCACGAAGTTCATGGGTATTGGCTGCTGCAGAAAAAAATTTACCGATGGTGGTGCCGGGGTGGGAAGACTCCACGATAGGTAATGTGTATGCAAGTCTGGTTATCCGTAATGAACTAAAGCACGATACAGTACGCAACGGAATTGAATACATGGTTTGGTTGACCGATTGGTACAGAAACAACAGTGGAGGCAAGGGGGTGGGCTTCTTTCAGATTGGAGGGGGCATAGCAGGTGATTTTCCAATCTGCGTGGTTCCGATGATGTATCAAGATCTGGGTTGGAAAGATGTACCGTTTTGGAGTTATTTCTGCCAAATCAGCGATGCCACCACTTCGTTTGGCAGCTATAGTGGCGCTGTGCCCAATGAAAAAATCACTTGGGGAAAACTGGACAAAAACACGCCGAAGTTCATGATTGAATCGGACGCCTCAATTGTTGCACCCCTGATTTTTGCCTACGTGCTCAATTATTAGCGTTCAGGGCAAGAGCTTCAACTCACGAAGGATGGCGTGGGTGATGTTGCGACCAGCATCGACAGGCCAGGCTGGGGCATGAGGAAGAAATTCGTAATTCAAAGCGAAATACCAAGCGCGATTTTCTTTCTCAATCCAGCCAATATACCATCCTGTAGTAATGGTATCGGCCGGGCTGGCTAATGCATAAAGTTTGGTGGAAGAATCGGCAGGCTGACGCATCAAGCCGATGAGCTGATAAAGCTGTTCGGGTGAGGTGCGAAGGGCACCGGTGCGCAGTTTTTTGAGAAAACGTACCTGTTCATCGGCGGAGATGGCTGTGCGGCGAGGCCGGAGCGGGTCATCGCTGTTGAAATGAAACTGCTGGTTGCCATAGCCAATGCGTTGCAAGTAGCGCTGCAAGGGTTGTTGGCGCAGCAAACGGGCCAACTCGTCGACCGAACGAGGTTCGCAAGTGCGAACAAACTGTGCCAATGATGTTGGTGCTTGCTCAACGGGCAAGAGAGCGGTTGTGTCAGCAGCCAGTCCGCTTTGCATGGCCATCAGGGCACAAGGGAGCACAAGCGTGTGGTTGGGGGCAAATCGTTGGACGCAGCGATCGGCATTGTAATCGATGAAGACAGCTGCCGAGGCGTCGTAAACGGTGATGCAACCTTGAGCGTGATAGCGGTCGAAATAGGCTTTCCACTCGGGATGATGATCGCCAACGGGTGTGGCACAACCGCTTAGAAGCCCCAGAGCAGCGAGGAGAATTGTTTTATTACGCATGGCACAATTTTGAATATTTACCAGCGGCCGCCGGCTCCGCCACCCCCAAAGCTGCCGCCGCCGAAGCCGCCAAATACGGTTCGGCCCAGATCGTTCCAGCCTGTGCCCGAAAGAGGTGGCAGACCTCTTCCAAAGATGATGGGAGGAATATCTGCATCGTGCCAGCCCCGTCCATCGATATGACCGCGCATTCCGCCATAGTTCCGGATGATCCAAAAAAACCACAATAAGACAAGCAACATCACGACGATAATCACAATAAGGGTCCAGTCTAAAAAAGTCAGTCGATACGGTTGCTGCTTTAGCTCTTGGACAAAGGCACCGCGCGTAAGCTGAATAATCAGGTCGGTGGCTTCGTTTAGTCCGTCGTAATAACGTTGGTCACGAAAGGCGGGAATAATGGTCTGATTTATAATACGCCAAACGAGCACATCGGGCAAAAGACCTTCCATGCCTTTTCCTGTGGCTATGAAAACTTCACGTTCGCGAGAGGCTACCAAAATCAAAACGCCGTTGTCCAGCTCTTTGGTGCCTATGCCCCAATGATCACCGATGCGGAATGCCAGTTGTGCTTTTTCATATCCGTTTAAGGTGGGAATAGTCAGGATGGCCATCTGAATGGAAGTAGAGTCGCTGAAAGCGGTCAGCTTTTGTTCCAGCCTTTCTTTTTCGGTACTGCTCAGCAGTTCGGCCCAGTCATTTACTAGGCGGTTGGGAACCTTGGGCAAGGGGTCTTTAGCGGTAGGATACCAGCCGGGCTGTGCCAGAGCAAACTCAGTAAAGAGCAGCAAGAACCAAAAAACTACATGTGGCATTGCCTAACTCAACGACTATTGTGCAAACTCTATGGTGTTGCTTAGCTCATTGGGATTAGGGGAAACAGCTGGAAAGTAATGGCTGAGTTCACGGCCACAACGCCGAATGGCATGCCCCAGGGCTTCAGCCAAGGGGAATTTGCGAAACAGTTCGATCAATTCATCGCGCAGGTGTTCCCAAAACTGGGGGGGTAATTTCTGGCAAAGGCCCTCGTCGCCCACAACAGCAAACCGGTGCGATTGGTAAGCTACATAGAGCAGCAGACCGTTTCGGAGGCGGGTGCGGTGCAAATGCAATTCTTTGAACTTTTGCCGGGCTCGACGTAGGGGATCGCCCCAACACCAAGGTTCCAAAAAGATTTTGATTTCGGCTGATGTCTGATGTTCACAAGCAGCAATCAGGTCGGCCAGCTGCTGCTGGTCCTCATCAGTCAACAAGGGACGGTCAGCCATGAGGCTGCGAATCAGTTATTTAAGGTCAAAAGAAATGTCGGGCGCTTTTTCTGTGCCGGAGGCTGCTTCAAAGTAGCCTTTGGGTTTGAATCCGAAAAGCGCCGCTATGATGTTATTAGGAAAACGGCGTATGTATGCATTATAGTCTTGAACAGCCACATTAAAATCGTCGCGGGCTTTGTTGATGCGGTTTTCCGTGCCTTCAATCTGCACCTGAAATTCGCGAAACTGGGTAGTGGTTTGCAATTGCGGATATTGCTCGATAACGGCCAAGAGGCGGCTGAACGCATTGCTGAACTGATCCTGCGCCTGTTGAAAAGCGGCTACGGCTTCCGGCGTAAGTTGGTTGGCGTCTATTTGAACAGCGGTGGCTCGGGCACGGGCTTCCACTACTTCTGTAAGCGTGCTTTTTTCAAATTCAGCAGATGCTTCCACCACACTGATGATGCTGTTGTACAAATCGGTACGCCGCTGATATTGACTTTCCACCTGTGCCCACTTGCCTCTAATGTTTTCGCTCATGGTGACCATGGTGTTGTACTGGCAGCCGGAGAAAACAATTAAGAAAATCAACAAGATTGCCGAAAGCCAAAGTAGAGGGCGACGCATGATGAATTGATTGCCGGCCAAAGGTAAGGTTTGAACAGCAGTAGTGTCGTTTGGTGCTGCAGGCAACTCGCATCATCTTCGTAAACGAAAACGCACCCCATGCATCCGTTGGTCGAATCTTTTCAAGATTACAGAGCCCAGATGAACGCGCGCATTCTGGGTCGGAACAACAAGGTCATCAACCGCTTGTTCAATTTGGACACCCATGCCTACAGCGAGGGGCATTTGTCGGTCAAAACCAAAGAATTTATTGGGTTGGCTGCTTCGTTGGTGTTGCGGTGCGACGACTGTGTAAAATATCATTTACAGCGTTGCTACGAACTAAACGCCACGACAGAGGAAGTGTTTGAAGTGTTTGGACTGGCCTGCTTGATAGGGGGTACGATTGTCATTCCTCATCTGCGCCGGGCGGTGGAATTCTGGGATGCACTTCACCAAGGCAGAAGCGAGCACCGGGAAGCGCCCCAAACGACTTAATGCCATGTCTGAAACCAACCACCGGGTTTTTCTGCTGGATGCTTACGCCTTGATTTACCGGGCCTATTTTGCCCTGAGCCGCCAGCCATTATACAACAGCAAGGGCATGAACACCTCAGCGGTGTATGGCTTTACCAATACCTTGCTGGATTTGCTGGAACAAGCGCAGCCAACGCACATGGCCGTCTGCTTCGACACAGCGGCTCCTACAGTTCGCGATGAATTGTATGAAGCATACAAAGCCCAACGCGAAGCCATGCCGGAAGACATTGAGGCGGCTATTCCATATATTAAACAAATCATATATGCGTTTAGAATTCCCTGCCTCGAGCTGGACGGTTACGAAGCTGATGATTTAATCGGGACGCTGGCCCGGCAGGCGGCACAACAGGGTTATGAAGTATTTATGGTTACTCCGGATAAAGATTATGGCCAGCTCGTCACCGAACGTATCCGCATTTATAAGCCTGCATACCGAGGCGAAGGGTTTGAACTATTAGGGCCTGAGGAAATCAAAGCGCGCTGGGAGATCAGCGAACCCAAGCAGGTGATTGACATTCTGGCTCTGATGGGGGATGCCTCTGACAACATTCCCGGTGTGCCCGGCATCGGGGAAAAAACCGCTAAAAAACTTATTCAGCAATACGGTACTGTAGAACGGGTGTTGGAACATGCGCACGAGCTGAAAGGCAAGCTGCAGGAAAACCTGGTGAGCTATCGTGATCTGGCCATGCTTTCCAAACAACTGGCTACCATCAACACGGAAGTTCCGGTGGTGTTCGACGCCAAACAATTGCGGCGTTCCGAGCCTGACAAAGCCTTGCTGACCGCTTTGTTTCAGGAACTGGAGTTCCGCACTTTAGGCAGAAGAATTTTAGGTGAAGGTTATTCGGTAGTAGGGGCTCCCCGCCAATCCCGCCTGTTTGAGGAACAGGGGGAAGCTATCGCTCAGGTGAGCGGAGGAAAAAACATCTACAACACGCCCCATACTTACCACATTGCCTTGACGAATGACCAACGACAGCAGTTGGTAGCCCTGTTGTTGCACCAACAGGAGTTTAGCCTCGACACCGAAACCACGCATCTGGACGCCAATCGCGCTGAGTTGGTGGGACTGTCTTTTTCGTTTCGCAAAGGAGAAGCTTGGTATGTACCCATACCAGCCGACCAGGGAGAAGCGCGCCGGATCATAGAGCAATTTCGGCCGGTTTTGACCGATGCGCGTGTTCTCAAGGTAGGGCAAAACATCAAATATGATTTTTTGATGCTGAAATGGTATGGCCTAGAGCTGGGCGGCCCGTTGTTTGACACCATGCTGGCGCATTTTTTACTCGAACCCGACGGGAAGCACAGCATGGATTATCTGGCAGAGACCTATCTGCGCTATCAGCCGGTGTCTATTGAGGAGTTGATCGGAAAACGGGGTCCCCACCAGGGAAATATGCGCGAAGTGCCGCTGGAACGCATTGCAGAATACGCCGCTGAAGATGCCGATATCACCTTACAGCTCAAACACGTGCTGGCGCCCAAGTTGGTCGACCAAAATTTAGAAAAACTGTTTCGTGAAGTAGAAATGCCCCTGGTACCGGTTTTGGCAGAAATGGAATTTCAGGGGGTGAGCATTGATATCGAATTTTTAGAGAAATATTCAGAACAGTTGCAGCGGGAAATTCAGCGCACCGAGCAGGTTATTTATGAGTTGGCCGGCCGAAGGTTCAACATCGCTTCACCGAAGCAATTGGGAGAGGTGCTGTTCGATCATTTGAAAATTCCTTTTGAGGGGAAAAAAACCAAAACGGGTCAATATGCCACCGATGAGGAGACCTTGCGACGTTTGTCGGGAAAACATCCGATTGCCGATCATCTGCTGGATTATCGGGAGCTGACCAAACTCAAGTCCACCTACGTTGATGCCTTGCCGCGCATGGTGAATCCGCGTACCGGACGGGTGCACACCTCGTTTAATCAGGCCATAGCTGCCACCGGCCGTTTGAGTTCCATCGAACCTAATTTGCAAAACATTCCCATACGTACCGACCGAGGCCGTGAAATCCGTAAGGCCTTTGTCGCACGAGGGCAAAACCGGCTTCTGCTGAGCTGCGATTATTCCCAGATAGAATTGCGCATCATCGCCGCTTTGAGTGGCGATGAAAACATGCTGGAAGCGTTCCGGCAGGGCTTGGACATCCATGCCGCCACAGCGGCACGCATTTTTGGCGTATCGCTGCAAGAAGTGACGCCCGAAATGCGAAGGCGGGCTAAGGCCGTCAACTTCGGCATTGCATACGGACAAACCGCCTATGGATTGGCTCAAACGCTGGGCATCTCGCGAAAAGAGGCGCAACAGATCATCGATACCTATCAACAACAATTTCCCGGCGTAACCCGGCTCATGAATGAACACATTGCTTTTGGGCGCCAACACGGGTTTGTGCAAACCATTTTGGGTCGCCGGCGCTGGTTGCGCGACATAAACTCTGCAAACCAAACGGTGCGTGCTCAAGCAGAGCGCCTGGCGATCAATTCACCCATACAAGGCAGCGCTGCAGACCTGATCAAAGTAGCTATGATTCAAATTCACGAGCAGTTGAAGCATCATTTCAGAAACTCATATATGATTCTTCAGGTTCACGACGAACTGGTTTTTGATGTAACAGAAGCTGAATTGATGGAGGTTCGTCGTATGGCGGAAAGCCGGATGAAACATGCTCTGCCCTTGGCTGTTCCTATAGAAGTGAGCAGCGGTGTGGGCAAAAATTGGTTGGATGCTCATTAAGTTCATTGACGTATCCATAAGGTGCCATAGGTCAGCTGGGGGGTCTGGGCTGTGAGCACATACCAGCCCGAAGGCAACGGATCCACGTCGAGTTGCCAAGGACCCGGACCTGATTTTTGCCAGCATTGAACTTCCCGACCCATGGAATTCAACAGGCAAAGCCTTGCTTCCTGACAAGCGGGCAAAGTCACGATCAACTCGTCAGCACCGGGATTAGGATATACCCTAAACGATGAAGCAGACCCTTGGAGCAAGCCAACCTTACAGTTGTAGTGACTGATGGCCGTGAGTAAGGCACGATAAACATTCAGGCGACCTTCGGTAGCTACTTTATCTTTCAATGCGGGCAGGGTGTCCACACTTTGCAAAATCCATGCTTTTACCTTCAGTGCGACACCGGCCGGATCATTTTTGATTTCCTGACCGAAATCATAGCATTTCAACGAATACAACAAGGCCACTGCACCGCTGACAAAAGCCGCCGATGGAGAGGTGCCGTTGGCATTTCCGTAACTGTTGCCGGCATAGGTCGTCAGTATTCCGCTGCCTGGTGCACCAAGGTCAATGTGCATTGGTCCGTAGCCACCCTCCAATTGATCGTTGGCATTGGTATTGGTTACTGAAATCAGATAATCGCTGGGGCAAGTGGTGGGAATATCGCCTACAATGTCCACATTGACTTTAGCGTTGGTGGTTGAACCTACGTTCAGGATACCGTATTTGCCCATGGTGTCGTACATGGCACACCATAAGGGGAAATTTTCCGGCTTGCCGTTGTTGATGCCGAAAGAAGAATTGCAGACGACCACATAAGCTCCCTGCTGACCATTGCTTTGATCATAGCGGATGCGGGCTTCCAAAACGTATGCATAAGCAGCCACCACCTGAGCTTCTGTACCCACGCCTCGTACGGGCAAAACCGCCACATTCCAATTCATGCCGGCCACCCCTAAACTGTTGTTGGTGCGGGCTGCCACAATGCCGCTCATTTCTGTACCGTGATTGAAAGAGGGAATGGTTCCGTTGTTGCTGATGCTGTTCCATCCGTTATAATCATCCACGTAGCCATTGTTGTCGTCGTCTATACCGTTTTGCGGTATTTCTGCATGATTTTTCCAAAACAGCAGGTCCGCATGATTTAGATCAAAGCCATCATCGACTATGGCAATCACGATGGTATCGCCGTTAGGGGTGAGGCCTCCGGTAGTGATGTCCCATGCTGAGGTGGCCCGAACGTCAGCTCCCGCCGTGCCGCCAGTCTGACCGACATTTAACAGGCCCCACTGTTGGGCAAAAAGCGGATCGTCCGGAGAAATGCGCAGCGAAACGTATCGGTTGAACTGAGCGGCAGCAACAAAAGGATGGCGGTTGAGCTGGTCGAGCAAGGCTTGCTCTGTGCCGGTTGTTCGAAACCACCAAATGTTCATTCGAGGAGATAAGCACACACACGTGATGCTGTCGGGAGAAGTGTGGTTCAGTTGTTGGCAGAGCAGTTCACCACTGGTTTGAGGGCGCAGCATGGCCAGAGCCTCGCCTGAAAGAGGCTGCGGACTTTGGGCCAAGGCCGCACCCTTCGAGAGCATCAGGCCCCATATCAAAAATAAGGGCAGGCAAAAATTCATTTGCTAATGTTTTATGATAATTTTTTGTGTTATAACCTGATCTTCTCCTTTTATCCGAAGCACATACAACCCCTCCGGCCAGCCGGTAAAGTCAAGCCGTCTTTCGCAGCAGCCGTTGCTAGGCAACACCAGTCGCCTCATTCCGGAAGGATCTATCACACAAACTTCTGAAGGAGCCCAATGCTGGGGCCACCGGATGCTGATGTAATGTGAAGCCGGATTGGGATAAATATGCAGGCTTGAAGATTCGACCTCAGACATCTGAAGGCAGGCCTCTACGACAATTTCCTTTTCTGTAGTGGCGGTACAACCCAAAGGTGTAACGTAGTTGTACGTGACCGTATGCGTGCCTACACCAACGCTTGTAGGATCGAACATGGTAGCCGGCTGACCGTTAATTAGGAAAGAGCCCCCTGAAGGGATGGCAGTCAGATCGACAGCCGGGTGCTGAAGGCAAACAGTATCGGCCGGCATCAGGATTACGGGCTGAACAGGGGCTTCTGCATAGATAGCAGACGATAGAGCGCTGCAGGTCGTGTAGGGAGATTTCACCTCAACAGCGTACGCGCCTTCTTGATTGATGGTCAAAGATGGCTGAGTAGCACCGGCTAGAGGCTGCCCATTTAAGAACCATTGGTAGCTGAAGCCTGTAAACGCCAGTGCATGCAGCGTTGTGATGCCGCAGATGCTGTCGGTTTGGGAAAAAAACTCTTCCTGAATGACGGCAGTAGGGGCACAACTGGTGTCGGCCAAACGATAGATAGTGCCGTTGGAAAGGTCAGTGACATAGAGCTCGCCGTTGCGGTCTTCACCAAAGGATACATAGTTGAAATTATTAAAATCAGCCAATAAGGTTGCGACGTAAGAATTGCCGTTCCATTCCAACATACGGAACTTGCCGCTGCAATAGTCGCTGAAGAAGTATTTGCCGAACAGCTTTCCGTAGCGGCCGCCCCGATAGACAAATCCGCCATTTACCGAACAATCGCCTCCCGAATGGAAGTATTGGTAAACGGGAAAAGTCATCGAAGCAGCAGAGGGGCAGCCCGCGGTTTCATAAGGTGCATTTCCCTCATAACAATCCCATCCGTAATTCTGGCCGCCGGTATCGGGAGCCGCAACCCTATTGATCTCTTCCCACTGACCTTGGCCCACATCACCAATCCATACATCACCGCTGAGGCGGTCAAAGCTGAAGCGCCACGGATTGCGAAGTCCGTATGCCCATATTTCGGGTTTGCCGCCGCCATTGGCAAAAGGGTTATCAGGCGGTATGGCGTAACCGGTGTCGGTACTTACATCAATGCGTAGCATTTTCCCCAGTAGCTTGTTCAGGTTTTGACCGTTTTCATCAGGGTCGCCGCCACCTCCGCCATCACCTGTGGCTATGTACAGGTAGCCATCAGGTCCGAATTTGATACAGCCGCCGTTGTGATTGGTATAGTTCGGATGTGGAATGCTTAATATAATTTCTAATGTGTTGGTATCGGCCACGTTGGGGTTCAGGGAATCTGTAAGGCAGCGGGCAATAATCAAATCGTTTTGTCCACCCTTTTTGGTATAAAAAATGTAAAACCGACGGGTTTGTGTGTAGTTGGGGTCAAAGGCAAGGCCCAACAAGCCTTGTTCGCCTCCAGTACTGATCTTTTTGGAAATGTTTAAGAAGGGGGTGGATTGTTTGTTTCCCGCCGAGTCGCAGATGAAAATATAGCCGTTTTTTTGGACGATGAACAACCGGCTATCGCCACAATGGGCAATGTCAACCGGCTGAAAATACCCTGTAGAGAAAGTTTCCAAGCTGATTTGGGGTACCTGCCCCTGTGCACCTGTTTGTAGTTGCAAGGCAGCCCACAACCAGGCGAGCCTTTGGAATCCATTTATGTCAACTAAAATTCGATTGAACGGCCAAGACCGATTGTGATTACGTACTGGTAAAGAAAGCATGAGGAGGAGGCGTTTTTGAAAAATTTTTCGCCAATGAAGTTACCTTGAATCCGGCAAATAATGTTCAGAGGGCGGCCTGGCTCACGTGGCCTTTTAGCGTGGAAACGTGCATTTATAAAACTTTTTTATATGAAGTCTTGTAGGAATTCACTCATCACGACTTCTCGAAAAAAATGCTGAAAGAGGTTCTGAATGCTGCTTGTGCTCTTTCAAGACTGTGTTGTTCAGATCCGATTCTCCAAAAAACAAATTGACTCAGGAAGGGTTGGTTCCTGACGGAATGGTTTTTTTCAGAATCCAGCATTCGATAATGCGGGGATACCAGTAATGCTCCAGTTCATGAATCCGTTGGGCCAGTTGTGCTGCTGTTTGTGCGGGAGGCACAACGATGCGTCGCTGGAATAGGATTGGTCCGGCATCGTACTGGTCATTTACGAGGTGAACCGTTATGCCCGATTCACGGTCGCCGCAAGCGAGCACGGCCTCGTGCACATGCATGCCGTACATGCCTTTGCCTCCATGGCGCGGCAGCAAAGCCGGATGTATGTTTACGATGCGATCGGGATAGGCATTCAGAATTGGCTCGGGGATTTTCCACAGAAAGCCTGCCAGGGCAATGTAGTCGATAGCTCGTTTCTGAAGCTCTTGCAACACATGATTTTGCTCATATAAATCTTTCCTATTAAACAAGACCAGGGGGACCCCTTCTTCAGCCGCAACCTTGATGACGCCAGCACCGCTTCGATTGCAAAATATCGCCGCCACCATGATCTCCGGGTGGTGGCGAAAGTAGCGGATGAGCTCGCGCGCATTGGTGCCGGCTCCCGAAGCAAAAACGGCAAGTTTAATCACCAGTCAAACAAGGTGTTGAACACATGATCAAAAAATATATGCATATTGCCTAATCCATTGAGTCGGTGCAGTTCAAGTGTGGAAAAAATAAAATGGGTTTGGCCTGCACTGTTGGCTTTGGAAGCCATAACCACTGAGGGGCCTTGCCACAAACTTAGGGTCAGGTTACTGTTGTCTTTGGCAATGAGTTCAGCTTTGTAGAGGGGCTCGGCCCCAGGAACCAGCTCAAAGGGCCGAACCACACCTACGTAAGCGCTGCTTTGCAGATCCGGAAATCCCGGCTTTAGAGAAAAGATCATTGACGTATCGGTCAGCAGCAGGGTTGTATCGCTGGGGACTATAAAATTGCTTAAAGGAGTGAAATCCAGAAAATCGGATTGTTCGTCAAAGAGCGAGGAAACATATACCGACATAAGCAAGCGGCCGTTGGCATTAAAAAAATCGTTCAGACATCGTTGACCAATGGATAGCGACCGGGCAGCATCGTTGGTAAACCAGATGATGCGTTGGAACAGGGCAAAGACTTTGGCTTGGGTGAAGTAGTCGGCTGACTGTTGGGTGTACGTATTACCGATTTTTTCAAACAACTGTAAGGTATCTGCCTCAGCGATGCCTATGGCATTCAGTTGATCTCGGTAAAATGCGGTGACGGTATTGCCGTTGCTGATGTAGCCATCCACGATGAGCACATCGCTGAGCGGGCGCTTGACCAATACGGGTTTGGCCGCCATCCACGGGGATTGGGCTTCGGCCTGATCCACAGCACGGACATACAGGACGTTGGTATCGCCGGTTATTAAGCCCGGCATTAATTCAGCAGCGGCCACAGTAATGTTGTTGTAATAAACGCGGCAGTCGGTAAGCATTGCTTTCGGATCTACAGCTTCAAAGACTGCCGAAGTAGTGGTGGCCGGAACTGAATAGGGGAGGGCAAGGGTGTCGTTCCAACACAACTCATAGCGAAGAAGATCTTGTACGCCATCCGGATCGGAACCTTCCCAATAAAAACGCAAGACCGGAAAGCTTTTTAGCGGGTTGTTTTCGGCATAACGAAACTGAACGGTGGGCGGGGAATTTTTAATGGGAAAAGTCAATTGAGCCGGCGTCGGGTCGGCCAATCCTAAATGATCGATGGCCCGAATGCGGAACGGAACATCCACAGAATCGGCTCCGGGAGGAATGGTAAGCAAAAACGTGCTGTCTTGTTTGCTGGTAAAATGCCATTCAACCGTACCTTGAGCGTCGCCACCCGTAGTGAATTCATAGCCGATGATATAGCCATCCGGATCGTTGCCCCACCAGTGGATCTGCACTTGCGCGCTCAGTCTATCGTTGCCGCTGCGAATAATGGTATCTACGATCAGATAGGTTTCCGGCGCTTGATTTTCCAGTAATGTTCCTTGCAAACCGATGCGACAGGCTGAGGCAGCCATTATCCCAACCAGCAGCAAAACACGCCGATGCATTAGGCGTAAAAATACATGCCAAAGCCAGCAGACTCAGGTCCAGCTAATCAACGCCGAGGGGGATTTCCACGATGACGCGATTGCCTCGCCCCACATAACGTAAGGGGTAGATGGAATTCAGTATTGCGATGCCCCGCCCATGGTTGTCGTAGATACGTTGCGGGTCAATGTTTAGGTAACGTTCATAATCAAAGCCTGGACCCATGTCTTCGATCGTAATTCGGATTTTGTCGGGCTGACGCTGAAACCAGACTTTCACGTACTTATGCTGATGTTCGCGCAGCGCGAGGCGCCTTTTTACCTCATCACCAAAGGTATTTTGGGCCAATAACCTTGATTTTTCTTCGTAGGTAAAGCCCAAATGACCGTACTCCACAGCATTTGCAAACAGTTCACTGATTAGGATAGCTTCTTCCGGCTTGGGACATTCTTTGGCGATAAAAGCTGCCAACTGATCTCCTTCGTCTATGGTGCGAAAGCGAAATGCTCCTTCCTGCAACAATCGGAAAGGCCGCTGGCTTGCTTCGAGCTTTTGCATCAGGTATTGCCGACGACGGTAATCGATGGTTGCGGCTCGTACGGCAGAATGCAACAAATTTTTTTCTACCGGTTTGATCAAATAGAAAAAGGCACCGGCATCGATGCCTTGCTGGATGTCTTCACTGCGGCTCATCACCGTTTGCATGATGACCTGGATGTTTTCACAGGATTTCTCCCTTTTCATCTCACGCAGCAGATCTATGCCTGATGTATCGGGCAGGCTCCAGTCCAGCAACATCACTTCAATGTGGGCAGATTCTTTGGCCAGAATCGATCGGGCTTCATCGGCACGGGTTGCATGCAAGACGCGATAGCCACCGTTTTCCAATGATTGTTTGACGACGGCTGAAAAGGCAATATCGTCGTCCACCAATAAAACAGTAGAATGCACCGGAATTGACTTGCAAGTTTTATTACGAAAAACTGCACAAAAGGTTTTGCTTTTCGCCAGGAATTATTTTACATCGAAGTGCAAAAAAATACCTATCGTTTACGGTATGCTACGCTAAATACCGTTCGTTGCCTAAAAACCTGGCCGTTAAGGTCAAAAAACTCTGCCAGCAACACATAATGCCCCATTCGAACTGTACGGCCGTCGTTACCGGTACCATCCCAAGTAAAAAATCCGCTTTGGTCCATCAGCTGATTGTTGACCAGATGCTTTACCATGCGCCCTTCAGCATCCAGGATGCGCAAGTTGAGTACATAACCGGGCTTATCCAGATCGTACTGGATCAGCAGGACATCCTGAAAGCCATCGTGATCGGGTGAAAACACTTTAGGGGATATGGTAATATGAGAAGCGTGGCCGAGTTCTATAAACTGAGAGTTTTGGTAAGCCGGCGTGCCATATCCCGCCGTTGCTGCGGCCGAATGCCAGTTCATAGAATCCTGGGACGGTCCTTTCGGACTGATGCGCTCCAAAGCAACACCCTCTGCTTCGTCCAGTAAAGGAAAATGCCAATCGTCGCTGTAATGTACCCGGTCGATTTGCAGCGTATCACAAAGCACGACTACAATCCCTTCGTCGTCAGGGTAAGATGGTAATTTACTTTCGAGGATGCCCGTGGGGTTGGGAGTAAAATAGGTGTGTTTCACCCATTGTGGGTCGGGTGATAGGGCTATATATTCCCCCGGCAGCAACAACCTGCTGAGGGGAGTAATCTGGTATTTACTGACGATAGAATCGTGTTCGTTTGCTCGGGCAATAAAAAATTTTTTCAGGTCGAAAATTTTATCGCTTGCGTTGTAGAGTTCAACATAATCGGAACCGCCTGTTGGAGGATTAAACAAAATTTCGTTGATGACCACATCGCCGATGCGAGGCAGAGATGTAAGTGCTAGCAAAGCCGTATCGCCCATATTTACATTGCCCACGCAGTCCATCATGTGTTTGGCCAGGCAACGATACAAGCGGTTGCTATCAGCCGGTGCGAAAAGCAGCAGGGCGCACTGACGATGGTCAGCTGCCACCACTACTTCCTGCACGCTTAAAGGTTGGCCATCTTCTGCTTCCACAAGGTAGTTAGCGGGTAATGAAGCTGATAGGCTATCTACTGGCTCGGAAAAGATCAGCGAAATACTTTGCGTCGTAGCAAACATGGCTTCCTGCAATTGAGGCGCCACGGTGTCCACCAGAAGGCTGGTCACCGAATTTTTCTTTCCTGGGGTTCCTCCACTGCTGTCCAAAGAGGCATGCCAGTTGGACGGGCCTCGACAGGCGACAAGCGGATGAATTCGCTCCAAAGCGACGCCACCGGTGGGTGTTGGCGTGACCTGATACCAATCGTCGGAGTATTCGACAGCATCAATTACGACACCAAAAGGGTCGAGGAGTTGTAATAAGTCGTCACCGTTATTCAGCGAGGGGAAGCTGGCATGCGTCATCACCGGACCATAGGCCGAAAGCTGTGTGCCGACGTCGGCATCGCAAAGGATGAGGTAGGATCCCGGCTCCAGCAGAAAGCTGCTGAGGGTTATTGAGGAGTTGCGATCGCTGAACGACCAGCCTTTCAGATCATAGGAGACCGATGAAGCATTAAATAATTCTATATATTCGGCTTCCGGAAGCTGAAGGGGTGGTGAGGGGTCGGCCATGATTTCATTGATGAGTATGTCGCCGGGCTGAGGAGGCTGAAAAACGAAAACGACGGTATCGGCCACAAGGATGTTTCCAGCCAAATCCGCAATCTGAAAGACGGCTAATGAGTTTACCCCTTGCACCAAAGGAACATCAAACGAAAGGGTGACGAGGCTTTTGGTGACATCATCGAGCACAATGGTGGTTGGGGTATTTGAGGGCTCATTAAGCCAGTAGTGAGCGGGTTGCTGGGCCGAATTAGCTTCCAGGGGCTCAGAAAATTGCACGTAAAGCGATTGGGGCGAAGCAATCGTTACCTGCTGAACGGAAGGCGCTACGGTATCCACCTGAGGAGGGCCGGCATAGACGTCATCAAAATAGAACTTGTCGGATCGGGTTGAGGTGTATTTGCAGAAAAAGCCGAAATATTGACTTGAAGAGATGGTGTTGTCAACGCTGGTGCCTTCAAGTACAAAGGCGGTGCCGCCGTTGTAGTCGGCGTACAAAGAGAAGGTGCCGTCGGCTGTGCGCGTCACTTTGACGCGGACGCTATTATAGCTGCCGGCCACTGCACCCGAGGTGCCTTCAATGAGCACGGTTTCGGAGAGCCCTTGTTGACGTACCAGTTGCAACCGGTCGTCAGACCCATCTTTGCCGGCGCGGAGGTAGTAGCCGTTAACGGGCTGACGTAGGTTGGGCTGGTCGGCCATCAGATAAACCTTCAAGTAATTGCTACTGGAAGGAGCAAAATCCAGGATGAACAGAAAGCGCCATTCGGCGGCAAGTGCAGCAGTGGCAGCCGTGACCAATACAGCCGTGTCGCTCACGGCTGGAGCGTTCAGGTGAAGTTGCAGCGCGTTGTTTACTTCAAACTTGCTGACATCGCCAAGCCAAGGAGGATTGTTCGTAAAGTCACCATCAGAAAAGTCATCGTAAAGTGCCGCTTGTGCGAGGGTAGCAGCAGAGTTTAGCATAAGGCCTGCGGCAATAATCAGCCAGCGTTGGAGTCGCAGGAAAGGATACAGGATGTGAAAATGCGTCATGCCACCGCCTGATCTATTTGTTTCATTACGTCTGGGGTAAGCAGATCTACGACCTCAAGGGCCGTCAGATTTTCCTTGAGTTGTTCTACACGGCTGGCGCCCAAGATAACGGTGCTCACATGGGGATTTTTCAGACACCAAGCCAGTGACAAACGGGTGAGCGAAATGCCCAAATTATCGGCAATGGCTTTCAACTGCAGTACTTTATTACGAGCTGCCTCATCGTTGAGCTTTTCGTCGCGTAACCATTCCAACCCCGGAATACTCAATCGGGTGTTTCCGGGATCCTTTTCCAAGTATTTACCTGTAAGTAGTCCGGAAGCCAAGGGCGACCAGATGGTAGTGCCCAAGCCGTAGCGGGCATACAGCACAGCGTATTCGACCTCTACACGATGCCGATGCAAAAGATTGTACTGAGGTTGTTCCATGGTAGGGCCGATCAAATGATGCTTTTCAGCCAACGTATAAGCCTCTGTGATCTGTTCAGCTGACCACTCACTGGTGCCCCAGTACAGAATTTTTCCTTGACGGATCAGCACATTCATCATCCAAACGGTTTCGTCTATGGGCACTTCCGGATCGGGGCGGTGGCAGAAATACAAATCCAAATAATCCACATGCAAGCGCTTCATCGCCTGTTCACAAGCTTCGACGATGTGTTTTCGATGAAGCCCTCGCTGGAGGGGACTGTCTTTCTTGGCGCCAAAAAACACTTTACTGGAAACCAGGTAGGAGTCGCGGTCCCAGCCCATTTTCTTCAAGATCTTACCCATGATCTTTTCGGAACGGCCACGGGCATAAACTTCAGCATTATCAAAAAAGTTAATACCATTTTCATAAGCAACTTTCATGAGTTTTTCGGCAACATCGTCGCCGATTTGTTTGCCAAACGTAATCCACGATCCAAGGCTAAAAGCACTGATCGGTAATCCGCTGCGGCCCAGTTTACGATACTGCATGATGTTTGGGTCTTTTGTCGGTTTTGGCAAAGAAAATATTATTCGTACCAAAGAGTAGCGGCCATAAAATACCTTAGCCGCCGAAATGTTGGTGTTAAAATTTCTGTTGCGATGAGAAAAACAGCATGTGTAGTCTTCGGTCTATGGTTTGGGGCATGCCAACAAGCGTCGGTGCCCACAACCCGCATCGGTGAATTAGAGGAGCTGATAAAGAAAGGAGACATGAAAACGCATGTATACATGCGTGATTATCAGCATCGGCCCCATTTATATGCTATGGGCTCTGCCACTAACTTGGATGGATTTCTTCAGGTGATTGCCGGAAAGGCCTACAACAGTCGGGTGCGGGGCGACAGTATTGTCATGGACAGCAGCTTCGAGCGCGAAGCTACTCTGTGGCTGATGGCTGAAGTGGAACAATGGAAAGAAATAGAGTTGCCTGCTTCAGTGTCTGACTGGAACGGCCTGCAGGAATTCATCAGTAAGGAATTGGCAGCCCGAAAAGTGAGCCTCAATGCAGTGACCCCTTTTTTGCTGCGGGGTACAGTTGCTTCGCTTGATTGGCATGTCGTTCACTGGGACACCACCGACAGGGATGTGACTTATAAAAAAACATTAGAGGCAGGAAAGAAGGGAACCTTGCGTGACGAAGCCATCACCGCCATAGGTTTTTATAGCAAAAGACCATACGAAATCTTGGCACATAAAACCAAGGAAATGCATATTCATTTTGTTAATGAATCAAAAACGTTGGCCGGACATGCCGATGATATCAAGTTAGATGGCCGCATGAAGCTCATGCTGCCCGCTCAGCTTTCTGAGGAGCGCTGAGGGCCTACCATCCCGGCACCAGCAAAATACCCCAAACCCCGTTGCTGATGCGGTATGTTTCGATCCAAGATTCGCGACTGAAGGGGTTACGTAAAGGCCGCTGAAACGGAATGGCATAAAAGCCCTCTACAACCACAGCTCCCAACAGGTTGAGACGCAGCGAGACGCCCACACTAACCAAAGGTACAGGCTCTGTACTTTGGGTAAGCTCTGAAAAGGAGGTTACCCAACGCAGTCTTGGTCGCGTATAAGTCCAGGCCACGCCGGCATCACAAAACACTTGAAATGAGGAGGGCAAAGCCAAGCTTCGCACCAAGGCGAGCTCTTTAGGTCCGCTCAGCGGCAGGCGCCATTCCAAACTGCTCACCCACATGCGGCTGCCAAACAAGCGCTCCAAGGCAGGCGAAGTGCCGTTGTAAACCGGACTTTCCGTAAGCGTATAGGAGTAGGAACTGTAGCCGCGCAGGTAATAGTCCAAGCCTATGGTAAGAGGATTCTTGCGGCTCAATGCATCGGTTTGGCCACCAAAGCGTATTTGCGTAAGGCTGCGAAATGCCAGAGTGACGGGGACCATTCGGTGGTACCATCGAATGTCGGCCAACAGATGGTTCAGGTGCACATCGCCGATCCAGGAGGTAAGCTGCAGGCGCCAGCGGTACCCTTCCAGAGGTGACGTGAACCCCCAACTGCTGTTGTCGCCGACCAGGGCTGCGTACAAAGTGGCATATCGGAAAGAGGGCGGCGCTTCCAGTCGATATGCTTGATCACGAATCAGAAAAGTGGGAGCACCCCAAAGATCCACCAAATAGGTTTCGCGGTACAAGCGATTGCTGGAATGAACAACCGAATAGCCAACCCCTGACTCAAAGCGCAGATTTCTTGAAAACGGATAAGAAATCTGTCCAAAAATATTTTCACTGAATTCACGCAAAACCTGATAGTCGATGTTTAGAACATCCGTAACTTCATTTTGCATGTGGATCGTATCGTAAAAAGCACTATAGCCAACATAAGCCACTGGCTGATGCGTTAGGGACAGGCCCCAGGTAAGACGCCTTTTCTGATGGAGATAGCCAACCATTGCCCCCAGGTCCTGAATGGTTCCTGAAGCCTGAACAGCCCCGATGAGTAAGTGTTCCTGCAGTACATCAGACCACAGGCCAGCCAAAGAGCCACCAATACCGGTGCCAAAAGAACTAACTCCGAGACCCACTGAGGCGTTGCTCACCGTTGACAGATACATCCGTGGTCGGTATGAAAACACCGTGGTGCTGTCGAGATCAATGGCTTTTTTTGTGATTGGTTCCTTCACGCTGCCGCGGCCGGCAGCGGGCGGCAGCCATCCGGCAGCATCATCCCGAGCCATATACACACCTGTTGCGAGACTGCTGAGCTCGTTTCTTACCAACTGTAATCCGGATTGACTTACGATGGAATAAACCAAGACATTGCCTCCGATGGAGAAGGCAGGCGTTAGTTCTGTAAGGCCGCAAACGCAAGTTGAAGAAAAGGTTACTTGGCTTATGCTTTGAGTCGTTGCATCGTAGCGGTAGATATTATATATCCCGTCGGGAGCTGCCAGGAAGAATATCGAACCATCGGAAGTCCAAACTGGATTTGTGTGTTGCACGGAACCAAAGAGTGGAAGCGCCTCGATGTGATTCGTAGCGAGGTCATAGACAGCCAAGCCGAGGTTTGAGAAGCGCAGGTTTTCGGGATCGGCACCGGCAAAGCGGTCGGTAACGAAAACCAACTTTCTTCCATCGGGTGACCAAGCCGGCTGCAAGTCGGAAAAGCTGTCGCGCGTGAGCTGCAGTAAACTGTCTTTATGCATATCAAGAACATACAAATCACTGTTGCCGTTATGCAGGCCACTGAAGGCCAGGTACCGGCCGTCGGGCGACCAGCTCACGGAAAGGGCTTCCGTAAGTGATGGCAGCATCATTCGCCGTTGGACTTTTCCGTTTTCAGCCAAGGCTAACGCCAAGTGCGGACGACCTTTTTCTGTAATAAAAAATGCAAGATAAAGTCCATCGGGTGACCATGCGGCAGCCGATTCGTACAAGCGCAGTAGGCTTGCATGTTGGTTGCCGCGTTCGAAGTTTAATCGATAAAGAATGCGGCCATCCTCCACGCGGGCTACGAAAAGTTCGAGCCCCAGCCCGTGGCGCGTAGAGAGAAAAGCCACACGTTTGCCGTCAGGACTTACCGAAGGAGAGAATTCTTGCTCAATGACCCCTTTGCGGTCACGAAAAAGCAAATTCAGTGTTGGATAAGATTGTGGCTTTTCAAATGCTGCTCCATACCACAGTGTCGTTTGCTCTTTCCATTGGTGCTGAAAATCTTTAACGCTGATGCCAAGTACTTTGCGAATGGCAGCCTCGTAACCACTTCGCGCAGTCTGCACGAACAGGGGAGCGATTATTTCGTTACCCCATCGGCCAACTACGTAAGCCCAAAAAGCATGTCCCCAGCGGTAGGGAAAGTACCTATGAAAGTCTGATAATTGACGTAGGGTTGGAAAGTTGTCGTTTAACAGTGCATCGCGAACGTAGGCTGTCGTTATCGGATCGTAGAAGCCGAGGGAAAGGAATTCTGCCAGTCCTTCCGTCATCCATAAAGGGATATTGCCCATGCTGCGGCTGCTGAGGCTGTCACCAGTACTGAGTAATCGGTACTGAAAAGCATGGACCAGCTCGTGTCCCAAGACATGATGATTTTCTTGCCAGCTTTGAGTCAGCGGCATGACAATGCGGTTCATACCGCTTTCGGTCACACCACCTACACCCTCACCGATGAGTCCTGAAATAATATCTGTTTGAGAAAACAAGGAAGCTCCGCCGTAGATGATGATGGGGTTTCGGGTGGGGAACGTCAGGTTGAACAGTGCAGATAAGGTATCGTACCACTGCTCGGCCATCATGCCAATGCGATGAGCTGTGGCTGTGTCGCTTCCATGGTAGTAAACAGAGAAATGTGGTGTACGCACCTCATAAAAGTTCAGTTTTTTGTATTGAACCTTGTTTTGCCCGAAATACGACTGACCAAGTACGGACCATGACAATAACACCAGTGCGCCCAATCCCATCGATCTCAGCATGGCATATGCTTTTCTTCGCTACCCCCCTTAGCGAAAGCAATGCCAGAGTAAAAGCCTTAAATAATCCCTGAAAAGCAAGTGAAAAAACAGACGCCAAGGGTGACAAATGTTCTGTACTCCCCCTCAGCTATCCTGGTGTTTCGGTGGTTTTGATTGGCGAGGTCAGAAGCGGATTCGAACCGCTGTAGCAGCTTTTGCAGAGCTGAGCCTAACCACTCGGCCATCTGACCTTGAGGAAAGCAAAATTAAAGAACGGCACTAACTGTTGCACGTTAATCAGCGCTAAACAGTACCGTTTTTCTGCGTTCCCAAACGATATAAAAGCACACCCATCAATGCAAAAAACAGGACACCTAAAAGTTGGTAGCCACCCTGTCCCAGGAGGGAAACCAAAGCATGCTCCGCGCTGATGCGCTGCAGGAATGCATAAACGTTATTGTTCACCGAGAGCAGGGCAATGATCACACCAGCCAGTGCGCCACCGGCAACCAGCCCAGTGGCAAAAAGACTGCCTTTGCCCAATTCATCCTCATGCGGGTTGCTTTGTCGTTTGCGGCGGTCCACCAGGCCTTTTATAAGCCCCCCGATGAAAATGGGTAAGGTCGTGGACAAGGGCAGGTACAAGCCCACTGCAAAAGAAAGCGACTTTACCGAACACAGTTCCAACACCAAAGCCACAAAAACACCCACCATGACAAATTGCCAATCCAGATTAAACGACAACAAGCCTTTGATGATGGTAGCCATAAGCGTAGCCTGGGGTGCAGCGTATTTGGTGCCGATGGCATGCTCGATGCCCTGAGCAGCCAAATCGGGCGTAGGCGTGTCTAGGTACTTTACTGTGAAACCGATGACAATGGAAGAGACAATGACTCCCACGAATAAGGCGATTTGCTGAAGTCGGGGTGTAGCTCCGACAATGAAGCCTGTTTTTAGATCTTGTGAAGTGGCGCCGGCATTTGCTGCAGCGATGCAAATCATTCCGCCTACCACCAAAGCCAAGGGCTCATAAACCTTGCCGGTCCAGCCTACGGCAATAAAAACCAGGGCAGTGCCCATAATTGTTGCTATGGTCATGCCCGAAATGGGGTTATTGCTGGAGCCAATGAGCCCTACGATTCGGCTTGAAACGGTAACGAAAAAGAAGCCAAACACCACGATGAGGACGCCAATAAGCAGCTTTTGCATCCATGTATCACCGGGTATCTGAGGCAAAACAGCCAACAAGGCTACGAGGCCCAGGCTGCCTAAGATGACGACGCGAAACGACAGATCATCTTCCGTACGCGACAATTGCCTTCCCAGTTGCCGCTCTTTGAGGGAACGCATGCTGCTGCGGAACGATTCCACGATCGTGGGAATGGTTTTGATGAGCGTTATGAAGCCACCGGCCGCAACAGCACCGGCACCAATTTGGCGGATGTATGCGCGATAGATGGCTTCAGCATAATTGGCAAAAGTCTTGGATTCCGGGTCCCAACCCCCACGCCCACCTTTAGTAGCTAGGTCGGCGAGCATACCCAGTTTTACCTGTTGCAAGGCTATGGCTTCGGCAGGAACCAGAAATGCCAGCAAAGGAATCAACGCACACCAGGCCAACACGCCACCGGCAACCAGTACACCGGCGATGCGGGGACCGATGATGTAACCCACGCCCATGTACTCGGGAGTGATTTCTCCACTGATCTGCATGCTGGGAATGTACTTGTTGGCCTGCTGCGAAATCCACGTGGGAGTCTCAGCAATGACATGAACGATCTTTTGCAAGGCAGCATAGACTAAGGCAAACGACAACCCTTGGTAGGCGGGCTTGGCAAAGTCGCCGCCGCGCTCCCCGGCGATGAGGACCTGAGCACAGGCCGTGCCCTCTGGATAAGGCAGCGTGCCGTGCTCCTGGACAATAAGGGAGCGACGTAGGGGAATCATCATAAGTACGCCCAGGATTCCGCCAAAAATGGCTAGGGTGAGAATGGTCCAATAGTTAAAATAGGCCGTGCCGGTGGTGGTACCGTCACCCATGTCCGATAAAAACAAAAATGCCGGCATGGTAAACACAACGCCAGCAGCTACGCTTTCTCCAGCCGAGCCTGTAGTCTGAATGATGTTGTTTTCCAGAATAGTAGTTCTGAAAAGTTTGCGACCAAGAGAAATAGCTAAAACAGCTATCGGTATGGAAGCTGAAACCGTAAGTCCGGCTTTCAAGGCCAGATAAACGGTGGCTGCTCCGAATAAAATACCGAATAAAGCTCCGAGGATAATTGCTTTGGGCGTGAATTCCTTTACCTGCTGCTCGTCGCTGACAAAAGGCTTGAACTCCTTGCCATCGCGGGTCATAGGATGGGTTTTTGAGGTGAATGAAATGTGTGCCTAAAGGAAAAAAATTCTTTGGTAATCAGGCAGGGTCTTGTGCTTTGCGGCTTCTTAGTCCTTCAAAAAAACAACTCCGGCAGCGGGGTTCATAAACATCCTTTTCCCCCAACATCACCAAAGCTGTATCACTGGTTTTTCGGAAGGAAAAAGCGGCCAGGTTACCACATGCCGCACAAATGGCGTGCAGTTTGGTAACGTATTCAGCCATGGCCATCAGGTGAGGAACAGGACCAAATGGTTTTCCTAAATAGTCCATATCCAAACCGGCAACAATCACGCGGATGCCGCGCAATGCCAGCTCACTGCATACCTCGGGAAGGGCGTCATTGAAAAATTGAGCCTCGTCAATACCAACGACGTCAATATCCGAGCTGAGCAATAAAATCTGCTCACATGAAGTGACCGGTGTTGAAGGTATGGCATGGTCGTCATGACTGACTATGCGAGTGGGGTGATAGCGGGTATCGGTGGCCGGCTTGAAAATTTCTACCTGCTGATGAGCAATACGGGCCCTGCGCAGTCGTCGTATCAACTCTTCAGTCTTGCCGGAAAACATACAGCCGCAGATGACTTCAATCCAGCCGGCTCGCTGTTGACGCAGGAAAGGTTCAATGAACATGTCCGAAAATTACGGGACAGCATCAGCGGTTTTGCTCTTTTGGAAGCTTTCACGATACGTTGGAAAATTGTGGACAATAACCGCTCTGGCTGCACGTACTTTATCCCGCATAATTTCTGAGCACATGAACGATTATGAGGTCATCCGTTCGCTGGCAGGAAAGATCTTGCTGGTGTTGGATGAGATAAAAAATAAGCACGGACATGTTTCGGTGCTGCAAAAAGATTTGTTGGTCCTATACAGCAAGGAACTGGTGGCGGCAACCAACCGGTTAAGCTGCGACTTGCCTGCTGCAGAGCCGCTGACTCCATCTGATAAATCCAGTGCTGCCCCTTCCGTGCCATCGACCAACCCGATGAGTGAGTATGCCTCGACGACGGAAAACAATGTACCACCTCAGGAACGGCAGAGCTTATCGGAGCGATATCGAACGCAAATGCACTCCCTGAACGACCGATTGCGCCGGCATATACCCGATGTGGCCGATCGCTTACGCCTGACGCCCATCCGAGACTTGAAGGCGTATATAGGCTTAAACCGTCGCTTTACCTATGTGGGATTGCTCTTTAACGACGACGAAGCTCGTTTTGAAGAAGTCATCACGCATCTTAACCAATGCAGGGGGCTTCAGGAGGCTTTAGAGTACCTGGATCGGGAAGTAAGTGGCCCATTGAACTGGGATAAAAACAGCGAGGTCGTTCAGGAATTCATGACCTTGATTCAGCGCCGGTATCTGTAGGCGCTCAAGTCGCCGAGGGCCCAAGCAAGAGGCTTAACTGTTCGGCTTGGCATGCGGCAGCGCCGCTCCGCTGCTGCACGAGGATCCGGTTCATTGCCGCAGCTTGCTGCGCCGGTGCTGCGGAGAGTTCCAGAATTGCCTCCAGCAGCTGGTCTGCATTTTGAACACTTCGGGCCACGCCGGTTGCAAGAAGCTGCTGGGCCTCGCCAAATCGTTCATGTCGGGGCCCAAAAACGACGGGCTTCCCGTAAACAGCTGCTTCCAACAAATTATGAATTCCTGAATTAAAGCCACCTCCTATATATGCCACTGTAGCATAGCGATACAAATGCGCCAACAGGCCCATACGATCTACAATCATAATGCGGCTGTCTTCCGGATGCATTGCCTGGGAGTAAAGGACCGCCTGACGGCGGGTGAGCCGTTGCAGGCGTTGTACATGCGCAGGATGCGGCTCATGCGGTACCACAAGCAACTTCCAGCATCGAGGCAAGCGTTGAAATGCTTTTAACACCATGAGTTCATCCTTGGGCCAGGTGCTGCCTGCGACCAACAATGGGTCATTTCGGACGAAGGCTTCGACCGTTGCAAGCTGCACGTGCTGATCTGCAACCTGCAATACCCGATCGGCACGCGCATCCCCACAAACCACCACCCGGCTGCACCCTGCTTTCTGCAAGAGCTGCCGGGTGGCATCGTCTTGCACCAGCCATAATACATTTTTTTGCAGCAAATGCAACAAGGGAGAAAACAGCGGGTTGAACAAATAATGATTTTTCGGAAAGTATGCCGAAACCACTGCGGTAGGAATGGCCTGCCGATCCAGTTGCTGGAGCAATCGGTACCAAAGCTCGTATTTGATCAGCACGACAAGCCGGGGATTCAGCTGTCTTAAAAACCATCTCATGTTTCGTGCGGTATCGGCGGGTAGGTAAAAGCAGTAGTCAGCGAGCGTGTCGTTTTTACAGCGTTCATAGCCAGAAGGAGAGAAAAAGGTTACCGCAATGCGGTGGTCGGGAAATTTTTGGCGGAGGGCTTCCAGCAGCGGTCGCCCCTGTTCGTACTCGCCAGCGGAGGCGCAGTGCATCCAAATCCGTGGCTCGTTCGCCTGCAGGTTCTTTAACTGCGCTTGCTGCAGACGGCGCCCTTTCACCCACAAAGCAGCTTTTCCACCCCCGAGAGCACTTAGATGTATGAGCAAAACATAAATTCGTATGACGGCCTCGTACAACCAATCAAACACGATCGGATACATGAGTGTCAATATGTATAGAACCGTTCCTCGCTGCGGCCGTAGAATGGCAGCATCCAGGTTGCTCGCAACCCCACCAGTACATCCAACCGCAAGCGGTCGTCACGCTTCATTTGATCAAAGTTCCAAGCCCTACGATTTCGCGTGAACCCTTGAAAGCTTTCTATCCCTAATTCGAAGTTGTATCGGCGATATTCGTCTAAATTCAGGTAACCGATATACTGGCGCATTGCCCAGCCGGTGGTCAGGCGGTCATAGCCTTTGGCATAAGCTCCTGTAACATAAGGGACGTTTTGATCGGGATCTTCAATTTTGATTTTATGTTGGAGTACCCCGAAACCTGCCATAAGCATCACTCCCGAATTGGGGCATTGCCGAGGTAGGGGTAGCATTTTTCCTCCGTTGACGTGAATGCTGAAGCCCCGCTCAAAAAGCAATACCGATGATGCCAGTCCATTCAAACCGATGAAGAATCCCTGACTGGTCAGCAAGCCATCAATAATCGTATCTTCTTTAATATTTCCACCGAAAAGGTAGCTGCCTTCCAAAGACCAGAGCCAGTTGCGCGTTGTTTTCCGCTTGATGGCTCCTCCAACGGCATTGCTGCTGCCAAAGCGGTCGGCCAGGTCAGCAAAAGGCCAATGCCGGGCATAATGCACCTGCAACAGCCAGCCATTGACGGTGGTGTCGCGCAAATTGGATAGAGCTTGTGCCTGAACCTCCTGCGTCAGGAGAGAGCATAACA
>JANWWJ010000043.1 GCA_025056305.1 Chitinophagales bacterium | reverse complement strand
CGGGGGGGGGGGGGCCGTTGGGCCCCCGCCCCTCGCGTTTTTCATCAGGGATTTCTCATGCCTTCCTATTATTTGAGGCAATAGCCCTCCCGGCCATAGCTTTGTGCTTTGCTGTAACATGGAGACGCATTCTTTGGCTTTGCAAAAATTGCTAAGCCGGTATACGGCAATTGCCGCCGGAACCCTACTGTCTGCTCCTGCTGCTGCTCAGGTGATTTATCAGGACATTGACCCCGACATCGTTCTCGAGATAGGACAAAGTGCGGCCCTCGACCTCAATGGCGACGGCATCACAGACTTCAAGTTCAGGGTCACCACCTACGGTACGGGTTGGTATTTTGTCGGATTGGCCCCTCAGCCTCCGCTGCTGACCAATGTTAATGCTTTTGCCGGCTATACCTTGGATTTGGGAGCTACGCCCAGCATCTACGCTTTTCCGTTACAGTTGGATTTTGGACAAGTCATCGATGATAACCTGCCGTGGATTACCCTAGCCGACATGGCCTGGGTATCCAGCAATATACTTTATTACTTCTACGCGGGAATGGTATCCAATTATTATGGCAATATTTTAGGTCAATGGAGCAATGCGACGGACAAGTTTCTTGGTCTGCGGTTTTCACTCAATGGCATCAATATGCACTATGCATGGGTGCGCTGCGATGTCAATACCGATGGTACGCAGTTGGTTTTGAAAGATTATGCCTACAATGCCAGTGCCGATTTGCCTATCGTAGCAGGTTGGGCAACAAGTGATGTCAACAAAGACCTTAAGGGTGCCTGCACCTTGTGGCGCAGCTCTGAAAAGCTCTATGTGCAACTGTCTTCTGGGTTTAAAGCGCCGGCTGCGCTTCAGGTTTACGATCTTTGGGGGCGCCTCAGTATCCAAAAAATTCTATCTCAGCAAATCACAGAACTTGTCTTGACCCGGCTTTCGGCCGGCGTTTATGTGGCGCGCGTTGTCGATGCTGAAGGCGCGGTTCTCGCTCATCTGAAATTCAGTAGATAATTTTTTTAGTATTCTCAAGGCTTTCTATGTTTGTTAAAGAAATAGTGTCTATGAAAGCGCTCAATTCGAGGTTGTCCGACATGTTAAGCAAATACTCTGCTCTGGCTTTACCTGTCGTGGGTGTTGTTTCAGAAGCAGAGGGCCAGATTATTTATACCGATCTGGATCCGGACATTGTTTTAGGAGTCGGTCAGGATTATGCCTTGGATCTCAATAACGATGGAAATGTTGATTTCAAATTTAAGGTCGCTACGTACGGCACGGGCTGGTATGTTGCGGGGTTGCTGCCCTATCCTCCGTATACCACTAACCTAAATGCCTTTGCCGGTTACACGATGACCTTTGGTGGAGACCCCAGCATTTATCCTTTTGCTTCTGTATTCAACGCCGGCGATGTCATCGATGCAGCCAGGCCATGGGTAGGTATGAATGAAATGATTTGGACCTCTAACGGAGCGCCTTATTACTTTTATGCTGCCATGGTATCAAACTTTTATGGATACATTTATGGACAATGGTCTGGTGCCGTGGACAAATTCCTCGGCATCCGATTTTCTCCTAATGGCAATCAGGTTCATTATGGATGGATTCGTTGCGACGTAGATAGCAATGGTTCTCAACTTACCATCAAAGACATGGCATTTGAAGCGACTCCAGAGAAACCTATAGTAGCCGGTGATTTGGTGGGTGTAGCCGAACAAACCACTGCGCCTTTTGGCATAGTTAATATGGATGGCTTGGTCACAATTTACGCTCGTCACCACACGCCGGAGCATGCAACCTTACAGGTGACCAATGCGGTAGGACAAGTCTTATGGCGGCAAAAGCTAACCGAGCAAGTTTCGCGCATCGACTTGCGGCAGATGCCTAAGGGCCTCTATGTCATTCAGCTCAACGATGATTCCCAGCAAACGGTAAAGAAAGTAGTGATACGATGAAGATCTTTTGATAGAAGACTAACTATTTGAATCCCAAATGATGCAGGCAGTGGTGTGATGGTGCGCTCATTAGGTGCTACTTTAGCAATTGAAATCAGAGATGTGCCCCATACCGAGATTTGAGGTTTCGATGTATAGGTTTTCAAACTCTGCTGCGTAGCTATGGAGCAAGAGAATAATCCTACCCCTTCTTCCCAGGACGAACAGCGAATAGAACCTGCGCCTGAGCATCCTCAGGAGCAAGAAAATGTATCTGTACCCGAAAAGCCAACCATCACGGTGCGTGCTTATTTCAAAGCTGATCCATTTGGTCTTGATTCTTCGACTGTCCGGGGAACAGATCCGCAGGCATTCGTGTCTAAAGAACTGTTGCGGCTAGAAAGCAAAATAGAACAGAAAGATTTCAAGGATTTCTGGTTTTTTGGTCTGGAACTCAAAAGACAGCTTTTTCAATTGCGTGGCCTTACGAAAGACGAACGGGCGCACTTTAAAAACCAGCTGGAAGAACTGTTTCAAAGGGCAAAAATCCTGGAAGATCAAAACAAGAATATAGTTGCTCAGGTATCGGAATTAAAGCTGCAACGAGTGCAGCAAATGGTTGACCAGATCTTGGCTCAACATGCCGACGCACAGCAAATAGATTTGGCCTTAGCTGAATTAGACAAGGTCAGTGCATTCATACGTGAAGGAACTGTCACTCTGCCTTCAGGCGTAACCATGGCTGACATGGTTCCCATGCAGCGAGATAAGGCCAAAGAGCTGGTGCGAAAGGCTCGCGAACAATTGCTCCACATCAGGCAGCAGATACGCGAGCAAAATTTCCAAAAACTGTCTGAAAAAATCTCTGCCCTGTCTGATTTTCTGACAAAGACTAATAAGATCCAACAGGTCGTAAAAGGGTTGCAGGAATTTCGTTTAGAACTTAGGACCGCCAATCTTGAACGTGGCCATTTCCAGGAACTTAAAATGATTTATGAAACCCTCTGGAAAAAAGCGCGGGAATCTCAAATAGCTAGCCGTGAGGATGAACTTCATCGGCGCGTCCGCGGTATGTTGAGACTCGTGCAACGTAAACAACAATTTATCGAGGTGCTTCAGCGGGAGATGAAGGATTTAGAAGCGCGATGGGCCAATGTCAAAAACGACTTCTTCCGCATACACATAAAAGAGCTAATGGCTGAAAAGAAAATGAAAGTTGAGCAGGCTGAAAAAGACGTCATCAGCCTCAATGAAAAGATTGCCTTTTTGAATGAACAACTGAAAACCTTAAAAACCACGACGCAGCCCCAAGTCAAGCCGCAGCCCGATACAGAGCCACCTCCGGGGATCGAACCCGGGACCTGCTGATTACGAATCAACCGCTCTAGCCAGCTGAGCTAAGGTGGCAAAAAGGCCCCAAGGCCTTTGTGAAAATCGCAGCGAAATTCCATGTTTTTTACCTTTCGAGCAATACAAGATTAACCAAACGATTTTTTAGGCGGCACGCATGGGTCGAAAGCGTAAGAAGAAATGGCGGGGGGCGCAGGCCCAGCCTGCGCCCCCCGCACTACCTCCACCCCTTGTACCCAATCGCCCAATATCTCTCTGGCCACCCTTACTGCTGGCCGCCCTCGCCCTCGCCCTCTACCTGCCTACGGTCACCTATGACTTTGTGTTGGATGACTACTCTATTATCCTCGAAAACGGGCAGACTCGAGGCGGGATAAAGGCTATCTCCGACATCTTTCGTTCAAGTTATCGGGCCGGTTATAGCATTCAAAGCGATGAACTGTATCGTCCTTTACCTAAAGCCATATTCGCTCTGAGTTGGGAATTCTTTGGCCAAAATCCATTTCCTCTTCACCTGTTAAACGTGCTGGTCTATGCCCTTTGTTGTCTTGTACTCTGGCTGATTTTAGACCGCTATACTCCGTTGCGCAATCCCAAAAGCTTGCCTGCTGTTGCAGCAGCAGCGCTGTTTGCGGCCCATCCGGTTCATTCTGAAGTGGTGGCCAACATAAAAAGCTTGGATGAGCTGTTGGCCTTGGTGTGGTTGCTGGCCTCCTTGTGGTTTTTTCTGCTTTGGCACACCCGAAGGCAGAAAATGGCACTCGTGGCTGCAATCCTCGCTTTTGGCTTTGCGCTCATCAGCAAAGAATCATCGATAACCTTTCTTGCCATATATCCGCTTACCGCTTACGTCATATTGCGCTTTGACTTTTGGCGGGCACTCAAGCAGGTGCTCTGGTTTCTGCTTCCCGCTGCAATTGTGGTCTTGGTTCGTACCAAAATCGTTACTGCGGGTGGATTGCCTCATCCGGGAGACAACCTGCTGACCAGTACCGATGAGGTCTTACTTCGCCTTACCACTGCCATCACGTTTCTGGGATACTATGTGCGGTTGCTGTTTCTACCTTATCCGTTGTCCATAGATTACTCGTATGCACATTTTACACTGGTCGGTTGGGATGATCGTTCCTTCTGGCTATCGCTTCTAACCTTAACGGCAATAATCGGGTTAGGTGTTCTGCTGACACTGCGCAGGCACCTGACAGGCTTTGGTATATTGTTTTTCTTTATAACAATTTCTGTTTCTTCTAATTTGTTCATCATCATAGGCACCCATTTTGCCGAACGGCTGCTGTTTCTGCCCTCCGTAGGCTTTGTGATTGCCATAATGAGCCCGTTACACGAGTTATGGAATAAGATGGCCCTCCCCCCTTTGCGTCGGAAGTTTGAGCTCATTAGGGCGTTGACTTCAGTATTGGTGCTTTTGGTCATTGTGGTTTATGGCGTGATTACGTGGGACCGTATCGGGGTTTGGAAAAACAACCTTACTTTATTTGAAAGTGGGGTGCGCAGTGCGCCTCGCAGTTTCCGCACCCACTATTACTTAGGGCAGTTTCTGATAAAACCAGAGGCCAGAAAATATTTCCCTGAGGCAAAGCAGGCTGAGGTGGTTCAGCGAGGCTTGAGTGAGCTGCGCACCGCTATCGCCATTATGCCCGCATTCACCGATGCATGGCTGCATATTGGTAATTTTTATTTCCTCCAGCAAAACTGGGATTCTGCCGAGTACTATTACCGCAAATGCATTTCTATCGAACCTGGAGTAGCTACTCCTTACAACAATCTAGGTACGGTAATGCAACGTAAGGGCGACCTGCAACAAGCGATACAATTGTATGATCAAGCGTTGCAACGCAATCCCACCTACGTGGATGCTCTGCGCAACAAGGGAAGTGTTTTAGGCATGATGGGGCGATATAGTGAAGCGCTCCCCTATTTTCATCGTGTGACCAGCATTGCTCCAGGCGATGCCGAGGGCTATTTGTTTTTAGGGATCACTTATCGAAATCTGGGCAGGCACAAAGAGGCCGAGCATTATCTCAACAAAGCGGTTCAGCTAAACCCTGCGTTGAGTAAGGAGGTCCGTTGAAAGAAAGGGCTGCCGGTTTCAGATTAACTTTGCATCCGCGCTGCTGAACATTTCGGGGTGTGGCGCAGTTGGCTAGCGCGCCACGTTCGGGACGTGGAGGCCGGAGGTTCGAGTCCTCTCACCCCGACTTACGCTTCATCGCTTGCACAGGGAAGAGCTGTATCGGCAGGCCTTGCAACAACGCCGCGACTATTCAGGCTTGCCTTTGCATGAATCTGATTTGCCTGCCGATCCCTTGGAATTGTTTCGCTTGTGGCTTTCCGAGGCTGTCGCCAGCGGCATTGAAGAAGCTAATGCCATGTGCCTCGCTACCTGTAGTGTGGACTTTAAACCTTCCTGTCGTATGGTGTTGCTGAAAGATGTGGAGGATGGCTGCTTTGTGTTTTATACCCACTATGAGAGCCGAAAAGGAAAAGAGCTGACATGGAATCCGTATGCTTCGTTGTTGTTTTTCTGGCAGCCATTGAGCAGGCAAGTGCGCATAGAGGGGCGGGTCGAAAAGGTTGAAGCGGAAGCCTCCGACCGGTATTTTGCCTCGCGGCCGTTGGGCAGTCAAATCGCGGCCATTGCTTCGCCGCAGAGCAGCATCATCGAAAGCCGGCAATGGCTGGAACAAGCCTGTGAGGCAGTTCGTCGGCAAGGTATGCCTTTGAAACGTCCGGATTATTGGGGGGGCTACAAAGTCATTCCCTACGAAATCGAATTCTGGCAGGGCCAGCCCGATCGCTTACACGATCGCATTCGCTACATACGTGAAGGCAAACTTTGGTTGAGGCAACGCCTGGCTCCTTAGCGTTTACGCCGAGTTCTTTCGGCTTCGTGCGCTTTTGGCGCTTGAAGCCGGCTCTGCCTGAGGTGCAGACGCAGCGCCAGAGGATTTCTTTTTTTCCTTATGCGGACGAGTGACGCCAAAGGTGCCCCGAAACAATTTTCCCCTTCGGGTCCGTGGATCTCCTTTTCCCATTAGAAAATTATATTAATTTTTTAATGAAATTCATTTTTTATCGAACCTTGGCTGCAAACTCCTTACCCACCTTAAACTTAACTACTTTACGGGCGGGTATGGTGACTGTTTGTCCGGTTCGAGGCACGCGACCCTTGCGGGCGGCCCGACGCACGACCATGAAAGTGCCGAAACCAACCAGCACAACACGATCCCCTTTTTTAAGAGCGCTCATCGTATTGTTGATGAAACTGTCCAAAGCTGCGTTGGCTGCAGTCTTTGAGATTTTAGCATCTTTAGCAATTTTTACTATGAGTTCGCCTTTGTTCATAAAGGGTTGATTTCGGAAAAATGGGAGCGTAAAAATAGGAGAATGGCTTACAAATGCAAATCAATAAAAAGCGATGTTGTCTCAGTTTCAGTACAGCCTGTGCTTAAGCCGACAGGTACCGGCAGCTTAGTAATTTTGGGGCATGCGGCTGTTCGCATGGGTGTTGTTGTGTATGCTGCTGGCAGCCTGTGCCCGGCAAACGTGCCCGGCCTATATGAACGGAGCCATTACGGGTACAGAAGGAAGCTCGCCTCGCGAGAAAAGACATGAGCTGTTCCCTGAAAAGATTAATGAACATTACCGGCCGCCGAAGAATAAGTTTTAAGAGACGCGTATCCAGTTTCCGCGCTGTTGGTCTTGCTTTATGATAAAATTTTTTAATGCCTGATGCTGGGGTTTTTGTAAAAGGGGATCCTCAGCAATGAGGCGTTGCGCCTCAGCCCTGGCCTTTTCCAGCCAACAGATATCGCGAATGGGATGGGCTACACGAAACTCCATAAGGCCCGATTGTCGCGTTCCTTCCAGATCGCCAGGTCCGCGCAACCGCAGATCTTCCTCTGCAATGCGAAACCCATCGTTGGTTTGTGTCATGATGCTGATGCGGGCACGAGCTTCGGCACTAATGCGTGGAGGTGTAATCAAAATGCAGTAGGATTTGTGTACACCCCGACCTACGCGGCCGCGCAACTGATGAAGCTGGGCCAGCCCAAATCGTTCGGCACTTTCGATAATCATCACGGTGGCATTGGGTACATCCACACCTACTTCGATAACGGTTGTGGCAACCATGATTTGTGTTTCTCCCCGAACAAAACGTTGCATTTCGTACTCGCGATCATCAGGTTTCATGCGGCCGTGCATAATACTTACGGCGTATTGAGGCAATGGAAAAGCCCGCGTGATGGCTTCATATCCTTCCATCAAATGTTTAAAATCTAGTTTTTCGGATTCTTCAATGAGCGGATAAATCACGTAAGCCTGTCGGCCCTGATCGATCTGGGATTTGAGAAAGGAAAAGATCCGAAGCCGGTCAGCGTCGGTGCGGTGAGCAGTCACCACAGCCTGGCGACCGGGAGGTAATTCATCCAGCACAGACTGGTCTAAGTCGCCATATAGGGTAAGAGCCAAGGTGCGAGGTATGGGGGTGGCGGTCATCACCAGCACGTGCGGCGGCCGCTCGAGATGCATCCACAGGCGGCCACGTTGTACGACTCCAAATCGGTGCTGTTCGTCAATGACAACCAATCCAAGCCGATGAAAATGGACCGATCCTTCCAGCAAAGCATGGGTCCCTACCAAGAGATGTACAGCGCCGCTCTGCAGCTGCTGCAACAGCTTTTGTCTGGCTCGGCCTTTAATCGAAGCGGTTAACAAGCCGACACGCAGCGGAAGGCCTGCAGTGAGCTGAGTGATGGTACGAAAATGCTGATAAGCCAAAACCTCTGTAGGGACCATTAGGGCACACTGCCCTCCACTTCCGATTACGGCCAACATGGCCGACAGCGCTACAATAGTCTTTCCGCTTCCCACATCACCTTGCAGCAGCCGGTTCATCTGTCGGCCGCTTTTCATATCGGCGATGATCTCACGAATTACCCGCTTTTGCGCTTCGGTAAGTTGAAACGGAACATTCTGCCGGTAGAACTGCTGTAATAAATCGCCGCTGCGTTTCAGCATCAGGGCGGGTTGTCGCACGTGGCGAAAACGATGCAGACGCGCCATACGTACTTGATGCAGGAATAACTCTTCGAAACAAAACCGTTGTCGTGCCTGCTCTCCTTCTTGCTCCGAGGGCGGCAGATGTATGTACCTGAATGCATCGTAACGACTTAGCAGTCGATGCCGTTGTAAAACATCACTGGGGAGTATTTCTGCAATATCGGTGGGCTTTAGCTGCTCTAAAAGGGTTTGGATCAGACGGGCAAGGCCACGGCTGTCTAAATGGCGGCTTTTTAGCTTTTCGGTTGAGGGATAAACCGGTTGCATGCGGCCAGCAAATGACGCTTGTTGCCCGTCGTCAAGCCGAGCTAATTCCGGATGGGTGATGCTGTACTGCCCACGGAAAAAATTCAGCCTACCAAATGCCGCATAGGTAGCGCCAACGGTGAGGTTTTTTTCTGCCCATTTCAGACCTTGAAACCAAACCAGCTCCAACTGGCCGCTGTCATCGTGCAGCCATGCCGAAAGTCGACGGTTTCGACCCTCACCTATGAATTGTTTGGCACCAAGCGTTCCTTTTACCTGAACAAACTGCTGCTGCGGTTGTAGCTGGCTTATGGGCGTAAATTGTGTTCGATCGAGATATCGGAACGGAAAATGGCACAAAAGGTCACCGAAGGTGAAAATGCTAAGTTCTTTTTTAAGCAGCTCTGCGCGCACGGGACCAACCCCCTTAAGGAACTCTATGGGGGTGTCCAGCACATGTTGGTAACCGGCCATGTGGTGCGCACAGCGAAATAATCAAATGATGTCCATATCAGGCACCGAAAAGCCTTACGGCAACCTGTTTGAGGTTGTATCTTTTCGGGCAAATCGCAGGTAATGATTACTACGCGAGAAAGGAAGTTACGGAGATACGGCAGCGGATACTTGCGGCTCATGTACGAACTACGTCAGGTGCCGCGCGAAAGCATCAAGTTTCGCTTACGACCCGATGAGTGGAATATCAACGAAATTGTAATACATCTAGCTGACATGGAAGCCTCTGCTTACGTGAACCTGCGCCGGGCCGTTGCCGAACCCACCCAGCGCATCTTTGCCTTTGATAAAGACTTGTGGGTAGAAGCTTTGCCCTATTATCAAAAAGCCATCGGGCCTTCGCTGAAACTATTTCGGCTGCTGCGAGCCAGCAATTACCTCTTGCTGAAAAATATAGACCAACACATCTGGCTACATACCATCTATTATGAAAATCACGGACAGATCACATTAGAGGATTTGGTAGATCTTTATGAAAAGCATTTAGATCGCGCCGTTCATGAAATCGCGGCCATCGGCGAAACCTATCGGAAAAAATTCGGTGAGGCATAGCTTTCCAATGCCCGCAATAGCCAAGGGCTGCTGCCAGTAGGCGGCAGCATTTTTTTCCATAGGAATTCTGTAGGGATTCCTGTGTATCTTGCAGCGCATCTATGGTACGCATCGCTGTTGTTTTTTTCCTATGCCTCAGCCTTTTTACCCAAGTCTGGGGTCAAGATGATTTTCAGTTAGGCATCACTGCCGGCCCGCAAATTTCATGGCCAGTAGCGCCGGAACGTGGCCTGGAACGCACCGGATCTTATTTGGGCTATTACTACGGCGTCCAGCTCGATTTGTTCATTGCCGATAACTATTCGTTTTGCACCGGCCTGTTTCTATCACAGGTGGGCGGTAAGGTTGAATTCGCCGACTCGGTGCGTTTCGGTTCTACCGATATTGCTTACAGTGGCGGAACTGAGTTGTTCATTCGCAATCAATATTTAGAGGTGCCGTTTACTGTAAGGTTGCTAAGCAACCAAGTAGGTGAATTGCGCTATTTCGCGCAATTTGGTGTGCAAGGCGGCGTCCGCATACGTTCGCGTGGCGATCTTTCTAGCACCGCTTTTAGTGAAAGCAAGTTGAACTTTTCTAAAGATGTCAGTTTGTTTAATATGGGACTGGTCATCGGCGGGGGTATTGAGCATGAGTTGCCCGGCGTCACTTCAGCGCAAGTAGGCCTTCAGTTTTCAAATGGTTTTGTCAACGTCTTGTCATTACCGGAAGACTTCAAGCAAAAAGCCCGGCAAAACTTCTTGCGCTTGTTGTTGGTCATCAACTTCTGATTATACCGATTGTTAGGGTTGGGTGACCACGCGCAAGATACTTTTGCGGGGATGAAAATCGCTTTAGCCCAACAGAATTACCTGATCGGGGATTTTGAAGGCAATCAAGCAAAAATTATTGCAGCTTTAGAACAAGCGCGTTCTCGGGGTGCTGACGTTGTTGTTTTTTCCGAACTGTGTGTTTGCGGTTATCCTCCTCAAGACTTGCTGGAGTATACTGCTTTCGTGCGTCGCTGTGAGCAGGCGGTACGGCACATCGCAGAGGCAACGCGCGGCATTTCTGCCCTGATTGGTGCCCCTTCGGTGAATCCCAAGCCAGAAGGAAAAGATTTGTTTAATTCGGCTTATCTGTTGCACGACGGCCACATTGCCGCCATTCGGCATAAATCACTGCTTCCGAATTATGATGTGTTTGATGAATACCGCTACTTTGAGCCGAACAGCGATTTTCAAACCGTTCAGATAGGGGCAAAAAAAGCGGCGGTCACCATTTGTGAAGATATCTGGAACGTAGGCAATAACCCCCTGTATCGGATCTCGCCCCTGGATTATCTAGATCGTTTTCAACCGGGATTTTTGATTAACATATCTGCCTCGCCGTTTGATCTAAACAAGGCAGCCGAACGCATTAACCTCATTTCCGGCATTGCACGCAACCACCGATTGCCGGTCTTTTATTGCAATTGCGTCGGTGGCCATACAGACCTGATTTTCGATGGCGGATCGCTGGTGGCTGCGCCCAACGGCAGTATCGTGGATGAGTGTTTGTATTTTGCAGAAGACCTGAGGATTTATGATCTGGACTACATCACAAATTATCAAGGTCCATCGCTAGCACAACAGCCCCTGCCGGTAGAACGGTTGTATGATGCCTTGGTGTTCGGTATCAGAGAATATTTTAAAAAAATGAATATGACGCAAGCGCTGGTCGGCCTCAGTGGGGGTATTGATTCCGCCGTTGTCGCCACATTGGCAGTAGCTGCCTTGGGATCACATGCCGTGCATGCCTTGTTGTTGCCTTCCCCGTTTACGTCGCAACAATCGCTGATCGATGCTGCAGCATTGGCATACAACCTGAAAATTCAATACGATATTGTTCCCATCTCTGGCCTGTATGAACAGGCTGTAACCCTCATGCAGCCGCTTTCGGGTGGAAAGGGCTTCGACATCACCGAAGAAAACCTTCAAGCCCGACTGCGCTGTCTGTTGCTCATGGCATATGCCAACAAACACGGCTATATCTTGCTGAACACTTCAAACAAAAGCGAGCTGGCTACAGGCTATGGTACCCTATATGGTGATTTGGCCGGTGGATTGTCGGTCTTGGGAGATGTATATAAAACACAAGTATATCAACTGGCTAGATGGATAAATCGGAATGGGGAATGCATTCCATGGACCATCGTTCAGCGAGCTCCGACGGCCGAACTCAAACCCGGACAGTTGGATACAGATAGCCTACCTCCTTATGATGTCTTAGATCACATTTTGGAACAACACATTGAACACCGAAAGGGAAGGCTTGACTTGATCAACAAAGGGTATGACCCTGCTTTGGTCAACCGCGTATTGGATATGGTTAGCCGCAGTGAATTCAAGCGGCGACAGGCCCCTCCGGTTTTACGTGTTTCTGCAAAAGCATTCGGGTCGGGCCGCCGCATGCCCATCGTGGCTTCCTATGCTGATCTTTGAGGAACAATTAAGGGCGACGGGCGTGCGGCGTTGCCGTTGACGATAATTTCTTCTCCGTTTGCGTCGAAAAAGTGAAATTCGGTTATCGCCAGATTGTCGCTGCTGTCAACCCGAATGAAACGCCGATACTTCCAAAGCCATTTAATCCGAATAGAACACAGCCCTTTGGTGATGTATGCTTCCAGGTAAGGATGAACGAATAAGGTAATTTTTTTATGATTATTGTTTTTTATAATGTATTCTAGATTTTTTTCGATTTCATCAATAATCAGGATGGATGGCCCGATTTTGCCGGTACCGCCGCAGTCGGGGCATACTTCTTCAGTGGGAATGATGACTTCTGGCTTGACGCGTTGACGGGTGATTTGCAGCAACCCAAAGCGGCTGATGGGCAAAATAGTATGTCGCGCTTTGTCGCGCTTCATCAGCTCGTGAAAAGTTTTTTGCAGCAACCGACGGCTTTCGGGGTTACGCACGTCAATGAGGTCAACAATGATGATGCCACCTAGGTCGCGCAGCCGTAATTGCCGTGCTATTTCAGGAAGGGCAGCCAAGTTAACCTGAAGGGCATTGTCTTCTTGGGTGGCAGCCTGTAGGGGCTGCTGGCCGCTGTTTACATCGATGACGTGCATGGCTTCGGTGCGTTCGATAATAAGATAGCCGCCGTTTTTGAGCGGAACTTGACGGCCAAAAGAAGACTTGATTTGTTTCGTTACGTCGTACTGGTCAAATATGGGCGCTCGGCCTGAATAGAGTTGAACAATGTCCACCTGCTCCGGAGCAATACGTGCAACATAGTTGCGGATTTCATTGTAGAGCTCTCGCGAATTAACGACAATGCGATGAAACGAATCATTGAGCATGTCGCGCAGCAACGTAGAGGTCTTGCTCATTTCACTGAGCACCTTAACGGGAGGCTGCGCTCCTTTCAGTTGTTGGGTCAGTTGCTTCCATTTTTCCAGATGCTGTAATAATTCTTCATGAAGTTCTTGAACGGAACGACCCTCAGCTAAGGTGCGGACAATAATTCCAAAGTTGCGCGGGCGGATACTTTCGACAAGCCGTTGCAGGCGCTTGCGCTCATCGGTTGCGATGATTTTTTTCGAAATACTGATATCGTTGGTGAACGGCTTCACCACTAAATAACGGCCAGCAAGAGCTATGTCGCACGATAAGCGATGACCTTTATTGCTGATGGGTTCCTTGATCACCTGCACCAACAGCGGATATCGCCGGTTGAGGATGTTTCCGATTTTACCCGTTTTGACGGTTTCCGGTTCGAGTTCGAAATCGGCGAGCTGATCCGGAGCCTGACCTTCCAAGGCCATACGGGTAAATTTTTGCCAAGAGCGTATTTGAGGCCCTAAGTCGGAATAGTGCAAAAAACCGTTTTTGACCTGACCGATATCCACAAAAGCAGCATTCATGCCGGAGACGATGCGTTCCACACGTGCCAGGATGAGGTCTCCGATGGCTAGTTCACGGTTGGGGTGGTCTTGATGCAATTCAACCAACAGCCCATCTTCGAGCAAGGCTATTTCCACACCTTGACGGCTGGCATTGATGATGAGCTCCCTTTTTAATGGAGTTTCACTGGCCATAGGTATTCACAGGCCCGGGCAACAAAAGAAAAGAAGAAAAGGCCGCCACGATCTGTGGTGGCAGGTGGGCCCTTTCGTTTTTTGCCAAAAGAAAGGCCCACGAAATGGAACTGGCTCACTGCGCCCTCACTGAGAGGGCATGGTGCCAGAGGGTTAACGTAATTTCTTCTTATGGCGGTTTTTGCGCAAGCGCTTTTTCCGCTTGTGCGTAGCCATTTTGTGTCTTTTTCTTTTCTTGCCAGAGGGCATATATCAACGTTTTTTGATTTGTTCGATTAAATGGTTGAGTTGTGCGTCAAATTCAGGGTCGTCAACCAAATCACGTACGCGCTCAAATGCAGCGATGGCATCATTGGTGCGACCTACGGCTCTATAGGCTTGGGCTAAATGAAAATATGCTTCTGCATGCTTTGGATCGTTGCGCGTCACTTTTTCCAGGCGCGCAATAGCCTTGTCGTATTGGCCCGATAAAACGCCTAAACGCCCTAAAATTACGTTTACTTGTGCATGGTCAGGATCAATAGCTTCTACTTCCCGAAGCAACATGACACCTTGCATTACATTGCCCAATCCATCAATATAGCTAGTAGCTTCTCGGATTCGATACTCGAGCCGCGTGCTGTCCAGGTCATAGAGTTGGTGATAAGCAGCGGCGGCCCGTTGGGCACCAAAAAGGCGGGTCGTGCTGTCGGACGCAAGGGAAAAACCCACAAAATACAATTCGGCTGCTTGTTCCAGCCATTTACGTTCGGGATACATACGGTATGCTTCTTCGTAGTAATGACCTGCCAGGACAGGATGGCCAATTTGCTCCCAACTTTTAGCCAGATCCGCCAGCAGTGCAGCTCTTTGCTGGTCATTTCTGGCACGGCGCAAGGCTAGCTCTTTTTGTCGAACTTCTTCGGCGGGACCTTCGGGCAGCAGTTTCTGTGCTGCCTCAATAATGGTGGATGCTTCAACTTGGGGTTGATCGATGGATTCGATGGCTTGGTTTGCGGGCTCGGGAGGCGGTGGTATGGTGTCGGCAAAAAGAAAGAGAACGGCAGTAAGGGCCGCAGCTGCGGCAAGAAATAAACCGTGCTTAAGTTTCATGCTCGCGTTGCTTTTTGGGCACGGAATCGTGCACCATTTCCTTGAACACGTTGGCAGGCTTGAAAGCGGGAATGTAATGTTCGGGAATCACAATGGCTTTATTCTTGCGAATGATGCGTCCTATTTTTTGCCTGCGTTTCTTGAGAATAAAGCTTCCAAATCCACGGATATAAACATTTTCGCCGTTGCGAAGTGATTCCTTTACTTCTTTAAAAAAAGACTCCAACGTAATGAGAACGTCAATTTGGGGAATCCCGGTTTTTTCTGATATCTGTTTAACCAAATCAACTTTTCTCATGGTTTTACAGGACTGGTGGTGTCCGGATCTAACAATGCAAAAATCAGAATTTTAATTGAAATGATTGATCGCGAAGGTGTTCAAACAATGAAACTGAGTCGGACACATGCACTTTTCCGTAATGGACTTCTGCGGTGGTACAGCCATCACGGCCGCTCTTTACCATGGCGACATTGGCGCGATCCTTATCGAATATGGCTGCGTGAGGTGGTCTTGCAACAAACTCGCGTAGAGCAAGGCATTCCTTACCTCAAGCGCTTGTTGCGCCACTATCCTACGTTAAAACGGCTGGCCCATGCGCATGTGGATGAGCTGTTGCACCTATGGCAAGGCCTGGGCTATTACAGCAGGGCACGCCATTTACATCAGGCTGCACGTCACCTTTATCAAAATTATGGCGGGCGTTTTCCCCGCTCTTATGAAGAGTGGCTTGCCTTAAAGGGCGTTGGCCCCTGCACCGCTGCGGCGATAGTTTCCTTTGCTTTTAATCAACCATTTGCTGTCGTAGATGGCAATGTATGCCGGGTTTTAGCCCGTGCTTTTGGATTGGATCAATCGCTAACGCACCACCGAAAAGCTTTTGAAACCTTGGCCCAGACCTTGCTGGATCCCCAGCAGCCAGGCACTTTCAATCAGGCACTCATGGATTTCGGTGCTACGGTATGTACCCCTCGCCAACCTCAATGCTCAAGCTGTTTTTTTCGTAAGCATTGCGTGGCCTTTCAGCAGGGTCTGATCTCGGACTTGCCCCGTCAGTCGCCGAAGGTGGCTGTAAGAACTCGTTATTTGGTATTTTTTATTTTTCACTTGAAGGGAAGTACATATATCACACGTCGTGATGCTAAAGACATTTACCGTCATTTGTTTGCCTTCCCTTGGCTGGAAACCGACGGCTCTTACGATTTTCCCAAGGTGCGTCGCCTTCTGCAATCCTCTGGATGGTTAAAGAAAGTACCGCGGCGCCTTTGGCTTAGTTCCTCATTCCAGCACCGACTAAGCCACCAATGCCTCCAGGTGACGTTTGCGCACGTACCTGTTCACTCTTCTTTGTTAAAAGTGCCTGAAGGTTGGCAACGTGTTCCTTACGGCCATTTAAAAAACTTTGCTTTTCCACAATTCATTAGGCAATACTTAAAAAATTACGTACCTTGTGAAAAATTACTGGCTTATGAGAGGTATGAATAAAGTTATCCTTATCGGCAATCTGGGTAAAGAACCGGATGTGCGTCGTCCCAAAGAAGGTAGTGTAGTTGCGCATCTTTGGTTGGCTACAACTGAGTATTTCAGAACCAGAGATGGTAACCGAAGTGAGCACACCGAATGGCACAACGTAGTGCTGTGGAATCGCTGGGCTGAAATTGCGGAAAAATACCTGCACAAGGGCAGTACTGTATTGGTTGAGGGCCGCATACGAAGCCGTGAGTTCACAGACAAGAACAACAATCAACAGCGGGCTTACGAAATTGTAGCCACCAGCCTGATGATGCTCGATCGGCGGGGCAACGGAACACCCCCAGATGCGCAGGAATCGGCTGCGGATATTGTGGAAGAAGCCGACGACCTGCCTTTCTGAGGGTTTGCGGTTAGTACCCTACCATAGTGGCAATTAGGTCTTATACCTTTGCCGTAAAATCTAAACTACGGAAGAAGGTAGTAGTGCTGGTGTTGTAATCATTCAGCAGGTAACCACCACATCCGTCTTTCCGGCCGTAGCGGTGTGTTTTGGTGCCATCCTCCTGCTGATCTTCCTTGGTTTTTTGGTCTCGGGAGGGGAACAAGCCTTGTTTGCCCTTACTTCCAGTGATTTGAGTCACTTGGAAGTTCGTCATCCGAAGGTATTTCAAACCATTCGACAGCTTGTAGCCAGACCTCGTCATTTGTTGGTATTGGTAAAGACGTTGCAGATGATCATCAACGTCACTATTTTGTTTTTGGCATTTCGCATTGGAACGTATCTGTTCGATGGTCTTCGTTGGGCTCCGTTATGGTACTTATTGGAGATTGTCGTCTTGATTATTTTGTTGTTGTTGTTTGAAGAGGTGATCCCGCGCTTTTTTGCCGGCCGCAATACGGTGCTCTGGGTGCGTTGGCTGGGAGTTCCGTTGTATGCGCTTAGCCGACTGTTTTTGCCGTTCACGCAGCTTATCATTGAGTCATCCCGTCTTATCGAGCAGCGCTTTGCGCGCAGCAAAGAATGGGAAGAGCAGGTAATGGAAAAGCCTGAAGAGCAGATGGCCGAAACAGCTGGTGATGAACGCGACCTGCCGCTGCTGTCCGGTCTGATAAAGTTTCGTTCAGTCTTGGTGCGCCAGATCATGACCACGAGCTTGGATATCGTAGGCGTAGATGAGAGCTATACTACCGAGCAGGTATTGCGCACCGTTCGGGAAAGCAATTTTTCACGGTTACCGGTTTTTCGCGGAGGGCTCGACGGCACCGTCATAGGTATTTTGTACACCAAAGACTTGTTGGCTTTGTGTAATCGTGCCGAGCATCAACCCTGGCAAAACTTGTTGCGGCCGGCTTATTTCGTACCCGAAAGCAAGCGTATCGCCGAACTGCTGCGCGAGCTGCAGCAACAGCAAATACACATGGCCATCGTTGTGGACGAGTATGGGCGCACCACCGGCTTGATTACGCTTGAAGATATTTTAGAAGAAATTATTGGGGAAATACGTGATGAAACTGATGAGCATATTGAAGTGGATTATGTACAATTAGATAACCTCAACTATGAATTTGAAGGTAAGACGTCGTTGACCGATTTTTGTCGCATCCTGCAGCTACCGGCAGACTATTTCAGCGAAGTGGTAAGCAGTTCTGATTCGCTTGGTGGATTATTGCTGGAATTAAACGGTTCCATTCCGGCCGTGCACGATGTGATCACCTTTAGAGGGCTGGTCTTTACGGTTTTGTCTATGGAAAATTACCGCATTCAGCGCGTACGGGTAACCCGAACCGATGTGGATGAAAGGCCTGCTGTTGCTTCTTAGCACCTTATGGCTCGGGCTTTCGTGCCGTCAGGCGTCAACCCCTAAGCCCAGAGGTTACTTTAAGATCACCTTTCCCGAGCGCAGCTATGCGCACTATGTCGATTCGTTATGTCCGTTCACATTTGTTTATCCTGCCTATGGCATCATCAACCGCGACGAGGTTTTTCTGGACACCGTTCCGGACAACCCGTGCTGGCTCAACCTTACGTTCCCAACACTCAACGGTAACCTTCACCTTAGCTACAAACCGATGCAGCACCGAAACGATTTAGAAAAACTGATGCTGGATGCACATCGGCTTACATACAAGCACGTGATTAAAGCTGAATTTATCGAAGAAACGGTCATCAGCAATCCGCATGGGGTAGGGGGTCTGTGGTATGATGTTGGGGGTAATGCTGCTTCGGCGGTACAGTTTTTCCTTACAGACAGCTCGCGTCATTTTTTGCGGGGTGCCCTGTATTTCTACAATACACCAAACATGGATTCCATTGCTCCTGTTTTACAGTTTCTTCGCCCGGATTTGATAAAGTTGATTGAATCGTTTCGGTGGACTTCCTAGGATTTGTTCTGTTAAAGGCTGTTGCAGCGTTTCTGGGAATACATTTTCGTAGATGATGTTTTTCCGTTCTGTGACTATGGGAGGGACATAGAACTTGACGTAGCTGTTGAGTAAAGATTTTTCTGAACATTTTACTGAAAAATGGAATTATTGATTTTCATCATGTGAACATCTGAATGCTATTCCAGAAAATGAATTGGTTTTTAAGAAGAAATTTTTCTGTCATTCAGCGCTATCCAGGATAATTATCTTTGTGGAATCAGCAAGAAAGGATGCGATTTTGAATGAAATGTTTTTGAGTCAAAGAGCGTTTTGTATGAAAAAATTATATATTCTTGGAAGCGGGCACAGATTGCTTAAAGCCGGCATATGCGGAAAGAAAGTTAGAGCTATAACCATGTTTGTCGCCTGATCCACTCTAGCCACTAGCATTAAGCACCTTTTAGCCGGTTGCCTGAATTGAAAATAAGATTAGAGCGACCCTGTGACCTTAGTCGTCCACCTTCAATTTGAAGCCAACGCCATGAATGTTGGCGATTTGCACTTTTGGGTCTTCCTTGAGATACTTGCGCAGGCGAGAGATGAATACATCGAGGCTGCGACCTAAAAAATAATCGTCACTGCCCCAAATATGGTTGAGGAGGACGTTGCGAGGAACAACTTCATTTTGTCGTTGACAAAGCATCAGCAGCACTTCTGCCTCTCGCAGCGTAAGCGTCATTTCTTGGTTGTTTATTTTCAACGACAAGTTTCGAAAATCGAAAAAGTAACGGCCAATTTGAAAGCGTACTTGTTGTGGATCTTGCGTGGGGAGATGTTGGCTGCGGCGTAAAAAAACTTTGATCTTGAAGTCGAGTTCTTCAAGGTTAAACGGCTTGGTAATGTAGTCATCACCCCCTACGCGAAAGCCAGCCAGCTTGTCTTCCGTCATGGATTTGGCACTCACAAAAAAGATAGGAATCATTTTGTTGTGTTGGCGGACCCGTTCGGCGATGGTGAGGCCATCCACATGAGGCAACATGATGTCTAACAGGATGAGGTCGTAAACTCCCTGATTTACTTTTTCCAGAGCTTCGCGTCCATCGCGGGCATGGATGATTTGATAACCGCGTTTTTCTAACGAATCTTTCATGACGAAGCTAAGATTAGCATCGTCTTCAACCAACAGGATACGGGCTACCGGCTTTTGCATGTTCGTACTGAACTTGAGCTATGGGAATGATTAATGTAAAGGTACTGCCTTGTCCGGGTTCACTGCGCAAGTGAATTTTCCAACCGTGCGCATTGGCTATGAGTTTCAGGTGATGCAGGCCGATGCCGAAACCTTTTACGTTGTGTACGTTGCCGGTAGGAACCCGATAGAACTTTTCAAATATTTTCTTTTGATGTTCTTTTCGGATGCCTATTCCCCGGTCAGCCACAGATAAATACAAATTGCCGTCTTCATTATGTGTGGAGACCGTAACCTGGGGTGTTCCGTCAGCATATTTTACGGCGTTGTCCAGCAGATTCCATAAAGCACTGGTGAATTGGTTGCGGTCTGCAAAAATCAACGGCATCGAAGCATTCAACTGTTTTCGGACTGTGCCGCCGATGCGCTCAAGACGGAGCGTGAACCGTTGGACAAGTTCTTGAATTGTCTCGTGAACGTCTATGTATTCGAGTTTTAGCGCAATCTTGTCTTGCTCTAAGCTGGCCAAGTTGAGCAATTGATCAACCTGGGTTTTCATGTAATTGCTTTCTTCCTCAATGAGTCGGCCATACGTTTTAAGACGTTGTTCCTCGTTACGAAAATCGTCGTGCTGTAAGGCTTGAGCGGCCAAACTGACGGTGGTCAGGGGTGTTTTGAACTGATGCGCCACGGTGCTGAGGTAATCTTTTTGCAGCTGCAGGATCCGCAGCTGTTGATGGATGATCCAAATGGTATATGCAAAAAAGAACACCACGATGATCAGTACAAAGGAAGAAAAGAGCCAAATGGTCATTTTGGTGCCTATAAATGAAGCCCGGTGAGGAAAAAAGACTTCGATGATATAGGTACTTTCATCAAATACCGGCAGGTTGGTAGAGATGGCGTATAGCTTATCTTCTTCACCGATATCGACCTTTTGGTTAAATACCGGCTGATTGGTTGCCACATCCAGAATTGTATATTCAAAATCCATATTTAATCCGGGATAGGCCAATTCGGTGCGCAGGTAAAAATCCAATAGGTTACAGTCGATCTTATTATCCAGTTCAATGATAAAGCGTCGTTGGCTGATTTTCTTTACTACGTCAAGGGTAGGCATATTGTATCCTGCACTGACTTCCAGCCGTTCCGCTACGCGGCGCAGCGACAGCATGACTGCTTGGTCGAAATTTGCCTGCTTTACCTGAAGGGCCTTACGTAGCCAATAGATTTGCGTGATTAGGGCACCGGTTATGGACATCATGCCCAGCAATAAAATCAGACGCAAAGGCGAAACTTTCATCTGTGCTGATCTAGGCCAAAACCAGACCGCAAGGGGGCTTTTTATTTTAAAACCCCTAAAAGGCGTCTTGCCTCCTAAGGGCGAACAAATCGACCCATGGCAATATTTCCGGCTTTATCCACCGCGTGAATAAAGTAGATGCCGGCAGGCAAATGGGATACCCGTACCCAGAGGTCCTGCGCTGACTCATGCGCATCCATGCAAAGAACTTTTGCATTTCTTACATCAGTAATAAATACTTTTTGAATGCCTCCCACGGAACCGATCCACTGTATGTGCACACCTTCGTATGCAAGGCTGGGCCTCAGCAACAAGTGCTGAGCGCCGGATATTTCGGCAATGGCAACGGGCAAATCGATGACGTCGCACGCTACTACAGAACCGTTGCACGCAAGGTCAAATACGGTGAGGCATACGTTGTATATTCCGTACCAGGCATAGGTGTGTGCGGGGTTCGGATCGGTACTGGTAGTACCATCGCCAAAATCCCACAGGTATTGAGCTGAACCGGAGGTGACACTGGTGTTGGTGAAGGTAACCGTCAGGCCGGCAGTTTGAAAGCTGAAGGAAGCCACCGGCCCTTGCTTCACCTGCACCTGCTGCTGAAACGTGTTGGTGCAGCCATTACTCGACGTGACGGTCAAGCTTACCAGATAGGTTCCGGCAACGTTAAAGGAGACCACCGGATTTTGCTGCGTGCTGGTCGTACCGTTGCCAAAATCCCAAAACCATGCTGTAATGGTATTGCCTCCGCCTGGGACCGAGATGTCGGAGAATGTGGCTTCAATACCCGTGCAGATATTCTGAGGAGCAACAAAAGCAGCTTGTGGACCGATGCCAACCGAAATGCTCTTTGAGATAGTTTCAACACATCCGTTGGAATTCGAGACGGTGAGTGTTATTTGATAGGTACCGATGGTGGCATAAGTGTGTATGGGATTCTGTAACGTTGAGGTGTTGCCATCACCAAAATTCCATTGCCACGAAGTGATGCTGGTTCCAGGAGCTGTAATGGAAGCATCCAAAAATTGAGTGGGCGAACCTGCACACGCACCCCCTTGCCCTAATTTAAAGTCAGCTATCAAACACGTAGTGCTGGTTGCCTCGGTACATACCGCAAACCGGGAGGTACTGCCACTGGACGTAGTTACAGTGGCAGTGACGAAGCCACTCAAGGGGCCGGTATAAGTAAAGACACCACTGCTGCTGGCAACGACACTGGCAATGGGTTGGCGTCCTTCACAGAATGAGCAGTTATCATCGGTGAATAAGTCCACGGTGGCATTGGGGTAGGTTTGCCCACTTACGCCACTGCTGTTGACGATTGTCAGGGTGGGAGGCGTAAGGTTTTCGTTTCCGTTTTTAAAGTCAAAACCGCCATTGCCAGAACTTAAACTGTTGCAGTAAACTTTATTAAGACGTACACTGTTGTACGCACACGTAGAGTTTTGAAATGCAATAGCCGGTTTACCGTTAAATGCGATGATGTTCCCTTCGTAGGGGCCGGTACCACCAATTAGGTTGTAGACCGAACCTGCTGTTAAGTAGATGCCACGGCCACCGTTGCCCAGGTTCAAAGTGCCACTGGTGTCACTACCAATGGTATTGCCTTGAATGGTAGAATATGTTAGGGTACCGTAAATGCCTTCTTCCAGATTGCCGGAGATGACATTTCGCTCGTAAAGACTGTCACCTCCTATTTCCATGAAGCTATTGACGTTGGTAGCATAAATACCGAATTTATTGGGTCGGGCTGCGGCACCGCCTGGCGTGGTTCCGATATAATTCATGTTGAAGTCGCAGTAGCTGGCATCAACCAGGTGCACACCTTTGTTATTTCCGGAAATCGTGTTGCTCGCCAGAAAGCTTTTGCCTCCGATTACCACCGCGTAACTGTTGACCACCTGCAAGCCATCGGCGTTGGAGGAAGACAAGATGTTTTGCGCCGTGTCGATGCCAATAAAATTGCCGATGATGGCTGCATGATCCGTGTTTTGGACGAGGCAATGCACAACAGAGTTGTCAAATAAGACATTTCCTTTATTAAACGCGCCAATTTGAACATAGCGCGCAGCTACCCGAATGCCGGTTTGAAATTTATTTATAAAAAAGCCAAATATTTTTGAACTGTCGGCCAATACATTAAAACAATGCGCCAAGTTGGCATTAGTGGTGATCTGGATTTTGGAGGAAGAGGTGCCGAACACCTTGCCGACAGGCTGGGTGGTGGCGTCGATGAGGACCTGGTCGGTGATATCGGGTAGCAATGAGTTTAAGGTGATGGTTCGCGAGGCAACATCGCCTTGGCTAATGTTGAAATAGATGGTGTCAATCCCTGGCGTGGCATTCGCGTCGTTTAGGGCTGCACGCAAAGAACCGGCTCCACTTGGAGCATTAGTAGTTACATAGAAGATGTCTGCCCGCGCGCTGGGGCTGGCCAAAAGGAATAAACAAAAAGCAAGAAGCAATCTTTGCATGGTTTATTATTTAATTATTTAAGAAAAAACATTTTATGGTGCGATCACAAAGTTTTCAACCCATGAGAAAGACTCGTAACGCATGTGCAATTGATAGCTTCCAGACGGAAGCCGGGGCAAGTATACGGTATGATTTCCATCTGCAGAATACAACACCTGTTCAAGCCCAACGATTTGACCCAAACCATTGCGTATTTGAAGCTGAACCCAGCCTGGGGGGCCTGCCAGCTGCAGCAGTTGCTGAGCGGGGTTTGGCCACAGCCGGATCGAAGACTGAAGTACTGCGGGCATGCCTGTAACCAATACCGTTTGACATAGGGTGTCACTCATATTACAGGTATAATCAAATACCACCAGGCAAACTTCGTAGCTGCCCGTTGAGGAGTAGGTATGAGAAGGGGCCAGCAAATTTGAGCTGGTTCCATCGCCGAAATTCCACAAAACTGAAAATTCAGGATTAAATGTTGAGTTATTGATAAACGTGACGGTGAGACCGTTGACGATCCATGAGAAGTTGGCCATGGCACCGGCCAAGACTTCTAACATAACGGTAGTATCATCGCTGCAGCCAAACTGATCGGTAACCACAAGCGTGACCGCATAGGTTCCAGAAGCCGTGTAAAGGTGGGTGGGGTTTTGCACGGTACTTGAGGAACCATCACCAAAATTCCATAGCCATGAAACGAGGGTTGAGCCGCTGCTGGGTTTTGATAAGTCGGTAAATTCTACGGGAGTTACCATGCAAGGGGTAGAGCTTACTCCAAACTTAGCTTTGGGGTAATCTCGCACTTGAATTTTTTCGTTGGCTGAGCTGCTGCATCCCAAATTATTGGTGACCTGCAGCTTCACGCTGTATTGTCCGATGCTTGGGTATGTATAATAAAAATCCGAGAAAGAAGAACTGTTGCCATCACCTAAAGTCCAATTGATGGAGGTAATGAAGGAAGAACCTTGAGCTACAGAGAGGTCGACAAAGTGAACCGGTGTTCCAAGGCAAACAACTGTATCTAATTGCATCATGGCAATCACGCCTTCATATACGGTGATGGTTTGATAAGCGGTGTCGGTACAGCCATTGTTGGTTTGGACGATAAGGGTAACGGAGTACACCCCCGGTGTCGAAAAGGTGATCACTGGATTGGAAGCGTTGGAAGTCTGTCCGTCTCCAAAATCCCAAAAGCGCTGCGTGATGGTTGTTCCGGGTAAAGCAACGGACTGATCGGTAAACGAAACCTCATAATAGGCACAGGTTTTTTTTGTGGGCGTGAAAATGGAGGCATAGACACAAGAGGAGGCTGAGGTATCCATACATGCAGCAAACGCGCTGGAGTTGCCGTAGGGGTCGTTGGCGACAGCAGTCACTTTTCCCGAAATACTTAAGAATGCTGTAAAAATGCCGTTGTTGTCGGCAAGAACGGTGGCGAGGTATTGTGCCCCTTCACAGGTTGAGCACGAATCAGCAGAGTAAAGATCAACACGTACGTTAGGATAGGTGACACCGGTAACAAAATTGCTGGCGACTATCGTCAGGGTCGGGGGCTGAAGTCCTTGATTCCCTCCGTTGACGTTAATGCCTCCAGAGCCTGTGTATTGTGAATTACAATACATACTGTTTCCTCTTATATAAATATTTTTGACCAGATTACTTTCGAAGTAAATGCCTTCAGCCCCATTATAGGCTATGCGATTACCGCCGTATAAAGTGGTGTCTCCGATATCTACTTCCGTACATTGGTTGCGCAAGAAAATACCGCAATTGCCGTTGCCTAAGGGCTTAGATCCCGTGACATCGGTGCCTATGAAGTTACCCTTGATGATGGAGGAGGAGGCTCCGAATTCAATTCCGTTGCTGAAATTTCCAGATACGAGGTTGCGATACTTGACGGAATCTCCCCCGATGGTAATGTTGTCTGATTCAATGTTGACCAATATGCCTATGGTGTTTGGCACACTGACCACGCCGCTGAAATCTGTGCCTACATAACATTGCTGTACCGTAATGAATTTGCTTTCATTGATACGGATTCCAATATAGTTGCCTGATATGATGTTTCGTCCCGTTTCGGATTTGCCTCCGATGGTAACTTTTTTTGAGTTGGTTTCGACAAATACCCCTGTGGCTAAGGGCGAAGTACCTATGGCACCGGACGTATCCACCCCAATGAAACAGCCGACCAGATTGCTTTCCTTGCTGGTGGTAAATCGAATACCTTGAATCAGGTAATCCGACAGCACGTTTCCTTTGTTGACCTTACCAAAGGTGAATTCATTGCAGGAAACCACTTTTACTGCAACTTCAAATCCTGATATCCATACACCATACACTTCGCAATTGTGGGCATTGAAAGCCAGGGCCGTGGCCGGATAGTTCAGCCCCATGATGCGGACTTTAGCCGGCGATACGCCGAAATAAGAGCCTGTGGGTTGAGTAGTTCCATCAATAACGAGGGGAGCAGTAACGTTAGGCAATAAGGAATCTTTATCAATAACGATGGTTCGCGCAGCAACGGAGCTGCCTGCAAAATGAAAAGCAATAGTGTCTTTTTCGGGCGTAGCATTGGCGCTGGCAATAGCTGCGGCCAGTGAGCCGGGCCCGGAAGCATGAGTAGATGTGACAACAAAAGTGACAGCCGTCGCTTCGTGACAAATAAAGATAATTGGAATAAGTGCCCGTAAACGGCTCCAGTAATTCATGGAAATAAAGCTTTTAAGCAAAGTTAGGTATTCTCAGCTCAAGGCTAGGTCTTCAAAGGAGGGCACAAAAGCAAAAAGGCGCTTGTAAGTGCGCCTTTTTGCTAAATATGTTTTTTTCTCTGACTTAGAGAATAAATGAGTAGGCCAGATATTGATTGGGATATTCCAGATAGCGGCCGGCAATCGTTATGATTTCCTTCTGTTTTTTCTGTTCCAAAATTTCTTTTAGCTCGTCCACATTGCGCACCGGCTTATTATCGATACTGGTGATTACAAAGCCTTCACGGATTTTAGTGAAACGACTCAGCTTGCCGTCTTTCAAGGCTACCACCTTGACGCCACCTTCCACACCTAATGCTTTTTTTTCTTTAGCTGTGAGGTTGGCAAACTCGGCACCCAGCGACTCAATGCTGGCCGTTTCTACTTTTTTGATGTATTCGGTGCTGCCTTCGGTATTTTTAAGGATGGCGGTGACGGTACGCTCCTTAGTGCCACGGCGGAAAGTGACTTCTACGCGGTCGCCAGGTCGATACCGGCTGATCTGCTCTTGCAATTCGGGAGCAGTGTTTACAGAGACTCCGTTAATGCGTAAGATTACGTCGCCTCGTTTGAGGCCTGCTTCTTCTGCAGCGCTGCCTGCATGTACCGAATCTACCCACACGCCGGAAAGATCTTCCAGGCCTTCCTTTTTAGCCAATTCACTCGTGACGGTGGCGATCTGGATTCCCAAAAATCCTCTTTGAACGACGCCGAACTTAATGAGGTCGTTAACGACTTTGTAAGCAATGTTGGAAGGCACAGCAAAGGAGTATCCTGCAAATGCACCTGTGGGGGTAGCGATAGCCGTATTTATTCCCACCAATTCTCCACGCAAATTGACCAAGGCTCCACCGCTGTTGCCCGGGTTAACGGCAGCATCGGTTTGAATGAAGGCCTCGATGGCAGTGTTGTCGCGACTGCGCAATAAGTTGAGGTTGCGGCCCTTAGCACTGACGATCCCTGCAGTTACCGTCGATTCCAAATTGAAGGGATTGCCTACGGCCAACACCCATTCTCCAACTTCCACGGAATCGGAATTTCCAAACAACAGATAGGGCAGGTTATTTTCTTCGATCTTGATCACAGCCAGATCGGTTGAGGGATCCGTTCCTACAAGGCGCGCCTCATATTGCTTTTTGTTATACAAGGTCACCTCAATGCGATCACCTTTATCGACCACGTGATTGTTGGTGACGATATAGCCATCGCTACTTACGATTACACCCGAGCCGCTCGACTGACGCGGCTGATTTTGCTGAGGGGGACTAAACGGCATCCAGAAATCTTCCCCAAACCAATCACGGAAGGGGTTGTAAAAGTCTCGTGGCGCAGCAGCAGGGGCATATGTCGTTCGGATGTGCACTACGGTAGGCGTGGCAATTTTAGCCGGGTATCTAAAATCCATGGTTACCGGTATGTCGGTTTTTCCCGCCAAACTCACCTGAGCCAACGGTACCGAAGTGTTTTGAATAACGACGGGTTCTTTAGCAAAGAAGTGCTGATAAAGGGCAGCAGCGCCCACTGCACTGATCGCTGCCACAACAACGACGATCAACAAGCTTTTCAGTTTCATATGTTTTGGATTGACAAATGGCCCTTTTCAAAAAATGTGCCTTAAATGCCATGGTGCCCTATCTCTTTTCCTGCCCTGAGCTTCACCTTTCAACCCTGACAGAATGTCGTACCCCTAACCAAACACCCCTTTAGGCCATGGCTCAGCAAAATTATTATGGAGTGAGCACCTTTGCTCAGAAAGGCACATGGGCGTATTACATGCAAGGGTCTGCTCAGGTGGCTTTGAACCACAATAGCTAAGACAGTCTAACTTGGGGGCACCATGAAGCTGAAAATTCATAAGTATCATGGTGCGGGGAATGACTTTATTCTTACTTATGGGGGAAGCAAAGGTCTTCGGCTTGGCGAACCTTTAATTCGATTGTTGTGTGACCGCCATCTTGGGGTAGGGGCTGATGGCTATTTAGAACTGCTTTCCAGCCGGGATGCTGATTTTGAAGTGCGGTATTTTAACGCTGATGGTCGGATCGGTAGTTTGTGCGGAAACGGAAGCAGGTGTGCCGTTCACCTGGCTCGCCGTTTAGGCTTATGTAAAAGGAAAGCCCGTTTTATTGCCGCTGACGGGTTACATCAGGCAGTGGTGGCCGACAAAGCCACGGTGCGCATAAGCTTTCGTCCTATTTTGCTTCGCGATGCAAGTTTGCCCATGTTCATCGATACCGGCTCGCCGCACTTGATTTTCGTGGTGGATGATGTTCATGCCGTTGATGTCCAGAAAGAGGGGAAGCAAATTCGATACAGTGAACCCTATCGGGCTGAGGGCGTCAACGTAAACTTTTTGAATCTGAAAAATGGGCAAGTGCATTTACGTACTTACGAACGGGGTGTGGAGCAAGAAACACTTTCTTGCGGAAGCGGGGCCGTAGCCGCAGCCCTGGCAGCAGCAGCATTGCAAAACTGGTACGGCAATGACTTAAAAGTGGCCGTACATATGGCCGGCGGAACTTTGCAGGTTTTTTTTTCTCGCCCTTCTGCGCATCAATTTACCGATATCTGGTTGGAAGGCCCAGTAACGCATGTTTTTACTGCCTTGGTCAATCTGTCGAAGCTGAGCTCTCAGTTAACGAAGCGCTGAGCAGTAAAAGGCTTTGAATTGTACACGGTTTCTTACTTCATTTTATTGTTTCAATGGTGGTGTTCTGCACCGGAGATCTGATCGCATCAGAAATGGTGCAGGGGATTTTTGCATGTGTTTTCAGGGTTTTTGCTGATGCTTCCCATCATTGCGCAACAGATATGACGGGTAAAAGTGAGCGGTAGTTCCAGCCGCGTAGAAATGCATCAACAGGCAGTGGCCTTCGTCCCGGTCGTTGCACTTCCAAAGCCACCAGATAGCCATCGGTACAGGCAAACAACAGCCGTCCGCTATTATCGGTGCAGGGGGAACCTGCCGGCAACATCGGAGCACATAACACTGTGGAAGCCCGTAAAATTTTCAGTCGCTCATGATTGACGATGGTGTAAGCTGCGGGTACAGGTGCCAAGGCTCGCACATGATTATGCACTGCATGTACCGGCTGATGGAAGTTAATGAGTAATTCTTCGGGTTTGATTTTCGGGGCTTTCTTTAAATCAGGCCATTGGGGCTGGGGCTTGGGTGTGCACTTTCCTGCTTCCAAAAGGTCAAGTGTGGTCGAAACCAATTCTGCCCCCAAGATTTTCATCCGATCGTGAAGGCTGCCACCGGTATCATCTTCGCGGATCGGCACAACCTGTTGCAGGAGAATCTGGCCAGTGTCTAATTCGTCGTCAAGAAAAAAGGTGGTAAGGCCGGTTGTCGACTCACCGGCCATGATGGCGCGTTGAATTGGTGCTGCACCACGGTATTGAGGTAACAGGGAAGCATGAAGGTTTATACTTCCCATCTTGGGTAATGACCATAGCGCTCTGGGTAATTTACGAAATGCCACGACCACACCAATGTCGGGTTGTAGTTCTGTGACTGTGTTTAAGAAGTGCGGTTCATCCAGTCGGTTCGGTTGCAAAACCGGAAGGCCTAAGCTTAAAGCTGCCTGTTTTACAGGGGAAGGTTGCAGGCGTAGGCCGCGGTTGGCAGCTTTGTCGGGGGTGGTGACGACAGCAACGATGATGTGTGGGCCGGCTGCAAGACGTTGCAACGTAGGAACGGCAAATTCAGGAGTTCCCAGAAACAAGATGCGCAGCGCCATAGAGACTCTGGAAACAAAGGTAGCAGGCGTTTATGCGGTTACTCAAAGTCGGGGTAAAGCAGATATTTTTTTCTGATTTGTCGGAAAGCTTCCAAGGCAGGTTTCCAGCTTTGGCGGATGCTGCCCTCATTTAAGCCACTACAAATTTGCTTGCGCAGTTGGTCGGTGCCCGCAAGCTTGTCAAAAAAAGCATTGAAAAATTCGTTCTTATTAGGATAGCTTTCATACATAGAGATCAACCATGAAAGGTTAATGCTCTTAAGCTCGAAAAAATAGGCTTCGGTAAGAATGGAAAGATCATGGCCACGTACTTGCAAACCTGCATAAGGTGGAGCCAATGCCCCTGGCCGAGGTTGTGGCACAAACACCGTGGTGCCCTGATGGTACTCAGGGTATCCAAACACCAGAAAGGGTTTTTCAGTGCCTCGCCCCACACTTACGGGAGTGCCCTCAAAAAAGCAGAGCGAAGGATAGGCCAATGCTGCTTTGGTAGAGCGCAAATTTGGCGATGGCGCCAGAGGTAAGCGATAAAGTTGGTTATGGCTGTAGTTCAAACAGGGAATCACCGTAAGGGGACAATGCAGCTGATGAGCCAGCCATTTTTCCCCGTTGATCATGAGGGCGAATTCACCGATGGTCATTCCGTAAACCACCGGTACCGGATGCATGCCGACAAAAGAGCGAAAAGCCGTATCCAGCACAGGGCCGTCCACGTAAAAGGCGTTCGGATTGGGCCGGTCAAGCACAAGCAGCGGCTTGCGGTTTTCGGCACAAGCTTCCATGACGTAATGAAGTGTGGAAAGGTAGGTGTAAAAGCGTACGCCTACATCCTGAATGTCGTACACTACCACGTCGATATCGCTGAGCTGCTCAGCGGTAGGTTTAAAATTTTTGCCATACAAGGACAATAAAGGAAGGCCAGTGCTTTCATCCCGTTCGTGGGAAATATGAGTGCCGGCGTCGGCTTGACCACGGAATCCATGTTCGGGCACAAAAATTTTTCGGACATCTATTTTCAAACGCAGCAAAGTATCTACCAGATGGGTGTGGCCCACCCGGGCACTGTGGTTTACAACCAATGCCACTCGCTTGCCGGTCAGCAGTGAATGATATTGGTCCAGGCGTTCCGCACCGTGGATTACTTGATCGGCCCAAGGCAACGATTTCTGGGCAGAAGCAGCTAACGAAAAAGCCAGACTTATCAGCAAGGTTACATGCCGCATACGGGTTAAAGCTATGGGTTGTACAGAAAATGAAAATCTTTGTTGCTCTTGCCGATGACTGAATTGTCGTTTTATCTGGCGCGCAGGTTGGCCTTAGGCGGTGGTCCTTCTTTCTCGCGCTTTATCATTCGGGTGGCCGTTGGGGCAGTGACTTTGAGCGTGGCCGTAATGATTCTTGCAGGGGCCATAGTCAGGGGCTTTCAGCGAGAAGTCAGCGGAAAGGTGTTTGGCTTTTGGGGACATCTGCTTATTAAGACCTACCAGGACGATGTAGTGGCCGGAGAAGCGCCCATCAGCATACGTCAACCCTTTTACCCGAATCTGAGCGCCGTGCCGGGTATTGAACACATTCAGGTGTATGCCACCAAGGCAGGGATCATCAAAACCGATGAAGAGATTGAAGGAATCATCCTCAAAGGGGTAGGCAGGGATTTCAGGCCAGATTTTATGCAATCAAGCCTTCTGGAAGGAAGTCTCATTCATCCTTCAGATTCTTTGGCCGAGCGAAAAATTGTGATATCAGCGGTGACGGCCTCACGGCTCAAGCTCAAGGTCGGTGATCCGGTGCTGATCTTTTTTGTGCAGGAACCCATGCGTTTTCGCCGGTTAACGGTCAGTGGCATATATAAAACCGGATTAGAGGAGTACGATCGCATCTACGCCTTGGTAGATCTGCGTTTGATTCAGCGTCTGAACAATTGGTCAGAGGATGAAGTGGGTGGCTTTGAGGTTTTCGTCAGCGACACACGTCGCCTGCAGGCTTTGACTGAATTGGTTAATGATCAATATTTAGGGGCCAAGCTGCAGGCGTTTTCGCTGCGTGACATTAATCCCAACCTGTTTGACTGGTTGGATTTGCAAAACATGAACGAACGGGTTATCATTGTTTTGATGCTCTTGGTTGCCGTTATCAACATTGTGACGGTCCTGCTCATCCTGATTTTAGAACGGGCCAACATGATTGGGATTTTGAAAGCATTAGGGGCCAGCGACTGGACGATCCGTAAAATCTTTATTTATCATGCCATTTACGTAGCATTGGTGGGCATGTTGTTTGGCAACGGCCTCGGGTTGACCCTGGCTTTGGTGCAGAAACATTTTAAGATAATTACGTTGAATGAAGAATCTTACTATGTATCTGTTGCACCTATATCCCTCGAGCCTTGGTACATACTGGCTTTGAATGCAGGCACGCTGCTGGTCTGTTTGGTGACGCTTTTGTTGCCGTCCTATCTGGTAACCCGCATCTCACCCATTCAAGTTATTCGTTTTGGTTAAAGACCCAATACGATTTCCACTTGCCGGAACGTTTCTCAGGGGGTCATGCGGACAACAAGAGGGTCATGAACCTTGCTTTTAAAGCAAATGGAGCTTTGAAGAAGAAGCCCGTAAGGCGCAAGGCGTGTATTTTGCCAAAGACAAAATGGCAATCGATTCCTTTATGCAAGAAGTTCATACATCTGTTTTTCCTGTATAATTAAAAGGAGTAATCTTTTTCATTTCTTCTTTAACCTTATTCGATAAGGGCAGCGAGTCTATGAAAGCATGCAACTGCTGAGGTGTAATTGATGATTGACCGCGGGTCAGCTTTTTCAGTTGCTCGAAAGCGTCAGGTACCCCTTCCCGACGGAGGATGGTTTGAATAGCTTCGCCCAAAACAGCCCAGTTTTGTTCCAGGTCGTGCCGCAGCTGCGCCTCATGTACCGTGAGCCTGGACAATCCATTTTCTAAAGCGCGCAAGGCAATCAGGGTATGGGCCAGAGGTACGCCGAGGTTCCGCAGCACGGTAGAGTCGGTCAAGTCTCGTTGCAGGCGCGACACAGGCAGCTTGGCGGCTAAGTGTTCGAACAGCGCATTTGCTATACCCAAATTGCCTTCGGCATTTTCAAACTCTATGGGATTGACTTTGTGGGGCATCGTGGAAGAGCCTACCTCTTCTGGATTGACCTGCTGCAAAAAATAGTTTAGGGCAATGTACATCCAGAAATCGCGACACAGGTCGATCAGTATCGTGTTGATGCGGCGTAAAGCATCGCATTGAGCAGCAAGGTAGTCGTAATGATCAATTTGTGTGGTGGGAAAGCTGCGTTTCAGTTGCAGCTTTTCAGTGACGAAGCGGAAAGCAAAGCGCTGCCAATTGACATCGGGATATGCTGCATAATGAGCGTTGAGGTTGCCGTTAGCACCCCCGAACTTGGCTGCATGCGGAATGCGAATCAGTTCATCTTTTTGTTGAATGAGTCGGGTGACGAATACTTGCAGTTCTTTACCCAGTAAGGTTGGTGAAGCGGGCTGGCCGTGCGTGCGCGCCAGCATTGGTATGTGCTGGTACTGCTGCACCATGCGGCGCAGCACTTCTATTACCGAAGCGAGGGCGGGCAAGTAAACATGGTGCAAAGCCTCACGCAGGGCCAGCGGAATGGCCGTGTTGTTGATGTCTTGTGAGGTAAGTCCGAAATGAAGAAAGGGAATGAAAGCCTCCAAGCCAAGGACTTTAAATTGTTCCTGTAAAAAGTATTCGATGGCTTTTACATCGTGGCTGGTTACCTGCTCAATTTCTTTTATACGTTTAGCCTGTTTCAGGGAAAATTCGTGGTAAATGCGACGCATCGCTTCTTCTTGCTCGCCATCTACCGCCGGCATAGCAGGAAGTTTTAGGTGCAGTAAGTCGATGAGGTACTCGATTTCCACATAAAGTCTGTACCGCATCAGGGCCTGTTCTGAAAAATAGGCGGCCAGCGGACTGGTTATGTGATGGTACCGGCCATCAATGGGGGCAATAGCACTAAGTGGGGAAAATTCCACGGCCTAAAGTTAAGAGGTGAAAAAGGGTAGGTTAGTCTGAGCTTGATGCTAAGTGCTTGAAGGCCGGACCGATAAATGAAATGAGGTCCGAGGCAGTCATAGCCCATGTGCCGGATTGTTGGGCAGCCAGGTCACCGGCCAATCCATGCAGAAAAACACCGAGCAATGCAGCATGCTCAGGGGTATAGCCTTGGGCCAGCAGGGCAGCCAACATGCCGGTAAGCACATCGCCGCTGCCTCCTTTAGCCATGCCATGGTTACCGGTGGGATTGAAATAAACTTTTCCTTCAGGCGTAGCAATCCGCGTGAACGCGCCTTTCAGTACCACGATGCACTGACGGCTCATGGACAGGTTTCTTTGTTGCTGCAATTGCTCCAACCAATGAGAGGCCGGAGGTGTGAGGCGATTAAACTCGCCGGGATGGGGGGTAAGAATACTGTTGTAAGGAATGCTGTCCCACAGCATTGGGTTGCGGCTCAAGAGCGTCAGGGCATCGGCATCCAAGACGACAGGACCTTTAGCATGACGCAACACGTTTTTCAATAAATACTCTGAAGCAGGATCCACGCCCATGCCAGGACCGGCAGCTAAGGTCGTGTAGCGTGAAAGAGATTCTGCTTCAAACAGCTCTCGGCTGGCAGTCATTGCTTCAGGTACAGAACAGTTGATCGCCGAACGAATTGTTTCCGGAATCAATGCCGTTGTAAGTCCGGCCCCGCTGCGCACACAGGCTTGAGCACAGAGGATTGCGGCTCCTGCCGTAGCGGGCTGGCCAGCCAGCAGTAAGGCATGACCAAAGTTTCCTTTATGTGCAAAGCGACGGCGCGATTGTAGCAGAGCCGCCACATCGGTTTTTTCCAGCATGAACAGGCTCGAGGCTTTACTTGCTTCTTGAATAGCTGCTTTGCTTAATCCAATATCTACCACCTCCCAGCTGCCTACATAGCGTTCGTTTTCGGCAAACAAAAAAGACAGCTTGGGCAACTGAAAAGTGAACGTAACGTGGGCCTGGAATATCGGTTCGACGGACGGCACATCAACCAAAAGTCCGCTGGGCAGGTCAATGGAAACGCGCAGCGCGCCATACCTGTTGAGGTGATGCACCAGCGCTGCGCTGAGCCCTTGAAGCGGTCGGTTCAGCCCCGTGCCGAACAAGGCATCGATGACAACAGCGTCATCGGGAATGGATGGAAAATCAGAGGGTGCTGTGAGCAGTTGAGCAGGACAATGCTGCTCAAGGAGTTTAAGATAGTAAGTAAACGAAGCACTGCCAGTCCGGCTTAGCAAAAACACATGAACCTTGTGATGAGCTTGTTGCAGCAGATGCAATGCGGTCACTAGACCGTCGCCGCCGTTGTTGCTCGGTCCGGCAAAAACAAAAACTGGAGCATGCTCGAGTTTTTTGCGGCGAAGCAATGCTGTTAGATGTTCAAACAGGCGTGATGCTGCACGCCACATTAGCTCGTGGTCCTGCAACCCTTGTTCTTGCAGGGTGGCCCGATCGATTTCCCGTATCTGATCAGCAGAAAGCAGTGGAATCATGGCCGCCTATTTGATAAAGACATGCAGCATGAGGCGCGGGCAAACAAACTACGATGAAGGGGAACCCCTTGAGCCCATCAAGTGGCTTTACTTTTCTCCTTGTCATAAAAAAATTTTACTTATTTATTGTGCTAAAGAAATCTGCGAATCAAACGCAGCCGATGGCTGTATCGGCCGGAAGCCATGTCGAAAATTCCATAGTGATCTATGGGGTCAATGCGAACGTAGCCAGAGGCATGAATTATCTGCTGGCCGGGTAGAATGAGGCCGGTATGAACGATACGGCCGTCATCATCCTCAAAGAAGGCCAGGTCGCCGGGTTGTGCTTGCTGAAAAAATGGAATGAGCAGACCTTGTTCTGCTTGTTGCCACGCATCGCGTGGCAGCTGAACGCCCACCATCTTCATGACCACTTGAGTAAAACCGGAACAATCAAAGCCAAACGGTGTTCTGCCCCCCCACAAGTAAGGAAGGCCGGCAAATTTTAATGCGTACCAAGTGATGCGCTCTGGATGCGTGCCACTCTGTGCGTGGGTGACGGAAACAGCGGTGTGAAACTTTTCATCGCCGAGTTGAAATGTACCTTGCTTTGGATCAAATGCAAGCAGTGAAGCACCAGCACACAGCAGAATGTTTCTGCGCGTCGATTGAGCTTCGCCGAAAAGATCGGTGACAACGGCTGTGGACTTTTCCCGCAGCGCCATGCCTTCCTCATTATCCAGCAAGCGCACCTGCTTCTTCCAACACCAACCTTCATACTGATCGTAGAGGCTACGCAACAGCAGCCATTCCTTTTCATGTCGGATCACTTCTGCCATTTCTCCAAACAGCAGTTGACTGACCATTTCGCTGCGGTGGCTCGCCTCAGCACGAAGCGGGATGGCCGTCAGCTCACAAATTGCATAACTCATGGCGTGACATGGCAAAACAGGATTGCAACATAATACGAAAGACGTTAGCCTGCGCGCATCACGGTTGTGTCTTGCCTACATGAAATAAGCCCGTGATGAGCATTTGTTGGTGGCCAAAAAGTCGATTGCTGGTGTTAGATCGTATAGAGTAGCCTTCTTCGGGGAAAAGGTATAGTTCTTCCTGCATTTCCGACCACCAACTCGATTGGGCATTTCGGATGTACATTTTTTCCAATCGATCGTTTTTGAAGAACAGCTGTAGCTTACGCGTTCGTAACGATGAATCCGTAGCTAAAAACGTAAGCACGCGAACGCTGTCGGCATCCAAGGTATCAGCCTCGTACCGTGCAGCTGTGGAAGCGTTGCTGATATCCGATCGGTAAAACAAAGCCAGTTCTTTTTTCCAGTCTATCCATTTTAGAGTTTGTTGACTGCGTTGCTGGTTGATTGTCATGGTTCGGGTCACGGTAACGGAATCGCGGTACAGTTGGTTCACCACAGAATCCAGCAAGGTGGTAATTTCCGGGACAACCGGGGCCACAGCTTTTTCGCTAACGGGGTGGCAGGCCGTCAGCAAGAAAGCCGTTAAACAAATCAGCTTTTTTTTGATGTGCATATGCGCCATAGGTCATTAAAACTTGCTTGAAGATCCATATAAAAATGCTTTAGAGAAAACATACTTGCTGTATTAGTGGTGAAAAATCCAATATAAAAGATACAACTAAGGGTGCTTGAATGGGCTAAAGACTTTTTATCGTGCACAAAATTCTGTATTGTTGAATTATACTTGGGTCTTCAAGTTTTTGGGCTATGCCCGAGGGATTTTTACAGGTAGATGCTTGACGGACCTGTTTTAGGCAACCAAGAAGTTCAAGGGTCCGGCAACTTGACGGTAAAAAAAGTGGATAGGGTAACTATTAACCCTTAACATAAATTTTTATTTGTTTCTGCGCGGGCCCTGGTATTCATTTCAGATAACACGTTCATTGAGCACTTGGATGAGTGACGATCAGGTTATTCCCATCCATTTCATCGGGTAAGGGTACCCCCATAAGGTAAAGGATGGTAGGTGCGATGTCTGCGAGTTTGCCTTTTTGAAGCTTACAATCGGAAGGGCCATTGATCAAAAACAGGGGTACGGGATTTAAGGTATGGGCAGTATTGGGCGAGCCGTCTTCGTTTATCATGTAATCAGCATTGCCGTGGTCAGCGGTAAGTATTATCGTGTACTGGCGCTGTACCAGAGCTTCTGTGACTTGGGCCACACACTGGTCAACAGTTTCAACGGCTGCAACCACAGCAGCGAAATTGCCGGTATGACCAACCATATCGGGATTGGCAAAGTTTAAGCAAATGAACATGGGCGCAAGGGGGTCCAGTTGTTGCAGCAACGCCTGGGTAACCTCTCGTGCGCTCATTTCCGGTTGCAAGTCGTACGTGGCTACTCGGGGCGAAGGAACAAGAATGCGATGTTCTCCGGGGAAAGGTTCTTCACGTCCGCCATTGAAGAAGTAGGTAACATGCGGATATTTTTCTGTTTCAGCGATACGCAATTGCACCCATCCCTGGTTACTGATGATTTCTCCCAAGGTGTGGTTGAGGTCTTGGCTGCCTATCAGGTAATCGACGTTTACAAACGTAGCATCGTATTGCGTCATGGTGACGTATCGAAGAGGCATTCGGTACATGTGGTATTGAGGAAAATCTTCTTGTGTAAGGGCACGGGTGATTTGCCGGCATCGGTCGGTTCTGAAGTTGAAACAAAGCACGGCATCGCCGGGGCGAATTACGGCAACCGCTTGCCCATCAGCGTCTCTTAGGCTTATCGGTTCCACAAACTCATCGGTAATGCCAGCTTCATAGGATTGTTGCAGGGCTGATATCGCATCCGTAGCAGGGGTGCCTTGACCTTTGGTCAATAGAGCATAGGCTAACGCTGTGCGCTGCCACCGATGATCGCGGTCCATGGCATAGTATCTCCCGACGACAGATGCCAATTGGGCCCCTGTTCCCTCAACTTCTTGAAGAAGCTGTCGAATAAAACCGATGCCGCTTTTAGGGTCTGTATCGCGACCGTCGGTGAAGGCGTGAATGTAGATTGCCGGAACAGCGGCCCGATGGGCATAGCGAACCAAAGCGATCAAGTGATTGATGTGGGAATGAACTCCACCATCGCTGACCAATCCCATGAGATGCAAGGGCTTTTGCTGGGCGTGGCAGTAGGAAAATAGATTTTTCAGTACGCTGTTCTGCTCCAAGGTTCCGTCGCGTATGGCACGGTTGATACGTACCAGTTCCTGGTAAACCACACGACCGGCACCAAGATTGAGGTGGCCTACTTCGGAATTGCCCATTTGCCCCTCGGGTAAGCCTACGGCTTCGCCACTGGTGCAGAGTTCCGTATTGGGATATTTTCGATACAAGCTCTTTACAAAAGGCACCTGTGCTTGATAAATTGCATCACTTGCCGGATGCTGGCCGTGGCCCCAGCCATCTAAGATTATGAGGGCAACCTTGCGCATACGCGCCAAAAATAGCCGACCCCTGCCATGCGCTTGCTAAAGGCTCTGTTGCCGGAATCAGTCGATCGCTCTAACATTTTGTTAAGGTTGGCAATATTTTTGACCTAGCTTATTAAAAGCATCCAACCATGGATCCGGTTTGCGCCCTTCTAAGCAAGTTGTTCGTTGGATTATTGTTGGTACCCAATTTAGCATACCTGTCAGCTCCCAATCAGCAAAACGTCATAGATCCAATCGTCTCGGCTATCCGTGCCGGCAATTCACGTGAGTTAGCCCGTTATTTCGATGAACAGATCCAGATCGGCATCTTGTCGCGGCAGGCTACATACAGCAGGACACAGGGTGAAATGGTGTTGCGGGACTTTTTCTCCAAAAACAAAGTGAAAAGCTTCGATTTAGTTCATCGCGGCAGCACCGCTAACCGGGGCGCCGACTTTGCCATAGGTCAATTGGTCACCTCAACGCAAAATTTTCGTGTCTATTTCTTAGTCAAGCAGGAAGGGAGTCAATATCTGTTGCAGGAAATAAATTTTGAAAAACCTTAATGCTTGAACTGGCAACAGTTCATTGAACAGGCTCTTCGAGAAGACATCGGCGAGGGCGATCACACCAGCCTTGCATGTGTGGAAGCCAACGTCCAGGCAGGTGCTGTTGTTGTGGCGAAGGAAACTTGTATTGTTGCAGGTGTCGATTTGGCATGCATGGTCTTCCGTTTTTTGGATGTGCACGTTGACATTCAGGTACAAGTTTGTGACGGGCAGCGGGTGCCGGCAGGTTCGGAGTTGATGTACGTGCGAGGCCGTGCGCAGAGCTTGTTGGCGGCAGAACGCCTTGCATTGAACTGCTTGCAGCGTATGAGTGGCATCGCTACATTGACCCGACGCTTTGTGGATGCTGTTTATCCCTATCGGGCGCGCATATTGGATACGCGAAAAACCACACCTCTTTTTCGAGCAGCAGAGAAATGGGCCGTTCGGCTGGGTGGTGGTGTCAATCATCGCTTGGGACTTTACGACATGATTCTGATCAAGGATAACCATATTGATTTTTGTGGTGGTGTTGAAGTGGCTATCGATCGCTCTGTTGATTACTTGCAGCAAAAAGGGCTGCAGCTTCCCATTGAAATAGAGGCCCGAAACCTGGATGAAGTGCAGCGGATCGTCCGGCATGGCGGCGTGCAACGCATCATGCTGGATAATTTTTCCTTGCCCGAACTGGCTCAGGCGGTGCAACTCATCGGCGGACGTTACGAAACAGAGGCCTCAGGTGGCATCACCTTGGACAACGTATACCAGGTGGCCGCCACGGGGGTCGATTATATCTCGGTAGGTGCATTAACCCATGCATACCGCAGCGTGGACATTAGCATGAAAGCCGCCACAGCCTGAGTTTTTGTTGATAATTTGCTGCATCGGCCCTGGCGCCTTCTGTACTTTTGATATGGATCATCAAGGAAGGATATAGTCAATGGGAAAAAACAGCTCGCGGGTGTTGGTGTACAGCACTTCCGCTTCGGCTACTGATCAGCAAAACTCAAAACAGCAACATCGGCTGTGGTTGCGTACCGAACGCAAAGGCCGCGGGGGAAAAACGGTAACCATCATCGGTGGGTTTACCATACCAGCTGATGCGATTCATGAATTAGCCCGCCGACTCAAAAGCGCCTGTGGCATCGGAGGAAGTGTCGTAGATAACGAAATCGTCTTGCAAGGTCAGGTGCGCGAAAAAGCAGCAGCCTTGCTGCGCCAATGGAATTATCCGGTACATTAAGCTGTACAAGTTTGTAAGCACTATGGAATTCTGCCATTTGCACTGCCATACGCAGTACTCGTTGTTGGATGGAGCTGCCGACATCAACGCTTTAGCCACCAAAGCCGCCGCTGTCGGGCAAAAAGCCTTGGCCATTACCGACCATGGCAACATGTTCGGGGTGTTCGAATTCGTCAAAACCGTCCAACGCTATGGGTTGAAGCCCATTGTAGGTTGTGAGTTCTACCTCACGTTTGACCACCGCAAAAAAGAACTGCTTTCAGGTTTTGGCAACGATGATGATGGCAGTCGGGGAAAAAAAGCTTTTCATCAGTTGCTGCTGGCAAAAAATGAAACCGGCTATCGAAACTTGTTGCGCTTGTGTTCTCTGGGTTTCATAGAGGGATTTCATCACCATCCGCGGATAGATTTTAATCAAATTCGGCAACATGCTGAAGGGCTGATTGCTACCACCTCTTGCTTAAGTGGAATCATTCCCCAACACATCCTATACCGAGGGGAGCAGGAAGCAGAAACCATTTTTCGCCAATGGCTCGACGTCTTTGGATCTGATTTTTACATAGAGCTGCAGCGCCACGGACTTGAAGAACAAGAGCGGGTCAACGGTGTGCTGCTGCAATGGGCCCGTCGCTATGGCGTGAAAGTCATCGCAACCAATGATTGCCACTATGTAGAGCGAAAAGATGCCGAAGCTCAGGATATTTTACTGTGTTTGCAGACAGGAAAAAAAGTGCGTGATCCGGATCGCATGCGCTTTAGTAATGATGAATTTTTCCTGAAGACGACCGCTGAAATGCTCCAGGTGTTTGACGACATACCTGAGGCGCTCGATAATACCGGTGAAGTTGCCGACAAGGTGGAGCTGTTGGATTTGAAGCGAAAAATCCTGTTGCCTCATTTTCCTTTGCCCGCTCCGTTTCGAACCAATCAGGAATATTTAGAGCATTTAGCCCGACAGGGTTTGCAACGCCGTTTTGGCGTACCTACCCCGCAGGCTGAAGAACGCCTCAACTATGAACTGTCGGTTATAGAAAAAACGGGTTTTGCTGGCTATTTTCTTATCGTTCAAGATTTCATTCAAGCAGCCCGTGACCTCGGTGTATGGGTAGGGCCGGGCCGCGGTTCTGCTGCCGGGTCGCTGGTGGCTTATTGCATCGGCATCACCAATGTAGATCCGCTTCAGTACAACCTGTTGTTTGAACGCTTCCTCAATCCGGAGCGCGTCACCATGCCCGATATGGATATAGATTTTGATGATGTGGGCCGGCAAAAGGTCATTGACTATGTAGTCCGTCGTTACGGGAAGCATCAGGTCGCCCAAATAGTCACCTTCGGCACCATGGGTCCCAAGACTAGTGTCCGAGATGTGGGGCGGGTCTTGGGAATACCTTTGGCTGATGTTGACAAAATAGCCCGGTTGATTCCTGAAACACCGGGAATGACATTCAAAAAAGCGTATGCAGACTCGGCTGAACTCTTGCAGCTCAGAAATTCAGGACCTGAACCGATCCGTAAGTTATTGCAGATCGCCGAAACTTTAGAGGGAAGTGTACGCCATCACGGTATTCATGCTGCAGGCATCATCATCGCACCGGAAGATATTCGCAACATCGTGCCGGTCATGCCCTCGAAAGAAAACGATCTTTTAGTCACCCAGTATGAAGGGAAACTCATCGAAGAGACCGGCTTATTGAAAATGGATTTTTTAGGTCTGAAAACCCTTTCTATTCTGAAAGAGACGGTGCAGGCCATAAGGCAGAATCACGGCAAAGACATAGACCTGAATCATTTACCCCTTGACGATGCCAAAACCTATCAACTTTTTCAAAACGGTGAAACCGTAGGCGTTTTCCAGTTTGAATCGGAGGGCATGCGTAAATACCTGCGCGATCTTAAGCCCACGAACCTGGAAGACCTCATTGCCATGAATGCCCTGTTTCGCCCAGGGCCCATGCAATACATCCCCGATTATATTCAACGAAAACACGGCCAGCAGGCGGTGCATTACTTGCATCCGCTCATGGAGCCTATTCTCAAGCCTACCTATGGCATTATGGTATATCAGGAGCAGATCATGCAGGTAGCACAGGTGATGGCAGGCTTTACCCTGGGGCAGGCCGATGTGTTGCGGCGTGCCATGGGTAAGAAAAACAAGGATGAAATGCTCAAGCAACGCCAGGCTTTTCTGGATGGGGCTGTCGCAAAAGGCATTGATCCGGCCGTTGCAGAGCAGGCCTTTAGCATCATGGAAAAATTTGCCGAGTATGGTTTTAACCGTTCTCATGCTGCCGGTTATGCATTGCTAGCTTATCAGACGGCCTATTTAAAGGCGCATTTTCCAGCCGAATTCATGGCTGCTACTTTGTCTAATTACATGGATTCGGCTGAAAACACAGAATTTTATTTGGCTGAAGTCAAGCGGCTGGGCTTAAAAGTGTTGCCACCAGACGTTAACCTCAGCGGGGCTCGTTTCGAAGCCCACAATGGCTCGATTCGATTTGCGCTCACAGCAATCAAAGGTGTCGGTGAAGCTACCGTCGAGGTCTTAGTGCAAGAGCGCAAGCAAAACGGGCCTTTTCGCAGCATCTTTGATTTAGCGGCGCGCCTTCCTTCGCGAGTGCTCAACCGAAAAACCTTGGAGGCTTTGGTACATGCCGGTGCCCTGGATTGTTTTAAAGCACATCGGGCACAATACTTCGCCCCTTACCCTCGCGCAAAGGGTACCGCTATTGATTTAGCGCTTCGTTATGGATCTGACCGAGTGCGGCGTGGCGAAGAAGCTACCTTGTTTGGCGAAACTGATGAAGCCACCGGGCTTGAGCCAGAATTACCCGCAGCTGAACCGTGGAGCGACTTGGAATTGTTGCACAAGGAAAAAGAAGCAACAGGTGTCTATCTGAGCGGTTACCCCTTAGATGGTTTTGCGCTGGAAATAAGCAGTTTCTGCAACTGCACCGTGGCCGAGGTGAACCATCGGCCCTCGGGAGAAAAAAGGTTTGCCGGTATTGTCACCCATGCAGGTCGGAAGACTACACGTACGGGAAGGGAAATGTTGCGGTTTACAATTCAAGATCGTTCAGGCAGTTTGGAATTAACCTTGTGGGGCGACGATTGCCTCCGGTACCAACACTTGATCAGTACCGGACGTCTGTTATACATCACAGGCCGGTATGAGCTAAAGCGCTCCACCCAACAGGTTGAGTTCTGCATTCATCGCCTAATGCTGCTGGCAGAAGTCCGCAGTCAGCTTACGCGACAGGCAACTCTGCAGCTTTCGTTAGCGCAATTAAGCGAAAGCAGTTTAGAACGCCTGACAAAAACGCTTTTAACCCATAAGGGCGACATTCCCTACGTCATTCAGGTTGCCGATCCACAATCACGCTTAGGGCTTCAATTGAAGTCAACGACCGGCATGGCTTTAAGCGATGCATGCTTAAGTGAGCTTCAAGCTCTGCCGGAGGTTCAATTAAAACTTAATTAACCAATTTATTTGTGATATGAGCAAACGCCCCGACGAGCCGGCATCAACCCATCAATCGACCGATAAGGATGATGCAATGCTCAGCGAGTTACGGCGACAAATAATAACGGTATTGTGGCGCGATGAAATGCTCTCGGAAACAGAGCTGAAACAAAAGGTGCAGCAGGAGTGCGGGTTGGCTGCCAGCGTTTTTGATCGCCTCTTTTCTTCTATGCTGAATGCATTGCTTCGTCTTAAGGTCTTAGAAGAGACCACTGTAGGCAGTCGGCGGGTGTTGCGCCTGGCTCATCGATTAGAAAGGTGAGGCCAACGCTTTACCTTTGTGCGCTCAACTTCAATTCTCCAAAAATTTGATCCATGGCACTCGAACTTACGGACAGCAACTTCGAAGAACTGGTACTGAAAGCAGATAAACCGGTTTTGGTTGACTTCTGGGCAGAATGGTGTGGCCCCTGCCGGCTTATTGGACCTGTAGTTGAAGAACTTGCCAAGCAATATGAAGGAAAAGCTATTGTAGGCAAACTCAATGTGGATGAAAACCCTCAAACTTCGGTTCAATACGGGATCCGCAGTATTCCGACCTTGCTGATCTTCAAAGGCGGCAAAGTAGTGGACAAGCAAGTAGGGGTAGTGCCCAAGGCAGTGTTGCAAAGCAAACTGGAGCAACAGCTTTCTTGATTGAGGTTACACGCAAGGCAGGCCATAATTCAGGTTACCGCCTTAGCTGATGCACTTGCTTGCCGAGCAGCACTTAGCGCTGATTGACAACTTGGAGCTCTTGGCGCGCCAAGTGGTCGAAGGCTTTCTAATCGGGCTTCACAAAAGTCCTTTTCATGGTTTTTCGGTGGAATTTTCCGAACATAGGCTTTACAATCCGGGCGAAAGCACACGTTACATTGATTGGCGGGTATATGGCCGGACCGACAGGCTATACGTCAAAAAATTTGAAGAGGAAACCAACCTGCGTTGTCAGCTTGTCATTGATGCTTCTTCGTCCATGTATTTTCCGGAGCAGCAAGGCGGGCGGCTTCGAAAGATAGATTTTGCTATAATGGCTGCGGCAGCATTGCTGTATTTGCTTCGGCGCCAACGTGATGCATTTTCTCTGGCTACTTTTATCGACCATCTCAACTATGTATCTGAAACCCGGTCTGGTTCGGTTCACTACCGCCAACTATTGTTACATTTATCAAGCTTGCGGAAGCAGCCTATGCATCGCCAGCGCTCGGCAGCTGCCGCTGCGCTTCACGAACTGGCCGAAAAAATTCATCGTCGCTCATTAGTCGTGGTGTTTACAGACTTTTTGGAAAACATCGCAGAGGCAGGTTTTGAGGCTTTATATGCCGCCTTACAACATCTGAGGCATAATAAACATGAGGTCATTTTGTTTTTTGTCGCTGATTACCGGCATGAAGTTTTGTTGGACTATGAAAACCGTCCCTTTCGGTTTGTGGATCTGGAAACCGGAGAACAGGTAAAAGTTCACCCCCGGCAGGTGCAGCAAAGCTACAGGCAGCAGATGCAACAGCTGCTTCAAGAATTGCGGCTTCGCTGCGCGCAATATAGAGTAGATCTTGTCGAAGCAGATATTGAAAAAGGGTTTGAACAGATATTATTGCCCTTTTTGATTCGGCGCCAAAAGGTGGCTTAGGTAGTTCCTTCTGGCTAACCACCTGTGAGGCTAATTCGCTTGAGAAACATTTACACCGTAAAGCAATTTCCATACATATGCCGTATATTTGAACAGGGGCTTTTTCTATGAAAACATTTTTCTACTCAGTTCTTTTACTACTTACCTTCCATTGGGCAAGAGGCCAAAATGTAGGTATTGGTGTTAGTTCACCAGCTCAAAAGCTTCACGTGGGCCTGAATACCAGCACTTTGCGGCTTGAGGGCTTGAGCAGCACATTGGGGGGTACACACATATTGGCTCCGGCTGCACCAACCGATAAACTGGTATTTGTCAACAGCAGTGGGGATTTTAAAGCCATGCCGAACGGCATTGCAGGGCAGGTGCTGACCATCAGTGCGGCAGGCGTGCCTACGTGGACAACAGCGGCCACCACCGATTGGACTTTGTTGGGCAATGCTGGTACCAATCCCGCTACCAATTTTATCGGTACTACCGATAACGTAGATTGGGTGATTCGAACCAACAATGTAGAACGAATGCGAGTTGCCGCCGGCGGTTTCGTCGGTATCAATGTCGCGCCGAGCACATCAGCTCAGCTTTTCGTAAGCTCAGGTTTAACCACAGGTTATTCGATCCAAAGTAATAATACTTCCACAACGGGCACCGCCATCCTGGGACAAATTACCGGTGCTGCGGGAGCTGGAACAGCTATAGCCATCAATGGTATCAGCAATCAATCCAATGGTTTTGGGGTACGTGGGGAGAACAACCAAGCTGCGGGGCGAGCTATTTTGGGAATCAATTCAGCAGCCTCAGGAACAACTGCCAATGGAGCGGGTGTTTTTGGACAGATCAACCAGGGGGCGAGTGCAACCAGCAGCGGAGGTATGGGCGTCGTGGGCCTGAATCAACATTCCGCTGGCTTCGGAATCCATGGTATAGGGAATAATTTGACATCATTCACTTTTGTAACTACAGGTGCCGGAAGCTTATCCAGTGGCACCACAAGGGGAGGTATTGGTGCGGCTAACGTAGCCGCAGCCACCGGAACGAGCACTTTTGGCTTTCAAGGGTTAATTACTCTTAATCCCACAGGTTCAGGTTACTCTGCGGCAGTGCGCGGAGATGTGACGGCCACCAGCGGTTTCGCCGACGGAGTTTCGGGAGTCTCTGCTTCTTCCAATGGAATGGGAGTTTACGGAGCAGCTACCAATGCAGCGGGAGGGGGCTCTCATGGATTATTCGGATTTCATAGCAGTGCTAATGGAAATGCCATCATAGGCTTAGGCGATAATTTAGGAACTTATTATTACCTCACGTCCGGTTCAGGAGGGGCTTTTACCAGTGATAATGTTGGTGCGGCTGGTTATGGTACCACAACCACTGCTACGGGTCTTATAGGCCAGAATGTGGCAGCTAGCGGTACAGGTACAGGTGTAGGTGTGTTGGGGCAAACGGCACAGTCACAAGGAATAGGTGTATATGGAGTTCAAACCAATGCTATTTCCAGCGCTGCTCACTTTGGCCCGGCTGTCCTTGGTTATAATAGTGCAGCTACGGGTACAGGCTATGGCGATGGCGTGGCTGGGTTAACTAACCAATCTAATGGATTTGCAATCTATGGTTTAAATGGCAACAATACAAGCGGCACCTCTGGTGGTACGGGTATCTTTGGCGCCGGTAACAACCAAGGAGGCTTTTATTTAACTGCGGGAAGCGGAGGTGCTTTCACGGGTCGTCGCTTCGGTGTATATGGCCGTAGCGGGTCGGATTCCACAGCCGCAGACAATGCCGGTGGGTACTTTTATTCCAACCTAAATGCATTTGCTTATGTAGGAGCGCGAATCGGGGGGACTAATTATAAAATCACGGGCGCCGGAAGTGTTGCTACGTGGGTACGGGACTTAAACAATGAGTGGAGAATCATGCATGCCCCAGAGGCTCCTGAGCCCTTGCTTGTCGATTACGGAACAGGCCAGTTAGTTAATGGTTTTGCGCATGTTGAATTAGACCCCATCTTTAGCAAGAACATACACGTAGATGCCAATCATCCCTTGCGGGTGTTTATTCAATTAGAAGGTGATTGCAAGGGGGTTTACGTAACCAATAAAACGGCTACAGGCTTCGACGTTGTGGAGCTTCAAGGCGGAACTTCCAATGTTCCATTCAGTTGGAAAGTGGTAGCAGCGCGGGCTGATGAGTACAATCCCGACGGCACCCTGGCTTCCAAGTTTGTGGGCAAACGTTTCGACAAGGCGCCTGCATTGCCGGCTTACAGTATTGCCAAAGATCCTTCAACGTGGCAGTTACCCACCCTGCCGGAATCGGTAGCTCAGAAGGCACAGCTACGCATGAAGGTGCGGGCACAGCATGAGCAAAATTTGGCTACGGGAAAAATCGAATAACATCAGTCTCAAGCTCGGAAAATTTTAGATTTTGCTTTTCCCCAAGCCCACATCAGGGGAGAAACCATTGTGTTTTTATGCTTTTGTGGGTGGAGAACTGAATACAGAAATCAATAACACGACTAAACCACACACTACAAAGAAGGTTGATACAGTGATGCGTCGGAAGCCGTAAATCTCTGAAGGATTCCATTGATCTGGGGGCTGCTGCCCTCCTACCATGAGCAAATAGCCTATGCCCATCAACAAGATGCCCAACAAAACAAGTATGTAGTTTCTACGTCCGAAGAGGAGCGCTCTTTGCTCTCTTTTTTTGGAATCAACAAGCGTTTGCTTTAAAGGCGTCATGATGCTGAGCGGTAAGGTATTTTTGAAAAGCCAGTGACTAAAGATTTTTGAGATACTTTGTAAACGACGTGGTGCGCTGGGTATGGATTACTGAAATGGCATAAAGGCCGGAGGGCAATGCCAGGGTATGCAAATAGTGGTCTAAGTCGCTTGATTGGCAATGGCCGTGGTGCAACAGGCGACCTGCGAGATCAAAAACCCGTACATCCACGATTTGACCTTCATCAAGAAAACTACAGGTGCTGGTTTGCAAAACTTGTTTGCTTCCGTTGTAGTCCACCTGACTGAGCCGGTAGTAGTTGCTGCCGCTGCCGGGCAAAGGATCGGCGATAAAGTAAATGCTTTCGCTCAACGAGGTGCCTTTACCCGGAACGGTGGCTAAAACATCAAAGTTTTCCCCATCTTTCGAACGTTCGATGATGAAATACTTGTTATTAAACTCTGTCGCTGTGTGCCATTCCAACAGAATGTGGTTGCCCTGCTGGGTGCAAGAAAAAGAAGTAAGGGTTACGGGCAAAACAGTACAATCCAGAGATGCCCCGTTGGTCAAATCCCAGATCAAGGTGAATCCATCGCCACCGTTCGACCATTTGTTCACGCACAAATAATAAGTTTGGCCGGAAGTTACGTTGAGGGTACTAACCCAGCCATTACCCATTACGTTTTCGCTTACATCGGTAGCACCATTGCCCATTCCGGTATTGCCGGTATTTGCGGCATAACTGCAGCGTATGGGATTGCCTAGAGCACTGCAAGTGACTCCTGGACCAAACAATACAAAATCATAGTCGTCGCTGTTGGTAATGGGATCTATCGTAAGCCCCAAGGTACCACTGGATTGAATGGTGATTTTGTACCAGTTGGTATAGTTTTCTGACAACATGCATCCGGCCCCCCCGTCGGAAATCAGCCCTGGACCTGTGCTGGCATCGTCAATGCTGGCATTACTGCAGACAGGTATGGCATTAATACAATCATAGTTCGCTGTGCCGGTTGGTCCGTTGGGGCAAGGGACACATGTGAAAGTGGCAGCAAAGCCACTATTATTGCCCGTGTTGTTCGAATAAAAGCGCAGCGACAAGCATCCGCTTTGGTCATATGAGGTATAAGGACCCACTCCCTGACCTACGCAGTTGGCATAGCTTGAACACGAGCCATTTAAATTTCCACTTAACGACGGCCCATTTTGAGTGGGCGTACTGGCCACAATCAACCAATCAGGGCTAACGATGTTCATACTATAAAAATCCATACGCAGGCACATGCCTGGTGTGTTGGGGCAAAAATTCCGGTAGATTTGATTGATGTTGTTGCTGTAATTACCCGACAAGCCTCCATTGTCTGCAATGGTGCCACTACACGTGTTCACCATGTTGCCGCCGCAATACGTATTGTCTAACCCTACCGTGTACATCGTGTATGTAGCTGTGGCAGCAAGCGGTGCAGGGCATGGCTCACAAGACAATACTCCGGACCATCCGATGTTGGTACCTGTATTATTGGAGGTGAACTGAAAGGTCAGCGATCCTGACGACGACAGCAGGCGAACATTTGGAATCGTGGCCCCTGTGTAGCTTCCCATCAGCGGCGAAGAAGTATTAGGTCCATCATATACATTGAGCACATCGCCACTGGCGATGTTGAACGTATAAAAAGTAAACTTAATGCATTGCCCCGCGGTAGAGGTAGTGAATGTGTGCACGAAGTTTTCATTGTTCCCGTAATTTCCATTAGGGCCACCGCTGTCGTAAAACAAGGCATCGCAGGTAATTACATTGCTGTTGGCCATGTTGTAGGCAGGAGGGGGCGATACGCAACTGATGTTAGCGGTCCAGCCCGACTTATTGTTATTAGCATTGGTTTGAAAGCGAAAGGTAAGCGAGCTTGTACTGCTGACGATGATGCCTGGTGAGGTCACTCCTGAAAATGTACCGATAATGGGGCTGGACGTGTTCGGGCCGTCGTAAATGGTTAGCAAGTCGTTGTTTTGCTGAGTATGAAAAGAAGTGAAGGTAAACTGCAAAGACTGCCCTGTTGAGCTGGTAAACGTAACGGTAGCTCCTCCGGTAGAGGGGCTGTAATTGGCTCCCGATCCTCCGCTGTCGTAAAATGTGCCTCCACAAGTTACATGCGACGTGGTTCCTGATGTAGGCATGTTATAGGTCTGCGCGTATGTGGATAGTGCTCCAAGAACCAATATCATAAAGCCTATGTTTCTTACGTACGCCATGTTTTTAACATTTTTAACATTGAGTGAAACACAAGCTTTTGACATTAAGTGCTTTAAGGATGTAATTTTTTTTCTGCAACCAATGCTCAAAGATAGTCATTTAACATGTAGCTAAAAATTCAGATTTAAGGAAAAATAATACCTAACTGAGGGTACATAAAAAACGGTATCTCCCCAAGCCCGAAGGGCTTAGTCAATAGAGATCATGGACTCCCATGCGCAGGTATTTGCGCACTGCCAGCCAAGTACTGATGACGGAAATAAGTATTCCTAAGAACAGCAGAAATACAAAGATGATGGCCTGTTTGTCGATAGAAAGCAAATGCGCCGTTTCAGGAAATTGCATTCGCAGAAAGCGGTTGAGCAAGAAAATGGCGCCTATGGCCAGCAGGGCTGCCAGCAGGCCGTTTACCAATGCGCGGATCAAAAAAGGCCTCATGATGAAACTTCCCGTTGCTCCCACCAACTGCATGCTACGGATCAAAAAACGACTGGCATATACGGCTAATCGGATGGTAGAGTCAATAATGCTGACGGCTGCTATGAGCAACACGAGCGATATGCCAATTAGAACAAAGGAAGCGGTGCGCAGGTGGCGATGCAGCAAGGTAATTACGGGTTTTTCATAATGAAATTCACTAACCCAAGGATGGCGCTCTAAGTTTGTTTTCAGGCGTATCAAACTGTCGGGATGTGTGTATGCTGCCTGAAGTTTGAGGTTGATGGATGCGAATAGAGGATTGTATTCCAGCAAGTCGGAAAAATCTTCTCCGGTTTGCTCTATAAATCGTCGTGCAGCTTCTTCTTTCGAGATGTATTGCGCTGCTTTCACCCAAGGATACTTCCGCAAAGAATCACAGAGTTTATTAGCCTCTTTGGGCGGAACCTGATCCTTTAAAATCACTGTAAACTCCAATTGTTCTCTAAGCTGTTCTGCAAGCTGATTGCCTGCCAGAAACAGGATTCCCAACAACCCAAAGCTGAATAAGGTCAGCATAGAGCTGACGATGACATATACATAGGTTGGACGGAACCTGCGGCGGGCAACAGCAATCATGTTCGCGCGTGTGAAAATACTTTGGCTGCCTTTCCACAGAAGATATGTAGGACTGATTTTTCAACAAAAACGCAAGTCAGGCGGGCTGTTCACTAAAGCACTGCGGTTCAGCAGGGGCTGAATTAGCTTTGTCGCGCTAAGATGAACATTCAGCAGATAGAAGAATTCGCCCGACAGATCTGGGATCAGCAGCAGGTGTATCGCGTTGACATCGATCCCGATAAGCCCAAATGCTATGTATTGGATATGTTCCCTTATCCCTCAGGTGCAGGACTTCATGTCGGTCATCCGCTCGGATACATTGCTTCAGATATCTATGCCCGTTTCAAAAGGTTACAGGGTTATAATGTATTACATCCAATGGGTTACGATTCGTTTGGCCTTCCCGCAGAGCAATATGCCATTCAAACGGGCCAGCATCCCGCCATCACTACTGAAAACAACATTGCCACCTTTCGGCGCCAGCTGGATCAACTGGGTTTTTCCTACGATTGGTCTCGTGAAATCCGCACCAGTGATCCGGATTTTTACCGCTGGACGCAATGGTTTTTCCTGCTCATGTTTGAAAGCTGGTACAATCGAAACACCCAGCGGGCTGAGCCAATTGCGGAACTCATCCGGCATTTTGAGCAGGAAGGCAATTACAACGTGAATGCCTGGTGCGATGCCGTAATGCCATTCACGGCTGAGCAGTGGCGTTCGTTTTCCAAGAAGCAGAAAAGCGACATTTTACTGCGTTACCGACTGGCCTATTTGGACGAAACTTGGGTAAACTGGTGCCCGGCTTTGGGCACGGTGTTGGCTAACGATGAAGTGAAGGATGGTCGTAGTGAGCGCGGAGGTTTTCCGGTAGAACGGCGGCGTATGAAGCAATGGATGCTGCGCATGACTGCCTATGCTGATCGCTTGCTGGAAGGCCTTGAAGCACTTCAATGGCCGGAGTCCATCAAGGAAGCCCAGCGCAATTGGATTGGTCGCAGCTACGGCTGTAGCGTCTTTTTTGAGCTGGTCACCCAGCAAGGACAACCCCTCGTGCACGAGGGCATACCACTCAAGCTCGAAGTGTTCACCACCCGTCCCGATACCATTTTCGGAGCCACTTTTTTGGCGGTAGCTCCCGAACACGAACTCGTTGCTCAACTTACCGACGACCAATACAAAAGTGCCGTTCAAGACTATCTGGCGCAGGTAGCCTCACGTAGTGAGCGCGATCGAATAGCCGATGCACTCCATGTCTCAGGTCAGTTTCTTGGTTCTTTTGGAAAACATCCTTTTACAGGTCAGCTGTTGCCGGTGTATGTAGCGGATTACATTCTGGCCACCTATGGCACTGGCGCAATTATGGGTGTGCCGGGGCATGACGAACGCGACCACCGCTTTGCCTCGGTTTTCTCATTGCCTATCGTAAGCATTATCGAGGGCCAGAACGTGGCCGAGGACGCTTATTCGCTGAAGGAAGGCGTTTTAACGAATAGTGATTTTTTGAATGGTCTTTCTGTACCAGAGGCCATTCAGGCCGCCATCAGTGAAATCGAACGGCGCAATTTAGGGCAAGGCCGTGTTCATTACCGTCTGCGCGATGCGGTATTCGGCCGCCAACGCTACTGGGGTGAACCGATTCCTATCTATTATGACGAGGAAGGAATTCCGCACGGCGTTCCAAAGGAGGCTTTACCGGTGCGGCTTCCCGAAGTGGATCTTTATCTGCCCACGTCGGAGGGGGAGCCGCCTCTGGCCCGGGCACAGCAATGGAAATATGAAGGGAAATACGAATATGAAAAAACCACGATGCCCGGATGGGCAGGCAGCAGTTGGTACTTCCTTCGTTTTATGGACCCGCACAACAACGAGGCATTTGCGGCGCCGGAGGCCCTGCGTTATTGGGGGCCTGTGGATCTTTACGTTGGTGGAGATGAACACGCCACCGGCCATCTGATCTATTTCCGATTTTGGACGCACTTTCTTTATGATCTGGGGCTCGTGCCTTTTCAGGAGCCGGCGTTGCGCCTGGTGAATCAGGGAAAAATTCAAGGCCTCTCCTGTCTCATCTATCGCCTGGACGATGGTCGTTTGGTTTCAGCCGGCCAGCGCAATAGTGATGCATATAAAGATCTGCATGCCACTTTACTTCATATTCCTGTGGCCCTTTGCGAGGGCGATTGCGTTGATATAGAACAGTTGCGGCAGTGGCGTTCTGACTTTGCCGAAGCAGAATTTATTCCTGAAGCCGATGGCTCATTTCGCTGCGTGCACCAGGTAGAAAAAATGTCCAAATCCAAGCACAATGTCGTGAATCCCGATGACTTAGTGCGCAAGTACGGCGCCGATTGCTTTCGGCTTTATGAGATGTTTTTGGGCCCGCTGGAACAAGACAAGCCATGGGATACCAAAGGGATAGACGGATGTTACCGTTTTTTGCGTCGCCTTTGGCGGTTGTTTATGCAAGAAAACGGACAGCTGCACATTACGGATGAAGAACCTGTCGAAGCAGAATGGCGCATTCTTCACCGCTTGATCCACAAGGTGACCCGGGACATAGAGCAGCTTTCTTTGAATACAGCAGTTAGTGCTTTCATGATTGCAGTCAATGAGCTTACTGATTTAGGCTGCCGCAAAAGGGCGGTGTTAGAGCCTTTGCTGATTTGTCTTTCTCCTTTTGCTCCATTCACCTGCGAGTATTTATGGCATGCTCTGGGGCATCGATCGTCTGTTGTAATGGCCAGCTGGCCCCAAAGCGATCAGCGATATCTGCAGCAACTTACGTTTGACTATCCTGTGGCCATTAACGGTCGTACGCGCCTGAAGCTAACCTTACCTTTAGATCTACCTGAGGAGCGAATTGAGCAGGAGGTGCTGGCCACCGAGGGGGTGCGTCGTTACTTGGAGGGACGCAAACCCAAAAAAGTAATCATCGTCAAAGGGCGGATGATCAATGTGGTAGTTTAGACAATGGCAGTGCAGAACATTGTTCCTTTTCCTGCACATGCTCCGTAAAATCCTTTAGTACGAGTACAGATTAAAAAAAAATATATAATCCGCGCTTCCGAGGGGCAGGACGATGAGTGCCTTATGGCTTGCGAAGGGTGTTCTTCAACCCATGCATGTATCACCTCATCAATCGGGTTAAGGGAGTAATTGAGCCAGTGCGGCTTCCAGTGCACTGCCCCTCGGATTTACGGCAACCACTCTGCCGTCACGATCCAAAAGATAGCTGGCAGGTATGCTGCGAATGTTATAGACCTGACATATCGGTGATTGCCAACCTTTGAGTTCACTGACGTGGTAGGGCCACGACAGTTTGTCTTTCTCAATAGCAGCAATCCAACGGTTGCGGTCTACGTCTAACGACACGCTAAAGACCGTGAAACCTTTGTTCTTATATTGTTCATAAGCCCGAACGATATTGGGGTTTTCCATCCGACAAGGACCACACCACGAAGCCCAAAAGTCTAACAAGACGATCTTACCCCGCAACGAAGAGAGTTTTATGAGTTTTCCATGGACATCTTGCATTTCGATGTCGGGGACCAAATCGCCAACTTTAAACTTGGGTGCGTACGGGTTGCCCTGAGCCATATTGCGTTGGTTAGTCATCATGTTGTAAAAAGATTGTGCCAACGGCATGGACTCAGCAGATGTTTTGAGTCGATCTTCCAGTCGTTCAAAAGTGGCGAATTCAGTGTCGGGGTCCAGCACGCTGATGGCAAATAAGGCTAGTACCGGATTTGCTGTGGTATCGGCGTAGGATCGGGCAAAGTGGCGAAGGCTACTGTCTGCTTTTGCGATGGCCTGCTGAAGCGAGGAGATTTGAGCCGGATTGGTTTGTGCTTGCTGCTGGAAAGCGGATATAGCTTTTTGAAGCGCTTCGTTGAGTTGGCGGTGCATGGCAAGAAAACGGCGCAATTGTTCCGAAGCAGGTGAGCCTTCCAACCGATAAGCAAACGTCCGTAACGAGGCAGTGTCTGCTTCCAATTGGATCGAGAAAGGCTTGTTGTCCAAAGCCAGCAGCACCGAGGCTGCCTGATCAAATTTCAATTGATATAAACCTTTGTGTTTTATAGGTGGCTTCATGATGAAAGAACCTTGAGCGTCAAGGCGGGCAGTATCCACCGGATAGCGGCCGGAAAAAGTGAGCTCTTCCAAATACACAAAACCACTGTTTAGGCCACGTACCTTTCCGCTGATGCTGAACTCGGCATGGCTCTGACTGTTCGTACATGACGTGGCTACGGCCACGAAGGCTATGGTTAACAGCGTGTGTTTCATGGTGCGCAAAATTACAGGAAGCGGTCCTTGCTTCAGGTTAGCGGAAATGGAAGCGCAACAGGGCAAGGCGGGCCGACAGGGTAGGGCGGTTTTGCCGAACCAACGAGACTAAATCACCCGTGCCCATGCTAAGTTGCCAGATGCCCGAAGGGGTCAAGCTTAACACGATACCGGCCGGAATGTTGAGCACCTCTCTTTTGTCAAACTGCACACCTGCCGACAACTTCAGATTTGGCGTTACCAACATTTCTAAAGAAGAACTGAAACGGGGGGTCGCCCAGTAGGCGACAGACTCGCTGACCGGAACCATCATGGTAAATGCCAACCGCACATCATGCGACATGTGCCAAGCGGCACCCAAACGCAGGGTAGAAGGTAGGCTGGTTGTGTAACTGGTACGCGGAAGGTAGGTAAACAAACCTTTTGCATTAAAAATATTTTTAAAGTCAGAGAAGAGGGTGGCGTAGTTCAGTCCAAGGTAGTTGACCAACGTATCGGTGAGCGCTTCGGAGATGGTGACCAAGTTTCCGGTATAGGTAATCTTGCCGATGTCGGTGATGGCGGTAGCCACGAACAGAGATTTGCCCAACCGAAGGGTGAGGCCTACATCATAGGCCGTGCCTTTACCAATTGGAGCAAAGCGGCCGCCCAACTGAACATCGGGATCCGTAAGGTTGGCATAATCGATGTTGAAGAGGCTGGAAAAGGCGGCTAAACCGGTGAGGGTATCTTCCGAAAAGTGGAGGTTGAGGTAGGCATTGCTTTGCACGAACTTGATGGATGCTCCAGCGTAAAGAGCAACCACGGAGCCCGTGAACAAAGGCATACCTGCGCTCAGAGCATAATCTCTTAGCCAGTTGTAATGGATCGAAGAACCATTAAAAAGTTCATAATAGTTGTAAGCCGAATCAGTTAAACCAAACGTGGAGCCGCTTAAATCAACGATAAGGGTGTCCAGATAGGTGGATTGCAGGCCGTTGAACAATAAATCGGCAAACGGCGAAGAAAGTACTGCTTGTCCGGTTACGCGCTCTTGCCAGCTAAAGCTTGCACCCAAGAACTTTGGGAATTGAACGCACAAGGCGAAAGGCAGCAGAGAGGCAGTCATGAGATGGCCATCGGTCGCAAATTGTTGTGCCAGATCTCTTCGTTCGTCAGAAGTTAATTGGCGCAAGCGAAGCAACGACGGCCATAGCTCCTCTTTGGTCAGGGCATCTGAAAAAAACATTCCCGATGCCTCAGCAACTCCAAAGGTGACGAGGGGCACATCATAATCTCTGGGATAGATGCCCAGATTTGCTGGATTGATTCCTGCCGTTTGGTAATCGCGAGCCAGCGCGACACCTGTTTCTGTGGGCGTGGGGTTGTAGTGGACCAGAGGATTATCCAGTTGCGCTTGGACTTGCCACGTAAAGAGCAAGCAAGTAGCGAACCACCACCATGAACCTAATTTCTTCATGGGCTCAAAATAGCTTAAAGTGTAAAGTTTTGGTAAAGACATTCAGTGCATGGATCGGGAAGCCTGGTATTCCCCTGGTGAAGGGTATGATTGAAATCCCGTAGCTTTGAACTGATGAACCGCCTGATTGCTTTAGCAATAGGATTCTTCTTGCTTACGGGTTGTTCCAAGGAACGGCCTCCAATTCCCACGGAAGATCCTACGGTTGAAGTTCCTTATTCTTATGGCGGGACATATGAGGGACTGTTTCGACTGAAAGAACATGGGGTGGACGAGAATGGCATCTTTAAGCACGACACCTCTTATGCTTACAGCGTAACGGTTTCGGTCAAAAATGAAAAATTCATTACCATAGAAAAAGGTCCTTTCTCACTTGACAGTATTGTGGTTGATAGTGCTGGAACGTTTATGGGAACTATGGGCTCAATTAACATAGAAGGTTATTTTATTCGCGACAGCTTGTATATCTACCACAAGTCTTTATCAGGATCACATGCACCACCCCAATGGTTTGTGATTCGGGAGATGTCGTTCAGAGGTCGTAAAATCTTTTAAGCTACTTTTTCCGTCAAGGCATGCTTGAACAGCGCCAGGGCCTGAGGGATACCCGAAGGGCGTGATCCGCCTGCAGCAGCAAAAGAAGACGTGCCGCCGCCACCGCCGTTTATGGCCGCACTCATTGTCTTAACCAGTTCGGCAGCATGGAGCCCATGCCTGTGGGTGAGGGCTTCTGACAGAGCCACCACCAAATGGGCTTTGTCAGCTATAGCAGCAGCCAAAGCCACAGCGACTTCGGGATGAAGCTTTTTTAAAGAAAGCGCCAATTTTTTCAACGCTTCAGCACTTGGAACTTGTACTGGCTCACATACGTATGCAATATTGCCGCTCACCGTCAAACGTTCTTTTAAAGCGTCGAATAGACGATTCATTTCTTTTTCTTCAGCTTGCTGCAGCTTCTTTTTCAGGTCGGCATTTTCACTCAAGAGCATCGCTACGGCTTGTTCCAAATCTTTTCCTAGCTTTTGTTCCAGCCGTTGCACGGTCGAAAAAGCGTGACGGATGGCCTGTGCGGCGGCGCGACCACTGACGGCTTCAATACGGCGCACGCCGGCAGCCACTGCCGTTTCACTCTTGATATGAAACCACTGCAGCACACCGCTGCTGGGCACATGCGTACCACCGCACAGCTCACGCGAGAAGGAGCGGTCAAAGCTGACGACGCGCACCCGCTCTCCGTATTTTTCACCGAACAGGGCCAGTGCACCACTGGCTAATGCCTCATCCAAGGGTAAAATCTCCACTTCACGCGGTACATTGGCACGAATCTTATCATTCACCACTTCCTCGATGGCGCGCAATTCTTCTAAGCTGACTTTAGAGAAATGTGTAAAGTCAAACCGCAGGTGGTCAGGAGCTACCAGCGATCCCTTTTGCTGTACATGGGTGCCCAGCACTTGCCGCAGGGCGGCATGAAGCAAATGGGTAGCTGTATGATGAACGCTGATGTCGGCACGGCGTTGAGCGTGGACTGAGGCGCGCACCGGAGCGTCGAGATGTTGGGGCAACCGTTCAGTGAGATGTACGATCAGGTCGTTTTCTTTTTTCGTATCCAGCACTTCGATGGCTTCATCTCCGAAAACCAGCAGGCCTGTGTCGCCGACCTGGCCACCGCCTTCAGGATAAAAAGGCGTGCGCTGCAACACCAACTGATACTGCTGGCGATCTTTTGTGAATTGGTGCCGATAACGCACTAAATAGCTCTGGTCTTCGGTTTGGTCATAACCAGAAAAAAGCGAATGTTCTCCGCCGTGAATTTCGACCCAATCGCCGCTGATTGTGGTCGTGGCCTTACGGCTGCGTTCTTTCTGCCGTTGCATTTCGCGGTGAAAACCGGCTTCATCTACGACCCAGTTTTTTTCAGCTGCAATCAGTCGTGTCAGGTCAAGAGGAAAACCATACGTGTCGTAGAGTTCAAAGGCGAGTGCTCCGCTTAATGTGGGACGGCCATCGACTAAATCTGGTTCGATGTGTGCAATGCGGCGTAATCCCGCCTCCAACGTGCGCAAAAAGGAGGCTTCTTCTTCCTCGACTACCTTTCGCACAAAAGATTCCTGTTGCTGAATGACGGGAAAGACGTCGGCAAATGCGCTGGCCAGCTCAGGGATCAAGAGATGCAGTAATGGTTGACGTTGATCTAAAAAGCTATAATAATAACGTACAGCCCTGCGCAGGATGCGGCGAATCACGTAACCGGCTCCGGTGTTGGAAGGCAGTTGACCGTCGGCGATGGCAAAGCTGATGGCCCGCACGTGATCGGCCAATACGCGAAAAGCAATGTCGCTGCGTTCATGAGCTCCGTAGGTTTTTCCAGTCAGGGATTCGATCAGTGAAATGAGCGGAACGAAGATGTCGGTGTCGTAATTGGAGGTTTTTGCCTGTAGCACGCGCGTAAGCCGTTCAAAGCCCATGCCGGTATCTACGTGTTTGGCAGGGAGCGGCTGAAGGCGGCCGTCGGCTAAGCGATTGAATTGGATAAAGACCAGATTCCAGATTTCAATAACCTGAGGGTGGCCGGTATTGACGAGAGACGCTCCATCCACACGGTTGCGCTCCTGATCAGTGCGCAGATCTACGTGAATTTCGGAACAAGGGCCACAGGGGCCGGTGTCGCCCATCTCCCAGAAATTGTCCTTTTTGGATCCCCACAAAATGCGGTCGGGCGCTATCCATTCTTGCCAGTGTGCGTGCGCTTCTTCATCAGGGGGTAAGCTCTCTTCAGCAGATCCCTTGAATACCGTGACGTAAAGGCGATCTTTTTCGATTTTATATACAGAGGTGAGCAGTTCCCATGCCCATGCAATAGATTCTTTTTTAAAGTATCCCTCGCCAATGCCATCGGCAGCTTCGGGATCGCCAAAGCTCCAATTGCCCAGCATCTCAAAAAATGTGTGGTGGTAGGTGTCCAGACCCACTTCCTCCAGGTCGTTGTGCTTTCCTGAGACGCGCAAGCAACGTTGGGTGTTAGCCACACGTCGCCATTTCGGCCGGCGATGTCCCAGAAAAAAATCTTTAAACTGATTCATGCCGGCATTGGTGAACATCAACGTAGGATCATCGCGTACGACTAAAGGGGCCGAAGGCACCAGATTGTGGCCACGACTGTGGAAAAAATCTAAAAAAGTCTTTCTTATCTCCCGAGCTGTCATTAAAGGCTTGCTTCGCTATAGGGGGTCACTTATTTTTGCGCGGCCGGCGGGTCACCGGCTGTTTTTCGGGCGCCAAATTAGACAAACCCCTTCAGCTGTTAACCGTCATGAAGAAGATCCGCTATTACTACAACACTCAAACGTTGCGCTACGAGCGTTATGTGACGCCGTGGCATGTGAAACTGTTGCGATTTGTAGGCTTTATTTCGGCTGCTTTGGTGTTTGCGTTCATCATTATCGCCATCGCCTATACATATCTGGACTCGCCGAAAGAGAAAGCGCTGAAGCGGGAAATAGCCATGTTGCGTTTTCACTACCAAGAGCTGAACAGTCAACTCAACCAACTGCAAGCGGTTGCGCAAGACTTACAGCAGCGTGACGACAACATTTATCGGGTAATCTTCGAAGCTGAACCTATTCCGGCCAGTGTGCGGCAGGCCGGCAGCGGCGGCATTCATCGATACCGGCAGTTGCTCAGCTACGACAACGGAGAATTAGTCATGGCCACAGCACAAAAGTTGGATCAGTTGAGAAAGCAACTCTACATTCAATCGAAGTCATATGATGAAATTTCTGCGCTCATTGCCAAACGTGAAGAAGTGTTGGCCTCGATTCCCGCTATTCAGCCCATATCAAATAAAAATCTTAAGCATATTGCCAGCGGCTACGGAATGCGTATAGATCCGATCTACAAGATACCTAAGATGCATGAGGGTATTGATTTCACCGCGCCGGTGGGTACCCCTGTATACGCCACAGGCGATGCGCTGGTGGAAACGGTTGAATACGGTCGCAGTGGCTACGGTAATCATATCATTCTTAGTCACAAGATCGGATACAAAACTTTGTATGCGCATTTAAGTCGGATTGTGGTACGGCGTGGACAGCAAGTCAAGCGTGGGGATTTGATCGGTTATGTGGGTTCGAGCGGAAAATCAACGGCCCCGCATTTGCATTATGAAGTCTGGAAGAACAACGTGAAGCTGGATCCGGTCAATTTCTTCTTTAACGACTTAACACCGGAGCAATACGAGGAACTTCTTAAACTGGCTAACCAATCGAATCAGTCGTTTGACTGATGTGGTTTTCGTTTTAGTAGGAGTGCTGAGGTGAGTGAAGAAATCGCAGCACCCGAAAAACAGAAGGGCTCCAACACCGTTGGAGCCCTTCTGCTCTTGCAAAGAATCACTGCTTATTTCTTCTTCTTTGCAGCTTTCTTTGCGCCCTTCTTGGCGGATTTCTTTGCAGCTTTCTTTTTCGTAGCCATAGTTAGAAATTTTTGTTGTACCAAAGAACGTAAGGATTTAATGCATGACTAAAATTTTTGCAAACCCAATTATACACACAAAGTTGTGGATAGCAAATTGGTTTTGCGGAGTTGATCATGCTTCAATGACACCGGTGCGCTGTCGTGCTCTTTTGCTGTGTTCGATGCAAACGCATCAGCGCAGACGACGATAGTGAATCGTCAAGTCATACGGATTGAGTTGTTGCAAGACGAGCGAACTATCTGTCAGCGAAACCACACGCAGGGTATAAAGTAAACCGGTCATAGCATCGCGGATGGTGAGCAGTCTGCGTTTTTCATTTACGGTCCAAGTGCCGTTGATCAATGCATCAGGCAGAAAGCCTTGACGGACGGATGAGTCGGCATTTAAGATCAATACAAAAGAATCGTCGTTGAGCGGTTGTTGTGGTGACGAGAGCTGATGAACCTGCCAGGTACCGCACAACTTTCGATGCAGTGTTTTTTTTTGAGCTACGGCAGCGGTGCTGGTGCATAACTGCACCGCATTGATGAAAAGCATCAGAAGAGATGGTGCAAGCGGGCGTAGCACGTACATGGCTGAGCGCCTATAGCGTTCCGCGCAGCATCTGCTCTCGCTCTATGGCTTCAAAGAGTGCTTTGAAGTTGCCCTTGCCGAACGAACGTGCCCCTTTGCGCTGGATGATTTCATAAAACAATGTTGGGCGGTCTTCCACGGGCTTGGTAAAGATTTGCAGGAGGTATCCTTCGTCGTCGCGATCTACCAGAATGCCCAACTCACGCAAGGCGGCTACATCTTCATCAATTTTTCCTACGCGATCCAGCAACGCGTCATAATAGGTGCTGGGAACAGAGAGAAAATCCACCCCTCGGCTGCGCAATTGGCGTACGGTTTCTATGATATTGTCGGTAGCACAGGCAATATGCTGAACGCCCTGTCCATTATAAAAATCCAGATATTCCTCTACCTGTGATTTCTTTTTTCCGCGAGCAGGCTCATTGATCGGAAACTTGATCCATCCGTTTCCATTACTCATTACCTTACTCATCAGAGCCGAATATTCGGTGCTGATGTCTTTGTCGTCGAACGATAAAATATTCTGAAAGCCCATCACTTCTTCATAGAAGCGCACCCAAATGTTCATTTCATTCCAACCCACGTTACCCACCATATGGTCCACGTATTTGAGTCCGGTGGGTATGGTGGGAATGAGCGAGCGGTAAGGACGGTAGCCGGGCAGAAATACGCCGTGGTAGTTTTTTCGCTCTACGAAAATGTGGACGGTGTCGCCATAGATATGGATACCTGAGCGGACTACCTGGCCATACTCGTCGGATTCAACCGTAGGCGGCATAAACGGGCGAGCCCCTCGACGAACGGTTTCTTCAAAGGCATAGGTGGCATCATCTACTTCCAGAGCGATGACACGAACTCCATCTCCGTGTTTTTTGTGATGCTCGGCAATTTCACTGTCGGCTGTTAATGGTGCGGTAAGCACCAGGCGAATTTTGTTTTGCTGTAAAACATATGAAGCGGCGTCGCGTCGGCCGGTTTCAAGGCCAGCATAGGCTATGGGTTCAAATCCAAAGGCAGTTTGGTAATAATGCGTAGCCTGCTTGGCATTTCCAACATAAAACTCGACATAGTCGGTGCCTTTTAAGGGGAGAAAGTCCACTTTCTTCTTTTCAGCAATGGCAGCAGATGTGGTCATCTCTTAAAGATTTTTGGAATCAAGGCCAGCAGTTAAAGTTACAAAGGAAGCAGGCCAAAGCAGCTGCTGTTAATCAATCTGCATTTCGGGGATATCCCCTTCAACGATGAGGGTTCCTGCTGTTTTGGCGCGTATTTCGTCGATGCTCACGCCAGGAGCACGTTCTCGAAGTTCGAAGCCCCGCTCGGTGATGTCCAATACAGCTAAGTCGGTAACCACCCTTCGCACACAGCGGACACCGGTCAGCGGTAAGGTACAGCGGGGCAGCAGTTTGGATTCACCACGTGGATTGGTATGCATCATAGCCACGATGATGTTTTTGGCTGATGCAACCAGATCCATAGCTCCACCCATGCCTTTAACCATCTTTCCGGGGATTTTCCAATTGGCGATGTCGCCGGTTTGGGATACCTCCATCGCTCCCAATACCGTTAAGTCAATACGGCCGGCCCGGATCATACCGAAACTTTCGGCTGAATCGAAAAAACTCGCTCCGGGAATGACTGTCACCGTTTCCTTTCCTGCATTGATTAGGTCCGGATCTATTTCAGCTTCTGTCGGATAGGGGCCCATGCCCAGGATGCCGTTTTCCGACTGAAAGATGATGGTCATTCCCGGCGGTACGTAGTTGGCTACTAAGGTTGGAATGCCAATGCCGAGATTGACGTAGTAGCCGTCGCGCAGTTCGCGAGCAATTCGTTTGGCAATGCCGAATTTATCGAGTGCCACAGTTGTTTCAGGTTTTATGTCAATCGAACAGTACGGCGTTCAATGCGTTTTTCGTAGTGGGTACCCTGAAATATGCGCTTTACATATATAGAGGGCACATGTACCTGATCAGGATCTATTTCGCCGGGTTCAACCAAAATTTCCACTTCTGCAATGGTAAAGTCAGCGGCTTTGGCCATAGGTACAGAAAAGTTACGCGTGGTTTTGCGGAAAACCAGATTTCCCATACGATCTCCTTTCCATGCTTTAACTATGGCCCAGGGCGCATGCAAGGCATATTCCATTAAGTACATCTTGTTTCCGAATTGTCGGATTTCTTTTCCTTCGGCCACTTCCGTACCGAAGCCAGCGGGGGTAAAGAAGGCAGGTATACCCATGGCGGCCATCTGGATGCGCGTAGCCAGCGTGCCCTGTGGGATAAGTTCTACTTCCAGCTCACCGCTAAGCATTTGCCGTTCGAATTCTGCATTTTCGCCCACATAGCTGGCAATCATTTTTTTGATTTGGCGGCGCTGGAGCAGTAAGCCCAAACCGAAATCATCCACCCCGCAGTTGTTGGATATGGCAGTGATGCCTCGTACGTTTTTTCGTACTAAGGCTGCTATACAGTTTTCCGGGATGCCGCACAGGCCAAAGCCACCAAACATTATGGTTGAATTATCCGGAATATCTCGGACCGCCTCATCAGCATTAGCGACAGTCTTGTCAATCATGCAAAACAAGGTTTGCGCAAAAGTAGCAAACACGGTGAGGCACATCGTCAGCGCTGACGCGGTGCACTGATGGGAGCAGGTTGATAGTTACCGCTGTTGCGGATGGCGGCCTCTTTAGCCGAAAGCCGGACGATCACTTCATCGTAAATGGAAGCTAATTGTGCCGGCTGCTGCAGGTAATGCTCATAAGAGCGCACAAATTGCTCATAGCTGATGCCATGACGCTTCAACACGGCAGCATAACGATCGGCCATCATATAATTAAGTTCATCGATGTTTCGAAAATGGCTGGCGCCGGCTTCGGTGATCAAAATGTCTTCCAATACTTCAACCATGGTTTGCTTGCTCAACACACCAACAGGGGCTACGTTTGTGCCTTGCGAACAAGCGGTCAATCCTAAGACCAGTAGGCTCCAAAGCCGCATCACTTTAGCAAAACTAAGGGCAACGCAAGCTATGCAAGCTTATTACCGCATTCGGGACTTTTGTGTAGCTCATAACGTGACATTGGTAGCCGTAACCAAGGGCCGTCCTATTCAGGATGTATGGCGCCTGTATCATGCGGGGCAACGCATTTTTGGCGAGAACAGAGTTCAGCACCTCCATCAGCGTATCAGCGAATTCACTCCAGAAGCTCAATGGCATTTGATCGGCCATTTGCAGTCTAACAAAGTACGTCAGCTGCCGTCGCAACTCAAATTGATTCATTCTGTTGACCGTCCTAAGCTTTTTCCCTTACTCGACGAATGGGCCCGCAAACGAGGCGATCCCCTGGAAGTGCTCATCCAAATTCATATCGCACAGGAAACCACTAAATATGGCTTTAGCTATGTGGCAGCAGAGCAACTGCTTTGCTCACCAGAGCTCAAGCAATACACTTTTTGTAAGGTAGTCGGACTAATGGGTATGGCCACTTTTACGGACGATGTTGCGCAGATCCGCTCCGAGTTTCGAGGCTTGCGCCGTTTTTTTGACAAACTACGAGGGCAACTGCCCCATTTGCAAATACTCTCGATGGGGATGAGTAATGACTATCAGATTGCTGTAGAGGAAGGAAGCACCATGGTGCGTATTGGCAGTGCCCTGTTTGCAGATCAGGCATGAGCCGGCTGAAAGATTTCGGCAGCTAACTGAAGTGCATATGCCAAGTGCTCTCTATCAACTCCTGTTGGTATTTGTTGGTTTTCAAAAAAGGCGATCAAATTTTCCATAGGCATGTTGCCTACCAAACGGTCGCTGGCCATGGGGCAACCGCCATAGCCACGCAATGCACCATCGTATCTGAAGCAGCCGCACGCCCAGGCTGCTTCAATTTTTTCCTTCCACGTGTCTGGTGTCGTGTGCAGGTGTAAACCTATTTCCAGGTCGGAGGCATAAGGCAAAACCTTTTGAAGCACCTGCCTGATGCGTTCGGCGTCTGCCAAGCCTACCGTATCGGCCAAAGAAAAGTGAGTTACTTCAAGCTGTTTGAGCTTTTCTAACCATTGCAAGAGCATTTCTTCATGCCACGGATCTCCAAAAGGATTTCCAAAAGCCATGCTCAGGTACACCACCAGCGTTTTGCCATGATTGTGGCAGAGGTTCTGGATTTCTTCCACACGTCCCACCGAGGCTTCACAGGTGGCGTTGGTGTTTCGAAGCTGAAAAGTTTCAGAAATGGAAAAAGGAAAACCCACATACTGGATTTGTTCGTAGGCAACGGCTTCTTGAGCACCACGGCGGTTGGCCACTATTACCAACAGGGCACTTTTTTCCGGCGACCAGTTCAACCTGCGAATCACATCGGCCGTATCGGCCATTTGCGGAATGGCCTTTGGTGAAACAAAGCTGCCACAGTCTATGGTGTCAAATCCCACATCGAGTAAAGCATTTAGATACCGGATTTTTTGTTCGGTGGGAATGAAATAATCCAAACCTTGCATGGCATCGCGCGGGCATTCAATCAATTTTACCTTCGGAATGGAGGCAACCTTGTTGATCATATCTAAAACAAAACTATGGCTTTGTGTGTTGTACCGTAATTCCTTATCCTTTCGGTGAAATCTCGAACAACAGGCTTTTCATAAGGGGGAGTTTCTATAAAAATCTATGGTTTGGTGTTCGATGTGTAGGGTTAGACAGGCCCGATCGGAAGCACGCACCTCACCTATTATGCGAGCTTCTATTTTAAACGACGAGGCAAGCTGAACCAATACAGGGGCTATTTGTTCTGGACAATAAACTTCCAGGCGATGACCCATATTAAAAACGGTGTATAGTTCTTTGAGGGAAGCAGTGCTTTCTTGCCGAACTAGTTGAAACACCGGGGGCAGAGGGAAAAGGTTGTTCTTGACGATGTGCAGATTGTTGATAAAGTGGAGCACTTTGGTTTGCCCGCCGCCGGTACAATGGACAATGCCGTGAATTTGATCAAAGTAATTTTCGTGCATGGCTAAAAGCAAGGGCACATAGGTGCGTGTAGGCGAGAGCAGCAGATCGGCAACGGTGTAGCCCTGATAAGTATCCAGTAAAAGTCGGCTGCCTCGGTATATCAACTGATGATCAACGGCAGGATCAACAGTTTCCGGATAACGCTGGCCATAATCGGATTTGAGCACGTCGTGGCGGGCACTGGTAAGCCCATTGCAGCCGATGCCGCTGTTGTAGCAGTTTTCGTAGGTGGCTTGCCCGTACGAGGCAAAACCGACGATCACATCGCCAGGTTTAATCTCATTTTTAACAATACGATTTTTGGGAATACGACACGTCACAGCAGCATCAACCGTAAGGGTGCGCACGGCATCGCCCACATCAGCAGTTTCACCGCCCATGTAATGCAGGTGCACCCCGAAGCGTTGCATCGCTTCAAAAAACGCAAGGGTGCCTTCCACCAAAGCCTGTAATACCTGGCCGGGAATTTTGTGTCGGTTTCGATTAATTAACGAACAATACAACAGGTGGCGAGGTGCCGCGGTGCAAAACACATCGTCGGTGTTCATAACCACGACATCTTGTGCTAACTGGCGCCAAACCTGCAGGTCACCGGTTTCTTTCCACATTAGGTACGCGAGGATGGCCTTGGTGCCCACCCCGTCGCTGTGCACCAGCGTGGCCCACTTGGCACTGTCGGTTAGATAATCCGGATAAACGCGACAAAACGAATGCGGAAACAAAGGTGAGGGCAGCAGGGCGGCCAAAGCATGCACCTCTTCTTTGGTGGCACTGACGCCACGCCGGCTATATTCATTTTCGGAACTAGCACCCACCGATTGGGTAATGTTACAGATATGGAAAGTTTTTACCTGGGTAAACGGCTGAATCCCCTAACTCTTCCTCGATGCGCAGCAATTGATTGTATTTCGCCACACGGTCAGATCGGGATAAAGAACCGGTCTTTATCTGCCCACAATTAAGGGCCACTGCTAAATCGGCAATGGTATTGTCTTCCGTTTCACCACTGCGATGGCTGATGATGCTGGTATAACCGTGACGATGTGCCAGCTCGACCGCCTCAATTGTTTCGGTGAGGGTACCTATCTGATTGACCTTTACCAAAATGCAGTTGGCCACCTGCTGCTCGATGCCTCGTTTCAACCTTTTTACGTTGGTTACAAATAAATCATCGCCGACCAACTGAATTTTATGACCCAACTTTTCCGTCAGTAAGGCCCATCCCTCCCAGTCATCTTCGGCGAGTCCGTCTTCCAGGGAAACGATTGGATAGTTTCGTGTCCAAGATTCCCAGAGTTCTACCATTTGTTCTGATGATCGCTGCTGGCCGGACGATTTTTTGAATACATAGCATTTTTTCTTGCTATCGTAAAATTCTGTAGCAGCGGCATCCAAGGCAATCCAAATGTCTTTGCCGGGGCGATAGCCGGCCTCCTCGATGGCGCGGATCACGGTTTCTATAGCTTCTTCATTGGAAGATAGATCGGGAGCAAAGCCGCCCTCATCTCCTACATTGGTTGCGTGCCCACTTTTCTTAAGCACTTTTTTTAAAGTATGAAACACCTCAACGCCCATGCGTAATGCTTCGTGAAAACAGTCGGCACGGCACGGCATGATCATAAATTCCTGAAAGTCGATTTTATTGTCGGCATGGGCACCGCCGTTTAGAATATTCATCAACGGAATAGGTAAGGTACGCGCACCGATGCCGCCCAGGTAACGGTACAGAGGCAAGCGTAGTTCGGCTGCGGCAGCGCGAGCTACGGCCAACGACACAGCCAAAATGGCATTGGCCCCAAGTTTCGACTTGTTTTCGGTGCCATCGGCTTCCAACATCAGGCGGTCAACAAGCAGTTGATCGAAGACACTAATGCCTTTCAGCTCATTTTGCAATATTTTGTTAATGTTTTTTACAGCTTGTCGAACCCCTTTACCGAAATAGGCTTTTTCTTCTGTGTCGCGCAATTCTACGGCCTCGTGCGTGCCGGTAGAAGCTCCCGAGGGCACAGCAGCCCTACCCACGGTCCCGGTTTCAGTAACGACCTCAGCCTCCACCGTTGGATTGCCTCGGGAATCCAAAACCTGACGGCCATGAATGCGGGTAATGCGGCTCATAAACTTTTTCCGATGCGCTCAAAGATAGGCATGTCTTTATCCCCCCGGCAGGTGCAGCAAACGGTAGTTTGGCTGATCTTCGTAACTTTCGGATCAAAGCAAAACAGTCCATTTAATCTTTTGCCATGAGAAACAGCTATGGTCTATTGCTTGTCGTAAGCTTGTGGATGGGAATGCGTCAGGCAGGGGCGACACACGCTGCAGGGATGGATCTATCCTACACCTGCATTGGAAATCAAACCTATCAATTCGTCGCTACTTTTTACCGAGACTGTGCCGGAATACCTGCTCCCACGCAGCTGCCCTTAGATCTCACGGCTGTGGGTTGTAATTACGTGGTAACGCATTACATGTCATTGGTGTTTACCACACAAGGTTCGGATACCATTTCGCATCTGGCTGGATTATGTCCTTCTTACTCCAGCACTTGCGTGGGCGGCATTTATCAGGGTTATGAACAATACATCTATGCCATCGTGGTCACATTACCCATCATATGCTCAGAATGGATTGCGGCTACGCATCTTTCGGCACGCAACGATGCCATCACTAACTTGCAGAACCCAGGCAGTCAGGATATTTACATCGAATGCCGTTTTACTAACGCCAATGGAATTTGTGACAACTCACCAGTTTTCTCTAACATTCCCTTGGCTTACTCTTGCACCAATGAATTATTTCTATACAACCACGGAGCTTATGACCCGGATGGCGATTCGCTTACGTTTGCATTAACTAATCCGTTGAATGCATTTAATGACCCGATTCCTTATTCCAGCACTTCATTGAATCCAAACTATCCCTTGTTCACGACCAACGGTCAGTTTGGTTTTAGTACGGCCACGGGCCAAATGTCGTGTACCCCCAGCTCCAACCAGATTGTGGTCATTACCGTTCTGGTTTCTTGCTATCGTAATGGCGTCAAGATAGCCAGTGTTATGCGCGATTTGCAGGTGGTGATTCAACCCTGCAGCAACGACCCGCCTCAGATTCCGGTAGGCATCCAAAACGTTATTGGAGGGTCGCTTATAGACAGCAGTACCGTACAGGTTTGTCCGGGCTCTCTGTTGGAATTTGATCTGGTAGCTATCGATAACAATGCGACCAACAAGATTACCATCACGTCAAATCTCAACACGACCATACCCGGGGCTTCATTCTCGGTTAGTGGCTCTAATCCGGCAACCTTCCATTTTAGCTGGCAAACGACTCCCAGCGATACCGGTACGTACATCTTTACCGTTACCGTAAAAGATGATGCCTGTCCTATCTCCGGACAGTCCATATATGGATATCAAATCATCGTCTTTCCACCGAAAATCAATGCAGGCCCTGACCTGCTGGTCTGTGAAACAACACCTACAGTTACGCTCAACGTTGACGGTCCCTCTCCTTATTTATGGAGCAATGCCCAGTATTTGAACGATCCCCAGTTGCAGCAGCCCACCGCTACTCTTCCGGGAATCGGAAGCTATGAGTTTATCGTTACAGCAGGTGTAGGAGGTGTTTGTGAAGCACGGGACACCGTTTTGGTGACGGTGCATGAAGATTATGTGTCAGAAGTTACTGCTCAACCCCCTTTGTTATGTGGGGGGGGTACGGTGCAGCTTACTGCAACGCTTACCGGAGGGATCGGCAATTACACCTACGTGTGGTCTTCTATTCCGCCCGGCGTTTCGGGAAGTACCAATGTGCTTACCCATTCACCGACTACCACAACACAATACATCTTAAGCAGCAGCAGCGGTGGGTGTAAGCACTACGACACAGTAAGCGTTTTGGTAATTCCATTACCCGGCGCCTCGTTTTCTTTACCGGATGAACTGTGCACGGGTGCACCCGTTACGCTTACGTATTTAGGTGGTGCCGGCCCCACGGCACAGTATCAATGGAATTTTGGTGGAGCCCAGGTTTTGTCAGGCAGTGGCTCCGGTCCTTATCAGCTGTCGTGGTCCACTCCAGGAACATACACCGTCAGCCTTACAGTTACCGACACCTATGGTTGCTCCAACTCTGCACAAAAAACCATAACTGTATATCAATCACCAACGGCTGCCTTTGTCTCTGAAACGGGGGGCTGTGCACCTTTTACGGTAACTTTTATCAACCAAAGCATGTATGGGGACGCTTACCTATGGGATTTCGGCGACGGTACCACCAGTACGGAGATGAATCCCACACACACGTATGGGCCCGGCGTTTATACGGTATCGTTGACCGTCACAACGGTAGAGGGCTGTCAGGCCTCAGTGACATATCAAGACTACATCGAAGTGTTGCCCCAGCCATTGGCCTGTGCTACCGTAGCAGAAGATATTACGAAAAAATATGATATATCTCAGGCTACCTTTCATTTCACCAACTGTTCGGAAAACTACGAAGGCATCATTTGGGATTTCGGTGATGGAACCACCAGTACCGAAAACAATCCTACCCATACCTATACTTATGTGGACACTTTTTACGTTGTGTTAACCGCGTACAATAAATACTGCTCTGACACGGTCAAAATAGGCCCCATCATTATCGTTTATTGGAACGACATCTTCTTCCCCACCGCGTTTAGCCCTGACAACAATGGAGTAAACGATTTCTTCCATGAATTAGGTGGCTTGGGTATCGTTAGCCTGTATTACGCTGTGTACAACCGTTGGGGCGAACTGTTGTTTGAAACAAATAATCCGAACGACCGGGGATGGGACGGCACCTATAAGGGCCAGCCTTGCGAAGTGGGAGTTTATGTTTGGAAAGCCACAGCAACGTTCATCAACGGAACTTCGATCAGCAAGTCGGGAAACATTACGTTGGTTCGCTAAAGCGGGAAATCAAAGCCACTGCATGAGTCGTTTCAGCGCAAGTTGAGGCAGGGTGATTATTGGGTGCAATAGGTTTTAAAATTTACTCAGCTCCCACCGAAAGCCTTCTTGGTCGAGAAATATAAATTCTTTTTCAGTGAGCTTACGTATGGTATAAAATTTTTGCAAATATGTTTCGGCTCCATTGTAGAACGTGTACAGAACTACTATTTCATCTCCGTAACGGGCAAACTGATAAGTGCCCAGCGAACGCATCAGGGAATTCTGAAATATCGTCCAGTTGCGGTCGCCGGAACGGTTGATTTCAATGGTCAGAGTTATGTTGGTGTAAAGGGGATTGCCGTTTTCATCGGTGGCGTAGGTGACATCGGCACCGGAGGGGTCTATGACCTGCAAAACACCCCAGGTGCCTTTCAAGCGTTCATCACGCGTCTGCAACGTGAAAAACGGACCCTCCGGGTATTGAAAGCACCCCGTGACAAGGCATATCAACACAATCAGGAACGGTGCACTCCTCATTTTTTCCACGGCTCGTTAGGCAACAAATATAGGCACAAAGCGAGGGAACCCTTTATTGATGCTTGATCAGCAGAATATGAGTTCGCCATCCCTGGTTAATTACTTCGGCAACATACAAACCGGCAGGCCAACGAGTGGTGGTAATGATGCTGCGCTCACCGTTCATGACCGTTTCATGCTTCAAAAAGCCGGTTGCACTATAGATGCGCAATGCTGCAGCTGAAGTCAAGTCGTTTGTCGCAAAAACAAGCTTGTCGGTAAATGGATTGGGATAAACCATAGCCGTTGGAGGGGACATGCCGGTATTTGCCTGAGTAACTACCACCGAGGCCTGGGCGGTGTCAATTCCACATTCGTTGATTGCAAGCAACATTACAGTAAAGGTTCCCGTTTCGTACTGATGCGTAAGGGTACATGTGGTGGCAAAGGTACCGTCACCCAAAAACCACAAGCAAGAATCTGCACCTGCAGAAGTGTTGATCAACTCAAAAAACCCTGCTTGCGTTGGTTGGATCTGGAATTGCGCATGTGGCTTTTCCCTGACCTCAAGCTCCTTACTGAGCATCAAAGTATCAAATTCATTCCCGATGGTGAGCGAGACAATTTTTAATCCGGGAGTGGGAAAGAGGACCAACACTGAGTCAGGTGCAGAGGCGAAAGGGGGAATACCATCGGGAGCAAACGTCCACTGGGTGAATGTAATTTGGCCTTCGGACATATTATAAAAAGTTACGGGACTTTCAGTGCAGACAGGATTTGTGTGTTCGATATGAGCTTGAATGCTTGCAGCGTCATAGAGGCGAATGGCATCCAAAGCCAGGTCGCTGGTGGATGAATTACCGGTTTTGCCGCGAAAACGCACACTAATCACATGGCCGCAGAAAGCACTGAGGTCCAGCGTGTCGGCAATCCAGGCATTGCCTAGATTTCCTGCTGTTGTGAACCAGTTTTCGTGCCATTGCCCATCTGTAAAGATGTCGATACTAAGGCTACCCATGCCCTGCCCGTATTGATGGCGGGCAAAAGCCAGCCGTGGCTGAATGGCCGACGATAAGTCTACACACGGCAGCAACAAATGTGCTTCCTTGTTTTTGCAGCTGCCAGCTTCTAAATAGATGTATTTGCCAGTGCCGTCAGCAGAGTTAAAGTCGGCAGCAGGTCCAGTTTGCTCTCCGGGGGTACTGCCTGAGTGTACCCGCCAGTCAATACTGTCATAAACCAAATTGGTCAAATTGAGCCAGGGCGATGCAAGAGGGCATATCCCTTCGACGCAGCTGTTGGTGACTTCGCATTTAGTCAACAAATCAAAGTTTTCCTTAATTGGCAAAGTCAAGGCGGCACCGTCGGCCACTGTGATGAGATGAACCAAGGTATCGTCCCACGGGTTCTGATCGCCTGGAGCCGAAACCCAGCAGCGAAGAGTGTGCGTGCCGGCCGCTGATAAATCTGCGGGTGAACTGAAGGTATAAATCAGTGTGCTACCGGCACCGATACCGGAAGCTAAGTATTCTGTTACGATAGGATTAGAATTGTGCTGATAGCTCAGCGTTACGCCATTAAAATCTATTTGAGCCGTATTGCTAATGGTCAGGCTGATGGCTGTTTGCTGCAACTCCATGCATGAAGTGTAGAGGTACGGGCCGGGTGATGATGCAGTCGCTGCCACATTAGCTGTAATGGTGCAGTTGAGCAAACCGGTAGGTTTCTGCAGGGCTACAGAGCGGGCACTGAACACACTGTCTGGACCGTAGGCTCGTACAGCCACCCAATCAGTGACGTTGGGATTTAATCCATAAAAATCAAAGTAGTTTTTTGTAGTGGTGCCCACCGCCTGCATTTCATAGGGGCCCAGCACAAATACTTCGTAATGCGTGGCACCCGGAACTGCATTCCACGTCAGGCGAGCCTTTAATGGGCATATCTGCTGCCAGCTCAAACCTTGCGGAGTGGGGAAGATAGAAAACCAATCGCTGGTGCTGGATGTATCGCTCCTGGACACCCGGATCCGGCATCGACCCGTAACCTGCTGAGGTACGGTGAACTCATAATTTCGGACGAAAGAATCCAAAACAGCAAGTAGCTGCCAACTGCTGCCGTCGTCATAAGATATTTCCAGGGTCAACGGTTTGAGAAGGCCATAGCTGTCCCACCGTATGATATGTTTTTCCATTGCTTTCCAACTTTCCCTTCCGATGGGGTAGGTTAAAGTAATTTCATCATATAAAAATTCATACACTATGTAGAACGACTGAGGTCCAAGCGGCACCGCAGATCCCGTGACGATGAGTGTATATGTATCGTTTTCAATCGGATTGTTAATCGTTATTTGCTCGTGATTATTGAGGGTGTCGATGCCACGCCAGGCAGGCTTGTTGAGGGAATCCTTTACGGGCGTGGGGTCTAAAATCCATGGGTCTATCATGCTTCCGTTCGGAAGTTGCAGTTGGAGTTGTAGGTCATTCACCAAATCCTTGGATACACCCAACAGGGCCGGAGCATCGTGCCAGTACAAAAGCACGCGCAATTGGCGGACTCCCGCCGGTACCTGAAGCGAAAAAGTTTGCGTCTGCCCATGGTCCACCGATCCTGACATATAGCGATTTTCTTTAATCAATCTCATAGCTCGGCGGGCATTGATTCTGCCATAACCATGCTTCCAGTCGGGGCCGGCCCAACCCATGTCGTCGGCAGTGTTGAGCAAAGCCGCTTTCAGCAAAGCCGATGGCGGAAGTTTTTGTCCGTTTTGTTCTTTATAGGCTTGCGTCAACAAGGCCAAAATACCCGTAACGGCAGCGCAGGCCATGCTCGTCCCCGATAAACTCTTATAGTCGTTTATGCCATATGTTGAATACACATCTGCACCAGAGGCAACGAGTTCGGGTTTGAGGCGTCCGTCTTTAGCTGGCCCCCGGCTGCTGAGGTCATCGAGCTTTTCAGAGTCATTGACGCTCCCTACCGTAATGCAGTTCTTTGCCGTTTTGTGACCACCGGTGATGTTGTAAAAACCGGGAAGCGGTCCGCAATTTTCTTTTCCGGCATTGCCGGCCGAAAGCACATGGATGAGCAGCGGATAATCCCATGCTTGCTGATCGAGCATCTGGGCTAAAGAATTATAACCTCCATTACACACCAGATCACTCACAGCCGTGCTGGTAATGGTCACACCGGGGTTGAAATAAATGTTGGGGATATCAAACCAGGCTCCGTATTGAGGGCTGTAGTTTTGATAAGCGAAGTAGGTTTTCAATTGCGCCCCTGGGGCATGACCTCTGGTTAAAGGATCTAAATTGCCGGCACCCAAAATGGTACCGGCCAAATGATTGCCGTGATTGCCTTCGTCAGCATTACCTACAGCGCTGTTATCGATGCGGCCCTGCCAATCAATGTGATTGGATACGGCTCCATCGTCGTTGATGGCAATCCAGACCCCGCTGCCATCGTATGATTGCAAAAAGCCACTGTTAAGCACATGGGCTCGATTAATGCTTACTTCTTCTTTGTTGTCTGGCTTTACCGGAGGATAGGCTGGTTCCACATATTGCACATAGGGCAAATTGGCTAGCTCTTTTAAAAAAGCATTGGGAACAATTGCCTCAAAAATGTTATAGCGGGCCGAATACGGGCGCACCTGCGTGGTACGGCGCTGCAGGTCTGCTAAGATCAGGGAATGATCAGCTTCGCGAAAGCCTATAATGTTGACTCGGACGGAGTTTTCGTCTTCGATGATATGCTCGGGATAAGTTTGCTGGCGGAGTGAAGGGGCCAACTTCAGTTCCAGGGGCACTGGTTCAACGGAGCGAATAACCCCGTCATCAAGGAATTCAAATCTTGCCGTATCGGGTACCCAGGCCACATAGGTTTTATCGTGCAAATAACCAACGATATGAATACCGGAATGAAGTTGAAAATCCTGCCGTCGATCGGCCGTCAGCATTTCCTCAAATTTTATTAAGGCAGGGAAATAGCCGTTAAACGAGTTTTTCCTCAGAGCCGCAAGCACCTGATGTTCGAATGATATCGAAGCATTTGAGGGCTCTTTTTTCTTGGCTTCAATAACTGTCGCTGTTGGCTGTGCGATAAGATCACATGGAAGAAACGATAGGACTAGTGTCCATAAGTAAAATTTCATTTAAGTTGCTGTTTCGTTAAAATTAATCAGCCGACTCACCGGCAAGAGGAAAAGTTGCCAACAGGACAGGTGAATAAAGCATACCCGTTTGTGATCACTTAATGCTTTGCGTGAGATTCCACGCGGTGAATGTGTGAGGAACCCTGTGTATCGGTTAGGTTTGCTCTAAAAACGAAGAGAGCGGAAGCAGTTGGTCTAACTACTTCCGCTCCCGCAACCTAAGAAGCCTTAGCCTCTTAGCCTGCACCGACCTTCGAACCGCCGTTCAGTGTTTCCACCTCCCCTTTTCCTTTGCCTCGCGGCGCCGGAAAACTTTCCCTTTCGGGAAAAGCGATGTTTTGATCGGTATATCAAAGATCAAAAGCACTTTAGATCCATGCAAGTTTTTTTAAGGAAAAATTTGCACAAAATTTCTACAAAAGTTATGCACATCGGTGGAAAAGGTCAAGGCTCTGAGCTGCCTAAATGAAAAAAGGCCGCCGAACATGCGACGGCCTTTTAAAACATTTGATTTTTTCTAATTTCTAATCCCATTTTTTGATTTCATACAGCTTAGCTTGCTGCACGTTGAGAATGCGGTGATCCAATGCAGTGGGGCCTTTGGTATTGACAAAAGCGATGAAGCTCATCTTGCTTTTATTGATACCTGTATAACGTCCTCCAAATTTTACGACGTATTCGCCGCCCGGAACCAACTTAGAAGCAGGAATCGGATCCCCCAAGGGGTCGGTTAGTACTTGACGTACGACATGATTGTGTTCCCAGTTCGCAATGGGATTTCCTAATCCAACCAACGGAGAATTGGGGTCAATGGATCCGTCGTTATAATAGTTGGCTTGCCCATTGCTCACAATACCATCTTCAATAACGTAAACGGTAAGGTAATGATCACCGCTGAGTGCTTTGTTGAAGCCTACATGCACCTGAACGTAAAAACTATCGGTGCCGGTTGTGTAGGAGGTCATGGCCAAACCACATACAGCTGTGTTGGCTAACTGGCTGGTGGCAAAGCTGAGCCAAAAGTTGCGGTCCAGGCATACCTCATTATTGTATGGGGTACGGTTGACCATTCCTGACGGATACCCTGAAACATTGAATGTGGTTTGAAATGTGCTGTTCAGCGAAGGAATTTCATAGGGATCGCCGTCATGAATTGCCGCACCGAAAACCTTACCCGGATGTTGTTCAACAGCAGCCTCCAGCTTAAGTGCTCCGTCAGGGCAATAGCCGCACCATTCGCCGGTAAATTCTTCAATCAACACTTTTTGAGTGAAAGAGGAAGGGACCGGCCCTACGGCAGAACCACCTCCTGTGCCACCGCCTCCGGTGCCACCTCCACCACCTCCACCTCCCGTTCCACCCTCATTGTTCTGATTGTTTTGCTGTCCGCTGGTAGGGTTTCCGGTGTACTCCTTGGTGCATGAAGCCACCGTTAGCATTAATGCAGAAAGAAAAAGAAAAAGATTTTTCATTTCCTCAGGCCTTAAGGTGTCTCAAATGTAACGAATCCAACCGGAAGCATAAAACTTAAGACATCTAATCATTCAATTCACGCGAACAGGATTTTGCTCGAGCTGCTCGGCAATTTCGGTAACAATTTCAGGGTTCAACAAAGTCGAGCTGTCGCCAAGGTTAGAGGTCTCACCTTGAAGCAGTTTTCGCAAGATGCGACGCATGATTTTTCCACTGCGGGTTTTGGGTAGGCCCGTCACCACGATCACTTGCTTTGGTTTGGCAATAGGGCCTATGCTGCGCGTAACCAGATCAATAACTTCCTGTTCCAAGCGTTGTACATCTACTTCAAGGCTACGCGTGACCACAAAAGCTACGATGGCCTCGCCGGTAACAGCATGGGGTATGTTCACTACTGCACTTTCTACCACCTCAGGATGTTGGTTGATGGCATTTTCCAATTCGGCTGTTCCTAAGCGATGCCCTGAAACTTTGATGACATCATCGACCCGTCCAGTAATTCGATAAAAACCTTGTTCAGTGCGGCGGCAGCCATCGCCCGTAAAGTAATAACCCGGAAAGCGGGAAAAGTAGGTTTGAATGAATCGCTGATGGTCACCGTAAATGGTGCGCGCCTGCCCAGGCCACGACCGCGCCAGGCACAAGTTTCCTTCCACGCCGGCTTGCGTGATCATCCGCCCATTGTCGTCAAACAATACGGGTACGATGCCGGGCAAGGGCCAGCCGGCATGTGCGGGCTTTTGAGGGGTGATACCGGCTAATGTAGAGATGGCTATTCCTCCGGTTTCCGTTTGCCACCACGTATCCACGATAGGGCAATTACCTTTTCCTACTTTTTGAAAAAACCAATGCCAAGCTTCTTCGTTAATGGGTTCACCTACGCTCCCTAATAAGCGCAATGAGCTCAGGTTGGCATGAGCCAAATGCTGATCCCCTTGTGCTTCGAAAGATCGAATGGCTGTAGGCGCCGTATAGAAAATATTTACTCGGTATTTATCGATAATATCCCACCACCGGCTCCAGCTAGGGTGGTGCGGTACTCCTTCATAAATCAAAATGGTGGCTGCATTAAGTAGGGGCCCATAAACGACATAGGTATGACCTGTAATCCAACCCACGTCGGCAGTGCACCAGAAAATTTCATTTTCTCGGTACTGAAAAACATTCAAAAACGTAAAACCGGCATAGACCATATAGCCTGCTGTTGTATGCAGCAAACCTTTTGGTTTACCGGTGGAACCCGAAGTGTATAGAATGAACAGCGGGTCTTCGGCCTCCATGCTTTCGGGTTCACAATTTGGGCTGCATTTGGCTATGAGCTGATCCCAATAGCTGTCGCGTCCTGGCACAATAGAGATAGGAAACTGACTGCGGTTTACTACCAGCACGTGCTTAACAGAAGGGCAATTGCGCAAGGCCTCGTCGGCCATACTTTTTAAGTTGACCGGCTTGGAACCACGGTAATACCCGTCGGCGGTGATCAACAACTTTGCTTGACTGTCGCGGATGCGGTCAGCCAAAGATCCCGCACTGAAACCACCAAACACAACGGAATGAACCGCCCCGATGCGTGCACATGCCAGTACGCTGACTACGAGTTCTGGAATCATCGGGAGATAAATGCACACCGTATCGCCCTTACCAATGCCCAGGAGCCGTAAAAGATTGCTGCAGCGGCATACTTCTTCATAAAGCTGCCGATAGGTGAGGGTTCTGCCGTTTTCCTTCGGATCGTTCGGTTCCCAGATCAACGCCGTTCGAGAAGCATGCGATTTCAGATGTCGGTCTAAACAATTTTCGGTGATGTTCAAACGCGCTCCTTCAAACCACTTAAAGTCAACGTGCTCGAAGCCACCGCTGAATACGCGATCCCATTTTTGTTGCCAATGAAAGTCAGATGCTACTTCAGACCAAAATGCTTCCGGCTCTTCAATGCTACGCTGATACTGTTGGTCGTATTCCCGGAGGCTGGTGATGCGCAAGGCCACAAGAAAATTTTCAGACAAAGTAAAAGCTACAACCCATATCTACCCATTGCCTGAACGATCTTTTTTATCCTGTTGCAAAAGATTCGGGTACAGAAAATTTATGCATGCATTTGCGGAACTTTGGTGCAAATTCTTCAAGATGAAGAACCGTAGCTTATGGTTGGTCTTTTTAAGTTTCTGCTTCTTGACTACAAGGGCCCAGCTGGTTGACTTGCCCGACACCGACATTTACATTCTTAACATCAGCACCGATGAAAAGGGGAATCTTGTTTTTGACAGCCCCAGAAAAATTACCCAGAACAAAGGCTATGACAATCAGCCATCGTGGTATCCCGACGGGAGCGCTATTTTGTACAGCACGGTTCCTTTCGAGCTCGATACTCCACGTGCGGACATCAATAAGTACATCTTAAGTAACGGCCGAACATTGACCATCATCAATACGCCACGGACGTCAGAATTCTCCCCCATGTTGATGGCAGACAAAACCCATGTTTCCGTGGTTCGCATTTTGGAAGACGACAGTACGCAAGTATTAGCAAAATGCGCCGATGGAACCGACGATTGTCAGATTCTTTTTCCCAAGCTTAAAGGGGTGGGCTATTACACATGGTTGGATCAAAATCGCGTGGCCATGGCGCTGCTCGGGGAGGAGTTAACCCTGGTCATCGGTCATGTTGCCACCGGACGCCTGGATACCCTTGCCGTCAATGTCGGGCGCTGCCTGCAGCGCGTACCGGGCAGAAATCCCTTGCTGGCATTTGTGGACAAGAACAAAAAACCGTGGACCATCAGGCTTTACGACGGCCGCTCGGGAAAAATTTCTGATTTGGTTCCGGTAACCGGAGCCGAAGACGAAGATTTTGCCTTCATGCCGGATGGCAGTATCCTGATGGGAAGTCAAAGCTTCTTGTATCGGCATGTGCCGGCTATCGTGCAAACGAGCGCGCGTTCATCGGCCTCTGCTGCAGTCGCCAGCAAGCAAGAAGAAAAAAAACAAACTCAGGCATCAAAAGAAAAAAAGCAAGACCAATACAAAGTCAGCGCGCATTGGGCTAAGGTGGCCGATTTTTCACAAACGGCGATACGGCAGTTTTATCGTCTGGCGGTAAGTCCCAACGGGGACAAAATAGCCCTGGTCACCTACAGTGGAATTAAGCCTTAATTAACAAGGCATTAACAAAGCGGTAATAAATTGGTTGGGCGGCTGCGGTTTATTTTCGCCCGCATGGAGTTTTTTTTCATTAAAAAAATTGTAACCCATGGTATTACATCGCCCTCTTAACCATTGGTGGTTTTTTCTTTCGCTGTTGCTGGGTACAACAGCTCAAATGCGCCTTGAAGGGCAGACGACAACGGCGACCCTTCATGGTCGGGTTGTCGATGAATTGCAACAGCCCATTGCGGGAGCACACGTATATCTAACTGGCACGTCCTTCAGTGCTACAACAGATGCAGACGGTTATTACGGCATCAGCGGTATTCCGGCAGGTAAGTATGTTGTCAGGGTTAATCGAGTAGGTTTTGTGCCTTTTATTAAAGAAATCGAAATATCAGCCGGCAGCACACAACAGGTCAACTGCCAGCTGAGTGCCCGGACGCTTGAGGGCATCACAGTACTGGCCCCATCCGTCATGGAAGAAATGCAACGTTTGCCCGACCTGCGGGGAACGTATTTGACTACGGGAATTAAAAATGAGGTAATCCAAATTCGACATTCGAGCATCAACACCATGCAGAACCACGGCCGTTCGGTATTTGCGCGCGTACCGGGGGCCTTTGTTTATGAATTTGATGGTACCGGCAATGCCATCAACATAGCCACGCGGGGGTTGGACCCCCATCGCAACTGGGAATTCAACATCCGCATGAACGACTTGATGATAAATTCTGATTTGTATGGATATCCAGCCAATCATTTTAATCCGCCTATGGAAGCAGTAGATCAAGTTCAGCTCATTCGGGGCTCGGCTTCCCTGCAATACGGAGCTCAGTTTGGCGGCATGCTGAACTTCATCTTAAACCGTCCGGATACGACACGCCCCTTTTCGATGAGGATGCAGCTTTCTCGTGGCAGCTTTAATTTCTTTAGCGGTTTTGCAGAAGGGGGAGGTCAGATCAAAAAACTAGAATATTATTTCTACTTCAATCAACGCTCCTCAGATACATATAGAGAAAACAGCGATTATAGTTATTACTCATGGCATGCAGCAGCTATCTACCGTTTTAATCCCGACGTGTCGCTGAAGGCGGAGCTCTCCTACATGTATTACAACAACCGGCTTGCGGGCGCGCTCACCGATTCCATGTTTTATGAAAACCCGCGCCAAGCTACCCGCTTTCGGAACTACTACCAGCCAAACATTTTAGTTCCTGGCCTCAATTTTAATTGGAACATTACGGATCAGACCACCCTCAACATCATTGCTTCAGGCATCCGCGGCGACCGCAATTCTGTGCTGTTTTTAGCTACTCCCAATATCCCTGACACCATCAATGCTGCAACCTTGGATTACAACCCAAGGCAGGTGGATAGCGATCATTACAACAGCAATAATTTTGAGGTTCGGGTGGCCCATCAATATGATCTAGGAAATATGCACAATCGCCTGGTCGGTGGCTTGCGGCTTATCCACAATGACCTACATCGTCAAAACGGAGGTAAAGGCACAACGGGCATCGATTACGATTTGACGATTACCGGAGATTGGCGTCGCGACATCCATTTCATTTCTAAAACTTCTGCTTTGTTTGTTGAACATTCTTTCGGCCTCACTGACAAATTATCCGTTACACCAGGGGTGCGTTTGGAGCGTGGAGCTTCTGAATTATCCGGAAAAATTGTTTACTATCCCGAAGAAAAAACCCCTCAGACTATTGAGCACAACTACCTGCTGGCCGGTTTTCGCTCAGAATATCGGTTTGCAGAAACCGGAAACATTTATGGCGGCTGGAGTCAGGCCTACCGACCCATGCTGCTCAAAGACATCATTCCGCTTGCTGCCACCGACTCCATTGATCCAAACTTAAAGGATGTTACCGGCTGGAATGCTGAGCTGGGTGTACGAGGGACGGTGAGGAAATGGTTGAATTATGACGTAAATCTATTTGGTCTCAGCTACAAAGACCGCATCACAACCGTCGTCCTGACCGACACGTTGGGAAATACCCGCTTTTACAAGACCAACATTGGCGACAATTTCAACAAAGGCATAGAACTCTTTCTGGAATTCAGTCCCTTACAATGGACCCATCGCGAGGGCTTGACAGGTATTTCATTGTTTACTTCCTCAGCATACATGCAGGCACGATATACCAAGGGTACGGTACGATCGGGAAATGAAAACATAGACATCACTGGTAATCATGTAGAGTCAGCTCCCGATTGGAACTTACGCTCCGGCCTTACGTATCGGTGGCGAGGGCTCACAGCTACATTAATGCACAGCTACGTAAGCGAAACCTATGCTGACGCTTTGAACACCCGGGAGCCCAATAAGACGGGGACCCTGGGCTTGGTTCCTGATTACCATTTGTGGGATGTGTTTGCGGCCTGGTATTACCAAAATTGGAATGTCAAGCTCAGCATCACCAACCTGTTCAACAAACCTTATTTCACCAAGCGGCCTACATTTTTCCCGGACCCCGGCGTTTGGCCTGGAGATGGCCGCAACGTGGTGGTGTCGGTTGGCATGCGTTTGTAACCCGAGCGGTCGAAACGCTTCTTGCAGCTCCGCTATATTTAGGGCGGAGCTTTTTTATGCATACCGGCAAGGAAGCAAGACATGTAAAGAAGGTGCCGCGGGCCGGCCGGTTGCGGGTCGTGGTTTTGGTTGCTCAGTGGCACACCGCTATTACAGCAGCACTGCAAGAGGCCTGTATCCAAACGCTGAGAGAGGCAGGCATTAAGAAAAAAAATATTTATCATTTTCATGTTCCCGGCAGTTTTGAACTGCCTGCGGCTGCGGCTATGGCCATGCGGCAGCTCAAGCCAGATGGCATCATCTGTTTGGGCTGTATTGTCAAAGGAGAAACAAGACATCACGAATATATCGCATATGCTGTAGCTATGGGCTTGCAGCAACTCAATACCAGCGGTTGTTGCCCGGTGGTCTTTGGTGTTTTGACCACAGATAACCTAGAGCAAGCGGTTGCCCGCAGCGGCGGCAATCGCGGCAACAAAGGTGAAGAAGCAGCCAGGGCTTTGATGGAGCTGATGCGGCTGCGTCAACAGATGCAAAAAAACCGATAAACAGCAGCGGTCCATGAAGCTGTATTCGGTGTTGGCTGGCTATTTCAAATTAGATGGCGGTGCCATGTTTGGCGTAGTGCCCAAAACCATCTGGAACAACCTGAATCCTGCCGACGAAAAAAATCTTTGCACGTGGGCGCTCCGGTGTCTGTTGGTCGAGCACCAAAACCGTTTGGTGTTGATCGACTGTGGCTTGGGAAACAAACAAAGTGCAAAATTTTTCAGCTACTACGAACCTCACGGTCCTACGTTAGAACAATCGCTGCAGCAACTGGGCCTTTCGCGCGGCGACATCACCGATGTATTTATCACGCACCTCCATTTCGACCATTGTGGAGGGGCCGTCAGTGTGGAAGGCGATCAACTCAAGCCATTCTTCCCCAAGGCTACTTATTACATCCATCGCCGCCATTGGGCATGGGCCCTGCAGCCTAACGCTCGGGAAAAGGCTTCTTTTTTGAAAGAGAATTTTGTACCTCTAGAATCCAGCGGCCAACTGCAGTTGCTCGACGACGGCACCCAGCTCTTCGAGGGCTTTTCCTTTCTTACTGTTTACGGACATACCGAAGCCATGATGTTGCCCGTGCTTCAAGTTGATGGAAAGACGGTGGTGTATATGGCCGATCTGGTCCCCAGTGCAGCTCATGTGCCGTTGCCTTATGTCATGGCCTACGATGTGCGCCCGCTGGTTACTTTGGAGGAGAAAGAAAAACTTTTGAACGAAGCCGTTAACAATTCTTATATATTGTTTTTTGAACATGATCCGAAAACAGAGGCATGCACCGTAAGCTGTGCTGAAAAAGGGTTTGTCATTAGAGAACGTTTTGTGGTAGCAGATCTTTTCTAAAGCTTAAAGTTTTCGGCCCACCGCAATTTTGTACTTTTCAAGGTTCAGCTGTGTGGCGGGAACGGCTTGTGAGGGAAAATAGGAAGCGACGTGCTGTAAGGTGATCAGAGCATAGTAGCAAGGCCCGTGATAGCCTGCGGCAGCCTGTGCCTGTACCAACCAACCCAAAGTTTGTTGGGAATTAAGGTTGTAGAGCGCGTCAGCCCAGTGGGTGACAGCAGGAGAGACGCCTAATGCTGCTGCTGCATTCACAAACAGGCTTTTCGGCAACACGAACGTAAATCCATAACCGCCCATTATGCCCCCCGAAAAAATTGTGGTGCGGGTTGCTGTTGCCAACCACTCAGGCATCGGCAGGAAAGTATCGGGAAATACGGGAACAGCACTACTCAGCGCATGCAGCAATAGAAAGGCACCGAAGCTGGGTGAACCGGCACTACGCAATTGACGCTGAGTTCCGGTTAGTGGAGCAGGTGATGAATAACGGGTGTAATTGAAGTAGTGTAAATAACTCAGATAGATCAGCCGGCTCCTTAATGAAGAGTCAAATACAGGAGAAGTCAAAGGCTGCTGTGCCTGTTTGCTGAAACCGGTGTATTGCTGGGCATTCAATTGCAGGTTGTGTGGCCCATAAAAAAGATTGGAAAAAAGCACCAAGGCTTTTGTTTTTTGACGTGTGCGCCCGATTTCCAAACCCAGATCCAAGGCCAGCAGATAACGGGAAACACCAAGGCCTGCGGCAATGCTCCGGTCTGGATCTAAAAACATGCGTTGGTTGCTGACCAGCGTACCGTAACGCAGGTTGAAATGTTTGTTGACTGCATAGAGGCGCAGCGTCCATGGTTCGGCAGCAGAAATATAGGCGGTGTCGGTGCGGAACGGCTTGAAAAAGGGCAGCTCTGTTTTTTCCTGGGCGTGCGCACAAAGGTCAAAACACACCGCACCGATGAAAAGCAAAACTATGCTACCTGTTCCTAAGATGGCGGTCCTGAGGAGGTTGGGAGCATCCCCTGAAGGCAGCCCACCAACCCCAAGAACTAAGAGGGAGCTTAGGAAGTTCGAGCGATGATAGAGAGCCAATGTTAATCTTTTTGAGGCAATCAGGTGGAAATGGCTTGAGTAAGGCATGTAGGTGAATTCGATGATGGATGAAAATATGTTTAAATAGTTTCAATCCCGGGTTGTTGCTTCAACAGCAGACTGGCAGCACCGAGCACGCCTATGTCGGCAGGGGGAAGCTCGGAAACGGTCACCGAAACTTTTCCTTTGAAAATTTCTAATACATGATCATCTAAAGCCTGCTGTGCAAAGGGTAAAAAGTAGGGAGCCGCTTGAGCCAGGCCGCCGGTCAAAAAGATCGATGCTGGCCGCAGCAACAAGACGGCAATAGCCAACCCTTCACCCAGCAGGGTTCCCAATTCAGCAAAGGCCGAGATGGCCGGTGCAAAGCCTTGCTTTGCTCGTGCGTAAACATCTGCGGCATCATCTATCGCATGTACGGGACGCTCAGCTTGTGAAACATTTTCGATCAATTCATGATATGTTTGGACCAATCCTTTATTAGAGACGTAGGTTTCTAAGCAGCCGCGGCGTCCACAGCCGCAGCGCCGGTTGCTGGCAGGGCGAATGACAATGTGTCCCAGTTCACCGGCAAAGCCATCGTGACCGTACACCAAACGGCCGCCGGAAAAAATACCGCTGCCCAAACCGGTACCTAAGGTGATGACGATGAAATCCTGAAGAGCTGATGCACGGCCGAAAAATTTTTCTCCTAAAGCCGCTGCCTTTGCGTCGTTGGTCAAGAAAACTGGTAGGCGTAACCGTTGTTGAAACAGTTCCACAATAGGCACCGTTCCCTTCCATTTCAAATTAGGGGCAAAAGCGATGGTACCTGTAAAAGGGTTTCCATTGGGAGCTCCTATGCCCACGCCACCAAGCCTGACCTGCAGCTGTTGGGCTGCGGCTTCAAGCATTTCAGACACGGCTTCAACAAAGGCTGCGGGGTCTTCGTAATTGCCTGTAACCAACTGTCCACGCCACTGAATTTTGCCTGATGCCGATACCAATCCCAGTTTCGTCTTGGTCCCCCCTAAATCAATTCCAGCTACAAGTTGATCTGTCATAAACTTAATTATAGAGGATTTTTTGCATGCGTTATTTTGCCCTGCCTTTTTAAAACGATACGGGGCTGATGTTTCCCCAAATCAGCGAGCCATATGCCCTCAAAAGGTTCGGTGCAACGGGAGGTAATCCATCCGCCATCAACGATCAAGGTGGCCTTGCGATGGAGCACTATGCGTGCACCGGGCGGCAGCGACAACGTGCAGCGAACAATCAAGGTAGATCGTTTGCGCAAGATCAAATCGCCTCTAAGGTCAACTGAACGATTCAGCTCTGCAATTTCTCCGGGAAGCAATGCCCAACTTAAGGCGGCGTCGTAAAAGCACCAGTCTGGAATCAAAAACCGGCGCGTGCCTCTATCTTGATAAAAAGACATTAAAATTTTTCCTAACTGACAGGGCGTGTATGAATTCTGATAAGCGTTGTAATCCATGACGTTGTTGGAAACCTCTGTGCAACCGGCTGGTTCGTTAAAATTCCAGCAGCCGGCGTGCTTGGGCGTATCGTCGCAGCCGTCGTCCATGTTCCAGGTGTGAGCTAAGCCAAGCACGTGTCCGAGCTCATGGTTGAACAGGCCGGCAGCTTCCCAGGCAGTGAAGCGCAAGGTGTCCCCTCGAGGCAGAACAGTGAGCTTCCGCCTCAGGTAGTACTGGCCTACCAATTTGGCATGAGTGGATTTCCCTACGCCGTCGTGAGAAGCTTTGTAGGTAGGGCTGTGGATGCTATCGGGATGATGTTCGATCAGAAATATATTGATCACCGTGTCCTTCTGAATACCGTACCGTTCGTATTGCCGTTCATCATATACGTTGTTGACACGACCCGGGCCTCGGGCTTTTTTGTTCATATAAAAAAGTTCATCATCATAATGAAAATAAATACCGTCGTCACCAGGCACGTAGGGGCGTCCGGTCAGCACATAACGAAACGGAACGGGCAGGGCAGGCAAGGTATTTCCGGGAGGCAGCCAAGGCTTTTGATTTGCAGCCAACCGATTATTTGCCTGCGCCACCAGGTCTTGAACCCAGAGCCGACCTTCCTGTTCGGAAAAATTGTAGCGTTTTTTGGTGTCGTTGATGATATGAACGTTGATGCGAATGCGATATTCGGGTGTCAGCCAGGGGCGGCTCGTATCCGGAACATATGATTCAGGTTCGACGCATGGGTTGCTGGTACGTCGAAGGGATAAAGAATCGGTATTGAGGTCGGCCGCTGTCGCCCAGCGGCTGCGAATAGTTTGGGCCAGTGCCGACTGTAAAGAACTGGCGAGCAGTACTAATAGAACCCAAAGAAACATCGCCCAAATCTATGCCGCCTGCTTCCTTGAACCAATGCACGCGGGCATCGGCATATCTTTGAGCGCTTTAAGGGGCTTTGATATGAAACATACCTTCTTGTTTCTGTTCGGGGTGCTGACAGTGTGGTGGGCAGCTTGCACCAGCTCACCCGAACGCCTCAAGCAGAAGGCGGAAGAAGCCTTGCGCCAGGCAGAGGCTGCGGATCTGAACAATACTCCAGGCGATTCGGTTAAATTGATTGAAGCGCAAAGACAAGTCCTAACCTTTACCGAACAGTTCAAAGATGACCCGGCTGCCCCTGAGCTGTTGTATCGACTGGGAATGACATTGCAAATGCATCGCAAGTCACAGCAGGCCATCGAACAATTACGAAAAGTACACACATTGTATCCGACCTCCCCCTCAGCACATCGGGCACTTTTTTTGGAAGCCTTCATTCTGGCCAATGAGCTCAACGACACTGCTTCAGCCCGAAAAGCTTATACTTTGTACTTGGACAATTACAGCCAGTGGGATGAGAAACTGACCGAAGATGCACGCTTTGAGCTGAAGCACCTGGGAAAATCTCCAGACGAACTTTTGCAAGAAATTTTAGACACCATGATGCAAGATTCCGCTCAGGCACCCTCTTGATGCAGCAATTCCCAAAGATGGATCACGTGCATTGCCTCAGCAACATCGTGTACTCGCAAAAGACGGGCACCTTGTTGCAGGGCAATCATGTGCAAAGCCGTAGTAGCGTTAAGCGCTGATTCAGGCGTTAAACCCAGCGGGCGGTACGCCATGGATTTGCGTGACAAGCCCACCAGCATGGGGCATCCCAATGCCTGGAATGTGCTTAAATGCGCCAGGAGTCGGTAATTGTGGTGCAAGGATTTCCCAAAGCCAAAACCAGGGTCCACCAGGACATCATAGATGCCGAGGGCATGTAGTTCCAAAAGCTTATCTTTTAAAAAAGCGAATATATCTTGAACGACATCGGTGTACTGAGGATTGAGTTGCATGGTTGCCGGTGTTCCCTGCATGTGCATCAGTACGTATGGGACGCGAAGCTGAGCTACCGTGGGCAGCAGCGCAGCATCCATGCGGCCGGCAGAGATGTCGTTGATCATGCTAGCCCCAGCAGATACTGCTTCCTCAGCAACTCGAGCACGCCAGGTGTCGACCGAAATGATGGCATCAGGAAAGTTTTGGCACAAGGCTGCAACAACCGGAATGACCCGCCGCAGTTCTTCCTCTTCCCTTATTGGCTGGGAACCCGGGCGGGAAGATACCCCACCCACATCGAGGACGGCAGCTCCCTGCTGCAAGTAGAGTTCGGCACGTCGCAACGATTCCGAAACCGATGGGGTGCGGCTGCCGGCATAAAAGGAGTCGTCTGTAATGTTGAGGATAGCCATGATTTTGGGGCTGCTCAAATCCAACAAACGGTTGGGACAACGCAACAAATGATTGTGCCAAAATCCCGTAGCTTGTGCGCCATTCATGAGGTAGAGGCCGACAAATATGGAAAACAAAACGTTGCAGCAGTTTGATGCGCAAGCAGCAAAGTGCCGGTTGATTTTTCTCCAAAAGGCCCGAGACTATGGTCACTCGTGGCGCATCTTGCGGCTGTCGTCATTGGCCGATCAGATTTTTATTAAAGCACAGCGCATCCGCACCATTGACCAATTGGCAACGCAAAAAATCGCCGACGATCTCATAACAGATTATATCGGCATTGTAAACTACGCGTTAATGGGCTTGATTTCATTGAGTGTGCCTGCGGATGAGCAGTTGAGCGAGCAAGCCATCCTGCAACATTACGATCACCACCTCAACCGGGCACGCGAATTGATGATGGCCAAAAACCATGATTATGGTGAGGCCTGGCGTGACATGCTGCTTTCGTCTTTTTCCGATATCATTTTGATGCGCGTGTTGCGCATCCGCAGCCTTGCCTCGCAGCAAGGTCCGATAACGAGTTCGGAAGGGATAGATGCCAATCTGTACGACATCATCAACTACGCTATTTTTGCCCTCATAAAAATCAGCGAGCAAGCATGATTGCTGCAGCGCGCATCCTGTCGATACTTATTGGGCTTTTTTTCATGTTTTCCGGATTTGTCAAAGGGGTTGATCCAATCGGTTTCGGCTATAAGCTGGATGAATATTTTGAAGTTTTCAGTGAGCAGGCATCCGGTATTCCCGCCCTATCCGCAGCGTTTTTGTGGATGAAGCATCTATCGTTACCTCTGGCGGTGGTGTTTATCGTCCTGGAGCTGGTACTTGGATGGATGGCCATTTTTTTAATACGTATGCCGCTGGTGCTTACGCTCATGTTACTGCTCATGCTGTTTTTTACGTTTCTTACCGGTTATGCGTGGTACACCGGAAAGGTGGCGGATTGCGGTTGCTTCGGCGATGCCATCAAGCTCACGCCGGCACAAACTTTTTACAAGGACATCGTACTGACGGCAGTGCTCATCCCCTTGTTTTTGGTTCGGCGTAGGCTGCAGCCCATATTTCGCCCCACACTTTCCAACATCGTCTTGCTCATCGGTTTGTTTGGGAGCATTTACTTGCCTGTGTACTGCCTCAGGCATCTGCCCATTATTGATTTTCGACCTTACAAGGTAGGCACTAATCTTCGGGAACAGATGAGTTTGCCGCCCAATGCCAAACCAACCATATACAAGACTTATTTAACGTATCGGAACAAGCAGACCGGAGAAGTCAAAGAATACCCGAGCGACAATTTTCCATGGAACGATTCGGTATGGGTGGCTACCTGGGAATTCGTCGCCTCGCGCAGTGAACTGGTGCAGCAAGGCGATCAGCCCCGTATTACCGACTTCCACGTTTGGGATATAGAGCGCAATGAGGTAACCCGGCAAATTCTCGACGAGCGAACCGGTTTTCACTTCTGGTTGGTTACTTACGATTTGACCAAAGCTCCCAAAAAAGCTTTTTCACGGATCAATCGTTTGGCGGCCGAATGTGAGCAGCAAGGAATTCCGTTCGTTGCCCTCACAGCTACGCCATATGAACAACTGGAGCCGTTACGACACGAGCTACAATTGGCCTTTCCTTTTTATTACGCTGATGCAACCGTATTGAAAACCATTATACGATCTAATCCCGGCTTAGTGTTGTTGCAAGGCCCGGTAGTTCGGGCCATGTGGCATTATAATGATATTCCTGATCTAGAAAAAATCCGTAAAAAGTACTTTGCCGCCACAGCCGAGGCATCCATGCGCTGACCAGCCCGTCTTTCTGCTTGGCTTTATGGGCTCAGGTAAAACATATCTGGGCCGGCAGTTGGCGGATTTGCTCAAGCGGCCCTTTACAGATTTGGATCAGCTTATCGAGCAGCAAGAGCAATGTTCGATTGCAGAATTATTTGCGCGCGAAGGGGAACAGGCCTTTCGGCAAAAAGAACAAGCATATCTGAAAAAAATCCCCCTGCGGCACCAAATCATAGCCACCGGTGGTGGTACTCCTTGTTTTTTCGACAACTTGTCTTGGATGAACGAACATGGGCTTACCGTTTATTTAAAAGTGAGCCTGGACATATTGATTAAACGGCTCAAAGCCCAAACCCGCCACCGGCCCTTGCTGCAAGGCCGGACGGGTCTTGATTTGCATCGACACATCTGCCATTTGTTGCAAGAGCGTGAGCCTTTCTATCAGCAAGCACGGCTGATCGTAGAAGCAGATCAGCTCACTGCCGAACAGCTGGCTCAATTGCTCTCTTAAGACGTTTTTGCGAGCACCGGCTGAACGCTCTACCCACCCACGGAGCGCAGGGACTCCGTGGGTGGTGTGCGACCCGAAATCATGAGGATCCCGCTGTGTGGTTGCGATCAAACACATAGCGGCTGCACGGGTATTGGGTGGCACTTCGTGATGAGGTGCACAAAAAATTTTTTCCACAAATGTGTCAAAAAGTGTAAAAAAGTGTAAAAAACGTTTACATTTGAGACGGCTTTGGCTTCATGAGCAAGGCGGATTTTACTGGAGAATACCCGGTAACCTTGGACAGTAAGAATCGATTTCTGTTTCCGGCTCAACTGCGTAAGCAGATTCCAGCCAAAGCACGCAATACGTTTATGCTGTTACGCTCGACGGATAAATGCTTGGTGATGTATCCCATTCATGACTGGGAAATCTTAAGTAAGACGGTGCGGCGCATCTCCCATTTTAATCAGGAAAACCTGGATGCATTACGATTTCTTTTTGACGGGGCTACCCGCGTGAGCATTGATGGCTCCGGGCGCATCATGATCCCGAAAAACCTGTTGCAATACGCCGGCATTCATAAAGACATGTTGATCAAGGCCTATCTCAATCGAATTGAGTTATGGGATGAAAAAACCTTTTATGCGTATCGTAAAAGAAATGTGGTTGGCATGCAGAAAAAGATTCAGAAAGTTTTGGGAGGATTGACGTTTGAATGGTAACCGGCCAAAAACAGATGAGTCGGATGGAAGCACACACGCCAGTCCTGTTGGAAGAATGCATGGAAGGGTTAGCGCTAAAGGCGGGTGGCATTTATGTGGACGCTACCTACGGCAGCGGTGGGCACACGCGGGAATTACTGCGCCGGCTGCAAGGCGGTCGCGTCATTGCTTTTGATCAAGATGAGGACACCGGTCGGTATAAGATTGCCGATGATCGGCTCACGCTGGTACATCAAAACTTTCGATATCTGCGACGTATGCTGCGCTATCTAAATGTCGTTGTTGTGGACGGCGTACTGGCAGATCTGGGAGTTTCTTCGATGCAGCTGTCCGACGCGCAACGCGGCTTCAGTTACCGATGGAATGGGCCGCTGGATCTGCGCATGAGCCGCCAAACCCCTTTGACGGCAGCAGCACTGTTGGCCCAAAGCACGGAAGAACAGCTGCATGCCGTCTTCAGTCGGTATGGAGAAGTGCGCAATGCGCGCACGTTGGCGCGTGCCATAGTACGGCGCCGTCAACACCGGCCGATACAATCGGTGGCTGATTTCATGGAAATCCTGCGGCGTTGTGTCAGAGGCAATCCACACCGGTATTATGCGCAAGCATTTCAAGCCCTGCGCATAGCGGTTAATGACGAGCTGGAAGCATTAAAGGAGTTTTTGTTGCAAACGCTGGAGGTCCTGCGGTCGGGAGGTAGGCTCGTGGTTATTTCATATCACTCGTTAGAAGATCGTATAGTAAAAAGGTTCATGCATACGGGGGAAGTGGATATAGTCAGTGACAAGTCAGGTAAAGAGCAGAGGCCTTTTCGACTGATCACGCGGCGCGTGGTAGTGCCCTCGGCTGGCGAACGGGCGAACAATCCGCGGGCACGAAGCGCTCGTCTGCGTATTGCTGAAAAACGATAGCTATGGCCAGTGACCAAACGCAAACCCAAATGTCAAATGCTGCTGGTGTAAGGGATGTTAAGATGCAGCACACCGGGCGGCGACGTCGGGGTCTGTTGCGCTGGCTGGATCTCAGCCAATGGGTACATCATGAAACGCTTGTGGAGCAGTTGCCTTTGTTGTTGTTGCTGACCCTGCTGGGATTGTTGTATATCGGCAATGCCCATTTGGCCGAAGCGCATTTACGAAAGTTGCATGCCCTCGAGAAAAAGTTGGAAGAACTCAACTGGGCCTATACGGTACAAAAAGCTGAATGGGACAATCTAATGCGTCAGTCGCAGATTGTGCGGTTAGCAGCACCTATGGGCCTCAGGGAAACCCTTGAACCTCCCCAATTGCTTCGCGAGCCATGACTCAAGCTCTTAACCATCAATGGACGTGGCGTGCGGCATTGATCTATGTGCTGTTGGCCCTGGGCGCCATTGCCATTGGTGGGCGGCTGATTTATCTGCAGCAGGTGGAGGGCCCTGAGTACCTCGCGCTCTTGGACAGTGTGATCACCCGTTATGTGACCGTTCCGGCGCAGCGCGGAAACATCTATTCTGCCGATGGCCGTTTGTTGGCCACAACGGTTCCCGTCTTCGAGATCCGCATGGACCTGAAGGCAGATGGACTCACCTCAGCGGTATTTCAGTCCGGGGTGGACTCGCTCAGTCGCCTGTTGGCCCAGCTGTTTCAGGACCGCAGCGCGGCTGCTTATCGCAAGCTGTTGATTCAGGCAAGGCAACGCGGTGAACGCTACCTTCTCATCAAAAAAAATGTAACCTATAGCCAGCTGCAGCAACTGCGCACGTTTCCCATTTTTCGATTGGGTCAGTATAAGGGCGGACTTATTGTGGTCACCCAGCACAAGCGGATGTATCCGTACCGACGACTGGCTCAACGCACCATAGGCTATGTCCGCGATGCCAGTGTTCAGCCGGTGGGTTTGGAGGCTCAGTACCATGAATTCCTCAAAGGGCAACCGGGCAAACGGCTGGTGAAAAAGGTTGGTGGAGGACAAGTTTTGCCCATTACCGACAAGAACGAAATAGACCCTGTCAACGGTCAAGATGTTGTCATTACCATCAATGTGACGCTACAGGATATCGCAGAAAGCGCTCTGGAGCGGGCACTGGCTGCGCATCAAGCGCACCACGGTTGTGTGGTGCTCATGGAAACACGCAGCGGTGCCATCCGGGCCATGGTCAATTTAAGTCGGCAGGCCGACGGCACTTATGTCGAAGACTATAACTATGCCATCGCTGAGAGCCAGGAGCCGGGTTCCACCTTTAAGCTTGCTTCATTGCTCGTACTGTTGGAAGACGGTTATGTGCGCTTGCACGACAGTGTGGACCTTAACTACGGTACGCATGTATTTGGAAGTCAGATCATGCGCGATGCAGAAGCTCATGACCACCGCAAGGTGGATGTGCTCAAGGCTTTTGCCCTCTCTTCAAATGTGGGAATATCTAAACTGATCGCACAATATTATCGGCACCAGCCCGAACGCTTTATTGCTCATTTACGTCGAATAGGCTTGGATAAGCCGACTGGCATTGATTTACCAGGTGAGCCATGGCCATTCATCAAGTCAGCAGCCGATCGTTCGTTCAGCCAGTATAGTCTGCCCTGGATGTCAGTAGGGTATGAGCTAAAGTTGACGCCTTTGCAGCTGTTGTGCTTTTACAATGCCATTGCCAACGACGGCCGATGGGTCCAGCCGCATTTGCTGGAGCGGACCGAATCGTTCGGTCAAGTCAAAAAGCAGCATCAGACACTCGTCATGCCAACACCGATCTGTAAAGAAGCAACCTTGCGTGCTCTGCGTGCTTCCCTGGAAGCAGTGGTCGAAGCTGGAACGGCAAAAAACATTAAACATTCCTCTTATAAGATTGCCGGTAAGACGGGAACCGCTTTGTTGGCTGATGCGTACGGCGGTTACGATGAGCGCCGCTACGTCGCATCCTTTGTGGGCTATTTCCCTGCCGACGATCCGCAATATACCATGATCGTGATGATCCATCAACCTTCAGCGGGTCGCTACTACGGATCACAGGTTGCCGCGCCTGTTTTCCGGGAAATAGCTGACCGGATCTATGCTGCTGAACTGTTCTTTCGACAGCCTGCGCCGGTTGACAGTGTTAAAACGCCTGTGCAGTTGCCTTTGGTGGTCAAAGCCCATGCAGGGGATGTGGGCAAAGTGTTATCCGCTTTGAATGTTCCAGTGATGCCCTCAAGTACTGATGTATGGGTTTCTATTGACCCTGAACAGGGCATTAAGCCGAGTGGTTCGGAGAGCGAGGCAAACAAGGTGCCGGACGTACGCGGCCTTGGCTTGCGGAATGCCATCTATGTCTTAGAGTCGGCTGGTTACAGGGTTCAGGCATCAGGTTTGGGCATTGTGGTGCAACAGCAGCCACCACCAGCAACGTCTTGGCGTGCCGGTCAGGTTGTAAACCTTGAATTGCAGCTCCAACCATGAAACAGCTCAGTGAGTTGTTAAAGGCGGTGCGGCCTCTTCGTGTTGAAGGCAGCGACACGGTATGGATTGAGGCCATTACCGACGATTCACGACAAGTGCAGCAAGGTTGGCTGTTTGCAGCAATACCCGGCCACACCACGGATGGCCACAAGTTTATCGATGCAGCGACGGCTGCTGGAGCTGTAGCCATTGTCTGTGAAGTAATGCCGGAATGCCGCTACGATCACGTGACGTATGTTCAGGTGCCATCGGCTGCACAAGCCCTGGCACATATTGCAGAAGCATTTTATGATTTCCCTTCTCAAAAACTCAAAATCGTTGCCGTAACAGGCACCAACGGTAAAACCACCGTAGCAACACTGTTGTATCACCTGTTTACTGCTCTTGGCTTTCGCTGTGGGCTTATTTCCACAGTAGAAAATCGCATTGGTGCCACAACGTTGGAAGCGACCCACACGACGCCGGCCGCCGTTACCCTGAGCCAACTGCTGCATCTCATGCACAAAGAGGGATGTACCTACTGTTTCATGGAAGCCAGCTCGCATGCCCTGGATCAACAGCGCACAGCAGGTCTTCGATTTGCCGGAGGCATTTTCACCAACATTTCTCATGATCATTTGGACTATCACAAAACTTTTGATGCATATATAAAAGCCAAGAAGAAGTTGTTCGATGCATTGCCTGCGAATGCTTTCGCGCTGGTAAATGCGGATGATGTGCGAAGCCGGGTCATGGTTCAAAACACGCGCGCTAAGGTGTACACCTACGCAATTCAAGGGATGGCTGACTTCCGGCTTCGCCTCTTAGAACAATCGTTGCATGGCATGGTGGTGTTACTGGAAGGTCAGGAAGTACATCTGCGGCTAATCGGGGCCTTTAATGCCTCCAATTTGTTGGCGGTGTATGCCACAGCCCGGCTGCTGGGTGCTGAACGAGAAGTTGTACTGCAGGCAATGAGCCTATTGGCGCCGGTGGAAGGTCGCCTGCAGGTGATTCGAGTGCCGGGCAATGAGCTAACCGGTGTGGTTGACTATGCCCACACACCTGATGCTTTGGAGCAAGTATTGCGCACGTTGCGGCAACTGATGTATGAAGAGGCACAGCTGCTAGCGGTAGTGGGTTGTGGGGGCAACCGCGATCGGCAGAAACGGCCACTAATGGGTCGCGCCGTTGCCCTGTTGGCTGATCGGGCCATCTTCACTGCAGATAATCCACGCTACGAAGACCCTCAGTTCATTATCGAAGAGATGATGAAAGGTGTACCGGCTGAGGCTGTCGGAAAAGTGCTGACGGTGGTGAACCGCAGGGAGGCCATACGTACGGCAGTGGCATTGGGTGCAGCTAAAGATGTGGTACTCGTGGCCGGCAAAGGCCATGAGAAATACCAAGAGATTGCTGGCACTCGCTACCCGTTCGACGATCGTGAGGAACTGAAAAAAGCTTTGGAACAAATCAAGATCAACAGTTGACCGAATTGGCTTAGGCGATGTTGTACTATTTGTTTGAGTTTTTGGATGAGCGTTTCGATCTGCCGGGGGCCGGCTTGTTTGGGTTCATCTCCTTTCGGGCGGGCATGGCCATCATTCTTTCGTTGCTCATAGGCCTGTTTTTTGGCAAATGGATGTTGAAGGTTTTGCGGCGCAAACAAGTGGGTGAAAGCATTCGGGATCTCGGCCTTCAGGGGCAGATGGAAAAAGAAGGAACCCCAACTATGGGCGGGCTGATAATACTGGCGGCCATCCTTATTCCTACCCTCTTGTTTGCCAAACTTCACAACATCTATGTGTTGTTGCTGCTGGCGACAACCCTCTGGTGTGGATTAATCGGTTTTGTTGACGATTATATTAAAGTTTTTAAAAAGAATAAAAGAGGTCTTACGGCGTGGTCGAAGTTGTTTGGACAAATTACCCTGGGAATTCTTGTGGGTTCCATTTTGTATTTCCATTCCGACGTAGTGGTACGTCGGCCGTTGGTGCACGCGCAGCAACCTCCTCAGGAAGAGCTACTGCTCTCGCCCGTAGAGAAAGCAACCGCACAATACGTGGATGCTAAACTGCCCATCACGACCATTCCCTTCGTAAAGAACCATGAATTCAACTATGGCAGGTTGCTGAGCTGGATCAACCGCGAATGGGAACGGTACACGTGGGTGGTATATATTTTAATTGTAGTCATCATCATCACCGCCGTTTCAAATGCTGCCAACATCACCGATGGCATGGACGGGCTGGCTACCGGTGTTTCAGCCATTGCCGGTGCAACTTTAGGAATTTTTGCATACGTATCAGGCAATATTCTGTTGGCCGACTATCTGAACATCATGTATATCCCCAACAGTGGTGAGTTGCTGGTTTTTTCGGCTGCTTTTATCGGGGCTTGTGTTGGATTCTTATGGTACAATGCCTATCCGGCTCAGGTATTCATGGGCGATACGGGCTCATTGGCTCTGGGCGGCATCATTGCCACGCTGGCTATTACGGTACGGAAGGAACTGTTATTGCCGTTGCTGTGCGGCATCTTTTTAATCGAAAATCTGTCGGTGATCATCCAAGTTGCCTACTTCAAGTACACGCGCTGGCGGTACGGCGCAGGCAGACGGGTTTTTCGCATGGCCCCGCTGCATCATCATTATCAGGTGTTGGGGTATCCCGAGCCGAAAATCGTAACGCGTTTTTGGATCGTCGGAATGCTATTGGCGGTATTAACGTTAGTTACATTAAAAATTCGTTAATGATGGGGCGTCTTGAATGGCAGAACTGGATCCTGCTCAGCGAGCGGCAACGGGCTAAGTTGATTCGTCGTACGCGCCGACGGCTGAACCGCTGGCGCAAGAAGCAGGTCCAACTTGTCAAGGCGCGCCTTCGCAGAAAAACACAACCTAAGGATAATACCCTAATCTGGGTGAAAGCATGAACGTGGTAGTGATCGGAGCAGGAGAAAGTGGCCTTGGAGCTGCCTTGCTGGCAAAAAAGCTTGGTCATGAGGTGCTGGTGAGCGACAGCGGCAGCCTTCGCCCTCAGCGGCGCCAGCAGCTGCTGCAAGCCGGCATCCCCTTTGAAGAGGGCCAACACGATCTAAGCCGCATGCTTGGCGCGGATTTAATCATCAAAAGTCCGGGCATAGCACCCAACTCCCCAGTGTTGGCTGCGTTGCGCCAACAGGGAATACCGATCATTTCCGAAATAGAATTTGCTGCGCAGCACACACGCGCCCCTGTCGTAGCCATTACGGGAACGAACGGCAAGTCAACCACTGCAACGCTCACGTGGCACCTGCTGCAACGAAGCGGCATGGATGTCGCTTTGGTCGGCAACATTGGTAAAAGCTTTGCCGGCCAGCTTGCCGAACGCGAGGCGGCCTGTTATGTAGCAGAGGTCAGCAGCTTTCAATTGGAAGATTGTTATGCATTCAAGCCATGGGTGGCCGTCATCACCAACATCACACCCAATCATCTGGATCGGTACGAATACAGCATGCAGCGCTATGCCGACACCAAGTTTCGGATCACGCAAGCACAGGACGCATCGGATTATTTGATCTATTGTGCCGATGATGCCGAAACCCGGGCGGGCCTGGAACGTCATCAGGTAAAGGCCCAATGCCTTGCTTTTTCGCAAGAAAAAACATTGAGCCAGGGAGCCTGGCTGCACCACGATCAAATAGTTTTTTCTCTAAACCAAAATTCCTTCACCATGCCAGTACCAAAACTTGGATTACGGGGTAAACACAATGTGTACAACTCCATGGCCGCCGGCATTGTCGCGCGGCTGTTTGACATCAAAAACGACCTGATTCGGGAGGCACTGAGCGACTTCAGGTCGTTGGAACACCGTCTCGAATGGGTTGCTGACATCAAAGGCGTGGAGTTCATCAATGATTCCAAAGCGACCAGTGTAAATGCTACTTGGTATGCTTTGGAAAGCATCAACAAACCCATTATCTGGATTGCCGGTGGGGTGGATAAGGGAAATGATTACAGTATGCTTACGGATCTGGTACGCAGAAAGGTTAAAGCGTTGGTGTGCTTGGGGGTGGACAATCGTAAACTGCACGAAGCCTTCAGCAACAGTGTAGACTTAATCGTCAATACCAACAACATGAGAGACGCCGTTAAAGCCGCTTTCCATCTAGCGGCCCCTGGTGACTGCGTGCTGCTTTCCCCTGCATGCGCCAGTTTTGACTTGTTTGAAAACTACGAAGAACGGGGACGCCAATTCAAGGAATGTGTGCGCGATCTGTAACTCCAGCCCATGAAGCTCGACCAATCGGTTAAAGAGGTATTTCGATACACCAGCGGAGACCGCTACATATGGCTGGTGGTTATCTTTTTGTTTTTAGTTTCTATGCTGGCCGTGTATAGTTCTACCGGCACGCTGGCTTTCCGCGTGCAGGGCGGAAACGTGCAGTATTACCTGCTCCGGCAAGGGCTTATCATTGGTATTAGCCTTTTGATAATATATGTGGCACACCGTATTCCTTATGGCTACTATTCCCGCTTGGCTCAAATGCTTCTTTTTGTTTCGGTACCGTTGTTGATCCTTACCCTGTTTTTCGGCCAGGAAATCAACGAAGCACGCAGATGGCTGTCGGTACCGGTCGTTGACCTGTCGTTTCAAACTTCTGACTTAGCACGGCTGGCGCTCATCATGTACATAGCCCGAATGCTGGTGATTAAGAAAGATCACTTGCATGAGTTTCGGCATGGATTTTTACCCATCGGGGCGCCGGTACTCTTGATCTGCGGCCTAATTGCACCCAGTAATTTTTCTACCGCAGCCATTTTGCTGGCCACATGTTTATTTCTCATGTTTATCGGGCAAGTGCCGATTCGCTATCTAACAGCCCTGGTGTTGTTGGCAATATCGCTGCTGAGCGTGTTGGTCCTCCTAGATCGGCTTACACCCTTTTCCACACGGGTAGAAACCTGGAGCAGTAGGCTGGCAGCCTTTGCGGATCAGGAGCATGAGCCCTATCAGGTCCAACAGGCTAAGATTGCAATTGCGCATGGAGGCATTTTCGGAACCGGCCCAGGCAACAGCATTCAACGCAACTTTTTGCCCAGCCCATATTCAGATTTCATATATGCAATTATTGTTGAAGAATACGGCCTCATCGGAGGGATGGCTTTGGTGGTTTTGTATTTGTTTTTGTTGTTGCGAAGTATTCGCGTAGCGCGTATGGCTCAGGGATTGTTTGGGGCATATCTGGCCCTTGGGCTTGGCCTGGCAATTGTGGTGCAGGCACTGATCAACATGGCTGTGGTTGTCGATCTGCTGCCCACCACCGGGGTAACTCTACCATTGATCAGCATGGGGGGTACCTCTACCTTGTTTACGAGTCTGGCCGTTGGAATCATTTTGAGTGTAAGCCGAAGCACGGAGCAAGACCATGGGGCATCAACCGATCAGAATAATGATTAGCGGAGGCGGCACTGGCGGTCATGTCTTTCCGGCCTTAGCCATAGCAAAGGCCCTGCAGCAGAAGGAGCCTAAGGCCGAATTGCTCTTTGTAGGAGCACGAGGGCGCTTAGAAATGCAAGTCGTGCCCGCCGCCGGCTACCGAATTGTGGGCTTGCCAATAGCGGGGCTACAGCGAAAGTTCGATATGCAAAATTTTCTGTTGCCTTTCAAACTGCTGGCAAGCTGCTGGAAGGCTTTGGCGTTGATGCGGCAGTTTCGGCCTCATGTCGTGATTGGGGTGGGTGGCTATGCCAGCTTTCCGGTTTTGCTGATGGCAGTGTTGCTCGGTATTCCAACGTTGATCCACGAACAAAACTCTTACGCCGGACTCGCCAATCGGCTTTTAGGCCGATGGGTGAGAAAAGTCTGTGTGGCCTACGAGGGTATGGAACGGTTTTTCCCGCGCCATAAAATCGTTCTGACAGGTAATCCGGTACGGCAGGAGTTGCTGCAATTGCCCTCCACAGCGCAGGCTCGAGAGGTGTTTGGATTTCGTGCCGATGTGCCGGTGGTGTTGGTGGTGGGGGGAAGTCTGGGTGCGGCATCCATCAATCAAAGCATAGCCGAGGGAATAGACCGTCTGCTGGAGGCCGGGTTTCAAATTTTGTGGCAAACGGGAAAAATTTATTATGAACAGTTTCGTTTATATGAAAAAAAGGCACCCCAGCGCTTACGGATTTTGCCGTTTGTCAACGACATGGCTGCTGCCTACGCTGCCGCGGACTTAGTGGTATCTCGTGCCGGAGCGCTGGCTCTGGCCGAGCTGAGCGTTACGGCCAAAGCTGCCGTGCTGGTTCCTTCACCCCATGTGGCCGAAGATCATCAGCGACGAAATGCAGAGGAGCTGGCACGCCACGGAGCCGCCGTCCTTATAGCCGATGCCGAGGCACCCCAACTGCTTGTAGATAACATCCTGAAGTTGATGCGCGATGAACCCACACGCCATCGCCTCAGTCAAAACATTTCAACCCTGGCGCGCCCGCATGCCCACCAGGCCTTGGCGACGGAAATACTTGAACTGGTAAACAAAAAATCTGCTTTTATCTCATGAATGTGCATGACGTGCGACGGGTGGCATTTCTGGGCATCGGCGGTATTGGTATGAGTGCCCTGGCTCGCTATTTCCACGCCCGAGGAGCAACCGTTACCGGTTACGACAGAACCCCAACCCTACTAACAGCTCAATTGGAGCGAGAAGGGATATCCATTCATTACGAAGAAGACATCAGTCGGATTATGAGCGATGCCCAACTGGTGGTATATACGCCGGCAATTCCATCGGATCATGCAGAGTTGGTTTATTATCAACAGCGGGGTTATCCAGTGCTCAAACGGGCTGAAGTGCTTCAGCTTATTACTGCCGAGCTGTTCACCATTGCCATAGCCGGCACACACGGAAAGACCACGACCGCTGCTCTGATAGCTCATGTGCTCAAAAGTTGTGGAATCGATTGCATGGCTTTTTTGGGCGGTATCGCTTTAAACTATCATTCTAATTTTCTTGATGGAACGTCAGGTATTTGCGTGGTGGAGGCTGATGAATTTGACCGCTCCTTTTTGAAACTGCGCCCCGATGTTGCCGTGGTCACTTCCTGTGATCCGGACCACCTGGATATCTATGAGGCTCCGGAAGAAGTAGTTCGTTCGTTCGGCGATTTTGCCAGCCGGCTTAAGGCCGGAGGCGTCCTCATCACAAGGCCTGGACTAGCCTTCTTGCCCTATGTAAACTTTTTTAATATTCATTTTTATGGAATTCATCAGGAAGCCGATGTGCGTGCTCATCACATTGAACCCACAGAAATCGGGCAGCGATTTGCTGTGACGTGGTCCAAGGGCACTATCGGCGACATACACTTGCCTTTGCCGGGCGGTTATAACGTAGAAAATGCAGTGGCCGCCGTAGCCGTAGGCTTGTACTTAGAGGCCAATCCGGAACAAATCAAAAAAGGCCTAGAAACATTTAGGGGGGTGAAACGACGGTTTGAATGGATCCGACGCACCGAGCGTTATTGGTTTATTGATGATTACGCCCATCATCCGGTGGAGATCGAAGCTTTTTTAGGTGCGGTGCGTCAGCTGTGCGGTCCGCGACTTATTACCTGTGTGTTTCAACCGCACCTGTATTCACGCACTCGGGACTTTGCGGAAGGTTTTGGAAAAGCCCTTTCGCTGGCTGATAGGGTAATCCTTTTGCCCATTTATGCAGCGCGAGAGGCGCCTCTGGAGGGCGTGGACTCGTCTTTATTGTTAGGCTACTTGACGGGTTGCCGTGCAATGCTGGCTTCCAAACAAGAGCTGTTTGAGCTGTTGCGGCAACAGCCGCCTGAGGTTCTGGTTACAGTGGGGGCCGGCGATATTGACGAACTGGTTATGCCTTTGGCTCAAATGCTGGATCAATTGTAAGCCATGAGGATTCATCGCAACGCAATCTTGTTAGGACTTCGTTACGGACTGCTCATGTTGTTGAGTGGCCTTACAGTGTGGGTATGGGTGGCTGCAATGAGCCAGCCTGAACCCCTAACCACCGGAGTAACCGTTCATGTGGTGGGCGCTCCTGAAATTTCATTTGTGGATGCAGCCGACGTGCGTCAATGGCTGGAGGCACGCCATATTGCATTTGAAGGGGGGACACCGGTGACCCAACTTTCGCTGACTGAACTGGAAGAACACCTCAACCGACAACCATGGATTCATTCGAGCCTTGTTTACCTCGACGCGCAACATCACCTGCACGTACATGTGCGGCAATCCATTCCCGTAATCAGGATAATCAACAGCCCTACTGTGAGTTACTACCTCGATGCAGAAGGTCGGCGCCTGCCCCTCAGCGATAAATTTACCGCAAGGGTTCCTGTGGCCACCCGAGCAGGTACAAATCAGTCTTTAAAAAATGAGAACTTGTTTACATATGAAGTACTTCAAATCGTTAAGCACATGATGCGTGATTCTTTTTTGCTCGGCCTTATTGACCAGATTCACTGCAACGAAGCCGGACAGTACGAGCTGATTCCTTTTCACGGTAAGCACCGCATTTTGATTGGGGACACGCAACAGCTGGAGGAAAAGCTGAGCAAGTTGCGGCCGCTCTACCGACAGTTGTCGCAATCGGGGAAGTGGTCCTCGTATTCGGTCGTGGACCTGCGATTCCGCCATCAGATCTACGCTACGCGCCGGGCCGGGCAGGAAAAAACGGAAACCGTTCAGGCTGACGCTTCGAACGTACAAACTCCCTCTTCTTCAAAAACGGACTTATGACCTCAGAGCGCTTTGTTGTAGGTTTAGATATAGGCACGACGAAGATTTGTGCCATAGTTGCCCAGCGTACGGCAGATCGGAAATTGAGGATTTTGGGTATGGGTCATGCTGAGTCGCTGGGGGTGCAGCGTGGTGTCATCGCCAACATCGACCGAACGGTTGAATCCATTCAGCGGGCGGTAAGCAAGGCATCGGACAGCTCAAAAGTCCACATCAGCGAAGTGTTTGTGGGTATAGCCGGCCAACACATCCGCAGCATGCAACATAGGGGGGTGCTCATCCGAAAAAACGGAGAAACCGAAATCAGCGAAGAAGATATCCGGCAGCTTACCGATGACATGTATAAGTTGGTGGTCAACCCCGGCGATCGCATTATTCATGTGTTACCGCAGGAATTTTTTGTGGACAATGAACCAGATATCCGCGATCCGGTGGGGATGTGCGGCACTCGCCTGGAAGCCAACTTTCACATCATCACCGGTCAGATCAGTGCCGCCCAGAACATTCAGCGTTGCATTAACAAATGTAACCTGCGCATGCAGGAGCTCATTCTGGAGCCATTGGCCAGTTCTGCAGCTGTGTTGCATGACGATGAGAAAGAGGCAGGCGTGGTCTTGGTTGATATCGGAGGAGGAACGACAGACATAGCCATTTTTCATAATAACATCATTCGACATACCTGCGTTATCCCCTTCGGCGGCAACGTGATCACCGAAGATATTCAGGAAGGGTGCCGAGTTACACGAGAGCAGGCAGAGCAACTTAAACGTCGTTTCGGCAGTGCTATTCCTTCTTCAAACATGGACAATCAGATCATATCCATTCCTGGTATTCGCGGCCGCCCGCCGAAAGAAATTTCCATGCGAAATCTGGCCAACATAATACATGCACGCATGGAAGAGATTCTGGAACTGGTCGATGCGGAAATTGAGGCTTCCGGCTACAAAAACAAGCTGGTAGCCGGCATGGTTGTTACCGGCGGTGGAGCTCAATTGACCAACTTGGTTCAATTGGCAGAATATGTGACGGGGCTGGACACTCGCATTGGCATCCCGACTGAATATCTATCGCCCGATCAACCTGCTCATTTGGATGAATTGCGGCATCCGATGTATGCTACCTGCGTTGGGCTGGTGTTAAACGGTTTTCGTTACTATGATGAGCAACACAAAACGGCCACACAGGTCGAGACTCAACACAAAGACAACCGCAGCTTTCTGCAAAGCCTCATGGACCGCTTCATGTTGGGGGTAAAAAGCTTTTTGCTTGAAGAAATAGAAACTAAATAAGAAACGTTTATGGCCATTCAATTTGATCTTCCCGGCATAGACACGAATTCCATAATCAAGGTAATTGGTGTGGGAGGGGGCGGTGGCAACGCGGTCAACCACATGTACAGGCAAGGAATTGTAGGGGTAAATTTTATCGTGGCCAACACCGATCTGCAAGCCCTGAACATGAGCCCTGTGCCCTGCAAGGTGCAACTCGGCAAGAACCTTACCGAAGGGCGGGGGGCAGGCATGAACCCCGAGATCGGTCGCCGTTCGGCACTCGAAGCGTTGGAAGAAATCAAAGCTTTGCTCGCGCACCAGACCCGCATGCTGTTCATCACGGCTGGTATGGGAAAAGGCACAGGTACTGGTGCTGCACCCGTGATCGCCGAAATAGCTAAAGAATTGGACATTTTGACCGTGGGATTGGTAACCTTGCCATTTTCTGCTGAAGGGCCAAGACGATATCAGCAGGCACGTGAGGGGATTGAGGAATTAAAAAAGCATGTTGATACGCTTATAATTATTTCTAATGAAAAACTTCGGGAAATCTACGGCAACCTTACCTTAAGTGCTGCTTTTGCACAGGCCGATAACATATTGGCCAATGCCGCCAAAAGCATAGCGGAAATCATTACCGTACCGGGGTACGTCAATGTGGATTTTGAGGACGTCAACACCGTCATGCGTAACAGCGGGGTGGCCATTATGGGCATGGCTGCGGCCGAGGGGGAAAACCGTGCCTTGCAGGCAGTGCAGGCAGCCTTGAACTCGCCACTGCTGAACGACAGCGATATCCGAGGTGCGCGCAACATTTTGGTGAACATCAGCTCCGGACTGGTGGAGGTTACGCTGGATGAAGTGAGTGAGATTACCGAATATGTGCAACGGGAAGCCGGATACGAATCGAACCTGATTTGGGGGAATTGCTTCAACGAAAGCCTTGGTGAAAAAATCATGGTTACGGTCATTGCCACCGGCTTTAAGGCCAACCAGCTCAGTGCCGCAAACACGCGATCCGATCAGATTGTATTTACGCTTGAAGAAAATGCGGACAAGCAACCTTCTGAGGTGCAGCCAAAGCGGCGCAGCTCACGTCCAACAAAATCGGAAAACAATCAGCTCCCGCTTCAGTTAGGCGAGGAGGATCCTCCGGCAAAAATTGAAACACCAACTTTGACCATAGAAGAGGTGCGCGAGCCAGCGGAACACTCCGCTTCAGCAGATGTCACCGATTTTGTGTTGCGCGAGCGGACCTTCAGTGAAACGATGGAAATGAAAAATCAGAGGGCCTGCAGCCAACACGGTGCGCAGGACAATTGCAATGCCGGACGCAAAGCAACCTTGCGGGCAATAAGCGTGTTATCGAATCCCTCTAAAATTATGGAGATGGAGCGGGTACCTGCTTATGTGCGCCGAAACGTAACACTTGATGATGTTCCTCATTCGTCAGAAACTGCACAATCCCCATACATTTTAGAAGCCAAGGGCGAAGACCAGCCTGCAGAGTTAAAACGCAACAACCGCTTCTTGCACGATCAAGACCGTGTGGACTAAATAGAGTGCAGGTTTTTGCTGGCCATGAAGGCAAGGCCTAAACTAACGGAGCTTTAGTTTTTAGGTTAGGCAAAAAATAAATTTAAGAAAATTGTAATATAAAAAAGTATAAAAGCGATTGATTCGAAAAATACGGATAGATGAGGCACTGGTTGTTGGAAGTCAGACGCTGTGGTTAGAAGGCGGTGTTTGCTGCTTTGTGTTCTTCACTTGTCGTCAGTATTGTTGGCGGATCAGCAGGCGGAGGCGATAACCTGACTGATCGGGTTCGCTTTCTGCTTCCAGTTGCAGCGCCAGGTTGACGTACCGGTGATTGTTGGGTGTGGTATCGGGGGGGTGGGTCCATGTGGTGGCATAACGCAGGTAAGTGCCGTATTCGGTTTCGAGTTCAGTAGCCTGAAGTTTGCAGCACGAGAGCGAACAGGTAGAGATGACATCGCCAAGCGCATAGTAAAGTGTCATGACTTGGCTGAGGGGCGCAGAGCGCAGTAGAGTACACATATACTGATTGGATGCCGTTCCCGGCAGCCGTAAAACGAGGGCTTCCTGGCAACCTTTGGGAGCCATCGTGGCTTTCCAAGAAAAGGCCAACTTATATTCAGATTCCGCTTTTGGACCTTTAAGGGTTTCAAAATCGTTGACAAAATGAACAAGCAGTTGTTTTAAGGTATCGCAAAGATTCTTGACCCATGCGCTGTCGGCAACAGGTAAGGTATCCGAAATGGGTGTCACCAGTTCGTTGGCTTTGAAGATGCCTTTAAGCCGTTGACCGTCGGCACCAACGTATTCGCCCAGCCCCTCCAACATGTTGTTGAGAAACGAGCCGATGTAAAACGAACGATCGGCCCAATCGTATCGGCCGTAGCCTGTGCGCTTACCGTCTTTCCATTGGCCAACATACATTTCTGCATTTTCCCATATATAAACTCCTACACCGTTTACGCAGTTACCCAGGATACATCCCAGCGAGTCAAACAACAGTGTTTTGACAAAGGTGCCCTTTGAAAACAGACCTATCAAGTCTTTGCCCCCTGTGCCGGAAATGTAAATACCTCGGCCATGCATTTGGTCGTCTTCAAAATAGCCTACATAAAAGCTGCCGTCGGGCCAGTCGTACACACCCAGCCCCGTGCGTTTTCCGTTTACCCATTGTCCGGTGTATTCCTCCCCGCTTTCCCAGATGTAGGTACCCCACCCGTCGACACAATTACCCAGGTAGCACTGAGCATAGTGGTGGGTAGAAAAAAGCATTACAAAAAACGATATGAATAAATGGCGCATAAGGGCCGGAAATGACTTAGGAAGGACAAAAACTATGCCTGATGTTGCGATGACAATGTTCCTGAAACACGCATGAGGAATAGGGGCGTTCGCCATCCGTGTTCAATATTTAAATGTGCTGAAGAACTGGGTGGTGAAGTTGCCTTCCTGAAAGTCTTTATTTCTCATCAGGGCCAAATGAAAGGGAATGGTGGTTTTGATGCCTTCAATGACGTACTCGCTCAGCGCTCGCTCCATAGTACGGATGGCTTCAATGCGGGTTTGGGCCATGCAAATGATTTTGGCGATGAGGGAATCATAATACGGTGGAACGACGTAGCCTGCATAAATGTGGGAATCAACCCGAACGCCATGACCTCCTGGTGTGTGCAAGGTGGTGATTTTGCCTGGAGATGGGCGAAAATCATTATAGGGGTCTTCGGCGTTGATTCGGCATTCGATGGCATGAAGGGTAGGAAAATAGTTTCGCCCGCTAATGGGCTCGCCCATGGCAATTTTGATTTGCTCCTTAATAAGATCGTAGTTGATTACTTCCTCCGTCACGGGGTGCTCCACTTGAATACGGGTATTCATTTCCATGAAATAAAAGTTTCGGTGTTTATCAACCAGAAACTCTACGGTACCCACACCTTCGTAGTTGATGCTCAAACAGGCTTTGATGGCGGCTTCACCCATGCGTTCACGCAGCTCCTGCGTTACAAATGGGGAAGGACTTTCTTCTACCAGCTTTTGGTGTCGTCGTTGAATTGAGCAATCGCGTTCCGAAAGGTGGCAGGCCTTTCCATATTGATCGCCGGCAACCTGAATTTCGATATGGCGCGGTTCTTCGATGTATTTCTCCAAATAAACACCATCGTTGCCAAAGGCTGCATCGGCTTCGCTGCGCGCCGTTATGAAGGCTTTGTCAAACTCCTGTTCGTTTTCTACGATACGCATGCCTTTGCCGCCACCGCCAGCCGTGGCTTTCAGCATGACAGGATAACCGATCTCGTTAGCAATGCGCTTGCCTTCTTTGATATCGGTAACCAGGCCGTCACTGCCGGGAATGACCGGAACTCCAGCTTTTTTCATGGTTTCCTTGGCGGTGATCTTGTCACCCATGGCGGCAATTTGCTCCGGCGTCGGACCAATAAACTTTATGTTATATTCCTTACATATAGAAGCAAACTTTTCGTTTTCGGCCAAAAAGCCATAGCCGGGATGAATGGCATCGGCACCCGTAATTTCCGCGGCTGACATGATGCGCGGCATGTTCAGGTACGATTCTTTACTGGGTGGTGGACCGATACAAACGGCTTCATCGGCGAAGCGCACATGCAGTGAGTCACGATCGGCCGTAGAATAAACGGCTACCGTGCGAATCCCCATCTCACGACAGGTACGGATGATACGTAAGGCAATCTCTCCTCGGTTGGCGATGAGAATTTTTTTGAAGGGGCGAATGGTTACTTTTTTCTTAGTCATACCACCAGCAACTGAACTTTTTAGAAAAAAGCTTAAAGTGATTCAGGTGCTTAGAGGGGCTCAATCAAAAACAGCGGTTGGTCGTATTCAACCGGCTTGCCGTTTTCAACCAATACCTTGACGATACGGCCGTGGTATTCCGATTCAATTTCGTTAAACAATTTCATTGCTTCGATGATACATAAGATGGTTCCCGGCTTGATCTCATCGCCCACTTCTACGAAGGGGGGCTTGTCAGGGGCAGGGCTGCGATAGAAGGTGCCGATCATGGGCGAACGGATGGTGATGAGTTTACTTTCATCAGGCTCCGCGGCAGCCACGGATTCTTTTTCTGCAGGTGCCGCCGGTGCTGCAGGGGTGGCCGGTAACGGAGCGGTGGGCACAGGACTTACCGCAAGGGGCGTAGCCACAGGAGCGTAAGGCTGATGCGTCTTGATGGTTATTTTGATGTTGTCGTGTTCAATACTTACTTCGGCGATGTTGGTGGATTGCAGCAATCGCACCAACTCTTCCACTTCGCCAACCGGATTGCTGGCAGCGGATGGAAGCGATTGTTTGGTTTTTTTCTTCTTCATGACATTCAGGAAAATGAGCTGTGCGAAATATAGTGTAAAAGTGTTGAGTGCAAAGCCGTTAATGCTTAGCGCTTGGGGAACTCAGGAACGGGAGGCACGTTGCGTTCCTGAGTTTGTAAGTCTTTAAGGATTTCCTCAATGGCACGGTTGAGCTGATCGTCGATGCCCATGTACTCGCGGTAGGGGTCATTGTCCACGACAATGTCGGGATCGACGCCGTAGCCTTCGATCAGCCATCCTTCTTCGTTGTAGGGTGCGAACTCAGGGCGCATCAGGTAGCCACCGTCGAGCAGCGGCAGGCTGCCACGAATGCCTACCACGCCGCCCCACGTGCGCACGCCGATGATTTTACCAATCTGGTATTTGCGCCAGCGGTAGGCAATAATGTCACCGTCGGAAGCAGAATAACGATCGATGAGCAACACCTTGGGCCCCAACAGCATGACTGGATCGGGAAAGCCTCGGGTGTTGCGCATCATCTCAAAATACACCAGCCGTTGAGCCAGCCGCTCGGTGATGAGCGGGGAAACAAAACCACCGCCGTTGCCGCGGTCGTCAACGATTAAAGCTTTTTTGTTGAGTTGTGGATAAAAATATTTCATGAATTCGTTGAGTCCTTCAGTACCCATGTTGGGAATATGTAAGTAGCCTACTTTTCCGCCGGTAGCACTATCGACGTAGCGGATGTTTTTCTGCACCCATTCGAAATAATACAGATCGCTTTCGTCTTCCACAGGAACGACATTGACTTTACGGGCACCGGCCGCCTCGGGTTTGCTGTTCACACTTAATTCAATAGTCTTGCCCGCCGTATTGATTAATGCCTGGTACAAGTCAGGGTAGTTTTGTACAGAAACACCATTGACGGCAATAATGTAATCGCCCACCTGGACGTTGACGCCTACGTCGCGCAAAGGTGAGCGCAATGAGGACGACCAATTGGCTCCGGGCAAAATGTGATCGATACGGTAATAGCCGGAGGGGTGGCGGCTGAACCGAGCCCCCAACATGCCCATGGGAATGCGCTTGACCTCAGGCTCATCACCTCCACCCACATATGCATGCCCTACATTAAGCTCACCAATCATTTCACCGATTACGTATGTCAAGTCGGCGCGATGGGCTACATGCGGCACCAAGGGTTGATATTTTTCTTTCATAGCCTTCCAATCCACACCATGCATGTTGGGTGCATAGAAAAAGTCGCGCATCTGGCGCCAACATTCATTGAAAATGCCCTGCCATTCTTGACGGCGGTCAACCCAAATCTGCATGTTGGCGAGGCTGACGGCTTTGTCGGCAGAAATTTTTGAGGAAGGCAAGTCAATGACGTAATACTGTTCCCCCTTCTTCAGGGCCATCTTCTTGCCGTCGGCAGTAATTCGGAATGCATCGTATTTACCCAGTTCTGTTTCTTCCCGTTTTTCCAGATTGTATAAATAGAGGGTGGGTTCATTGCTCTCGGCCTTGCTGCGCAAATAATACACTTTGCCGTCGCGGTATTGCAACTGGCTGTAGCGGCCGGCCTCTACAGGCAAGCCGATGATGCGCTGCAATATGCCATCAAAGTCAATTTCTACAGGAACGCCTGTGGCCTTGCTTTCATCTTTTTTTTCTTTATCTTTTTTATCTGCTTCTTTCTTTTTGGAAGCCCCACTTTCGTCGGTGGTTTCTTCTTTTTTGGTTTGCACTTCATTGTTTTTAGGTGCGAGGGGCGATGGCGTCTTTTTGCTGAGGGGGATTAAATAGATGCGGGCCATATTGAGATAGGCAATCTGAAATTCAGCCGCCGAGAAGGTGGGGTTGAAATCCCGATCGGAAACGAACAGAAGATATTTTCCATCGTTAGAGAAAATGGGCTGATAGCTTTCGTACCAATGGTCGGTCACGACGTGAGAAGTGCCCTTGGCCACATCATAAATGACGATGACGTTGTTGGTTTGCCATTGAGGTCTTACATAGCAGACCCATCGGCTGTCGGGAGACCACTGATAATCCCAGAATTCACCGGTATCAGATCGGTCGATGACTATGATTTTTTTGGTTTCGACATCGAGAATTTGCAGCACTTGTTTCCGGTCAGAAAAAAGCAGCATTTTGCTGTTGGGGCTCCAGCGCAAAGCATACTTGTACGTATCGCCGCCGGTGGTGAGGCGGATGGGAGGAGCGCTTCCGTCTTGTTCGACGATGTAGATCTCATCTTCTCCGCTTTCGTCGCTGATGTAAGCCAGGTAGCGGCCGTCGGGACTCCAAACTGCCTGACGTTCATGATAGCCTGAGGTCCGGGTTAACTGGCGGGTAATACCGGCCTCACTTGGGACTGTAAATACATCGCCGCGAGCCACAAAAACCAGCCGATTACCATCAGGGGCTACATCCCAGCTTTCAATGAACTTAGAAGCATTAATAAGTTCGCTTCGGGCCCAGATGATGTCATCTTGAATATACACCGGTATGGGTTTGATCTGCTCGTTCTCGCAGTCCATCACATACAAGTAACCGCCTTTTTCGAAAACAATCTTTCCGTCGCCCAACGAGGGAAATTTGATATCGTAATCGGTATAATGTGTCACCTTGCGCGTAGTGCGTGTGTTTACATCGTAAACAAACAGATTCATCGTTCGATCGCGGTCGCTTAAGAAAAAAATCTTATGCTTCCACCACATGGGCTGAATGTCCTGAGCATCGTTTTGAGTCAGGTTGGTCCATTGTTTGGTGTTCAGGTCGAAAATCCAGATATCGTCGGCCATGCCGCCGCGGTAGTATTTCCACGTACGGAATTCGCGAAACACCCGATTTAAGGCGAGCTGTTTTCCATCGGGCGAAAACGAGCAAAAGCCGGCTACAGCAAAAGGAAGTTGCTCACTCGGTCCGCCGTTGATATGCACGACATAAAGGTGACCTTTGAAATCGTTGAACGAGCGCATACGGGAGCGATACACGATGTGTTCGTTGTCTTTCCAGGTCATAACAATGTTATTGGGGCCCATGCGGTCGCTGATCTGGTCGCGCGAGAGGGTGGGGGTGTAGGTTAGGCGGCGAGGTTCGCCCCCCTGTGCCGGCATCAACATTACTTCGGTGTTGCCGTCGAACTGGCCGGTAAAGGCTATGTGGCGACCATCGGGCGAAAAGCGGGCAAAGCACTCATAGCCGGGGTCGGAAGTGAGCTTGCGGGCAACTCCGCCCTGCACGGGAACACTGTACAGGTCGCCTGCATAGGTGAAAACCACCTGATTACCATGGACGGTAGGGAAGCGCAGCAATCGTGCTTCGGTGGGCTGAGCATGACCGCTAAATCCGACACACAATAAGAACAGTAAAGTCAAGCATCGATTCATAAGGCATGTATTTGGGCATTCAATGCTAAAGCACCGGCCCGCCAAAGTAATGCAACACTTGTTAAATCTTCAGATAATTCATCAGGGCTTCGTAACGCTCTCGCAACAGGGCAAAATGTTCCGGCTCTGTAAATACGCTGACTACGTTGTAATTGAACCTTTCCAAAGAAGCTACCAACGGGTGTATTTCGCTTTTGTTGATCTTCAACGTCAGCAACATACGGCCTGCAGAGGGGCTTTTCAAAACATAACTACCGACGATGCGTGCCTTATCTGACTCGATGATGCGAGCGATTTCCGCCAAGGAAAAATCCTGAAGGTTCATTTCCAACACGATGATGCTGCCTGATTCCAGTACTCCGGTATGCTGAGCCAAGGCACGCAACATGCTATCGGTACGAATGCTACCCAGGTAATTCTGCTCTTCATCAACCACGGGAACGATACTGAGATTGCACTCCACCGCCAGTTTTACAGCCTGGAACAGGTGGTCTGAGGCACGCACGCACGCAACATGCAAGGAATGTTCTTCTTGTCCCAAAGGCAAGGCCAAATCGGTCAGAGCATCCAGATCAGCTTCAGAAATCAGCGCTATGAGGCGTCGGTCGCGCATCAAAGGTAGATGGCTGAGCTGCCGTTCCCGCATTTTAGCCAAAGCATAGAAGCCGCTGTCGGTTTGCTGCAACACCGGAATGTCAGGTGTCAAGAATTCAGCAGCCCTCATGGTTCAATACCTACGTTGAGCTTCTGCAAAAATTCTTCCAAAATAACGTTAAACTCCTGCGGCTTTTCCATCATGGGTGCATGCCCGCATTGGTCAATAAGTACCAGTTCAGAGTTGGGCAAAAGCTTATGAAATTCCTCGCCTACAAAGGGAGGCGTGATCCGGTCGTTTTTTCCCCAGATGAGCAACACGGGCATGTGCAGCTTATGTAGGTGCGGCCCCAGGTGTTCTTTCATGGCTGAACGTGCCATGCTGATCACACGCATAGCCTTGGAGCGGTTGTTGCAGATTTCGTACACCTCGTCAACCAGTTCTTTAGTAGCAGTTTTCGGATCGTAAAACGTGTATTCGGTTTTTTCTTTGATGAAGTTATAGTCTCCGCGTTTAGGGAAGGTACCACCCAAGGTGTTTTCGAACAATCCCGAACTGCCGGTAAGCACCATGGCCCGCACTTTATGAGGATGTTGCAATGCATACAACAAGGCCACATGCCCGCCGAGCGAGTTTCCTACTAAGATGACCTGGTCATATTTTTTGTACTCCACAAAGCGATGCACGTGATCTACGAGTCCGCGCACGGTGGCGTTCAGCAAGGGCATTTCATAAATAGGGAGCAGGGGAATTACCACCTTGTTTCGGTGTTGAAACTCTTCCAGGATTCCTTGAAAGTTGCTCAGCGCACCAAACAATCCGTGCAACAGCAACAACACATCACCTTGCCCTTCTTCAATATAGCTGAAGCCTCCATCGTGCTTGACGGAAAATTCCATGCGTGGCAGTGTTGCTGCTAAAATAGATTTTTTGAAACATACTGCCGGAAACGCTTCCTTTCATGGTTTAACATCAATATCATTTAAAAAGCCTTAACAGGACAAGCCACACCACTTCAACCAATTGCGCAGCAAAACCAAACCGCAAGGAGTTAAGATAGATTCGGGATGAAATTGCACGCCGGCTATAGGTAAATGAGGATGTGCCAGTGCCATCAACTCATTTTGCGAGGTCCAGGCGATCGGTTGCAGAGGTGTGTTTGGTACATCGTAAAGCAATAATGAATGGTAGCGCATGGCCGCGAACGGAGATGTTATTGATTCAAACAGAGGGTGGCTGTTGTGAAAAACCTGTGAAGTTCTGCCATGCATGACGTTGGGAGCCGCTTCCAGACGAGCTCCGAAAAATAAGCCAATGGCTTGATGTCCAAGGCATACCCCCAGCATAGGTTTTCGGTTATAGAAATGTGCGACCAACGGCATTAAGTTACCGGCCCGCTCGGGTCGCTCAGGCCCGGGAGAAAATACGATTGCATCGGCATGCAGTGCCTCCGCTTCACCGACCGTTAGCATGTCGTTGCGATAAACAACTACCTGTTGTCCTAACTGAATAAAATAATCCTGCAAGATGTAGGTAAATGAGTCGTAGTTGTCAATGAGCAAAATCATTTCAGCGACGAAATGAGCTTTGGTTGCAGCTGGTCGAAAAACTCACGGAGTTCCTGGACGGCATGGCCCACTGAAGGCCACAGCCGCTGCAATTGCTCCAAGCCGAAATCGGCCAAAAACAATAAGGGCTCATAACTGCGTGAGTTGACTTTGAATTCTGGTGTCAACAATCCAGCCTGATTGAGCAACCACACCACTACGCCCAACAAGAACAGATAAACACCGCTACGCAGCACGATCCCCATTAATCGGTTGAACCAACCTAACTCCAGCAATGCAAAGAAGCGTTCCAACAGCTTCCCAACAAGATACACAGCGAGAGCAATGAGCACAAACACCACGACAAAGGCTATGACGGGTGAAAGCTGATGATGCAGCCCAAACTGGCTGCGCAGAAAGAGCGCAGCGGCTGCTGTGAGCTGCAGCCCCCCCACTAAACCCGCCAGCCAAGCCAGTACAGTAAACAACGAAGCGATGAATCCTTCCTTCCATCCTTTCCAAATTCCAAACAACAGCACCAAGGCACAGGCGATATCGAGCCACATGGCTTCTTTGTGAACCGCAGGAGCAAAAATCAGAAATGTTTCAGCGGCTCAAATACATATTTTTTTCTTTATATAACTTCCGGAAAAACGGATCATACAAGTCTTGGATAAAACGAATGGCTTCACCCGTCGATTTCATTTCCGGACCTAATTCTTTGTTTACATTAGGAAACTTGTTGAAGGAAAATACCGGTTCTTTGATGGCATAGCCGGTAAGCTTGCGCTCGAATTTAAAGTCGCTGAGTTTTTTAACGCCTAACATCACTTTGGTCGCGATGTTCAAATATGGGATTTGATAAGCTTTGGCAATGAAAGGCGTTGTGCGCGAGGCCCGGGGGTTAGCTTCGATCACATACAGGCGTTGATCTTTGATGGCGAACTGAACGTTTAGAAGCCCTTTGATTTTAAGGGCAAAAGCGAGCTTTTCGGTGTATTCGATCATGGTGTGGATCACCTCCACATTAAGGTCAAAAGGGGGCAAGACAGCACTAGAATCCCCGCTATGGATGCCAGCAGGCTCAATGTGTTCCAATACCCCCATGATATGCACCTGCTCACCATCACAGATGCAGTCAATCTCTGCCTCTGCGGCATGATCTAAAAAGTGATCAATCAGAATTTTATTTCCGGGAAGATGTTTGAGCAATCGATTAACTGCCTGTCGCATTTCATCATCGTTGATGACGATGCGCATGCGCTGGCCACCAAGTACGTAGGAAGGGCGCACCAATACAGGGTACCCAATGCGTCGGGCTACGGCAACGGCTTCTTCGGCAGTGTAGGCAACGCCGTATTCCGGATAAGGAATACCCAGCGTACGCAACAAATCCGAAAACTTGCCTCGGTCTTCCGCCACGTCCATATCGGGAAACGATGTGCCTATGATGGGTATTCCCGCTTCATGAAGTTTTTTAGCCAGCTTCAACGCCGTTTGGCCTCCCAGTTGGACGATAACTCCCTCGGGCTGCTCTAAGTCAATGATTTCTCGGAGATGTTCCCAAAATACCGGCTCGAAGTAGAGCTTATCGGCAACATCAAAGTCGGTGGATACAGTCTCGGGATTACAGTTGACCATGATGGCTTCAAAGCCGCATTCGCGAATAGCCAATACTCCGTGTACACAGCAATAATCAAACTCAATTCCCTGACCGATTCGATTCGGACCTGAGCCCAGCACGATGATTTTTCTGCGGTCTGAGGGAATGCTTTCGTTTTCGGTTTCGAAAGTGGAGTAGTAATAAGGCGTTTGGGCACCAAATTCTGCTGCACACGTATCTACGACTTTGTACGTGCGTTTAATGCCTAACTGTTTTCGGTGGCGGTACACCTCATCCTCTGTGCTGTTCAGCAGTACGGCCAATTGCTGGTCGGAATAGCCCATTTGCTTAAGGCTGCGCAGTTCAGCTGCGCTCAAGTCATAGAGGCTTCGGTTTTTCAGCGATGCTTCAACACGTACTGTTTCGGCAATCTGATGAATAAACCATGGATCAATGTGTGTGATTTTATGAATGGTTTTTTCAGGTAAACCAAGGGTCAATGCGTCTTTAATACGCCATACCCGATCCCACGACGGATGCGGTAGTTTTTCTTTGATCTCTTCAATGGGTCTGAGCGGTTTCCCATCAGCACCTAAACCAATGCTGTCGTTTTCCAATGATTGGCAGGCTTTCTGCAATGCTTCGATGAAAGAACGCCCGATGCCCATGGCCTCGCCAACGCTTTTCATTTGCAGGCCGAGGGTTTCCTCTGCTCCGGGAAACTTGTCGAAATTCCATCGGGGTATTTTTACGATCACGTAGTCAAGTGCCGGCTCAAAGTAGGCGGAGGTGGTGCCGGTGATTTGGTTGCGCAACTCGTCGAGCCGATAACCGATGGCCAGCTTGGCAGCGATCTTAGCTATAGGATATCCCGTGGCTTTCGAGGCCAAAGCCGAAGAGCGCGAAACACGGGGATTGATTTCCACGGCCAGAATTTCTTCGGTGACTGGATGAACGGCAAACTGAACGTTACATCCGCCGGCGAAGTTTCCCAAGGCCCGCATCATGCGCATGGCTTGATTGCGCATTTGCTGGTAGGTAGTGTCGCTCAGCGTCATGGCGGGCGCCACCGTTATCGAGTCGCCGGTATGAATGCCCATCGGGTCGAAATTTTCCACCACGCAAATGATAGCCACGTTATCTGCCGCATCTCGCAGCAGTTCTAATTCAAATTCTTTCCAACCCAGCACGGCCTTTTCGATCAGAACTTCATGCACCGGCGATGCCGACAAGCCACGATCCAGCAGTTCTTCAAAATCTTCTTTTCGATGCACGAATGAGCCGCCAGTTCCTCCTAACGTATAGGAAGGTCTTATGACCAGGGGAAAGCCGATTCGCTGCGCAATTTCTTTTCCTTCCAACATTGAAGTAGCTATTTGAGAAGGTGCTACGGCTACGCCGATTTCTTTCATGAGGCGGCGAAAAGCCTCGCGGTTCTCCGCACGCTCAATTGCTTCGATATCTACCCCGATGAGTCGTACTCCGTATTTGTTCCATAAACCAAGTTCATGGGCTTCTTTGGCCAAGTTCAGCGCCGTCTGTCCACCCATGGTTGGCAACACGCTGTCAACAGGTACGCCTTGCTCGATTTGCTGCTGAAGCACGAGCTCCAATGAAGAAACTTCAAGCGGCAGAAGGAAAACATGATCGGCCGTTACGGGGTCGGTCATGATCGTGGCCGGATTGGAATTGATCAGCGAGACGCGTATGCCTTCCTCACGAAGGCTTCGGCTGGCCTGGCTACCGCTGTAGTCGAACTCGCAGGCTTGGCCAATAATAATCGGACCCGATCCTATTATCAAAACATGTTTAATATTCGGGTCGCGCGGCATAATTAATGATTATTGAAGAAAAAAGGCTTTCTGTAAGCACAGAAAGCCTGGACCCAAAGCGTTTGCATTAAAGCACAAAAATAAAAAGGCCAACTGCAACCATCCTAAAGAAACGGCGATGATTGAACTTTGTTAATAGTTGGTGGAAAACGAGGGGGCGCCTGCAAGGCGCCCCCTCGTTTTAACTTTTTTTTGATTATTGCACAAACAGCTTTTCGCTGAAGGTTTTTCCGTCCACCACTAACGTGATCGTGTAGGTACCGGCAGGAAGCTTGTTCGTTTTTATCGGCAGAAGGTGTTCCCCCGAAATCCGACCTAACTTTTCCGTGATGACGAGTTGACCGAGGTGATTCCGCACTTCAAGGCCGACCTCAGCAGCCTCTGTGGTACGGAAGCGCAGCATAGCCTGCTCATCAGCCGGATTGGGATAAATCATCATCGTGGCAGCGGGCAGTTCATTTTCTTCTACGCCGATCGTCAATTGCCAGCCACCCTTGTTGCAGTTAAGCACCTTATTATCGGTGTCAGAAATGTACTGCGTAATCATGCCCACAAGATGGACGTTTTCAATTTTGACAAAAGACGGAACTGAATATTGATAAACGTAGCTGTACGTATCACCCGCATTGATGGTCGTGGGCAGGCTGTTCGGGGTGCCCAGGAAGCCGCCTAAAATTGCACGGCCGACATGGTTGTACACCATCATACTGGCCGGCACTGTACTGGGCAGATTTTCATAGCCCCCCATGGACCCCATGCCACCGCCTGCGTAGAAGTTTGCCTGATTATACCCAGCAGTTGAACCCTTCACACTATCCTCCACCACCACTGCGTTGAAGCGGAAATTGCCGCTGAGGTTTTGTAAAAATTCACCGGTCACTTTTACCTCAAGCTTTTTGGTCGATGGGTTATAAAATCCTTCTACAGATACTTTAACAGGTACATCGTTACCAACTCTGCTGATAAAATCATTTTCCAATTCTTGAGGGTCAATAATGTAGGAACGATCTACGATGACACTGGGGTAACCGGCGAAATTGGGGAATTCACTAACGCCATTGTCATACGTAGCATTGGCCATAGGATCGCCATTGTGCACGGCAATACCTACGAATTGTTCAGGGTAAGTTTCAGTCATGTAGTCCATAAAAACAGTTCCACGCGGACACCAGCCACACCATGTACCCGTGGCTTCTTCGGCAAGGTATTTACGGTCGGGGTTGGGCGTTACGCCATAAACGGTATAACTCTTGCTGTTGTTCGTCGTTGAAATCTCACTGCTTCCATTGTTGATGTTGCTAATGTATAACCAGATGGTTTGATATCCCGTTTGGGTGAGGTAAGGGGTGGAGGAAGTGTACGTATAGGTTCCCAATGGCGGAATGCTTATTCCCGTTACCGTTTCGTTGATGGTGTTGGTTCCGTCAGTCCACATTACGTCGAAAGAGGTGATGGGAACTGTACCCTTGTTGTTCAGGATGGCCATGACGGTTAACGGCATACCTACTAAATATTGTTGAAAGCCCACGAATACAGGCCGAGGATCATTTTTGCCTACCACCACCGACGATACCACCATATCGACACCAATCACAGGTTCATACAGATGAACATTGTCTATAGCCCAACCGTAGAGCCAGCCGCTTCCATCTTTGTAGTTGAAAGCAATTTGCACATTTGATTGACCGGCATAGGCACTGAGATCTAAATCGTAGGTAAACCAGCCATTGTAGCCAGGAAGCGTGAATACGGTAGTCCACGTAGAGCCCCCATTGGTGCTTATTTTAATGTGAGCTTCTTCTTTTTTACTCTGGTAAGTACCTGCCATGTAGAAGGCGTCGAAAGTCAGATAAACAATCGTTGCCCCACTCAGGTCGAGCTGGGGTGTTATCAGATACTCGTCGGCTTTGTTGCAATTGCAAGCATCGTCGTTGGTGGCTGCCATTAGCGTGTGGGGGGGGATCTGAAAGTAGGTACTTGACAATTGTGTGCTGTTTCCGAATTTCCATCCTCCATCGGTGGCATTGCTGATGTTGGTCCAACCTACGGGCAAGGTACCATCTTCAAAATCTTCAAACAGAAAAGTTGTTTGTGCTATTGCCGCATTGACAGAAAGAATGAGGCAAGTAATTGAGCTTAGTAGTCTTATGTTCACGGGAAGGATTTTTTTCTCAGACAAATATATTTACTTTCAAGATAATGCTTCAAGTATTCATTCAGGCATGTAGCCTGTAGAACGGAAGGGGTCCTATGGAACACAAAAGTTTTCCAATGAAATCAATGCCTCATAAGCATTATTGAGTTGCTAAACAAGCCGGTAAGACGAGGTGTGATTTAGAAAACATTTTAAAGTAATTTTAATATAATTTTTTTATCAATTTAACTAGAAAATCGAGAGTCATTTGAGGTCTAAAAACAAGCTTTTTATGACCGGTTGCGAATCTTCTTTTTTACAGCTCAACCCCAACCAGTCGGAGGACAACATTCTTACTTCCCTTTACAATTCCTTCCGTAAATGCAGCTAACCAAGGACTACACGTGGGTCAACAGGGTAAATCCATCGCGCAGCTCGCAATGCACGAGTGGTAAGGCAATTGGCAGGGCATACATCACAGCTTTTTTGCTGCTGGCTCAGGAACGAAACCCAAGACAAGCCCCGGCGAGCAGCGATTGGAGTCTAATAGCTATAGCTCATCTACCTCACATGATTATGGGATGCCATCGCATTGGCAGCAGAAAAACAAAAGGTCATCTCACGCACTACAATCATTACGATGAAATCTACAACTTCAAATCTGGCAGAAGTAGTTGCGTGAAAATCTTATCTGGCTATAGTTTAAAACACCTGACGGCTGTTGCCGCATGATTACAGAGCATGGGCAACTGATTTGGGCTCAGCAATAGTGTTCGTACACCTGCCGCAGGTGTTGCGCCAAAATTTCTGCTGGCCGGCCTTCTATTTGATGCCGTTCTATCATGTGCACCAGTTCGCTATCTCGGAATAAGGCAATAGCAGGTGAGGAGGGCGGATAAGGAGCCAGAAATCGCCGCACTTCCTGCGTGGCTTCTTTATCTACACCGGCAAAAACGGTGACCAGACGATCAGGCTTTTTGGTTGCTTGCCGCAACGACATCAACACTGCAGGCCGGGCGCTACCCGCGGCGCACCCGCATACGGAATTGATCACCACCAATAAGGTGCCTTGGTTTTGTTCGATCACTTTGCGGGCTTGTTCGGCGGTTTTGATTTCTTCAAAGCCCTCATTGGTTAATTCCCGGATCATGGGAAGCACCAGTTCTTCTGGATACATGTGAAACGTCTTTATTTAAAAGCCAAAATTACAGCACAACGTTTAGCCGTAAAGTTAGCCACACTGCATCCGTAGCCTTGAGGTTGTAACTTTGCCGCCAAAGATTGCAATACATGTCTGTAACCATTAAAAAATCCATTGATTTATCGCTGCCTTATAAAGTCAAAGACCTGTCGCTGGCTGAATGGGGGCGAAGAGAAATTGAGTTGGCAGAAGCGGAAATGCCGGGACTCATGGCAATCCGAAAAGAATATGGCCCGCGCAAACCCCTTCGGGGGGCCCGGATTGCCGGTTGTCTGCACATGACCATCCAAACGGCTGTGCTCATTGAAACGTTGATTGAGCTGGGTGCCGAAGTGCGTTGGAGTTCGTGTAACATTTTCTCCACACAGGACCATGCTGCTGCGGCCATGGCCAAAGCCGGTGTTCCGGTATTTGCATGGAAAGGAATGACAGAAGAGGAGTACTATTGGTGCATTCAGCAAACACTGTTTTTTGGTGATTTCAGTCGCCCCCTTAACATGATTTTAGACGATGGGGGCGATCTCACCAACATGGTGCTGGACCAATTTCCCGAATTGGTGCACGGCATCCGCGGCATCACTGAGGAAACCACTACAGGCGTTCGCCGTTTGTATGAACGCATGGAAAAGGGTGAGCTGCCACTGCCCTGCATCAACGTTAATGACTCAGTGACTAAATCCAAATTCGATAACAAATACGGCTGCCGTGAGTCACTTGTAGATGCCATTCGGCGCGGCACCGACCTGATGCTGGCCGGTAAGGTAGCTGTGGTTGCCGGCTATGGCGACGTCGGCAAGGGCAGTGCTGAATCGCTGCGATCGGCTCATTGCCGTGTTATCGTCACCGAAATTGATCCCATCTGTGCGCTGCAGGCCGCCATGGAAGGTTATGAGGTAAAGCGCATGATCGATGCAGTTAAGGAAGCAGACATCATCGTTACGGCCACCGGTTGCAAGCATGTGATTACCGAGCCTCACTTCCGCCTCATGAAAGACAAAGCCGTGCTGTGCAACATAGGCCATTTCGATGTAGAAATAGATATGGCCTGGCTCAATGAGCATTACGGACACACAAAAGTCACCATCAAGCCTCAGGTCGATAAATACACCATTGACGGAAAAGACATCATTGTGCTGGCAGAAGGGCGGCTGGTGAATTTGGGCGTGGCCATGGGTCATCCCTCTTTTGTTATGTCCACTTCATTTACCAATCAGTGCTTGGCACAGATAGAACTGTGGAACCACCGGGACCGTTACGAGAACAAGGTTTACGTCTTGCCCAAACACTTAGACGAAAAAGTAGCTCGGTTGCATTTGCAAAAAATCGGTGCAGAACTCGATGAATTAACGGACGAACAGGCAGCTTATTTGGGTGTACCTAAGGAAGGCCCGTACAAGCCAGATCACTACCGGTACTGATCAGTAAAAGTGCGCACTTTATTCATATTATTTTTCTTAATAAATAAAATGCGCCTTTTGATTTGGGCAGTTGCCCTGTTGTCAGGTGGGTTCAGTGCGGCGGGCGCTCAATCCTTGGCGAAAAAACTGAAGTGGGCGGATTCTTTGCTGGCTGCCAACTATCCTGCCCAGGGTCCTGGTGCTGTAGTGCTGATTGCTGAAAACTTCAGGCCTCTGCTACACCGTTCCTACGGGTTGGCCAATTTGGAGCATGGCGTACCGAACCGGCTTCATACGCTCTTTCCTATTGGCAGCATGAGCAAGCAGTTTGCTGCGGTGGCCATCTTGCGGTTAGTTGAATTGGGCCAACTCAGCCTGGCGGACTCGGCTAGCCGATACCTGCCTGAATTATCCGGCGCATTGGCTGGCATTACGGTTGAGCAATTGCTAAATCACACGTCAGGGCTGATGAGTTACACCGAAGTGCGTGCCTTTGAAGAAAAATTCCGAGACCCGGTGGCCTTTGATGAATTGTTCGCCCTGGTGGGCGACAGTGCCCTTCTGTTTTCTCCAGCTACCAACTGGAGTTACACCAACACGGGCTTTTTGTTGGCGGCACGTATCGTGCAAAAAGTTAGTGGGCAGTCATATCAACAATTCGTGCGTCAGTATCTGTGGGGGCCTGCACACATGAATGAAACCGAATTCGCAACGCATGAAAAAGTATTCCCTCATCGGGCTTATAATTATTTGCGCCTTGATTCGCTCAACAGCGTGCCTGGACCTTATTTTGACTGGTCCTGGACATACGGAGCCGGCGACATCCTCTCAACAACCGGCGATATACTGAAATGGTATCAAGCATTGGTCAATGAAAAAATCATTTCTGACACGAGTTTACGTCAGGTCTGGTCGCCCGCACGTTTAAACGATGGCCGTGCTGTCAACTACGGCCTGGGTTGGTTGGTCGATACGTTAGGCGGTTACTTGGTGGTAGGACATGGTGGCGCACTACCCGGCTACCTAAGCCATGCGCTTTATGTACCTGAGCGGAAGTTGTTGCTGGTGATGCTTAGCAACAGCTCGGCGCCTTCCCCTTCCCAACTGCTGGAGCGTATTTTATTACGGTTGCTTGAAGTAAGGCCTCCTGCCTTCCGAAAGCTTACATCAGAACAGCTTAAGGATTACGCCGGCGTTTATGAACGAAACCGAAAGGGAACGCGCCTCGTCCGCAATTTTGGAGCTGTGCCGGAATACTATTACTTCAGCATTAGTGCCGACACCCTGTTGATGCAGGCATCAGGAGGCAGTCGCAAGCCCATATTTGCAACAGGTCCCGACACTTTTTACACTGCCGATTACAACAATCGCATCCACTTTTTAAGAAATTCCTCAGGCGAGATTTATGCTGTACGGGTTGAAAGTTACCCTTTGTGCTATGGCTTACCGGATATAGGCTTACGCACGAACTTGCCGCTGCCCGCACAACGTCAGGCTAAAAGCATTGAGGCCGATCGACTTCAGGCTTATGTTGGAACGTATGAACTGCAAAAGGGTTTCAATCTGATGGTTTTTGCTCGGAACGATACGCTGTTCATTCAGGCTACCGGCCAGGCCCCGTTTCCACTGCATTACGACGGCGACCATCGCTTTTTCATTGTGGAAGTGGATGCGCAAGCCGAGTTTGTCCCTGATGTTGACGGCGTTTTTCGAACCTTATTGTTTACGCAAGGACAACAATACCGTTGCCGACGCATAAGCGACCAGGTGGCGGTGCTTCAGCGAAAAGAACGACCTGTTACTTACGAAGAAGTAAAAGATTTTTTAGGTACCTATGAGTTGCAAAAAGGTTTTCATTTGAAGGTTTTGTGGGAAGAAGGAAAACTCTGGCTTCAGCCCACCGGACAGCCGCGTTACGAGCTGTTTGCCGAAACCGATAGCCGTTTTTTCCTGAAAGTTGTGGATGCCACATTGGAATTTCATCGCAATCCTTCTGGCAAAATCAGCCAGTTGACCTACACGCAGGGCCGCAGCGTGGAATGCCCGCGCATCGAATAAAGTGCATGAGCGGTGGCGCACTTGGAAATATGGCAATTTTGCGCCGGTGATCCGACTTTCGGTCAACATAAACAAGTTTGCCACCTTGCGTAACTCGCGGGGCGGCAATGTGCCTGATGTGATTGAGGCCGCCCGTCATTGCGAACGCTTCGGAGCAGATGGCATCACCGTCCATCCACGACCTGATCAACGGCACATTCGGTACGCCGATGTGTTGCAGCTCAAAGATGTAGTTACTACCGAATTTAACATCGAAGGAAATCCCATCAGCACATGGATGGATCTGGTTCAGCAAGTGCGGCCGGCTCAAGCCACCTTGGTTCCCGACGGCCATGACGTGCTCACTAGCGATGCGGGCTGGGACACGCTTAAACATCAGGCTTTCTTGCGCGATATCATTGCTGCTTTGAAAAGCCATGGCATTCGGGTGTCGGTGTTTATAGACCCCATCCCGGCTATGGCCGAGGGGGCAAAAGCTGCTGGCGCCGACCGCATAGAACTGTACACTGGTCCTTATGCTAAGCTGTTTCCAACGGCACCTGCAGAAGCTATCAGACCTTACGTAGAAACGGCACGCACAGCGCGCCAATTGGGTCTGGGAATCAATGCCGGCCATGACTTGAATCTGTACAACCTGGCCTATCTGGCTCGGAACATTCCTGATCTGAAAGAAGTGTCTATTGGCCATGCGCTGATTTGTGATGCCATTTACCTGGGCTTGGAAAACACCATACAATTATACAAGCGACAGCTACGCCCTATGCACGCTGAGTCAAAGGAGTAAAATTTTTAATATAAAACTTACGGATCACTCAGCGAAAGCAAGAAATTGATCAGGTCTTCTTTTTCCTGCTCGCTGAGGGCCAGTTGTCGAACGAATATGCTTTTATTGGGATGATTTTTTCCACCGCTATTGTAATGTTCGATTACATCGCGAAGGGTGGCCAACGATCCGTCGTGCATATAGGGTGCCGTATAGGCAAGGTTACGAAGCGAGGGAACCTTGAACTTTCCTACGTCGTCAGGATTTAATGTGATGCGGGCTCGCCCGCTATCCGCATATTTTTCGTAAAGCCCATTGTTGCGAAAGCTAAAGTCAGTAAATAAAAAACCGCTGTGGCAGTGAAAGCACTCGGCTCGTTCGCTAAAAAACAATTCCATGCCTCTTTTTTCTGACGCAGTCAATGCCGTAGTATCCCCAAAAAGCACGTAGCGGTCGTAGCGAGTAGTAGAACTATAAAGACTTCGCTCAAAGCAAGCAATGGCGCGCGTCACCGTATATGGTGACGGACCGGCTTTATAGGCTTGGTAAAACAGGGCAGGATACTCAGGGTGTCGTTTCAGGCGTTCCACAACTAAGTTGATGTCAAAATCCATTTCTTTCGGATCATGGATGGGCGCCAATACTTGTGTTTCCAAAGTGGGCACGCCCCCGTCCCAGAATAAATACGGTTGGTAAGCAACATTGAGCAGACTGATGGCATTACGTATGCCCACCTGTCCGTCGATGCCGATGCTTTTGGATAAGCCATCGGTCATCTTTTTGTCGGCATGATGACACGAGCCACACGAGATGGTGCTGTCGCGCGAGAGAATCGGATCAAAAAACAGGCGGCGACCCAATTCTATGCGGTAAGGCGTCAATCGGTTGTCGTCGGGAATAGGTGGCATAGAAAAGCCTGGCGGAATTTCTGGCATGACTATTTGATCGCCCCAATCAACACGGCTTTGATCCCAGGTGCAAGAGGCAGCCACCCCCAGCGTCAAAGCCAAAAGAAAAAAATGAGCCGGCGAATAGCTTTTCCGCATCACGGATGACTTTGCCTCCCGTTTAAAGTTACCATCAAATGGCATTGATGTTACACTCTTAGAACCGGGAAGCAAAGAGCTTTCGCCGGCCCACTCAAAGCTGCTTGCCTAAGGGCTATTCTGCCGAAAAGGATTCCGGCCAGTTGTCAGCAATTTTTTGAGCCAACATCATATTGTCCATGGTATGCGTGGCGCGCTCGGTGCGCATGTCAACACCTTTAAGTGCTTTGAGCAAGTCAAAAGCCACATGAAAGCTGTTTTCTCCCCCTTTTTCTATATGCACATGCATATCTCTAATGGTCACTTCCCGAGCCATCTGATCTAGGCCGATATGGTAGTAGAAATCAGCATTGGGCGTACCGGTTGCCGATAGGGTGGTGTCCACTTTACCTTCAATTTTCATAAAAATGTATCCGGTGTTCCAGCTCCAATGGATGCTTGGCGTTTGAGGTGCAAGAGGGTGATTGGCAGGATAAACGCTCGGGTCTCCGTGGTTGGTCACTGAATCCAATCCGACCAGAAAGCGAATTCCGCTATAGTGACCACTGGGGGCTGTGCCCAGTTCCCATTCGTGTTCATTAGGGCTGGCCAGAATTACCGTTCCGGCTATCGGTACTTCGCTGCCATCTTCCTTGATGAGCACGAAATTGGACAGGTAGTAGCGCAAGTCGCTGAGCGTAAAAGCTCGGCCCGACTCTGAAGTAAAAGTAGATGTGTAGTCGGCAGCTTTACTACCTACCATGGTGTGAAGGTGCAGGGTGACCTTTTCGTGGGTTTCCTCGTGATCATCTTTCTTACAGGAAGCCCAACCTAAAGCGATGAGAAGAAAAATTGCAATATGTCTTTTTTTCATGGGTTTTTGAGATTTTAAGGGTTAAACAAAAATTCACACCGAACTGCCTTAATGTGCAGCACTGGTGCAGTTTTAAGCTGTGTCTAAAAACGGAGAAAAGGAGGGTTAAGCGGCAATAAGAAAAAGCTCAGGGGGTTGAAAAACGAATCTGTAGTGATCGAACGCTTTGGGGTGCTTACCGGCGGAGGTCATTGTGCCGGCAATCGAAAAAAGATTGGCAGTTAAAATGCTGATCGTTTCAGCTGTCAGGTATTCCAGAGTCAGTTCAAAGCGGGGAGGGTGCTGTATGTCTGTTTTCCGTTCCTGCTCCATTTCTTTTTTTAAAGCACAGCGGCCTTCACATTGCAATTCCGCTTTGGTTTTATTGATGCATAAAACCTCGGCATAATATTGCTTGGATAACAAATAATGCGTGTGTAGGAGCAGCAATCGTATTTGACCGGCCAAAAAAGCCAGCGTTAAGCACAATATTGTTGCCGCTCGCATGATTTACAAAGATACGGTATGCCGCTTTACCCCTTATTTTCTCACGATTTTTAAGCTTTTGTTAAATTTTTTTCGAGATTAAAAAAACAAGACTGGTTTCTTTTCTGGCTTTGCCAATCCGGGCAAAGGGTGGGGTTTGTTTGGATGGGGCGCGTACTCTTTTTTAGTAGGAAAATCTTATATTTACGCTGGTCGATAAAAAAGTAGCGGGGCTTTTGATCTAAAGTGGTTTCCATGAATCGCTTCTTGCGCATAACAATGTGTGCACTTATTGCCTTTTCGCAGGCACGTGCACAACAAACCATTCAGCTCTATTATGAGGATTTTAACGGTGGTACGGCAGGCTTCACGTTGAATGCTGCAGCGGGACCAAGTGCCAACACGGGGCCAAACCAGTGGATTATCAACAATCATTACGCGGGCAGTGCCGGTTACCCAAATACCCCTGATCAGTTTCAAACCATAAGTGGCACCATAGCAGGAGCTCCCAACAGCAATTACCTGCACGTTTACGACGCAGGAAGTAGCTCAACCAATGCTTGTTACAATCCAAACGCGCCCAGCGACCGCATGGCCGTAATGAACACCAGCTTTTGCACGCTTGGCCTTACCGATGTTGAATTAACGTTTTTTTATATCGGAGAAGGTAATGCCAACGACTACGCGCAGTTGTATTACAGCATAGATAATGGCGTGACGTGGATACAAACAGGCCAATCGAAATATTATGGCTACGGGCAATGGAAGTATGAGGTGGTCACGGATCCTGCTTTCAACAACAAGATAAACTTGCGCTTCGCTTTCCGCTGGGTTAACGGAAGCGGTGCAGCACCCAGCATCGGTTTCGGGGTTGACGACATCATCGTGGTGGGCACTTACGATAACGTTAACAATCCTGTAAACATTAGTATTACCTCGGTTTCTCCTAACCCTGTCTGCAAGGGATCATATTTGTTCATCTTCTGGCAACTGTCGGCTCCGCTTTGCACGGGCACATACGAAGTTGAGCTCAGCAATTCGGTAGGCAACTTTGCTTCGCCAGTCAGTCTTGGCGTTTTCACGATCCCGGCCAACATGACCAGTGGGGGCGTGGCTGCCATGATCCCCAGTTGGCAGGCCAATGGTACGTGTTATAAGGTGCGAATCAACCGCGTATCTCCACAACCTTCAATTACGGGGATTGCCAGTGGCTGTTTTGAAATCAAAAATTGCCCGAATATCATCACCACGCTGCAGCCGGTGGTCACCTATGGGCCCGATACCGTTTGTGTGTATAGCGTCATTGATGTTCCCTTTTATTCCACCGGCGTTTACAACTTTAACAACTTTTATGTGGCTGAGCTGTCAGACATGAACGGCAGCTTTGCCAATCCCTATTTCATCGGGCAATCGTTAGATCCCAACACCTATGACCCTATGTTGGGTTCGCCACCCGGAACCGTTTCGGGCATAATTCCTAACGTACCCCCGGGCTGTGGCTACTATGTTCGGGTCCGCTCTACCTCACCGGTATCAATAGGCTCTCCGTGGGGCCCGTTTTGCATCAGACAATGCGACGTGACCACCAACAACATGCAGGATATCTCTGTATGCATCACTGACCATGTGGGCAAGGACACAACCATTGAACTGGACATCAACACCTGGAATACCAATACCACCTACAACCCAGGCAATCAGTTTAAGGTTCAAATCTTGAGCTCCAAAACATTTCAAATCTTAGATACCGGTTCATTTGGTGTGGTTTCGGCTACCTCCAGCACAACATTAACACTGAGTATTCCCGGCCTACTGGATGTGATCAGCAAACTTGGCCCGCCGGGCACGGGCATGTATTACATGCGCATCATTGCTACTGATCCCGTGCCTCCGTGGGATAGCCTGGCTACACTGGTGCGCTTGATTATTGGCTCGCCGGATTCGCTGCCTCCTCTGGTCATACCGGATGATACCCTGGTTTGCAAAGGGCAAATCAGCGGCATCACCATCTTCCCGTACAATTACGATTCCCAATATCAGTGGTATTCACCAAATCTGAACAGTGGAGTACCTTTTTTCTGGGAATATAATCCACTCTTGATCAACTGGGCCAACGCGCCCAATGGCACATATTGGTTTACCGTCAGGGAATACAATTATGGGTGCTGGGGACCGTGGAGCGATACAGTGTATATCACAGTTATAGGTACCCCTTCGACGTCCATATTCGGGATGATCAATGCCTGTGTGGGGGATACGTTTACTTATAAAACTACCTTTTTGGCCGGTACTTACTACGATTGGTCCACTTCTTTAGGTCAGATTATTGACACAGCCAACAATCAAATTACCATTGTATTTGACAGTGCAGGCACTGCTGTAATTTCTGTCTTTGCGCTTAATGAATGCGGGTCCAATACAGGATCTAAAAACGTTGTAGTGCATCCAAAACCGACGGTATGGTTGCCGCCGGATACAACCATTTGTCCGGGATTGCCGTTTGTCATACAGGCTAATTCCAATGCCACCCAGTTTGCATGGTGGGCAAACGGTACACCTGCAGGCAACACAAATCCGATTACGACTTATCCCAGCGGTCCCACAACAGTAGTGGTTGAAGGTAAATCGCAGGCGGGCTGTAAAAACTACGACACCATGCAAGTAGCGGTATTTCCAGAGGTGGTGGCCTTAGCCAATGCTACTGATGTTTCATGCTATGGTGAGGCCGACGGGGAAATTCACGTTGCAGGTCTTCAGGGCCAGCCTCCTTTCTCTTATTTGTGGGACTTGACGCCGCCGGTGACCGATTCTTTGCTCACGGGTCTAGGGCCGGGCACCTATACAGTTTTCATCACCGATGCCAACGACTGTAGCGATACGTTGATGGTGACTATCACCGAACCTTCGGAGCTTTCTGTGGGAACCACCTTTACCAATGAGTCTTCTTTTGGGGCCAAAGATGGTTCGGCCACAGCTCAGGCCAGCGGCGGCACACCTCCTTATAGCTATGAATGGAACACCAACCCGCCTCAAACCGGAACTACAGCTACGGGACTAGGTCCGGGTGAATACATCGTCACCGTTACCGATGCAAACGGATGCAAGATTTCTGATACAGTTGTGCTGAAATCAGTATCAAACGTTTTTGCCATCCCCAATGCTTTTACACCCAATGGTGATGGTTTGAACGACATTTTCTTGCCCAGCCATGTGAATGTTAGTGAATTTGAAATGAAAATCTTCAACCGCTGGGGACAGTTGTTGTTTGTCAGCAATGATGTTGCGACGGGTTGGGACGGAACGTACAAAGGAAAACCCGAAGAAATAGGCACTTATGTATATCACATCAGGGCTAGATTCCTCGACGGAATGACCTTTGAACGTCGGGGTAATGTATTGTTGCTGCGATAATTCATGTTGCAGCCGCTCGTGGTTTTCGGCTTGCTGGTGGGCTGTCACGTGGTGTTCGTAAGTTGCCGCCATCGGCAAAACCAAGAGATAGTGAACCGCAGCCCTGCGTTGCAAAACGAAAATTCTTTTGGCTTTGCCGGTACAGAGACGCTTCGCGGCACGATGCTTTATGCCAATGATTCATTATGGTTTTATGCATGCGAAAAGCCTTTTCATCCCTATTGGGTACGCGACACCGCCGGTGTATTTCCCCTCAAGCACATGTCGGCGCAAGCGGCCGATGCCTCTGTTTTTTATCAAGTCGAGGCGACCGGAAAATGGCAGCGCATCAGCAAAAGCCACATGGGACAGTCCGATAGTTTGTTTGTCCTCCACACCGTAAACTCCTGTAGTGTGTTGCGCGAACCGGCATGGTGCATTCCGTACGATTTTTTAGCCGAAGGCCCCAACTGGCAATTACAGATCAGCGAGGCGCAACAAACCCTTCGCTTCCTCGATCGGCATTGGGGTGTGCATGATGTTTTTGAATATTTTCCGCCGGCGCAACAGCCAGATCGCTGGATTTATGAATCCAACAATTTTGCATCGCAAAGGTCATTGCGGGTTACTATTGTTTCGAAAAATACATTATACAAAAAAGCTATATATCCATTTCGGGTAACTGCGTTAGTCAACGGTATTGCCTATGAAGGCTGTGCAGTGCAAGGCCGATCGGCTTTGCAAGAAAATATGGCTGCCGGCCACACCGCTACAAATGAATGACTTCACCGAAAGCAGCGGCGGTAGCTTCCAGAATGGCTTCGCTCATGGTCGGATGTGGATGTACGCTCTTAATCAGCTCATGGCCAGTGGTTTCCAGCTTGCGGGCTACTACGCATTCGGCGATCATTTCAGTAACGTTGTAGCCAATCAGATGAGCGCCCAAAAATTCGCCGTAGCGGGCATCAAAAACCACTTTTACGAAACCTTCGGCATGTCCGGCTGCTTTGGCCTTTCCGCTGGCGGAGAAGGGAAATTTACCTACGACGACATCATAACCGGCCTGACGGGCAGCTAGCTCTGTATAACCTACCGATGCCACCTCCGGCATACAATACGTGCAGGCTGGGATGTTGTTGTAATCCAGAGGGGCAGGGTTCTTTCCGGCTATTTTCTCAACACAGATGATCCCTTCGGCGGAGGCCACGTGCGCTAAGGCAGGGCCGTTGACAATGTCACCAATGGCATAGTATCCGGCAACGTTGGTGCGGTAATACTCGTCCACAATCACCTTCCCTTTTTCGGTTTTGATCCCGGTTTCTTCCAAACCTATGCCTTCGATGTTGGTGGCAATGCCAATAGCGGAAAGTACCACTTCACACGAAATTTTTTCCGAGCCTTTTTCAGTCTTAAGCGTGACATCGCAGCCTTTACCGGAGGTGTCTACCTTTTCTACCGTTGTGTTGGTGAGCACTTGTATGCCCTGCTTACGAAAACTGCGCTCCAGCTCTTTGGATATCTCTTCGTCTTCAGCAGGTACGATGCGAGGCATAAACTCTACTAAGGTGACCTTGGTACCAATGCTGTTGTAGAAATAAGCAAATTCAACGCCAATCGCTCCTGCACCGACGATGACCATACTGGCCGGTTGACGCGAAAGGCTCATGGCTTCACGATAGCCGATGATCTTTTTTCCATCCTGCTTGAGGTGTGGTAGTTCTTTAGAGCGACCCCCGGTAGCGACGATGATGTGAGGTGCGGAAAGGTTGCTTTTTTTTCCATCGGCAGCCGTTACTTCCACCTTGTTGCCCGGCCGCACTCGTCCGAAGCCGCTGATTACTTCAATCTTGTTTTTTTTCATAAGAAACTGCACGCCTTTGCTCATGTTATCGGCCACATTTCGGCTTCGGCGAATCATGGCAGCAAAGTCGGGTGGCGGTGGTTTGAGTGGTATGCCGAAATCTTCGGCGTGCTTTAGGTATTGATATACCTGCGCGCTCTTGAGCAGAGCCTTTGTTGGAATGCATCCCCAGTTCAGACACACTCCGCCCAGCGATTCTTTTTCTACAATGGCGGTACGTAAGCCTAACTGCGCCGCTCGAATTGCAGCCACATAGCCGCCGGGACCGCTGCCAATGACGATCAAATCATAATTCATTGCCTTGCTGTCAAAATGTTATGCAGCGCAAGATAGTAAGGGCGCGGTGAACCTCAGGAGTGGATAGGTTCAGCGCAGATCGACGATTTCGATCCCTGGATAGGCGCGGGGGTCAAACTGGAAAAAGGAATCGGCCAATGCAGGGTTCGCAACGAAATTGCGGATTTCGAAGTGATAGCGATTTCCGTTTTTGTCGAATACCACGGCACTTTGAACCGTGCGAGTTGCTTTATCTATGCCCAACCGTACCTTAAAATAAGGTTTGGACTTATCCAAAGGCGTCAACTCAATATACTGGATGGTTTTTCCCTGCATTTGCTTCTCTTCGGTGAAAGCATATAAAAAGTCTTTTTCATATAAGGTAAACAACTGAATGGGTGTAATGGTGTTTTCGTCCGGTTCATAATGACTGACCTGCACTTCGTTGGCTTCTTTGAGATAGGTCCAAACGGTGACGTTGTCGCTGATTACTTCCTGATTTTTTAACGAGAGTTTGTACTTGTTTCCTTTGATGAATAAGGTGCCGGTCTGTACATCCGGCGTTTTGGAATGAGGGCTTTCAATGCGGATTGAAAAGTCAGCCTGCGCTGATTTAAGTTCTTTGTATGTGGCGCTGACGCTGTTGAGGATTTGCGTGGCGCGAGGGTCGTTTTGCTGCGCTGCCGCACTACATGAGAAGAGCAACACACCGCAAAGGGCACCCCTGGTCCATGTCTTCATAAAAACTGCTCAATGCTCTCTGCTGGCAAAGTTCACTAATTAGCCTTTACCTGCGGCCAGGGAGTTCAAATATTGTTCCAGTTCCGCTTCGGAATGTATAAGCACTTCGCGAGCTTTGCTGCCCTGATTGGGACCCACAATGCCGGCGGCTTCCAATTGATCCATCAGTCGGCCCGCGCGGTTGTAACCTAACTTCAGCCGGCGTTGGATAAGCGATGTCGAACCTTGCTGGTACTGCACGACCAGGCGGGCTGCTTCTTCAAACAATTCATCTCGCTGCGAAGGGTCAGTCCCTTCCAGTTCATCGGGCCGCTCTTCTTTAACTTCCGGCAACAGATGCGCCTGCGGGTATCCGCGCTGCCGCGCAATGTGCGCACAGATGCGCTCTACTTCGGCGGTATCCACATAACCACATTGCAGACGCAAAAGGTCGCTTCCCAACGACAAGAGCATGTCGCCGCGACCCACCAATTGCTCAGCTCCTCCCTGATCTAAAATGGTACGACTGTCAACTTTGGAGGTAACCTTGAAGGCAATGCGGGCAGGAAAGTTGGCCTTAATGGTACCGGTGATGATGTTTACCGAAGGGCGTTGGGTGGCAATGATCAGGTGGATCCCTATGGCACGGGCCAATTGCGCCAGCCGCGTCATGGGGGTCTCAATCTCCTTGCCTGCCGTCATGATCAGATCGGCAAATTCATCAATTACCAAAACAATATAGGGGAGGTAGCGATGCCCCTGATGTGGCTTGAGCTGGCGGCGCACGAACTTGGCATTGTATTCTTTGACGTTACGACACTGCGCTTCCTTCAGCAGATCATAACGCTGTTCCATTTCTATGGTTAAGGCTTTAAGCGTGTTAACCACCTTTCGCGTGTCCATGATGATGGCATCGTCCTCATTTGGCAGTTTGGCCAAGTAGTGCCGTTCGAGAGCGGCATAAAGCGAGAGTTCTACTTTTTTTGGATCAATGAGTACAAACTTTACCTGCGAGGGATGCTTCTTGAATAACAAAGAAACCAGTATAGCATTGATGCCTACCGACTTTCCCTGACCGGTAGCACCGGCCATGAGCAGGTGTGGCATGCGTGCCAGGTCGGCGAGAAAGATTTCGTTACCGATGGTTTTGCCCAGGGCTATAGGCAATTCCATGTTGCTGTGCTGAAATTTTTCCGATGCCAGGAGGGTGCGCATAGAAACGATTTCCTTATGGGCATTGGGTACCTCAATGCCGATGGTTCCCTTTCCCGGTATGGGTGCTATGATGCGGATCCCCAGGGCAGCAAGACTCAAGGCAATGTCATCTTCCAAATTTTTGATCTTGGAAATACGAATACCGGGTGCCGGTACGATTTCGTACAAGGTAACCGTAGGACCCACCGTTGCCTTGATGCTTTGGATTTCTATGCCATAGTTGCGTAAGGTGGTGACGATCTGATCCTTGTTTTGCATGAGCTCTTCGGCATCGACACGAGGTTTGTCGTTGCCGTATTGTTCCAACAAATCCAGGGGGGGAAATTCATAATTGCTGAGGTCCAGGGTGGGATCGTAGTCGCCTTGTGGCTCGGTTTCGGTGTCGCATAAAGTTTCCTCTACTGTTTCTACAATGGTAAGTTCTACCTGATGAGCTTGAGCCGTGCTCGGGGTTTCTGAGGGTGATACAGACAAATCCGGTATGGTCTTATTCAATCTTTGCTCGGCGCCGCCGGATAAGTCTTCCTCAATAGGCTTGGGGGTATGAATAGGCTGGCTGAGACCTTCTTCATGAGGGCGCTCCATCAGAATCATCTCCAGCTCAGGCTTTTCCTGCACAGCATCTACCTGTGGTTGTTCTGATTTAAGTGCTGGCTGAACTGAATCAGCTGATTCCATTTTCCGCTCGGGCAGCTTCCACCATCGGTTGGCAGTGGCTATGGCCAACACCAATAAGGCAAATACCAGCAGCAAGGCAGTCCCTGCTTCGCCCAAAAAGCCGGTGAGCCAGTTGGAAAGCCAGTGGCCGACGGCTCCGGCCCATGCAAAGGCAGTAAGACCCGCAAGGAAAGAGATTGCCGTGGGTAAAAACAACAGGCCAAACAACGACAGAACCGCCAGCTTGAATGTATTAAAAATTTTTTTCTGTAAAACAAGATTGATTCCCACACTTGCTGTGAGCAGGATGAACAAAAAGCTACTGATGCCAAAGCCATTGTAAAAGAAAAGATGGGATATATAGGCGCCGAGCCGGCCCAAATGATTGGCCACGGGAAAGGTTCCCAGCAGAAATTCGTGCCAACGGAACCGAAACACCTTGTCTTGATCTTCCTGCCAAGTGAACAGGTAGGAACCGAAAGCCAACAACAAAAAGCTGCTTAGCAGCAGCAACGACAAGCCGACGAGTCTTTGTGTTCGGGGTGAGGTAAGTGCAGACCAAAGGTGCAGCTGTGCCTTTTTGTCTTTTCGTTTGCGTTGTGGGGAGCGCGCACTTTTACCCTGACTTGCCGCCGTCGGCATTTCATCGGCTTCAGTACGTTGGCGCGACATAAGCGGAGATGCTCAGCGGGTAAAGTTATTGGCCGACAAAGCCTGCCAGAGTTGACCCTGGCAGAGTTTTCAACAGCCACCTTTAGTAACGTCTATCTTTGCGGAAAATTTTTTCTCAACCCATTGCCCACTAAGAGTCATCACCCTCGTGTACGCATAAAATTTTTTTAAATGAGCGCAGGTTTTTTCCAGGTGCCCCGGCCGGTCAATGAGCCGGTGCTCCAATACCTTCCCGGATCACCCGAACGCCAGCAGTTGCAACAAATGTTACGACAGCTGAAGCAGCAGCAGTGGGACATACCCATGTTTATCGGAGGCCGAGAAATACGTACCGGTCATCTGCAGGCCATACATCCGCCCCATGAAATCCATCATACATTAGGATTCTATCATAAAGGTAATACCACACATATCGAGCAGGCCATAACAGCAGCCCTAGCAGCCAAAAAGCAATGGGAACATTTCGGGTGGGAAGACCGTTTGGCCATTTTTTTAAAGGCAGCCGAACTACTCACCGGCCCGTACCGAGCGCTGATCAACGCCGCCACCATGCTGTGCCAGTCCAAAAATGTGTTTCAGGCCGAGATCGATGCTGCCTGTGAGCTGGGCGACTTCTGGCGCTTCAATGCCTATTTTGCATGGGAGATCTATCAGCAGCAGCCGATTTCAGTTCAGGGCGTTTGGAACCGCACGGAACAACGCCCGCTCGAAGGGTTTGTGGTAGCCATTACGCCGTTCAACTTTACCTCGATAGCGGGTAACCTACCGTCGGCTCCCGCCATGATGGGAAACACAGTCGTATGGAAACCGGCCAACACGCAGATCTATTCGGCATGGGTGATTATGCAAGTACTGCGTGAGGCAGGCCTGCCCGATGGCGTCATCAACTTGATCTATACCGATGGTGCTGAGACGGCCAAGATTTGCTTTGCGCATCCCGATTTTGCCGGTATCCATTTCACCGGATCCACGGCCGTATTTCAAAGCATGTGGAGGACCATTGGCGCCAATATCAGCACCTATAAGTCATACCCCCGAATCGTAGGGGAAACCGGCGGGAAAGATTTTGTGGTGGCACATGCCAGTGCCGATCCGCTGGCGCTGGTGACGGCCTTGAGCCGAGGTGCTTTTGAATACCAAGGACAAAAGTGTTCTGCCGCCTCGCGCGCCTACATTCCTTCTAACCTATGGCCGCGCGTCAAACTCTTGTTGCAAGAACAAGTGAATTCCTTTGCCATAGGCAGCCCGGAAGATTTTCGCAACTTCTTCAATGCCGTTATCGACCAGGCGGCTTACGACAAACTGGTCGGATATATTGAGCGGGCTAAGGCTGACGGCATTGAGGTAGTGACCGGAGGTACCTCCGACCGGTCGGTCGGCTATTTTATCGCGCCTACCATCTTGCGCGTGGACGATCCCCATTACGTGACTATGTGCGAGGAATTGTTTGGACCTATATTAACCATTTTCGTATATGATGAAAATAGATATGAAGAAGTCTTAACGTTGGTGGATCGCACATCGCCCTACGGCCTTACGGGTTCGGTTTTTGCACAAGACCGTGCAGCCATCCGATTGGCTACCGAGCAGTTGCGCCACGCTGCCGGAAATTTTTACATCAACGACAAGCCCACAGGAGCTATTGTGGCCCAGCAACCTTTTGGTGGCTCGCGGGCTTCCGGCACCAACGATAAAGCAGGAAGTGCCATCAACCTACTTCGTTGGGTTTCGCCCCGTGCGATTAAAGAGACGTTTGTACCCCCGCGCGACTACCGCTACCCCTTCATGGAGGCCTGAGCTTTTCAGACCAAGGAAGGGGCAGGCTGGCGCACGGCATAGCGATGGCCCTCTAAAGCAAGCTGTACATGAGGAAATATGGCTTTTGCCTCGTTCAACAAGGGTTCTAGCTCAGGATATCGGGATCCAAAATGTCCGAGCAACAAATGCTTAACACCCGCTTTTTGGGCCAAAAGTGCCGCCTGTGCGGCTGTACTGTGGTGGGTTAGGGCTGCGCGTTCTTCCAACCCACTAAGAAAAGTGGCTTCATGATACAGCAGATCAATGCCAGCAATAGGTTCGGCCAGTCGTTCATCGTAACGGGTATCGCTAAAGAAAGCGTAGGTTGCCGGCGGGGGTGGCTCGGTAGTTACTTCCTCGCTTTTGAGTTCGATATCGTTCCACCAAACATTTTTTCCCTGACGCAGTTGAGCAATCATTGGAGTTGGTAAGCGATAACGCTCGGCCACACCGGGCTTGAGACGCTTTAACCCTTTTTTCTCCCGAAACAAAAAACCACAGCAGGGGATGCGGTGTTGCATGGGCAATGTGCTTATGGTCAGCGTATCGGATTCATATAGGGTCTCCATCGTTTGGCCGGAAAAAACATGAAAGTGTAATGGAAAAACGAGTCGGGTGTCGGAATAGCGGAACTGTAAATTGATGATTTCCTCGAGGCCGGGTGGACTGTAGATGTGGAGCGGAGTTTGGCGTTGCAACAAATGGTAAGAGGTAAGCAAGCCTATTAAGCCAAAATAATGGTCGCCATGTAAGTGAGAGATAAAGATGTGCTGAATTTTACTGCGCTTTACTTTGAATGCAGCCATGCGCATCTGTGTGCCTTCGCCGCAGTCCACCAAGAAGTATTGCTCATCGTGGTGCACAATTTGGGCCGTGGGGTGGCGGCCGTGAACGGGAATGGAGGAATTGCTCCCCAGAATAAGGACTTCAAAGGTCATGCCTGATCCGGCTCGCGCAGTTCGTTTTCCAATTCATGCATCAGTACAAAATCCTTAGACTCGTCGGAGGTATTCAGCAGATGAATCACTTGATCCAGCTGCGAAATCTGCAACAGGCGACGCACCTGCTCGCCAGCGCCGGCAAGGACGAAAACACCTCCGGAGTTTCGGCAAAGCCGATCGCAAATAAGAATAGCACTCAAACCACTGCTGTCCACATACTTCACCGGGCTTAAATCCAAAATGATGTTCTTGTATCCTTCAGTATTCAGCAAGATCATTTCGGACTTGAGCATGGGGGCATTTTGGGAATTGAGTTTTTCGTCCTCCAGCCGCAACAGGCAGTACTTGTCTTCTTTTTCGACGCTGTAGCGCATAAGGGAAGTTGCCGCAAAATACGCTATTCTCCATTTAACTTGCATGAGATACGCACAGGGATAAGCTGCATCGGACATAATGACGTAGCGTTGTTGAAAACCAAATGCATTGACAGGTCATTTTGTAAATACCTTCATCTCACCTTAATTTCGGCGAAGCGTCAACCGAATTTGGCGGGGTCTTTGATTCAGGTTTAAAGGCATGGAAGCAAAGTTTTCTCCGAAGGTCAAGGAGGCGATCAGCTACAGCCGCGAGGAGGCGCTGCGGCTACGCCACGATTTTATCGGCACCGAACACCTGCTGCTGGGGCTGATCCGTGATGGAGTAAACATGGCGGTTCGCGTGTTGAAAGCACTCGACGTAGACCTGGTACAGCTTCGCAAAGCCATTGAAGAATCATTGCGTGGGCATCCGCAAAGCCGAGATGTGCGCAACACCAACCTGCAGCTCACCAAGCAAGCCGAAAAAATTCTCAAACTCAGTGTGCTGGAAGCCAAGGTGCTGCAATCCGACATGGCTGGCACCGAACATTTGGTCTTATCCATCCTGAAAAACAAAGACTCGGCCATGGCCGAGTTACTCCATCGGTTTTCAGTTGACTACGACAGTTTCAAAGCGGAACTGGAGTATCAAAAACAGGAATTGCGTGCCCAGGCTTCCAACGAGCCGCACGAAGAGGAAGAATACGAGGAAGAAAAGGTACGCAGCAGCTCTGCGACGCGGAAGAGCTCTTCAACCAAAAGCCGCACGCCGGTTTTAGACAACTTCGGTCGTGACATTACGCGGCAGGCTGAAGAAGGTCAGCTCGACCCGATTGTCGGCCGCGAGATGGAGATTGAGCGGGTCTCTCAAATTCTGTCGCGGCGGAAAAAGAATAATCCGGTACTCATCGGGGAACCAGGGGTAGGTAAGACGGCTATCGTTGAGGGGTTAGCCATGCGCATCCACCAGCGGAAGGTATCGAGGGTGCTGTTTGACAAGCGGATTGTGATGCTGGACCTGGCCGCATTGGTGGCCGGTACCAAATACCGCGGTCAGTTTGAAGAGCGCATGAAGGCCATCATGAATGAGCTGGAAAAAAACCGCGACGTCATCCTGTTCATTGATGAAATCCACACCATCGTGGGTGCCGGAGGTGCTACCGGATCACTGGATGCTTCCAACATCTTTAAGCCGGCCCTGTCGCGGGGCGAACTGCAGTGTATCGGCGCCTCTACGCTGGATGAATACCGCCAGTATATCGAAAAGGATGGGGCGCTGGACCGCCGCTTTCAAAAAGTGCTGATTGATCCCCCGTCACCGGAAGAAACCATTGTGATCTTGAATAACATCAAGAGTAAATATGAAGAATTCCACAATGTAACTTATACCGATGAGGCTATCGAAGCATGTGTGAAGTTGTCGTCGCGCTACATCACCGATCGGTTGCTGCCCGATAAAGCCATTGATGTATTGGATGAAGTAGGGGCAAAAGTGCATTTGAAAAACATTCATGTACCGCAGCGCATTGTGGATTTGGAAAAACGGATTGAAGAGATCAAGCAAGAAAAGAACCGGGTGGTCAAAAGCCAACGTTATGAGGAAGCCGCCCGCCTGCGCGACACCGAGAAGAAGCTGTTGGAAGAACTGGAGCGCGCCAAGATAGAATGGGAAGAAGAGTCGCGTGTCAAACGCTACCCGGTGACGGCCGATGATATCGCAGAAGTTGTAGCCATGATGACGGGCATTCCGGTCAAGCGGGTGGCCGAAAGTGAAAGCGCCCGTTTGCTGCGCATGGCTGACGAGCTGCGGGGCAGCATTATCGGGCAAGATGAGGCTGTGGCCAAGATCACCAAAGCCATTCAGCGCAACCGTGCCGGACTGAAAGATCCGCGCAAGCCCATTGGATCCTTCATCTTCTTAGGACCAACAGGCGTGGGTAAAACAGAGCTGGCTAAGGTGCTTGCGCGCTACTTGTTTGATACAGAAGATGCCTTGATTCGCATCGATATGAGCGAATACATGGAGAAATTCTCCGTATCGCGGCTCATCGGTGCGCCTCCGGGCTATGTGGGTTATGAGGAAGGAGGTCAGCTTACGGAGCGGGTTCGCCGCAAGCCCTACTCAGTGGTGTTGCTCGATGAAATAGAAAAAGCGCATCCTGATGTTTACAACATCTTATTGCAGGTGTTGGACGACGGGCAGCTCACCGATGGTTTGGGTCGGAAGGTGGATTTCAAAAACACGCTCATTATCATGACCTCAAACATCGGGGCGCGACAACTCAAAGACTTCGGTCAGGGCATAGGCTTTTCCACGCAGGCGCGCCAAGATCAGGAAGACCTGCACACGCGCACCGTGATTGAAAATGCCCTGAAACGTACTTTCTCACCCGAATTCCTTAACCGGGTAGATGACGTAATCATCTTCAATTCCTTAACCCGTGAGCACATCTTCCAAATCATTGACTTGATGCTGCGTGAGCTGAAAAAGCGTATAGCCGGTCTGGGGTATCAGCTGGAGCTTACCGAAGCAGCACGGAATTTTATTGCAGACAAAGGCTACGATGTCAAATACGGAGCGCGGCCTTTGCAGCGGGCCATTCAGAAATATGTAGAGGACCTATTGGCTGAAGAGCTGTTAAATGCATCGTTGAAGAGGGGTGACACGCTGTTGGTGGATACGGATCCGGCCAGCTCCGAAAAGCTGCGGGTAGAGGTTCGGCAGGCTAAGGCCGAAGAGCGCGTGGATATATAATTCTCTTCATTCGTAAAAAGCCTTTAACTAGCCTCGCCTTCAGGCATTGCGGCTAAAAAGTTCCATTAATTTTTCACTGACTCCGACACAGGAATAGCCGCCGTCGTGGTAGAGGTTTTGCATGGTCACCTTACGGCTCAGGTCAGAAAACAACAGCACGCACCAGTTGGCACAATCATCGGCTGTGGCATTACCCAGGGGTGACATGAATTCGGCATAACGATAAAAAACATCGAAGCCAGCTACACCGGTGCCGGCTGTTGTGGGCGTTGGTGATTGCGACACTGTGTTGACCCGCACCTTTTTCTTTATTCCGTAATGATAGCCCCAGCAGCGGGCGATAGATTCTAAAAGTGCCTTGGCATCGGCCATGTCGTTGTAGTTGGGAAAAACACGTTGAGCAGCGATGTAGCTCAAGCCCACGATACTGCCCCATTCGTTGATGGCGTCCAAGTGATAGGCCGTTTGAATCATTTTGTGAAAGGAAGCAGCAGAAATATCCAGCGTCTTGAAATAGAAATCGTAGTCAAGGTCGGTATAGGGCTTGTTTTTCCGGACATTCGGCGACATGCCTATGCTGTGCAATACAAAGTCCACCCCTCCACCGTGTATTTCCTTGGCTCGGGTAAAAAGATTTTTCCAGTCATCCGATTTGGTGGCGTCGGCAGGGATGACTTCTGCCTGTACCTTCTCGGCCAGTTCATGGATTTTACCCATGCGTAAGGCAATGGGAGCATTGGTAAGGGTGAGCGAAGCACCCTCTTCATGGCAGCGTAACGCGACGTGCCATGCGATGGAGTTTTCGTCCAAGGCACCCGAAATGATTCCTTTTTTCCCTCGAAGTAGTTGATAAGCCATTGCATTTGAGCTTTGGCGACAAATGTACGAGCCGTAATGAAGGATGTGCCCTCAAGGTTGGAAACAGTTTGTCTGAAATTTAGCTTTTGGCAATGGCATAAAAACAGGTAATTTGCAGAATCATTGCCATGTCTTTTTTTTCTAAACTTTCCGTGTCATGATGTTGCGCTTTCTGCCTTTTCTGTGGATAGCCGGCCTTTCGGCTTTACCTGCGCATGCTCAATATCCCTATGTGTCACCCCGGCCAGGCTCGGTACTGCAACCGGTGACCAAACACATCATTCTGAAACCAGGGGTTTTGATAGATTCCTCCTCGTTGCGCAACGAACTCTTTTCGATAAGTGGAAGCAAAAGCGGTAATCACGACTTCCGAGTAGTGCTTTCCAGCGACGGAAAAACCATTCTGTTGTATCCCATTCGTCGCTATGCTTATGAAGAAGAAGTAACAGTTACGGTCCACTCGGGTGTGCGAACTAAAGAAGGACAAGTTTTGGAAGGAAGAACCTTTAGCTTCCAGACGCGTCGGTATTACACGCCGGAGGAGGAAGCAGCTATGCGTCGTGCTGCTCGTGAAGCGCGGTTGAAAGAACAGCAGTATTACTACAATTATTATCGCTCCATTGAACCCATGGCGGATACACGCGGCGATGTAACGGGTCAATTTGTTATTAAGAAAAACACCACACCAAGTGAAGGGGTGTTTATGTATGATGCATGGAGTGCCGGCATTTTCGGTAACAGCAAATGGGATGGTTATTACATCATCTCCAATAACGGGGACTCTTTGTTTGGAAGTGAAAAACTTCCGTATGCATTTGACTTCTCGCTCAATCCGAACGGTTACTTATCTCACTTTAACGACAAAGTGGCACAATGGCAAGTTCGCGATTCCAACATGAATGTCGTTGATACATACGTGCCCGGAAATGGTTATGATTTTGACACTCATGAATTCACCATTTACCCCAACGGTCATGCATGGATGGTCGTTGCCGAGTACAATATTGTGGACCTTTCCGTTTACGATCCCTCATACCCCGACGATGCGAGCGTGATGACCACACTGGTTCAGGAATTTGATGCCGACAAAAACGTGATCTGGGAATGGCGGGGATTTGATCACATCATACCTACCGAAACCAATCAAAACTTAGATGCCAGCTATGTGGACATAATTCACACCAATTCCATTGAGCTGACCCCTGATGGCGACGTGTTGTGTTCACACCGCCATCTAAATCAGGTCACGCTTACCGACTATGAAACGGGTGAATTCATTTGGAGGTTAGGCGGCGTCAACAACCAGTTCACCTTCATCAACGGCTCTGAGGCATTCAACTTCCAGCACGATGCCCGCATCTTGCCCAACGGTCACATTACTCTTTGGGACAACGGTAACGGTTTTTTCCCTCCCCGCTCACGTGCTAAAGAATATCGCCTCAATCTCGACAGCATGACCGCTGAGTTGGTTTGGTACTTCCAGCCTAAAACTTACAACAACAACGATGGCTTTTGGTTTGCTATGGGTAGCTGCCAAAGGTTAGAAAACGGTAATACCGTCATCAATGGCGGATGGGATTACAGCAGCAATCAATCGAACTTTTATGAAGTGACACCGGATGGTCAGGTGGTATGGGAATTGGCCTTACAAAACAATAAAAGCCTTGTATCGTATCGATGCAGAAAATTCAAATGGAAACCTTGTGCTCCCGTTGCCGTGGCCGGCATTGCTGTTTCAGACATTACCGATACCACGGCTCAGATCAGCTGGTTGCCCGTAAACAATGTGGTCAGTTACACCCTCAGCTATCGTGAAGTAGGAACTCTTGACTGGACAGTGGTGGTTACTCCCAACACATCTTTTTTGCTTCAGGGTTTAAAGCCCATAACGGAATACGAGTTCACGATTATGGCTGCCTGTGCCAACAACTACTCCTCTGATGAAACGCCTGTGCAAAACTTTACGACCACAGGTGATATAGCCACGGTGATTGCTTCGGCAGAGGAAGATATAAAGGTCTATCCCAACCCTGTTGGGGAAGAACTGGTACTTGAGCTTCCCGGCGACAGCGACTGGCAAATCATGCTGAAAGATGGGGCGGGCAGAGTTGTCTGCAAGGCCGAGGGCTTCAGCGGTGGCAAGTTGAGGCTGGATGTTCGCAACTTAGCCGACGGTCTCTATCACATGGAGGCCCGGGGTAGCAGGACTTTGCGGACCATGGTCGTAAAGCATTAATAGTTTTCTAATAATTCCCGGGCACTAGCCAGAGCAGCAGCCGTAACCCGATGACCAGAAATCATGCGGGCGATTGTCTCAATTTTTTCCTCTTTATTCAACGGTCGCACAAAAGCTTGGGTGCGCCCATTGACTTCTTTCTTGCTGACTTGAAAATGACTTTCACCCCGCGCTGCCAATTGGGGAAGGTGCGTGATGCAGATCACCTGATGCTTGTCGGCCAAACGACGTAGCAGACGCGCCACTTTCATCGCTGTTTCTCCTGATATGCCGGAATCTATTTCATCGAAAATGAGCGTAGGCAATTTGGTTTCGGCAGCAACCAACGACTTAAAACAGAGCATCAATCGGGAAAGCTCGCCACCGGAAGCGATGCGCCCGATCTCTTGGAAGACGCTGCCCTGGTTGGGAGCAAACAGGAACTGCACCTGATCTATACCATAACTGTTGAATTGGCCTGAAGGCAGCCGCTGATGACGAACGTCAATGCGGGCATGCGGCATTCCTACATCGACCAACAGTGTGTTGATTTGGTGCAACAGGGTCGGTATTTGCTGCGCACGTCGGCGGGAGATGGTATCAGCTAATTGTAACAGTTGTTGCTGCTGTTGCCTGAGGGCGGCAGCCAGCAACTCACGCTCTTTATCCCGATCTTGAAGCTGGGTTATCTGTTGCTGCAGTTGCTGCTTGCAGTGCAGTAGTTCGCCAACGGTTTGCACCCGATGCTTTTTTTGTAACCGGTAGATCACATCGAGCCTGTCAGAGATTTCTTGAAGTCGTTGAGGGTCGGGTTGGATGGTGCGCAGCAACCGACTGAATTCACCGGCAATATCATTTAATTCCTGATGAACGCTATCTAAACGTTCCAGCAACTGTTTGGTTTCGGAAAGTGATGAGGTGAGAGAACGCAGCTGTTGACGCAACGCATACAAACGCGACAACAGATTGTCTTCGGCATCGCTGAGGTGATGGAGCGCTTGTTGCAATGTTTCTATGATCTGTTCGGCGTGCAATAATTGCTGTTGCTCCTGCTCCAATTTTTCCTGTTCGCCCTCGGTTAAGGCAGCAGCATTCAGTTCTTCCAGCTGGAAAGCGAGGTAGTCCAAATCGGCATTCGCTTGCTGTTGATTTAACTGTTCCAGCCGTTGCATGTCGCGACGATATTGCCCAAAGCAGTGGCGGTAATGGTGTACTTCAGCTTCCTGAGCTGCTAAAGAATCCAATACAGCCAGCTGAAAGGGTTGCTGAGCCACCTCAATGCTGTCGTGCTGATGGTGCAAGTCAACCAGCAGGTCCTTAAGTTGACGCAACAGAGCGGCGGGTACCGGCGTGTCATTGACGAAGAAGCGGGACTTGCCATAGGGCAAAATTTCGCGACGAAGCAACAGAGGGTCGCTGTGGTCAACATCGGCTTGTTGCAGCAACGCCTCAGCTTCTTCCGGAAGGCGTGTGAACTCAGCTTCTATCACGCACTTTCGGTGGGCCTCACGAAGTACTGTAGTATCAGCACGCTCACCCAAAACCAGCATTAAGGCTTCGACCACGATGGATTTTCCGGCACCCGTTTCGCCGGTGATGACATTCAGCCCTTCGGAAAACTGCAACTCCAGCGCATCAATGATGACGTAGTTGGAAACGGCCAGCCGTAAAAGCACAAGACAAAATAAAGCGGTGCACTGAAATAGAAGCCAGCGCTTCAGTTGGCTTTTAGAATTTGTTGATAACGCTGTGCATTGGCCGGGTCCAGCGTATTGAGCAACTGTACGGCCTGGCTTTTTTCCTGAGGTGGGGCTTTGCTGAAGATATTGATGAGCTCTTCGCTTTTGGTTTGACAGAACACCTGGGTAAACATGGCCGTGGGTTCGTCGTCGCGGATTTTGGCAAATTGGGTAAGTGCCTCTATAATGGCTTTGCGGCCCTTATCGGTATGTTCATACATTTGATCCAAGCCTTGGCGGTGATACTTATATAACATATCATGAATATAATCCAACTTAGGATTGGTTAAATTATTGATCAGCCAGAACCGGTTACGCGTGCCTTCGAATGATTTCCAGCCGGGACCGGCTGCGTTTGCGCTTTGAGCCATGGCTACGATGTTTGCCGCACGCTGGAAGTATGGAGTACCCCCTTTGGGTGAAAATGTGTCGTAGTCAAGACCGATGATGACGTAAGCATAGTAGGCCAAAAAGGCAATCAGCGCACTGGTAAACTGGTTTTCTATGTACTCCAAGGGCTGGTATTGAGCGTATTGAAACTGTATGTCTTTGTCAACGATGTACAGCAACGGGGAGTTGTAGGAGGAGTAAAACACGGGCCGGGAGCTCTGAATGGTTACCTGTGCGGCAAATCGGTCAGAGGCAAGTTCCTGCGTAATGCTGATAAGCATACTGCAGTCAATACGTTCTTTAGGCAGGAAGTTGTCGTTCGTCCAGCGGCGGTTATTCAAAAATTCGGTAATGCTTTGTTCGAGCGTTTCAAAGACCTTGGGATCGGTGGCCTGCAGGTTGGGAGCTAAAACTTTTACGGTACAGTTCAATTCTTGCGCCTTAGCTGTAAGGGCAAGCAGCAGCGCAATGCAGAGCACGTAGGGTTTCATTATTCAGAAGCCGCCGACGACTTCAGCAAGGTGGCGACAAAGTTAACAATGTCTTGTGCGGCTTCTCGTTTTGTTTTTAGGGGAAAGGCCAGGGATTGGCCGTTTCGATCAATGATGGTAATACGGTTCGTGTCGTGGCCAAAGCCTGCCCCTGGATCCCGCAAGGAGTTCAGGACAATAAAATCCAAATTTTTTTTATACAGCTTTTGTAGGGCATTGTCAAATTCATAGTCGGTTTCCAAAGCAAATCCTACCAATACCTGCCCTGGCTGCTTGAGCTGACCCAATTCGTGCAGAATGTCAGTTGTAGGTCGAAGGGTCAAGGTCATGGATTCATGTTCAAGTTTTTTAAGTTTTGAAGCAGCGGGTTGGGCTGGCGTGTAGTCGGCCACGGCTGCGGCCATGATGGTAATTTTAGCCTGGGGGAAAAAGCGCAGCGTTTGTTGGTACATTTCATCAGCGGTATGCACCCTGATCACTTTAAGTTGGTTTGAGGCAGGCACAGGTTCGACCGAGGGACCAAGGATTAGGGTGACGTGAGCTCCGTGCTCCAGCAAAGCTTCAGCCAAGGCTATGCCCATCTTTCCCGTAGAGTAATTGCCAATAAAGCGAACCGGGTCAATAGGCTCAAAGGTGGGACCTGCTGTTACGAGGGCCGCAAGTCCATCCAGGGGAGATGGTTGAGTTTTTTTTTGAAATAAGTCTTCGAGAAAAGCCACGATATTTTCAGGTTCTGCCATTCGTCCCATGCCCACTAAACCGCTGGCCAGCTCGCCGTGCTCTACGGGTACAATGTGATGGTTTCGCTGCAACAGTGTCGTTACGTTGGCTTGTGTAGCGGCATGCAGCCACATGTCTTCATCCATAGCCGGAGCAAGCACTACAGGGCAACGGGCGGAGAGGTAAACGGCTGTAAGCAGGTTGTCACACAGCCCATGAGCCAATTTGGCTAAGGTATTGGCCGACAGCGGAGCAATAACCAACACATCGGCCCACCGGGCCAGCTCGATGTGATTGTTCCAGGTTTGTCCTGAAGCATCGGCAAGGTCACGCAGCACCGGGTGGCGCGACAAGGTGGCTAGCGTTATTGGGGGTATAAACTGTTCCGCTGCCGGCGTCATTACTACACGCACGTGGGCACCTTTACGGATCAGGGCACGGACTAAAAATGCGCTTTTATAGGCAGCAATACTACCGGTAACTCCGACAATGACTTTTTTGCCCTGAACCATGGGCTGCGCAATGCTTGAAGCGCTCAGCTTTTTCGGCGGCCGGCATTGTCGCCGCTACCGTTTTTAGGAAGAGATTGAAAGATGGTTGTCAGGTCAGGTTCGCTGTCTTTGGCAGGGTTTCGGAAGTAAACTTTTCCTTCCAAAAATTCCTGCGTGGATAGAAGGGTGGGATTGGGTAATCGCTCGTAAGCCTTGGCAATTTCGATTTGTTCCCGGTTTTCGTGAATTTCTTCCAGATTGTCAGTAACCGAGGTGAATTCCTCGAGCTTACTGTGCAATTCTTCGCGCAAGTTATTGGCGATCTGATTCGCTCGCTTGGCAATTATGACGATGGCCTCGTACAAATTGCCTGTCTTCGCCTGAAGATCGGTAAGGTTGCGGGGCTGTAGGTACCCTTGCGTGGTGTTGTCAGTTTTGAGCATGCTCATGTTGCTGAAGTTTTTGTAATTGTTGTAAGCTGGTTTCGTAAAGTTGCGTTGCTTCTTTGAGGTAAGCACTCTGGGGATAACGGCTGCGGAATTGCGTATAGAGGCGAGTGACCTGCTGGTAACGCTCGGTTTGTTTGGAGGGGATGCTGTTCAAGGCATATAAATACCAGGATTTGAGAATCAAGAAGTGGACTTGTTCGGCTTGTGGTGCGTCGGGGTAGTCATGCAGCATATTATCAAAAGCAGTTGCGGCAGCTTTGTAACGTTCCATCCGATAATATAAATACGCATTAAAAAAAGCTTTATTCTGCAAGCGCGCGATCAGGTCGTCCATCATGGCATTGGCTTCGGCCATGCGAGGGCTCTGGGGATAATTGTTGGCAAAGATTTGAATAGCGTCCATGCAATCGTAGGTATAGCGCTGATCCAGGCGCATGGGAGGAGCAATTTCATAATAACAGCGGGCATGCATGAACAAACATTCCTCAGCCCGGGCGTTGTCTGCATAAGTGGTGGCGTAATTTTTAAAGTGATATGCTGCCACCAAAAATTCGCCGGTATGGTAATGACACCATGCCAAACGGTAAAGTAAATCTTCCATTTCGGGGGTGCCACGGAAATAAGTCATCAGCTCATCAAAAAGGGGTAATGCCCGATAATACTTTTTCTGTTCGAAGTATTTTTTGGCCAGCTGCAACCGAGCCTTGGGGTCATCGGCTTTTCGCGCCTGCTGCGGGGTTGAGCAACCGGTGGCTGCGAACATGCCCCAAATGACAAGATGCCATAAACCACGCATGGGTGTGCAAAATTAGGGCAGCATCGCTTACCAAATGCCGGAGGTCACAAATGCCAGATTGGGGTATTACCTTAGCCGCGGCGTTCTTCAACAGTTTCGACAATGGACTTATTTGAAAAAATTCTGGAGAAACCCGGTCCCATTGGGCAGTACAGCAAAATCGCACACGGCTATTTTTCGTTTCCCAAGTTGGAAGGAGAAATCGGTAACCGGATGCTTTTTCGCGGTAAGGAGCGAATCGTTTGGAGCCTGAATAATTATTTGGGTTTGGCCAACCATCCCGAGGTACGGAAGGTGGATGCCGAAGCTGCGGCACAGTGGGGTCTGGCTTATCCGATGGGTGCACGGATGATGAGCGGCAACACCGATCAGCACGAACAATTGGAGCGTGAGTTGGCTGCTTTTGTAGGTAAGGCTGATGCCATGCTCATGAATTATGGTTATCAAGGCATCATGTCTGCAATTGACTGCCTGGTAGATCGGCACGACGTAATCGTTTACGACGCCGAATCGCATGCGTGCATCATCGATGCGTTGCGCATGCATATGGGGCGCCGTTTTGTCTTTGCTCACAACGACGTGGAGAGTTGCGAAAAGCAACTGCAGCGCGCCGTAGAGTTGGTTAAAGGCACCAAGGGAGCCATCCTGGTGATTACCGAAGGAGTTTTCGGCATGGCCGGCGACCAAGGCAAGCTGCGGGAAATCGTGGCCCTCAAAGAAAAATATCCGTTCCGTCTTTTGGTGGATGATGCCCATGGTTTTGGCACGATGGGGAAAACAGGTGCCGGAACCGGTGAAGAGCAGGGCGTTCAAGAGGGCATCGACTTGTACTTCTCTACGTTCGCCAAGAGTATGGCCAGCATCGGTGCCTTCATTGCTGGCGACGAGGCGGTGATCAATTACCTGCGCTACAACAGCCGATCGCAAATCTTTGCCAAATCGCTTCCCATGCCCATTGTGATTGGCAACTTGAAACGATTGGAATTATTGAAGAAGCATCCCGAGCTGCGTGAGAAGCTTTGGTACAACGTGCGACGCTTGCAGCAAGGTCTGCGCGAACGGGGTTTCAACATCGGCAAAACCAACTCACCGGTCACTCCCGTTTATCTGAGCGGTAATGCTTCAGAAGCTGCAAACCTGATCATAGATATCCGTGAGAATTACAATATTTTCCTATCTATTGTCGTCTATCCGGTGGTACCCAAAGGGGTCATGTTGCTGCGCCTGATCCCCACAGCCGTTCATACGGATGAAGATATTGATCAGACCTTACAATGTTTCAGTGAAGTAGCCGTCAAATTAAAGGAGGGGTATTACCTGTCGCAGAAACTTGTAGCTGTTTAGAAAGAAAGCGTGTCATCTGCCGAAAGCAGAGGTGAGGGGAGAACAACTGAGCGGGAGGTGTTTCTAACCGATGGTTACGGTTGTTTTAGTGAATTTAATTATGTGATTCATAATAAATCGTAATCAACCGAGCATATAGCTTGGATCGATGTTGCGATTTTCTGATGAGTTACGTACTGTCGTTTAACGCAGCATCAAAAGCCAAGATCTTTTAAGCGGGTTCCGTGCACGTATATTCGGCGGTAAAACGCCCGTGATCCACCCCAAGCGAAGCAGCGGCTGATGGTGAGCGAACCAAACTTTCTTCCTCTCGCTGCTGTGGTCTCATGAAAAAACGAAAAAGGCGCCCTGCGGCGCCTTTTTCGCACAGCACAGCTGAATAATTCTAAAGCACGTTCAGCCTATGGATAGCGGAGGAATTACCGGCTTTAAGTTTTACCAGGTAGCTGCCTCGAGCCCATTGGCTCAAATCAATAATGGCTTGATGCGAGCCGCCAGCCATGGTCTCATGAATCACGTCGGTAATGTGGCGGCCACTCAAATCGGTGATGAAGATGTGTACCGGCAGCTGCGTGGCCAGCGAGAACTGAATCACAGCTGAGTGCGCAGCCGGGTTGGGGAAGATCCTCAGATTGGTAAATGTGGCTGACTCCGAAATGCCGGTGTAGGGTACGTTATTAGGATTCCATTCAGCCCAGCCTTCGGTCCAGTTTACGGTGCCAAAGGCTCCGCGGTAGGTCACTTGCGTGAAGAAAGGATCGCTGAGAGCTGCATGGGTAAAGTCGGCACCGGAGAGCAGCAGGCTGGTGTCGGACGGCAAAGGGTTGGGGTTGGTCAAGTTAAAGGGGTCTTTTAATCCAAGCGCAGTGTTGGAAGAATAGGTTTTGTTATTATATGAGGCATTATTAAACCAACCGCTGATGTCAAAAGTGCTGCCTGAGGCGACTTCGAAATTGTTGGTGCAGCCGCTGATTACAGTGTTGCGCACCTGAAGGATGTCGTTGGTGGCATTGGCTTCGCAGGCACTGCCGTCAATCATGATACCTGTAGGAAAGCCCATCAAGACGGAGTTGTAAATGCTGGTTCGGGTATTGCGGCGCAGGTGGGCGGCGCGTCGGTAACTGCCATTGATGGAAGTAGAGGAAGTAGCACGCGGGCCTGCAATAGTTATGTTGCTGAAAACGGTTTGAGTAAACGGGGTGTTGGGCGAACCGGTGGGGTCGTTGTCGGATTCAAAGCCGTTGGAGCCGCTGACGTCGGCGATGGCAGGGTCACGCAGGGCATAGGCAAATTGAATGAGGCCGCGGTAACCATTGTCGGTGTCGAAGTCATCGTCTAAGGTGCGGTAGGAAATCAGGTATTTTGCGTTGACCGTTCCGCCAAAGAATTCAAAGGCATCGTCGCCGCAGAAGCTGACCTGAATGTATTCGAGAGTAGTGCCACGCCCCACGCCGCCGCAAGTCAGGCCGTTGATTTCACTGTTGGGCTGAAAAGCGATGCCGCAGAATTCGATGCGCACGTACCGAAGGATGCCGCTGTTGTCGTTATCGTCGGGATTAAGACCACCGCCATAGGTACCGTTGCCTTGACCGTCTTCAACACCACCTTCGATGACGGCTTCTCCACCGGGCTGGTTAATAGAAGCGCGACCCAATAAGATAATGCCGCCCCAATCACCGTAGTTGCGGAATCCTACCGGTCCGTTGGAGGTGAAAACGATAGGCTGCTGAGCAGTGCCATTAGCAATGAGTTTGGCCCCTCGCGTGATGATGAGAGCACCTTTAGTGGCTTTATCGCCTTTTATGATGGTGCCGGGTTCAATGGTAAGCGTGGCGCCGTTGGTTACATAGACAAAACCCTGAAGCAGCCAGATTTTGTCGTTGGTCAAGGTGGTGTTTTGGGTGATATAACCGGAAATGACCTCGTCTGCACGGCTTTGCACAAAGGCCACCAGCAAGGCTGAAAGAGTAAAAAATTTTTTCATGTGACAGTATTTTGACCCAAAGCAAAATTTTTCAGGTAAACCTTATCTTTCTTTAATGTTAGACCTTTGTTAAATTGTAAGCTGAATATTTGCAAATAGTTAAGGGCTTATTAAAAGCTGTAGGAAAAGCCCAAAGAAATTACGGTTCCTGTTTTGGAACGAACAATTTCTTTGTCGTCATCCGGACGGAACCGGCCGTCATCGTTTACGTCTTGATACAGGATGCCGTCACGAGCCAGCAGGTCATGAATGTTGAGCCGAAGGGTACCATGGGTAATGATGCGTCGGGAAAGCTGAAGATCTACAAGGGGGCGGCTGTGTTCGTAAATGTCCATGTACTCACTCGATCCGACAAACATGATGCGTCGGCCGATTTGATTGAACAATAAAGTGACACTGGTTTCGCTCGTGGGCTCCATGTAGGAAATGCCCAGGTTAATGATGTAGGGCGATTGCCCCTGGAGGCTGCGGGTGCTATCGGCAGCGTTTGCAATGAGCGATACATCGGCAACAGATCGTATCCATGCAGCGTTGAGCTGAAGCACGATGTTTTCCATTTGGTGCCACCAGTGGCTGAGGAAACTGAGCTGTTTGCGGGCATCCACCTCCATGCCGTAATTGCGCGCCGACGTCACATTGCGGTAGGAGCGGATGTAGCCCCCGCTGCTAATGAAGTCAATCGTTTGTTCTATGGGCTCATGAAACTTTTTATAAAAAGCACCTATGGAAAAAACTTGCCCTGAACCGGGAAAGACCTCAAAGCGAAGGTCGTAGTTGTAAATGTTGCTGCGCGCCAATGTGTCATTACCTATGATGACCGAAGTGGTGCTGAAATCGTAAAAGGAAAAGGGTGCCAGTTCACGGAATTCAGGACGTACGGCAGTTTTCGAAAAGGCAGCACGCAGGTTGGCATTTTCCGTAACCTTGAAGATGGCATTGATGGAGGGCAACAGATCAAAGGGCAGATTGCCGATGTCGCGCGAATAGGTATTAACGTCGACCGGGCGGTTGGTATAATCAAATGACTGCAAACGCTGGTGAAAAAATTCCAAACGGGCACCGTAAATTAACCGCAACCACGGCAATGCTTGCTGGTCCATCATGAGGTAGGTGGCCGTCAGGTTGCTTTGCCCTTCGTAGTGATCAGAGGGGTTGGTTATTTCATCGATGCTGAAGCCAGCTTCGCCGATGTGATTTGATTGGAACAAATCGCCGGGGGCAGAGCTGAGAATGGCATTGGGATCTTCATTTTCGGTATAAAATTTAATAAAATTCGTTATGGTATAACCTAACACCCGAGCATCGAAGACACGGTTTCGATGCTGATAAAAAAGGCCTGTTCGTAGCGCATTCTTGCGTTCCTGCACATTAAAGTGGTAGGTAAGTTTTACCTCACCGGAATAAGCGTCTTCTTGGAGATAAGCATAGAACTTGCCGGCCAGATTTGGCGAGGCAGACCCAACCGGAATGTAGGCCAGAAACGGATCGGCGGAACCGCTGTTGCGGTTGTAATACAGCTTGCGGAAGTCGGGCTGATCTCTCCGCGTCAGGCTGTAAGCGCCGTACCACTGTATTCTTAAGCGCGACTTGAACAAAGCATGTTCTCCCAAAAGTTGTGAGTTGTAAAGCTGATTGGAGACAAACTCGTATGCGTAGTTGCGAACATCGAACTGTTGCTCGATATTTTGGCCTCCGCGTACCGTGGTAAGATCGCTGGAGTTGATGGTATATGAATTTTTGAATGTGATCTTATCCATTGCAGAGATTCGCCAGCCAATGTTGAATAAGGCCCCTGCCAGTACACTTGTAGCATATGCCGAATCCAGATAGCGGAACTTTGGGTTGGTTTCTAAGAAATCGAAATCCTGTCGGATATTTTGATTAAAGCGTTGGGAGCGATTGTAGGTTATCGATATGATGCCGCCGAACTGTGGATTGCCCATGCCGGCCGAAAATTGACCGCTGTAGTTAGGCATCATAGATGGGTGACGAAACAATGCCCAATTATTAGGCAACATTTGGGAATATGCAATGATGTCTTCAGTTAAGGCTTGCTGAACAATTTCAGTGGGAGGAAAGTCAGAAGGCAGAGCACGCGAGCCATCGTCGAGCCCCAGGAAATCCAGTTTGCCTCCTTGGTAGTCATACCATGGGCGGAACGTGGATATCGAATTAAAGCCGCTGGATAGGGAAAGGTTGAAAAATTTCCGATCAGGAATATCGCGGGTGTTCACCTGTATGACACCACCGGCAAAATCTCCAGGTAAATCGGGTTGGGCGGTCTTGTACACAATGATGTTGTCGATCAGGTTGGAAGGAATCAGATCGAAGGTGAAGTTTTTGCGATCGGCTTCGGTACTGGGCAAAGGAGTTCCATTAATTAAAGCGAGGTTGTAACGATCGCTGAGGCCACGAATGATGGCGAATTTGCTCTCAGCCAAGGAAACGCCGCTGACCCGCTTCATGGCTTCGGCAGCGTTTTTATCAGGTGAGCGGCGGATTAGATCGCTGGAGATACCATCCTGAACCAATGTAGAATTTTTCTGTAAGATCAATAAGGCATTGATCGATTCTTTTTTCAATTCTGAACGTACCACCACCTCTTCCAGATCTTTCGCCATCGGAAGCAGAACCACCTGAACCTCAGTTGTTTTTTCTTCAGCAACGTAAACTTGTTCGATAACTTTAGTTTGGTATGAAACATATTGAACGACGAGGTTGTGCATGCCAACGGGAACATTTCGGATGGTAAAAAGGCCATCCACATCAGTTATGGCACCACGGCTGCGGTCGTTCTCCAAAAACACGGTAGCACCTGTCAGGACCTCATTCAATTGGCCATCTGTGACAATGCCGGTGATATGTCCAAATTGGGCTTGGGCTTGTTGGAAAAACAGAAATACAAAAAGGCTGATGAGTCGAAAAGAACTTGGCAAGTAGTTCATGTCCGTCGCAAAGCACTAGTTAAGCTTTGACCAACGTATTAACGTAATGTTAAGGAATGGTTACGCAAGTATTGGCTCGCGCAAGCTGTGGAAAACTTAGTTGGGCCGCCTGATGCCTGGGCCTCAATAATTGCGATGAATGGTAAAATCAACCAAACCTGCCAAGGCTTCCCGGAAAGGGGAAGGGGGAAAATAGTTTAAATGAAGAAGGGCCTGTTTTCGAAATTCTTCCATTTTGTTTTGGGTGTATTCTATAGCACCAAGCCCGGAGAAGAGTTGCATAAGTTCCCCCAAGGCATTTTTATCATTAGGATATTCATGCACAATTATTTTAATACGTCGGCGTTGCGATGGGGAAGCTCTCTGTAGAGCAATAAGCAAGGGCAGCGTAATTTTTTTTTCTCGTAAGTCGGCTCCGGCTTGTTTTCCACTCTTGGCAGCGGTAAAGTCCAGCAAGTCGTCTTTCATTTGAAAAGCCATGCCGGCGGCATAGCCAAAATGCTTCATTTGTAATACGGCCTCATCAGCAGCATTGGCCGAGGCAGCCCCACTGGCGCAGGCAGCCGCGATCAAAGACGCTGTCTTTTTGCTGATGATCTGGTAATAATCCGATTCACTGAGGGAAAGGTTTCGGGCTTTTTCCATTTGCAGCAATTCACCTTCGCTCATTTCACGTACTGCCTCACTTACCAGTTGCAACAGCTGGTATTGTTGATGTTCGATGCTGAGCAGCAATCCGCGCGCCAGCAGATAATCACCTACCAAGACGGCAGCCTTGTTTTTCCATAGGGCATTGATCGAAAAAAAACCCCTTCGCAGGGAAGCGTCGTCCACGACATCGTCGTGAACAAGGGTAGCTGTGTGAAGCAACTCTATCAGAGCGGCGGCATGATAGGTGGCCTCGGTGATGTTGCCGGCCGTGCGTGCCGAGAGCAGCACAAACATAGGACGCACCTGTTTGCCTTTCGTTTTGACGATGTAGCTGGTGATGGCGTCCAGCAAGGGAACGGAGCTTCGCATGGCATCGCGAAAACGCTGGTTGAACTGCCGGAGCTCTGCAGCTATGGGGGCGCGCAGCGCTTCTAATGTGATCATGTGTTGGTGAAAATAGATGAAAAACGCCGGTACTAAAGACCATGACGTGGCGATGCTTGTGTAAGGGTTAGCTTTGCGGCCGAATGGTATTGCACAACGTTCGAATTTCCGGTGCTGCAGGCAGGCCTTTGCTTGTTGATGTGTACGCACCGCCGCACGCGCCGTCGGCCATCGTATTGTTTTTCCATGGATTTAAGGGATTTAAAGACTGGGGCCCCTTTCATCTGGTAGCACGTGCGTTCCAGCAGGCAGGATGCATGTTTGTCAAGTTCAACTTCTCACACAACGGTACCACACCAGAGCAGCCAACAGAGTTTGCTGACTTGGATGCCTTTGGCCGAAACAATCCCATGTTGGAGTTGAGCGATGCAGAGGCCGTGATGCATTTTGTGTGTAAACAGGCAAAAAGCTGGAGTGGAGCTGTTGCGGAACAAATTCCTTTTGCCGTGGTGGGTCATAGTCGGGGTGGAGCTTTAGCTCTATTGTTTGCAGAACGTGAACCGCGGATCAGATGCGTTGTAACGTGGGCTGCAGTGAAAGGATTTGGGACTTTATTCTCTGCACAGGAGCTGGAAGTGTGGAAACAACAAGGGGTGCGTTACGAACGCAACCAAAGAACCGGGCAAATGATGCCGATGTATTATCAATACTGGGAGACCTTACAGCGCTATCGAGCTGAACTGGACGTAGCTACTGCGGTTGGGCGCCTTCATAAGCCGGTGTTGGTTATTCACGGTCGCGAGGACCAGAGCGTGCCGGTTTCACACGCCGAAGCGATTGGTTCCTTCAATCCGAAATTCGTACGTGTTGAAATTCTCCAACATGCCGATCATACCTTCGGTGCACGCCATCCATGGACCGAAGAGCATCTGCCGGCAATGCTTGCAGACGTCGTGGATCAGTCGGTGCGTTTTATCCTGAACACAGAGCCGCTGGCGGCATCAGTGCCCCCCGTGGCAGTGCCGCTGCTGCCGTGGAGGTGAACTGCCAACCTTGCTGCTATGGGCATATTAAAAGACATCAATCGTTTTCGAATTCAGCAGGAAGATAAATTGTTCTCCTGGCTGCATCGCATCAGTTTGCCCTTGGCACGGATCGCTTTTTTCGCAGTGTTTTTCTGGTTTGGTACTCTGAAAATGATGGAATTAAGTCCCAGCATTGGGGTCATTCATACCATTCACGAACATACAGCATGGTTTATTCCATGGGAGCTGTACGTTTTTTTATTTGGCGCGTACGAATGCCTGATCGGGGTGCTTTTTTTGGTTCCCGGTCGAGAACGTTGGGTATTGTATCTCCTCATTCCGCATGTGGTGACCACCTTTGCACCTTTGCTGTTGGCACCTAAACTGACTTGGAAGGCATTCCTGATTCCAAATATGATAGGACAATATATTATTAAAAACGTGGTAATTGTTTCGTTGGCTATCTTCGTCACGGTTGCTGGCTCAGCACCTCGGCGCAGTTTGGTGCAGACTGCTGACCGTTAACACGATCTTGCGCACAGCAGCCGGATGGCTTGGAAGAGTTCATGTATGCAGCGGCTGCTTTGAGTTGTTCAAACCACGGTTGGCCGAAGCGACGGATGAGGGCCTCTTGAACAAATTCAAAAACACGTATGCCCTGACGATGACCTGCAGCACAGGCCGGGGCGCATAGGTCCCATTGGTGGTAATTGACGGCGTCAAAATTTTCGTATTGGGTTATACGCACAGGATACAGATGACATGACAAGGGTTTGGAAAAAGTTGCTTCAGGTGTGTTTTGCCATGCCCCCTGCTGCCATGCGGATTGAATGGCGCAACGCGTTATGCCATTGTCAGTGACGGCATAGGCGCAGGCGTCTTTACCGTTTTGTAAAGGGGTGGCCAGCTGTCCGTTGCTGTCCCAACGCCAAGGGCCATAACGCTGAATGGCCTTGCGGCCTGGATCTGACAAATAAGGAATAATAAGATCGATAAGTTTTTCCAAGACGGTAGCTTCCTCCCATGTCAGGGGAGCACCACCGTCGCCTTCGACACAGCAAGCCCCTTTACACGCAAGCACGTTGCAAGCAAAAGGTTTTTCCACGACCTCATCGGAAATGATGGTGCGATCAATGATAATCATGCCCGCGAAAGTAGGGTAGAGCAACCAAGCGGCCCTCACATTGCTCGCTATATTTGCGGGCTAATTTGACCTAATGGCAGCCCCCGACTTGTTCCGTGATCTGGTGGCCCATTGTAAGGAGTACGGATTTGTATTTCCTTCCAGTGAAATCTACGACGGCCTGGGTGCGGTGTATGACTATGGCCACAATGGGGTGGAATTAAAAAACAATATCCGCGATTATTGGTGGCGCAGCATGGTCCATGTACACGAAAACATCGTCGGCTTGGATGCTGCTATTTTCATGCATCCGACGGTCTGGAAGGCCAGCGGACATGTGGACGCCTTTCAAGATCCGCTTATTGACAACCGGGATTCCAAAAAGCGCTATCGTGCCGATACGCTGGTGGAAGATTTTTTGACGCGGTTGGAAGAAAAGATGGAGAAGGAGATTGAGCGGGCACGCAAGCGCTTTGGGGAACGATTCGATGAAGCGTTTTTTCGAAAGACCAACGCCCGCATTCAAGAATTAGAGCAGCAGTTAAACACGGTGCGGCAGCGGTTGCAGGAGGCTTTGGAAGCCAATGATTGGGGAGCGTTGCGTCAACTCATCGACGACTGCGGCATAGTAGATCCGGTAAGCGGTACGCGCAACTGGACGGAAGTGCGTCAGTTTAACCTGATGTTTGCCACGCAACTCGGGGCCGTGTCGGGGGAAAGCGATACCGTGTATCTGCGGCCCGAAACGGCACAAGGTATATATGTAAATTTTCTTAATGTCCAGAAGACGTCGCGCTTGAAAATTCCTTTTGGCATAGCCCAGGTCGGTAAGGCCTTTCGAAACGAAATAGTGGCGCGGCAGTTCATCTTTCGGATGCGGGAATTTGAGCAGATGGAGATGCAGTTTTTTGTACGGCCCGGGACCGAACAGTATTGGTACGAAGAATGGAAGCAACGCCGTATGGCTTGGCACCGTCGTCTGGGCTTTTCCCACGAGTACTATCGGTTTAAGGATCACCTCAAACTAGCCCATTATGCCAAAGCCGCTTGTGACATTGAGTTTCGGTTTCCTTTCGGTTACAAAGAACTCGAAGGTATTCATTCGAGAGGCGATTACGACTTAAGCAATCATCAAAAGTACTCAGGGAAAAAATTGCAATATTTTGATCCAGATCTTGGGGACAGTTATGTGCCTTATGTGGTGGAAACTTCTATTGGTTTAGATCGCATGGTTTTGGCGGTTCTCAGCGCGGCATATTGTGAAGAAGAGGTGCCTACGGCAGAGGAAGGAGAACAAGCCACTCGGGTAGTGTTAAAGCTTCCTGCCATATTGGCACCGGTGAAGGTCGCAGTGTTGCCGCTGGTAGCCCGTGATGGTTTGCCTGAAGCAGCTCGGAAAATTTTCGACCGGCTCAAGCTGATGGTGCATTGTCATTATGAAGAGAAAGACACCATAGGAAGGCGTTACCGTCGGCAAGATGCCATAGGCACGCCTTTTGCAATCACCATCGATCAACAAACCATTTCGGATGAGACCGTCACGCTACGGTACCGCGATACCATGCATCAGGATCGCATACCGGTACGTGCCGTTGAGCAGATTGTACAGGAAAAGTTGGATTGGCGGCAATGGCTAGCCTGATCGCTGAACGATGAGCCGATCTCTAATGCGTATGCTACCCGCCCTGATCTCAATCACGTATGTTCCATCGGGCCAGTGCGCAACCGGTATTTCCAGCAAATGCTTCGTAGAGGGTTGTAGCCACCGATGACTGAACTGCGGCCGACCCAGGAGATCATACACGTGCACGGTAGCCGTTAGGGCTTGCGGAAGTTTCAGGTGCAAAACAGAAGTTTCGCTTGCCGGATTCGGAAACACCACAAGCACGGCTTCTAAATCCATTTGCAGAAGGCCTGAAAGGACAATCTGAATCGACTGACATGCTGTGTCGGCTGAGCAACTATCGCGGCTGATGAGGCAAACGGTGTAATGACCCGTATCGGCGTAGGTATGCACCGGATTTTGCAAGGTGGAACTGTTGCCATCGCCGAAATCCCATAACCATCCGATACTGTTAACACTTTGATCCCAGAAACTGACGGTAAAATCATCGATGGCATAAGTAAAGGCAGCAGTGAAGGGAGGACACGTAATCACCACTTGCTTACAAATCGTATCGGAGGCACATAAGTCGAATACAATCAGACAGACCTGATAGGTGTCCATGACCGAGTAGGTATGAACAGGATTTTCATCCATACTGATGTGACCATCGCCGAAATTCCACAGCCACTGCAAGGTATTGGGCGTCAGATTTGAAAAAGAAAGGGTCAGGTGAGTTTGCTGCCAATCAAAATCGGCAACAAGCGGTGCGCATACGGTAATCTGTTTACAAACTGTGTCGGAGCGGCCGCAGAGGTCGGTAACGATCAGACATACATCGTATGTACCGTTTTCACTATAGGTATGTGATGGATTGCTCCCTGAAGCCGATGTGCCATCCCCGAAGCTCCACTGCCATGCGACGGCAGTACTGGTCGTTGCATGGAAGTTCACATTTAAAAAGTTTTCTTCATAAGTAAAAGAGGCCACTATGGGGCTACAAACCGTAATCACTTTACATGCGGTGTCGGTTTTGCCACAGGCGTCGGTGGCTGTCAGACACGCTGTGTAGGAACCGTTGGCACCGTAAGTGTGCATGGGGTTTTTGAGGGTGGAGCTGTTGCCGTCGCCAAAATTCCAGGACCAGCTTACCGGATGGTCTGACAGGTCGGTAAAGAATGTAGTAAGGTAAAACGAAGAGGCACTGAAGGCGGCATTAAGGGTTGTGCATACGGTGATGGTTTTGCAATACTGGTAGGCATTGTTGCAAATGTCAGAAACTACCAGGCATACGGCATAATTGCCCGGTGCGGCGTAAGTATGGGTGGGCTGAGGAGCAAAAGAAATGGTGCCATCGCCGAGGTACCAAACAAAGGCCGAGGCCGTAGGAGCGTTGGCGGTAAAGGTTACGGTGAGCAGGTTGGCTTGTTCATGAAAGGTTGCCGATAGCGGCGCACAGACGGTTATGGTTTTTTGTAATGTATCGGCATAGCCACAGATGTTGGTAGCAACAAGAGTCACCACATAGGTACCATTACTTGCATACGTATGGGTAGGATTTTGCAGCGTGCTGGTCGCTCCGTCTCCAAAATCCCACTGCCATTGCGTGGTGGCGGCTGATTGGTTGGTGAAACTAACCGTGAGATCGTTGGTGGCATAGGAAAAGGCAGCGACCACAGGGGCACAGACGGTAACCTGCTGGCAGGTAGTGTGATATTTGCCGCACAGGTTGCTGGTGGTTAAGCACACCTGGTATGTGCCGGCGGCATTGTAGCTGATGGTAGGATTTTTTAAGAATGAGTAACTGCCGTTGCCAAATGCCCAAAACCACGAAGTGCTTCCCTGAGTCTGGTCTGTAAAAGAGGCATTCAAAAAATCAGTCGTGAAGGTAAATTGAGAAACCAGTTGACTGCAAACCTTGAGGGTTTTGCAGAGGGTGTCGGAAAAGCCACAGACGTTGGTGGCAATCAGGCAGACTTGATAGCTGCCATTAGCTGCATAGGTATGGGTGGGATGCTGAAAGGAAGAATAGGTACCATCGCCAAAATCCCACAGCCATTGCACCGCACCGTTGGTGAGGTCGGTGAAGGAAACGGTAAGGTCGGTTGGGGTGTAAGTGAAGTCGGGTTCTATGTCTAAACAAGTTGATACATTCTGGCATAGGGTATCGCTATTGCCCAAAACATCCCATGCAATGAGACAGACGGTATAAACACCGTCTGTAGCGTAGGAGTGAAAGGGATGCATGGCCGTGGAGGTGTTTCCATCGCCAAAATCCCAATGGTAACTGACGGCATTGGTAGAAAGGTTGGTAAACACCACGTTCAGGCCGAAAATGGTGTACAGAAAGTTTGCGGTTACGGGCCCTAAACCCATATAGATTTTTTTGCAAAATGTATCGGAACCACAACTATCGTAGGCGACCAAACAGGCATTGTAGATGCCCAATCCCGGGGGATAGTAGTGAACAGGGTTAGGGTCGGTGGAAAATGTTCCGTCACCAAAGTCCCACCAATAGCTGACTGCATTTGAGGATTGGTTGGTAAAGGTGATTTTATTATCGTGTGAAGAAACAGAGAAATCGGCATTTGCGGAAGAGGTGCAGGTACCTACGGTCTGACAAGTGGTGGAGGAGAAGTCCGGACAATTGCTGTGGCCTGCAGTCAGACAAACGGTAAATGCATTCGATGAGGTATAGGTGTGCAAGGGATGCTGCAGCGTGGAGGTGTTGCCGTCGCCAAAGTTCCAAAACCATGTATTCGGATTTCCTGCCGAAAGGTCCTGAAAGGAAACCTGATTGTTGTTTGCGGCATAGGTAAAGGCTGCTTGAATGGCTTCACAAATGTTCACGGATTTGCTGATGGCGTAGCTTTTTCCGCATGAGTCAAAAGCCGTGAACGTAACCGTGTAAGTGCCCGGGGCGGCATAGGTATGTATGGGCTGCAAGGCAAGGGAAGAAGTACCGTCGCCAAGTGTCCATTGCGCTGATGCCAACAAGGGGGTATTTTGTGTAAAGGTGACTGTGAGGCCGGAGGTTTGATACGAAAAATCAGGTTGCAAAGGGGAGCACGTGCTTACCAATTGGCAACTGTAATCGTAGGTGCAGGAATTGCTTGCTTGGAGGCAAACAGACACATTTTGATTAATATTATATTGATGCAACGGATTTTTGGCTGTGCCCGTGGTACCATCGCCAAAATGCCATAGATAGTTGGTTGCGTTTTGACTGCCGTTCAGAAATTTTATCAGCGAAGGACCTTGCGAGGTATAAGCAAAAAAGCTCACAGGGGGCGTAGAACACCAGGTATGAAATTTCACAAAGAAGGCTGCGGGCATTGGGTAACACGAGTCGATTACACAGTTTGCAGCTACGTTGCCGTCGGTGCTGAGGGTGCTGCCGCCGGCAATCACCCAACCTTGTTGCAAGACGGCCATGGCGTTAGCGATGTCATAGCTGCTACCCCCGTAACTTTTGGTCCACAGCAAAGAACCATTCAGGTGGAGGGCAGCGATCCAGAAGTCAGCGTACCAAGAACTTCCGTTGTGATCTTGCACGTTGCCATCAGTGGAATAAGACGATCCCGTCACGACAACAGTGGTGTCATTAACCGGAGCGGCAGCGATGGCTTGATCATACTGAGAACCGCCCAAACTTTTTTGCCACAACAATACCCCGGCGGGGGATATTTTTACGATCCAGTAGTCGTACCAAAAAGTACTGCCGTGATGACCCGACACGTCGCCGTCGTTAGAAGTACTGCTGCAGGCGAGAAGCACGTTGTTGTCGGACAGGTGCGTGATGGTCTTGGATAGTTCATAGCCACTTCCACCAAAACATTTTTGCCAAAGAAGGTTTCCGTTGAAATCAGTTTGGATGATCCAAACATCGGTAAGGCCGTGCTGACCGGTTACATCACCATCGGCAGAAGCGGTGGTGGCGGCAATGTAAAGGCCATCACTGGTTTCCAGGGCATCGGTGGCGTAATCGTCTTCGGTACCCCCAAAAGTCTTGTTCCATAATAAATTTCCTAATGCATCAAAGCAAATCAGCCAAACGTCCCATTGATTGTCGGTAAGCGCTGCCGCAGTGAATAGGACCTTACCGTCGCTTAACTCAAGGATGCGTCCTGCAGGGGGAATACCCGACAGGCTGTAGAACAATTTATAAGACCATACGGTATCGCCCTGCATTGAGAGTTTCAGCAGCACATAGCTGCAAGTATCACCGGGGATGTTTTCGTAGGCAGCGATCAACACATTGCCGTCGTTGCAAGGAGCTATGGAAAGCACCACCAGGTCGTTGACAGGGTGAGCCAAGGAATGTGACCACCACGTGCTACCATCGTAGCTGTGTTTTGATATGGTTGAAGACGTCGGGGCGGAACACTGGAGATTGATGCGACCGGATAAAAAATAGCCATCACCAAATGGGGCCAGCGTGCGCACCGAAGAGGCCGGTTGACAAAAGGTAGAGCCAAGGGCAGGAAGCGTTTGTGCAGGAGCGAAGCGCGCAGATGTGAACAGTGCCAATGTTGCTATGCCTTTGATCCATCGTAAGCTGCCCTGGAGGATCAACCACATCTTCTTTCTGAAGGGACCAGATATGGTGGAAATATAGCCATAATAAGTCATCTATGGCAAGAAGTAAATAATCAGATTATGCCCTTACTACTGCTTCATGATTGGGAATACATGAAGCGTTGTAGGTGTCGTGATCTGGATCAGATAAACACCAGCAGGAAGCCCGGAAAGATCTAATCGGAATGCACTGGCCATCGGTCGCATAACGGATGAGACAACGCTTCCAGGACTTCCAATGACAACATGCAGAGCCGGTTCTGAAAGGCTAAACCACACAAAGTTTTTCGTAGGGTTGGGGCCTAGGTAGGGACGCTGTTGCAAAGACAAGCCATCGGCAACAATGACAAGAGTGTCGCAAACATTTGCTTGAGAGCATCCATCAGACACCGTAAGGCAGATTTGATAAATGCCTTGAGCAAAAACGTGTGTTGGATTAGCCTCTGTGCTGGTGCTGCCGTCGCCAAAGTTCCAAAACCATGATGTTGCCGTTGGAGATAGGCTAGTAAAAAACACTGTGTCGCTTACAATGACATATGAAAAACCTGCTTCAAGTGGAGGACATTGAACTGAAACCATGATGCAGGCTGTGTCGTTGCCACATACGGATTGCGTGATCAGGCATATTTGGTATTCACCAGCTGAGGTATAGGTGTGAGTGAGATTGTGTTCGGTGCTTGTGGTTCCGTCGCCCAACAACCACAAAATTTCAGTTGCAGAAGACAGATTTATCAAATGAACTGTGAGAAAATTCGTTGCCGTATCAAAAACAGCCGCTGGGGGAGGACAGCTCAAATTAAGCGTGGTGCAGAAGGTATCGCTTCCGCATGTGTTTTTTACGACAAGGCAAACCGTATAAGTACCGGGTAATGCATAGGTGTGCGTCGGATCGGGCTGAGTGGAGACGGTGCCGTCCCCAAAATCCCAAAACCATTCGCTGGCAAGCGATGCTGTTTGGGTAAAAATTACCGTTAGCTCAACTATCTCTGTACTGAAATTGCTTTCTGGAATTTGGCAAGAAACTTCTATCAAGGTACAGAAGGTATCGGCAGCGCAATTGTTGACGGCGATGAGACAAACCTGGTACGTACCGGGCGCTGTGTAAATATACGTGGGGTTTTGGGCGGTAGAGGAATTGCTATCGCCAAAATCCCAGAGCCAACCATCGGCATAGAGGGATAAGTCAGAGAAAGCTACCTGCAATTCATTAGGGGTAGCGGTAAATTGAGCCTGAGGCGCGGTGCAAGTCACCGTCAAAGATTGGCAGAAGGTATCGGCAGCGCAATTGTTGACGGCGATGAGACAAACCTGGTACGTACCGGGTGCTGTGTAAATATGCGTGGGGTTTTGGGCGGTGGAGGAATTGCCATCGCCAAAATGCCAGAGCCAGGAAGAGGTATGCGCAGAGAGGTCGGAAAATTCTATTTCCAGTTCGTTTGTATTTGCGGCAAAAGCGGCTTGTGGTGGCTGGCATACCGAAATCTCTTGGCAAGAAATAATGGCGTCGCAACTATCATAGAAGACCGTAACGCAAACGGTGTATTCACCTTGTTGCATGTATATATGCTGAGGTGTAGGATGATTGGAAACATTCCCATCACCAAAATCCCAATGCCAGCTTTGAGGACTGAAAAAAGTATAAGCTGAAAACTGTACGGATAATCCGTTTGTGACGTGATTTATGAATGGTGCGGTATAGGCGCAAAGCTCTACCAAAAATTGTGTTGTATCAGTCTCGCCGCAGGCATTTGCTACAATGAGAGTTACCCAATAGTCATCGGCCAAAAGGTAGGTATGCAGGGGAGCGCTGTCCACCGCAGTGTATCCATCGCCGAAATCCCACCACCGATTTTGCGAAAAAGGAGACAGGTCGTAAAACTGAACCCCTGTGTCGGTAACGACAAAATCAGCTGTGGCCTGAGGTGGCGTGCAGACGGTCACGTACTGACATAGCGTATCGGAAGAGCAGAAGTTCGAAGCAATGAGGCAGACTTCATAGGTACCCGGCGACGCATACACCTGCTGAGGACTTGACTGGGTAGAGGTCGAGCCATCGCCAAAGGACCAATGATAGCTTGTTGCATGCTTAGAGTTGTTCGTGAAAGAGACTGTCAGTTCATCAGACTGGGGTGTAAAGAAAGCTTGGACGAAGGAGGAGCACGAAGCGTTAAGCATGGCTATCCACGCACCTGCGGAAGGGACCGGATGAGCACTTGCGCATGAGGAGGAAAGATCCCCATACCGCGACAGGCTGCCACCCACATGGACGTACCTTAATGAGTCTAATCCGAAAAACGACACTGAAAAATCGTCGGAGGTTCCGCCTATGCTTTTACCCCACTTGAATTTTCCTAAGCTGTCCACCTGAAACGTCCAACAGTCGCTAAACCATGTAGCTCCGATGTGATCCCCCACGTGTGCGTTGGCGGAATAAGCAGTGGCCCCAATGACGGCTGCATTCTTGCTTACGATATGAATGCCGCTGGGAAATTCATCTTGTTTTCCGCCATAAGAATTATTCCACAACAAATTGCCAGCGGTGTCCAGCAGTGCAAGCCATACATCATAATAATCGTTAGAGCCATGGTGCCCGTTGACCCCTACAGAGCTGCGGCTGGCACCCGCAAGCAGATACTTTTTCCCCCAAGGCACGATTTTGGATGCATAGTCAAAATTGGTTCCTCCGTAGCATCGTTGCCAAATTTTGTTTCCGTCAGCATCAAGGTTGATGAGCAAAACATCGGTGCTGTCGTTTTTAGGAGCATTCTGTAGGTCGGCGGAGTTGGTGGTAGCCAACAGGAAAAAACCGCTGCCGCTTTTTTCTACTACGTCTGCTGCGTATTCGTTGTCGCTGCCTCCGAAAATCTGCGTGCTGAGCAGGGTGCCGGTGGCTGAAAGCAAGCTTAATTGCAGGTCGCGCAGGGAAGGGCCGTGCCGCTCCGTGAGCCAAGCAATTTGGCCTGCCTTGGTGCCGATGGCTTTGCCGTACAGCACTTCGAGCGAATCATCAAAGAATTCTTTGTAAGACCAAAGGAGCTGGCCACTTGAGTTGGTACACCACAGTACCCTGTACTGATGACCAGCGGAGTCTATGCTGCCGCTGATGAGAAAGCCGTTGCTGAATGAAGTGATGCTGTGGGCTTTAGGTCGTGTGCCCGATGGGCTGAACAGGGTCTGTTCCCACAGCTGCGTGCCAAGCTGGTCAAACGCTGCAAGAAGCAGATGAGGGGCCAGCGCCGTGTCATTGGGCTGAAGGACAACGACAAAAGACTGGGCTGTTGCGACAGTAGCCGCACGAGCCTGATAAGCACTGTGACATTGTTGCCATTGCAATCCCGGTATGGACTGGGCCATGCATACCCCTGGTAGGAGCAGCATAGGCATCCAAAAGCTGCTCCGGCGGTGTAACACATGGATATGCAGAAGATGCATGCGTATGAAGCAAAGAAACGACATCTGAAGCATAGCTCCGGAGAGAGGAGTGGTTGTGTTGGAATAAGGGTGCGGGCGGCAGGTTCCGCAGGAACCTGCCGCCCGCACAATACCGCTTCGCACATCAAGCTATTGAACCAACACGGGAATGCGCCAAACCGAAGCTCCTTCGTGCCATTCCAGCAAATACCATCCCGCAGGCAAACCCTTGCTTTGCAACAGGATACGGCCATCAGCACTCACAACAAAATCGACATCACGCAAAATAATTCCGGCAGCATTTTTCAAGATCAGACGCGACGGCAGCTTTTGGGCAGTAATGATGGTGTAATCCCTAAATGGATGAGGATATACGCTGATGAATGGCTTTATCGTAGGAACCGTAACGCCGATGATCACCACAGAATCGCACCATTGCTGTTCGGTGCAGCCATCTGAGGCTGTCAAACACACTAAGTAGATACCCGGTGTGGCATAAATATGGACGGGATTTTGCAGTGTGGAGCTGTTGCCATCGCCAAAATTCCAGAGCCAAGAAATGCTGTTGGCGCTTTGATCGAAAAATTGCACTGTTAGCTCATTGATTTCATACGTAAATGCGGCTGAAAATGGGGGGCAGCTTACCGCGACATTCTGGCAAGAGGTGGATTGGGAGCAATCATTGTAAGAAGTAAGACAAACCTGGTAAGTGCCGGCGGTGGCGTACGTGTGTGTAGGTGCTGTCGCTGAAGAACTGTTGCCGTCACCAAAGGTCCATAAATAACCGGTAGCATTGGCCGAATTGTTGGTAAAGGTCACCGAAAGATTGTTCGTGACATAATTAAAAGCGGCCACTGCTTGCTGACAGGAAATCGTCACCGTTGTACAGGCGGTACTGTTGCCACAACTGTTGGTGGCCGTAAGGCAAACGAGGTAGCTTCCTTCCGAGCTATAGGTATGCTGCGGATTGGCTGCTGTTGAGGTGGTGCCGTCACCGAAATCCCATAGATACGTGTCGGCTGCTGTGGTATTGTTCAGAAAAGCGACTTGCAAGTTGTTGGCCTGATAGCTGAAAGAGACCAGAGGCAAGGGGCAGGTAATCGTGATGAGTGAGCAGGTGGTGGCTGAACCGCAACTGTTTGAAGCAGTCAGGCACACTTCATATGTTCCTGCCGAAGCATACGCATGCTGGGGGTGTTGCAACGTAGAGCTGTTGCCATCGCCAAATTCCCAAAACCAACTGGTTGCATTGGCGGTTGCATTATTAAAAATAACAGTAAGGTTAGTAGCTGAATAGGAGAAAGCAGGAGTTGGCAGAGCACAAGTAACGGTAACAAACTGGCATAGCGTATCGCTGTAGCAGTCGTTGCCGGCAATCAGACAGACTTCATAAGTACCTGCGGCCGAGTAGGTCACGACAGGATTTTCCTGACTTGAATTCTGTCCATTTCCAAATTTCCATTTCCATTTGCTGGCATTGGTCGAGGTAGAGGTAAAGGTTACGGTGAGGTTGTTTGCCGACCACGAAAATCCGGCAACAACCGGAGGGCAATCAACGGTAATGAGCTGGCAAAATGTGTTGGAGCTGCAAAAGTTGCTTCCCGTTACACAGACATAATAGGTGCCCGGCGCTGCATAAGTATGGCTTACGGAATTTCCCGTAGCCGCATTACCATCACCAAAGTTCCACGACCAGCTTGCTACATTGGTGCCGGAACCTGTAAACAATACCTTAAGATTATTGGTGACATACGTAAAACCTGCCAGTGCGCTGTCGCATACAACCGTAATGGGCATGCACAAGGTATCGGCCGTGCAGGCACTTATCGCGATCAGACAAACCTGATAAGTACCTGCAGCCGAATAGCTGTGAGTCGGCGCTTCCTCTGTACTGATGTTTCCATCCCCGAAATGCCACAGATAAGAATAGGCGGAATAAGAACTATTTTCAAACTGGATTACACCGCCGCCCAGTGGTGAGTATGAAAAATTGGCCTGCACATCGCACCCATCGGCAAGCTTTACCAGCCAAAAGTCATAGTCGCCTTTATGATCAGAAATATCTTGATCGATGGAATTGGTGTATCCCGCATGGACCAGGTACTGAGGGCTATGGCGTAAGCTGCCGCTCACGTAATCGTTTCCACTACCACCCAAACACATCTGCCAACTCAGGCTGTTTTCTATAGTTTTTAAAATCCAGATATCCGCTTGACCAAGCGCACAATCTTTGAATGCATCCGAAGGGGAGGCCGACGTTCCAAATAAAATAACTGAATTTGTTTCGGGGGTGAAGCAAGCAACTCCTTGGTCGAAATCTGTTCCTCCATAGGTAGCACTATTCAGCACACTTCCTTGATCATCGACAGAGACATACCAGTAGTCATGATTGCCATTCAAGGATGAAGATCCGGCGAGAATGAAATGTCCGATGTCGTTTTCCGCGATGTAATGGCCTAAATCATCAGCCGAAGTGCCATATAGAAAATTCCATAATTCGTTGCCGTGCTTACTGAGGCGAGCAATCCAGGCATCGGCGCCGCCTTGATTGCCCGACACCGTGCCGTCGTTCGAATAGCTCAATCCGCAGAGGATAAAGCCGCCATTAGCTGTACTGTTAATGGACAAAAACTCATCGTAAGCACTTCCGCCTTTGGTTTTTTGGCTCACCATCATCCCGTTGTAATCGAAGTATAGAAGCCAGGCATCACCGGCGGCTTTATAGTCATAGACATCACCATCATTGCTATAGGTAAAGCCTACGGCAATAAATGCTGTATCCCCACTTGGGGCTAAATCATTAGCTACTTCATCGCCGCTGCCGCCATAGGTGTAAGACCAGATGAGATTTCCCATGGGATCGGTGCGAACGATCCAGAAATCCAAGCCTCCTTTCGTAGTAGGCACATCGCCGTCGACGGAGGCTGTGGCGCCGCAAAACACAAAGTCACCGTTATTCATTACGTGCACGGCTTTGAACAGGTCGTCAGCGCTGCCGCCATAGTTTTTCTGCCAAAGGAGGTTTCCGTTTGCGTCGGTACGCACTACCCAAGCATCGCTGCCGCCATAGTTGGCCCCTACCTGACCATCAGCTGAGGTAGAGGAGCCGCAAAGCACATAGCCCCCGTCACTCAAAACCTGCACATCATAGGCCTTGTCTGCTTGCGAGCCACCGTAGGTTTTTGACCATAACTTCAGTGGTGGTTGAGCATACATCAGTGTGGTGCCAACAATCAGCCATAACGTCAAGACAGACACGCTTAGCTTCCAGGCCCGATCAGGGCTATAAGTAATTTTGAATGAATCCATCTGATTGCGCTTATTTTTTCAAAACTATGTTAGGAATGCTATCCGGTATGGCAACCGAATTCTTTTTGTTCACATTAAAGCTTCGACGCGTACGGTTGCGGTGATAAGATCAGGGCACCGGTACGCTAACAACTGTTGTTGCTGAGAAATTGGTGCACCAAATCTGTGGCGTGGTTTAGGGTTTGAGCGAGATCTTCATTGACCACCACGTGATCGAAAACAGATTCGAGCTGCAATTCTCTTACGGCTTTGCTCAAGCGTCGCTCTACCTGCTCTGCTGATTCAGTACCGCGGCTCAATAAACGCTCTTTAAGCGTAGCCACAGAAGGAGGGCGAATGAACAACGTGAGAGCGGCTGAGCCGAATTTTTCTTTTAGACGTTGGGCTCCAAATACATCAATGTCGTACAGCACCGCTTTACCTTGATGCCAGCCTTTAAACAACTCGCTCTGTAGTGAGCCGTACCAAGTACCCGGATATACTTCTTCCCATTCTAAAAATTCCTGTTGCTCAATCATCCGACGGAATTGTTCTTCAGTGACAAAAAAATAATCTCTGCCGTGCTGTTCATGAGCGCGAGGTGCTCTGGTGGTAGCGGAAATGCTGAAGTACAATTGAGGGAAATGGGCCAGCAAATGACGCGCAACAGTAGTTTTTCCTGAACCAGATGGGGCGGTGATGATGACAAGTTTGCCCATGACTGGCGAAGATAACGTATGACGTCACGGCCGATTTCAGGTGCACCTATTTGCGCACGAAGTGCTGGAAATGTTGAAACACCGGTCCGAAGTGAAATTTTTGAATGATGGCAAAATCGTTATCGGGATCGATGAATACATAAAATCGATCGGGATCGAAGAGCACGGGCTTTCCTTCGCGATCGTACTGAATGACGGTATGCTGGGTGCGGGGCATGCGAAAACACGTAAGCGAGCGCGTGTTGCCGGCACCATCGAGCACCTCAAGCTCGCAATAGGGTGTGGTTTGCAGGATCGAGTCTTTTTTAGGTAATTCGTTAGCATACGTTTCCACATTAAGGTGGCGAAACAGATTCAGGTATTCATAAATTTTTTTCTTATCCATATTTTCAGAAGCAAGTATTTGATTCAGGCCGTTGGAAACAGCGAAGGAATCGGCTGCCAGGACCTCGAGCGCAAATGAGCTGTCTGGTTTGCCGGTGTAGGTGAGCTTGATGCGGCGAATCTCGCCGGGGCGATAGCGAAAAATGTTGGTGTCACGAACTTTTTCTTCGTCCGTAGAATAGCGCGACTGCAGTGTGCCAATGAAGTTGGGGATGACGGTCACGTAAGGCCTTCGCGAGCCTTCTAACAACATATAGGTGCCCCGATTATCCAGGGTAGGACCTCCTACATAGTAGGATTTCAACAACCTCCCCTTACGATCATAAATCTCCACTTTTTTGTTGTGATTGGTCATGGACGTAATCACGGTGGCCTGGGCTGCGTCGGCAACGGGGTACTGAATTCGCACGCGGTGAATGGTAGACAACAACACATCCATATAATCTTTTCGCACGTAATATTTGTCATTCACCTTCCAGCGGTGGCCTGCCCGTTGGTAAACCACTTTACGGCCACGCATGTCGGCGATGGCGATGCGATACACGGCTGCCGTATCGGCCACCGCAAAAGCGGTTTCGTCTTTGGGTAGGGTGCTCCACGGTTCTTTCAGCCAAATGACGATGCCCGCTGCAGCAACCAGAACAAGAAACAGCAGCAGATAGAGGCGTATGGCTTTCATCGTCGTGTGTGCAGATAGCGGCGCAGCAAAATAAAGAGGGTTCCACCGGTCAGCAGCATGGCTAAAGGCCCTCCGACATTGAACAGCTGCCACCACGTGCGCTCCGTTTTCAGTTTTGTGGAATCCAACAGGCGCAGCTGAATGGTCTTATTGCGGGTGTCTAGCAAAGTGCGGTATCCCGCTAGGTAATCAATGCAGTTGATCAAAAAATCTTTGTTATCAAAGTAGCGGTTGTTGAAGCGGTCATAACCAAGTTCTAAAGGAAAGCCGCGGCTGTCAAATTCATTGAGGCCGATGTCCCCATCAGCGATGACGATCATTGCGGTGGACACACTGTGGGGCTTAAAGGGTTGTTGCAGTGAGTCGCGCAGCACCGCTTCAAAGCTTGCCGTCAACCGGTTACGAAATAGGGAAGGGAAGGTGCCTTCCAGAAGCACGGCAAAAATTTGATCGCCCCGGTTAAATCGGTGCACATCGGGCCTCTGTCGTAGCGTGCTGAAATCCACCAACCATGGGGTAAACACAAGGCGACTTCGGGTTGAAGAATGCAACAGTACCGTTGTGTTTACTTGAGGTAAATTCAACGTATCCAACGATGAGGCGAAACGCAGGCGCACAGCGTCAATCCGTTGAACGATGGGATGAGTGCCCTTAGGGGTGCTGACTGGAAAGTAAAAGCAGGGATAGCGCGCGAAGCGCGGCTGATTGTTTTGCTGGGCGACAATCAGAGGCACTGCAGCGCATTGCAGGTCGAGTACCAGGTTCGGGTTGAGCCGTACACCGTAGCGAAATAACTGATCTTCCAGATTGAGCGGCAAGTCGGTTGCCAGAAAGGAACTCTTGCGTACCACACTGTCCACATCGGCGGTGAGGGCATCCAGCATCCACAATATGCGGCCGCCATTCATTAGATATTGATCTAATTTGAATTTATCTTTTTCATCAAAACTGCTGCGCGGTTTGACGATGATGGCTACTTTATATCGCTGGGGAATGAATGCTCTGCTTCTTAAATCAAAAAAGTCATAATCATAAAATGCAGAAACTTCATCGAGCAAGTCAACCAAAAAAAACTCTTCCACTTCTTGATGGCCGGTAAGGAAAGCAAGGCGCGGGCGAATGGGAAATGACAGCTGCCGGATGGCCTTGCCAAATTGATGTTCCAGCCGCGACAACGACAACAGCAAGGATTGATCGGTAGGCATGCCGCGCGGGCTGATCAGCAAGTTGACCGCAGCTTCACGACCCTTGTAGTAAACCAATGCTCCCGGGATTACCAGCTGTTGGCTGTATTCATCGCCTCTCCGCATTTGCACATTTGCCGGCTGCAGGCCTTTTTCTCCCAAGGCTTTTACCGTTTCCTGAATTTCACGCTCGTTTTTATCCTTTAACGGATTGATGAATTCGTATTGAAGGCGCCTGCCGGCATATACCTTCATTTCATCCAACATTTCACGCGTAGCTGTGGCCAGTCGTCGGAAGCCACCGGGGAAGGATCCCTCAAGAAACACACGGACAAAAACAACGTCGTCCAGGTTCTGAAGCATGTAACGGGTAGAATCGGTAAGCGTATAGCGTTTATCGGCAGTGAGGTCAATTCGTAAAAAGTAGTAGTGATTGACTACGGCCAAGGCGCCCATTATACCGATAGCCAGCAGGAGGGTTAGCCATGCTTGCCTGCGTGGGTTTAATCCGTTTGTCTCAGCCGACCTCAACATCGTGACAAGCTTTAGCGATTTCGTCGCACACGTAAGCTGGTTACAGTAGCAAAGAGAAACAGAAAGGTAACGGCGACGAAATAATATACGTCGCGCGTGTCGATTACGCCCCGGCTCATTGAGGCATAGTGGTATTGGATGCCCAGCTGGCTGATCAAGTCGCTCAGGGCACCATGCCCCAACATTAACGAACTGACGGCATCCATGCCGGCAAAAAGCAAGAAGTTCAGAAAGGCAGCCAGCACAAATGCGATGATCTGGTTTTCGGTCAGGGCCGAAGCGAAAAGTCCTACGGCAGCAAAAACAGCACTCAGCAATATCAAACCAAAATAGGATCCTAAGATGGCTCCGTGATCTACGTCTCCCGGCACCGCACTCAGCTCGGCAATGGAATAGTAATACAACAAGGTCGGAGCCAACGATACCAGCACTACGGTAAGTGCTGCCAAATACTTTCCCATCACTATGCTCCATTCGTTCAGGGGCCGGGTGAGCAACAGTTCCAAAGTGCCGGAACGAATCTCCTCGGCAAACAAGCGCATGGTAACAGCAGGGACCAGAAACAGCAGCACCACGGGAATTTGGTCAAAATAGACTTCCAAGGAAGCGTACCCATAGTCCAACAAGTTCCCGGGAAAGACCCATACAACCAGACCAATGAGGATTAAAAAGACGGCAGTAGCCACATAGCCTATGGCTGACCCGTAAAAGGAAATCAGCTCTTTTCGAAACAAGGCCATCATAGTGCGGGTGGCGGTTCGCTGGTAAGTTGTCGGAACACTTCTTCCAGATCCAATTGTGCTTCTTGTATGGATCGAATAGGATTGTGTTGTTGCATGGCAAAAGCAAACAATTGGGCCTGGTTGGGAAAGGCCGATTGAATCATTACTGTACATGCATCTTTTTGCGATACGTTCATGACTCCCTCTACCGATGTTAGCATGTCTGCTGCAAGGGGATAGGTAAAAGTTACGGTGAGGTGCACCCCACGGTCACCCGTACCCACCAGCTCATCCAACCTGCCGTCGGCTTTGATTTGTCCCTTACTGATGATGATCACGCGGTTGCACAGGAGTTTTACTTCCTGCATGATGTGGGTGGACAGGATTACGGTTTTTTCGCGTCCTAACTCACGGATGAGCTGCCGGATTTCCTGGAGTTGAAGGGGATCCAAACCTACGGTAGGTTCATCCAGAATCAGTACCTCTGGATCATGAATGAGCGCTTGGGCTAATCCCACGCGCTGGCGATACCCTTTGGAAAGGGCTCCTATTTTCTTTTTACACTCAGGACCCAGGCCTACCAAGTCGATGATCTGGGCGATTCGTTTACGTGCCTGTGGCACTCTGTGTAGGGCTGCAACAAATGATAAAAATTCTGTTACATATAAATCGGTGTACAATGGATTGTTTTCAGGCAGATAGCCAATGCAGCGGCGTGCCTTCAGGCTTTGGGTTCCTACCTCATAGCCGCAGATGTGGACGCTGCCGGCGGTGGGCGCCATATAGCCACAGATGATGCGCATCGTGGTGGTCTTGCCCGCTCCGTTAGGGCCCAGAAATCCCAACACCTCTCCTTTGCTTACCGTAAAGCTGATGTCGTTGACGGCAAACTGACTGCCATATCGCTTGCTTACATGATTTACTGCAACCGACAAGGTCGTTGGGAGTTGAATCGGCGAAAATAGATAAAGGCTTCGGTCGGGCGTGTGGCTCAGCGTATGAACACCAGAGCAGAACCTGTCGGGTGGGCCACAAGCTTGCCGATGTTCCAAAATTGCTGCTTATGGCTGCGCAGCAAGTCATGAAGTTGTGTTTCGGCAGCAGCATCAACGGCGAGTAATAAACCTCCGTTGGTCTGCGGGTCACATAAAACGATGAGGCTCTCGGCTGAAATACCGCTTACCTTGGAGCCGTAATGCTTCCAGTTCCGAAATGTGTTGTCGGGAGCGTTTGCAGCAGAGGCACAAGTGTTGACACCGGGAAGCAGTGGAACAGCATCAAACACTATTTCGGCTCCAAGACCACTAGCGAGGCACAGTTGCACCAAATGACCAAGCAAGCCAAAGCCCGTAACATCTGTCATGGCATGTAACCAGTCGTACGCACTCAATACACGGCCTATGGAATTGAGCTGTTGCATACTTTCAAGTGCTGGAGTGAGTGCTTCGGGTTCAAGCTTTTTACGTTTGACAGCGGTTGTCAGCAAGCCTGTGCCAATGGGCTTAGTCAGATAAAGCAGGTCAGTGGCACGGGCGCCTGAATTGCTCTTCAGGCGTGCAGGTTCAACCAGACCTTGCACACTGAGTCCAAAGAAGGGCTCTGGGGCTTCAATGGTATGCCCACCCCCAAGGGTCACGTTTGCTTCCTTGCAGCAGTCTGAAGCGCCCCGCAAGATGCGTTGCCCTACTTCGGGCATCACTTTTTCTGTGGGTAGCCCCATTACACTCAATGCCAATAGGGGCTGGCCCCCCATGGCGTAAACGTCGCTCAAAGCGTTAGCAGCGGCTATACGCCCAAACAGATAAGGATCATCGACAATGGGTGCAAAAAAATCAACGGTGCTTACAAGCCAATGACGGTCATTGAGGCGATAAACGGCAGCGTCATCAAATTGGGAAATGCCTACAATCAAATCAGCTGAAGCAGATATGTCCACTCCGGCTAAAATTTGATGTAACTCAGCCGGTGCCAGCTTGCAACCGCAGCCAGCTCCCCGAGCCAAATCGGTCAGGCGCACAGGCGGCTCATGCATCAAACCACGGTTTGGGTTGTTCGGAAATCGGTTGATTTTTCGGTTGCTTGCAGTAATGCTTCAACAATCTCTCGCGCAGCAGGTTTGGCCAGCCGAAGCCGGATCACGCAGTTCGAAGCTCTGCTGCTCAATGAGAGATCATAGAGCTTGTCGTAGTACTGCAGCAATAAGGCAAAAGCAGCGCGACGGTTCCCATGTTGTATCAAATTGAGAATTTGCTGGGTGCGTTGTCCACCGAGTCGCCGGCTGATTCGCTGTGTTCCCGTGATCAACTGGTCGGTACTGAGATAGGCGTAATGTTCCATCAGATAGTCCAGTCTCTTTTCAAAAGGGATGTCCAAGAAATACACTCTGGCTTGTCGCATTTGCAGCCAGAGGGGGCGCGGCACGTTGACGTTGCCAATACGCTGGCTTTCATCTTCCAGCCATATCGGTTGCTTTGATGCTGTTTTCAAGAGCTGTAAGCTCAAAGTGTTTTCAAACTGCTGTTGCGTAGGTTGTGACGGCTGCCCGAACCCTCCAAAGACCGACCCACGATGACAAGCCAGTTGCTCTAGGTCAATGACGGGAAAGCCGTGTTGCTTCAGATGGTTGAGGGCTTCGGTTTTGCCGCTGCCGGTGTAGCCGCCAATAAGCCATAGCTGAAAAGGCTGGGACATGGTTTCAAGAAACAGGTTGCGCAATGCTTTGTAGCCCCCAGCAAGGGTAGCGACCCGATAGCCGAATAATTCCAACATCCAGGCCACCACCCGGCTACGAAGACCTCCGCGCCAGCAATATACCAAGAGTTGTTTTTTCGGGGCATGCCGTTGTAGATGCTGAAGAATTTGTTGCATACTAGGTCCGTAAAAGTCCAGAGCCCGGAACATGGCTGCCTCTCTTCCTTCATTTCGGTAAAGAGTACCAATGATGCGCCGTTGCTCATCGTTAAGTAGCGGAACATTCAAGGCACCCGGCAAATGGCCTTCTATGTATTCCCCTGGTGAACGCACGTCCACTACCGGCAGCCTCATGCTGGCCTCAACGAACGATCGGGCATCGAGCTGCTCCATACCTCATCGTTTTTTCCAATGCTGCCTTTTTCGCTGCGTGTGACCCGATAAGTTGGTGGTGGGTGGTTGTGCATACTTGAAGGTGGGAAAGGTTAATCTGTGGGCCGATAGCTCTCCGGGAATCACGTGCAGTCTGCTTTCTATTTCCTGGGTATGAGTTAATTGAAATTCCCTGAAAACAGCCTGGGTAATCAAAGCACATGCTCTGGCATCTGATTCGGCTCGGTGGTGGTCTAGCGGTATGCCCAGCGTATGCGCCAATGATTTCAAGGAAAACCCACTTATGCGCGAGCCCCAAACCTTTCGAGCCAATTGCAGGCTGCAGCAGTATTGTACCGGATAAAAAGAAATTCTGTAGTAGCGCAATAAACTGGCCAAGACAATCAGGTCGAACGATGCATTGTGGGCTATTAAAAGTTCACCCTGCAGGTAGTGTTGTAGATCGTCCCACAACTCTTTGAAATTTCGCTCGAAGCGAACTTGATCAGCATTGATGCCATGAAGTTCTGTGAAATGAGGAAGAAAGCGGAGTTCCGGCGGCCGAATCAACCATCCCCTCGATTCACAGAGCTGGTTGTTGCGGACGACGGCTATGCCAATTTCACAGGCACTGATGCTGCTTTCGTTAGCTGTTTCGAAATCTATGGCAATGAAGTCCAAGGTGGCTCGTATTAAAAAAAATTGGCGCGAAAAAGGAAATATGCCAACTTACCACATATTTAATACGGATTTTGAAAGGCGGTATTGGAAATAAATGTGGAATCAGTCAAGGCGCGCAGAAAAGCTACTAAGTCGGCCTGCTGCTGAGCGGTAAGGGCCACCCCTGTTCCTACACCCTGCAGGTGCACGTCGAGGTTGGGTGAGTGGGGTACGATACCGTCGCTGTAATGCTGCACAACCTCTTCTAAGGTTTGAAAGCGACCGTCGTGCATGTAAGGGGCAGTTAAGGCTATGTTACGCAAGGTGGGTACCTTGAACGTACCGAAATCAGCAGGATTGCCTGTGACGCCCCCGCGGCCGGCATCAGCGGGAACGGCATCTAGGCCGTTGTTACGAAAGGCCTGATCTGTGAATAACGGTTCGGTATGGCAGTGGTTGCAAAGCCCTTCGTTCAGAAAAATTTGATAACCACGGCGCTCCTGCTCGGTCAAGGCAAGGGTATCGTTTTGGTAGACATAACGATCGTATCGAGAATTAAACGATATGAGCGTTCGCTCAAATTGGGCAATAGCTTTTACTATAAGCGTGCTGTCAATGCTTCGGCTTCCAAAAGCACGGAAAAAACGCTCGACAATCTCGGGATCCGCCTGCAAGCGGGCAACCACTTGCGGCCATGTGTTTTTTAGCTCACTAGGACTGACCACCGGGTCGTGCGCTTGCAGTTCTAATGACGGCCGCCGGCCATCCCAAAAAAAAGATTTTGACCATGCCAGGTTGATGAGGGGCATGGCATTACGCTTGCCAACGGTACCGTCAACACCAATGCTGAAAGCCCGATTATCATCAAAAGAATATTGTTGTTGGTGGCAACTCGCGCACGACATGCTTCCGTCGGCTGATAGGCGCGTATCGTAAAACAGCCGACGCCCCAACTCGAAGCCTTCAACCGTTAAGGGATTGTCGGCAGGGAGGTGTGGCTTTCCTACATACTGCTCAACCCAAGAGGGATAGGAGAGATTCAATGGCGTTGGCTCAAACGATTGTGAATCTTTGGAGCAGGCCATTAGCAGGATTCCGTAAACAGAAAAAATAGAAATGCAAATTTTTCTCATGACCCCTTCCTTTGGGTCTTTATTTGTATCGCTTGGAGAATTTGCGCGTAGCGACCAGCTTTTTTCCTTCAAAGAAGCTGAGGAAGTAGGTGCCTTCCGGCAGTTGCGACAAATCCCAGCTCCACGACACACCGCCTACGCCCTCACGGGTGAGGATAGCCTTGCCTGTGAGATCGCTTAGCACCACACGAGTAATACCGCTTCCTGCACTTACGCTTACATTAAGCTGCGTGTTAAACGGATTCGGATATGCCCAAAAGCCAAACAGCGGCTCGGATCCTATTCCAGTGTATTCAGCAAGGGCTTGCTCAATGGCTGATTTTATGTTCTTATCATGCGAGGGACTATAGCCTTTTTGGTTGTAATACACTTTATGGCTGGGATTGCCCACCACTACAATGGTAGGCATGCCCATGCCCCCATAATAGTTGGTTTGGACGGCATCGCCTGCAAATACCGGATGGTTCATCCCGTTGGCAGCAAGCCAGTTGTTCATATCATCGCAATCGATGCTGTTTTCATAACCAAACGTGTAAAAATGTACACGGCCTGGGTGGGTGTTCTGAAATGGGGCAACAAGGGTTTCAATCCCCTTGCCTGCGGTTACACATGGGGCGCAGTTCATCATGGCAAATTCCAGTACTACCACATATCCCTGATCTAATTCTTGGAATAAGTGATGATAGGTTCCCCCGCAATCGTAGGCCTGAAAATCAAGGGCCGTGCTTTGCGCCTGTGCCTGCATGCTGAGCAGGCAAGCGGCAACCCCCGCCCATTTTCCGCTCTTCAGCAAAAAATAAAGGTTTGTCATCAACACAAATCTACAGCAATTTACCCTTGAGACCATGAACATGAAGGTGGCTATTTGCCCACCAGATCCAGAAATTCTTTTTCGCATAAGATGTGAACCGTTTTGAGCTTTCGCGCTTGCTCCAACTTGCTGCCGGGATTTTCACCGACAACCAAATAGTTCAGCTTTGAAGTAACTGAACTCAGCACCGTTCCGCCATGCTTTTCTACCAATTCTTCAGCTTCTTTTCTTTTCATGCTGAGTGTGCCGGTAAACAAAAATGTTTTTCCGGCCAGCTTGCCCGAGGTTTTCGCTGCAGGCTGCTGTTGTATGGCCACTCCCAGGCGTGCTAATTCATTAAGTTCTTCCAGATTCTTGGGTTCTTGAAAAAAATCATAAAGGCTTGCCGCCACCTTGGGTCCAATGTCTTGTACCTGTTGGAATTGCTCGGGTGTCCAATGAAAAAAATCCCTTAAATCCGAAACTTGCTCAGCCAACTTACGGGCGGTGGTTTCGCCCACGTAGCGGATACCCAACCCATAGAGGAGGCGATAGAGCGGCTGCTGTTTGGAAGCTTCAATAGCGTTTTTCAGGTTGGAAACCGATTTTTGGCGCCAGCCGGGACGCTGTGCGATTCTCTCGTAATCCAACTTGTAGATATCGCTGATGCGATGCAGCCAACCCTCTTGCATAAATTCTTCGATTGTTGCGGGACCCATACCTGCAATATCCATGGCATCCTTGCTGGCAAAATGTTTGATCCGTTCAAAAAGTTGCGCTGGACATTGGGTGTTGACGCATCGCCAATGAGCCTCACCGGCTTCCTTGTGTAGGCGACTTTGACAGGAAGGGCATTTTTCGGGGAAAATGATTGGCTTTTCCTTGCCGGTTCGAGCGCTGGTTACAGCCTGCACGACGTAAGGGATCACATCACCGGCACGTTCAATTACCACTCGATCGCCAATACGCAGGTCTTTTTCGCGGATAAAATCTTCGTTAAAAAGACTGATAGAGGAGATTGTGACCCCGCTCAGCGCCACTGGTTCCAGCTTCGCCACAGGGCTGATGGCCCCGGTGCGGCCTACCTGAAAATCTACCCGCAAAAGGGTGGTTATGGCCTGGCGGGCAGCAAACTTGAATGCCATAGCCCAGCGGGGGTGGTGGGAAGTGGCACCACATCGTTCCTGCAATACCAGCGAATCCACTTTTATTACCAGCCCATCGATTTCATAAGGAAACTCATCGCGTCGGCCTTCTGTTTGCTGGCAATAGTCAATCACGGCATCAATGCCCTCGAAGCAGCGCAAGTCGTTATAAGGTGTTTTAAAACCCAGCTCATGCAGCAGCTGTACGTTGGAAGCATGCGATGTGAGTTTTGTGCCGATCAGTTCATTTCCCGCCGCATCGGCGGCATAACTGATTTGATAGACTACGGCTTGCATGCGCCGCTTGGCTACCAAACTGGGGTCTTGTTGCCGCAAGCCTCCACTGGCTGCATTGCGTGCATTGGCAAAAGGGGGTTCGCCATGAGCTGTTCGTGCTTCATTCAATTGCCGAAAGTCTTCTTTTGAAATGATGACTTCTCCGCGGATCTCCATGCGCTGGATACCATGGCGGCTCAGAGGAATGCGCAGCGGCAGAGACCGCAGCACGCGCACGTTTGGCGTAACATCTTCGCCTTGCTGACCATCACCGCGAGTGGCTCCACGAACCAGTCGGTCGTTTTCGTACAAAAGACTGATGCTGGCTCCGTCGAACTTGGGTTCTACACAATAGGTGATCACAGGCGTCTGCGTTAATTCCCGCACCCGTTGATCCCAGCTGCGCAGGTCACCGGCATTATAGGAATTCTCCAGACTGAGCATGGGGACCAGATGAGTGACCGCCGGAAACTCCTTAGTCAGTGTAGAAGCTATTCGCTGGGTGGGCGAATCGGGGTCAGCAAATTGCGGATAGCGTTCTTCCAAGGCACGCAAAGCAGCAAACAGCCGGTCGTAGTCGGCATCACTGATGACCGCTTCGGAACGGATATAATAACGCCAGTCGTGATAATGAATCACGTCGCGCAACTGAAGGATACGTTGTTGGGCCAGCGATGCTTGTCCGGGATCAGACAAATCCTTCAGTAATGTTTCTGTCAGCCGAATGAGCTGGGCTTCCTGCTCAGCGGTGTACATGACAAGGATTGATGCGCGGGCAAAAAAGATACAGCTTAGCTCGGTACCTGACCAAATACGACCATCTGATCCAGAGTAGGCTGCACACTTCCGCCCCGCGGTTCAATGGTTACGGCGAAAGCTTGCGCTTCTGGTACGTCTTTCATGCGCATCAACCCACCGATCGGTTCAAAAACGCCGGCATCTACAGCTTGTTGTTCTTTAGTCAAAAACCACAACTGATATTGCTTATCGGCAGGCAACAAAGGCATGTTTTTTACATCAAGAAAAACGATATGGGTTATTCGATTCCAATACACCACGGCAAAGTAGTCGGCTTTTTCGCTTTTGCCTCTCAATTCTACTTTGGTCGTATGGGGATCGCTGAGCACAAGCAGTTGCTCACTTTGACTCAGGGCCAGCTCGTGCAGGGCTTGGTTCTTAGCTTCCAATTCCTGCAGGTGCTGGCGCAGCTGACTTAATTGCTGTTGTAAGCGGTTGGTTTGAACCAGCAGGGCCATGAGGGCAGCGGCAAACACCATCAGGGCTAGGGCGGCGGCTGCTTTAAAGAGGCGTGGCACACGATCTTGTATGGGGATAGCTGAAGATGGCTGCTTGCGACCCAGCCGCGCCAGCAGCCGTTGTTTCACCGAAGGCGGTGGGGGCGTCTCGTGCAGCCGAACATAGGTTTCCAGCGTATGCTGAATACGTTGCAGCTCGTCACGCACCTCCTGATGTTGGCGGGCCATTGCTTCAATTTCCTGCATTTCCTCATTGGAAAGCAGGCCTAAGCAATAGCATTCCAGCAAACCGGACTCGATGAGTTCTCGTGCATTCACTTGAAAAACGCTCTTAGTTTCATGATGGCGGTTCGTAACCGGGTTTTTACCGTTCCCAAAGGCAAATTGAGTCGTTCGGCAATCTGTGCCTGTGTGTACCCACCGAAGTAGGCCAGGTCCACAATCTGCCTGTAGGGTTCCTCAAGCTGATTCACCAGTTCCCGCAGCCCAATCTGATCCGGATTGGGTTGGTGCCGGCAATAACGCTCCACAAAACTCATGACATTATCCCAAGGCAAGTTGTGCTGCCGGTTTCGGTAGGCGCGGGAACGTGTGGCATCTATGGCAAGATTTCGCGTCAAATGAATCATCCATGTGAACAGACGGCCTTTTGTCTTGTCGTATTGATCAAATTGATTCCAGATGCGTAGAAAGCTCTCCTGAAGTAACTCTTGCGCCAGTTCTTCATCTTTGACAATGCGCAAAAGCATACCGAAAAGCGCTGCCGAGTAATGGTCGTATAAATACTTTAGGGCTTCTTCATCTCTTTGATAAAGACGATGAATAAGCTCTTCTTCGCTCATGGCTGCGTGTAAAGCAGGCATCAAAAACGACTGCCTGCAAAAATGGGTTTTTTCTGGCTGCTCACATGCCTTCATAGGCTACAGACCAGCTAACTATCTTTAGCGCATCAGGCCAAACCATGCCGCTGTTAGGGCAGTTGATCAAACGCACCATTGCAGTGCATTCCCTGATCCGCGAAAGCCGAGAAAAACTGGTAGTGCAAACCCCTGCCGAACGGCAGCAGCGGCAGTTGAAAAGCTTGCTTCGCAAGGCCGCCTATACACAGTTTGGCTTGCATTACCGATTTGCCGACATTCTTCGAAGCCCTAATCTTCAGGAAGCCTTTCGCAACCAGATTCCTATTTATGATTATAACACCATCTTTCGGAAATGGTGGCACAAGACGTTGGCTGGTGAACGCGACGTGTGCTGGCCGGGTAAGGTGCGCTACTTCGCTTTAAGCAGCGGCACCTCGGAAGCATCGAGCAAACGCATTCCTTTAACCAACGAGATGATTCGCGCCATCAAACGAGGCAGCATCAAGCAAATTCTTTCGTCGGCCAGCTATAACCTGCCGGCATCGGTATATGAAAAAAAAATTCTCATGATTGGGGGCAGCACCTCGTTGAGCCGGCGCGGCCATTACTACGAGGGCGATCTGAGCGGGATCAGCGCTTCGAAAATCCCCCTATGGTTTCATGTTTTTTACAAGCCCGGCCTTAAAATTGCCCGCGAACGCAACTGGGATCGAAAACTGAATGAGATTGCGCGGCGGGCGCCTCAGTGGGATGTCAGCATCGTTGTGGGCATTCCGGCATGGGTCCAGATTTTGCTGGAACGAATCATTTCCATGCATCAGGTTCAGCACATACATGAAATCTGGCCGAACCTGGAGGTATACGTGCACAGCGGCGTGTCGTTTGAACCCTACCGCAAAGGTTTTGAACGACTGCTGGGCCGGCCCATCATAACCCAGAATTCTTACCTGGCCTCAGAAGGATTCATTGCTTTTGACAGCCACCCCAACCCGTCGGGTATGGAGCTGCTGTTGGCCAACGGCATCTATTATGAGTTTGTCCCTTTTGATGAAAAAAATTTTGATGCAGAAGGCAATCTTTTACCCACGGCACAAGCCCTTCATATAGGTGAGGTGGAACAAGGAAAGCCATATGCGCTGCTTCTGTCCACATGTGCCGGTGCGTGGCGTTATCTTATTGGTGATGTGATTGAGTTTACAGACCTCAGTCGCTCTGAGATCAAAATCACCGGACGCACCAAACACTACATCAGCCTTACCGGCGAACATCTGTCGGTAGATAATATGAACATGGCTATCCAGACCGTTGAAGAAGTCTTTGGTATTGATGTGCGGGAGTTTACCGTTGCCGGCATTCCTTACCAAGGCCTGTTTGCCCATCAATGGTGGATTGGCACCGACAAACCCGCAGATGCCGATCAGGTAGCTCAGGTACTGGATCGCCGGCTTTGCGAATTAAACGATGACTACGCCACAGAGCGGACGGCCGCACTTAAAGCCGTGCTGGTGCGCTTGCTGCCCAATTCGGTTTTCATTGAATGGCTGGCCATGAAAGGCAAACTCGGTGGGCAGCATAAGTTCCCTCGTGTGTTGCGCGGGAGCCAACTGGAAGAATGGCAACACTGGCTACAGGAGCGCGGTTATGCTTAAAAGCCCTGCCCTTTATTCAACGACCCAAGTCTCGCGGCCACGCAGCAGCTTGTTAAGATCGGGCGGGCCGAGCTTAGCGATTACTTGCTCTATTTGCTGTTGCAAAGCATCTTCGTAAGTGGGCCGCTGGCGCATGTAAAAAACGCCGAAAGGCTTCGGATACACATGCTCGCCGTCATTCATCTCATACAGCCGCGATAAGATCATGGCTTTATTGATGTCCGTTTCGTCATGGATCATTAAATCCTCTTTAGAAAACTCTTTTAAGCTGACTACGCGGGGGGTGAAGCCGTCGAGCCGTATGCCTTTATCTTGTTGCTCGCCAAACACCAGAGGTTTGCCGTGTTCCAGAAATACCGTGTGTTCCTTTTTGGTGGCCTTTTCAGTAAACAGCTCAAAGGCACCGTCGTTATAAATGTTGCAGTTCTGAAGAATTTCCAAAAAAGCAGTGCCGCGGTGATGGTAGCAGCGCAACAACATTTGTTGGAGGTGCGCTGGGTCTCGGTCCATGCTGCGGGCCACAAATGTAGCATCGGCACCTAAAGCCAAAGCAATGGGGTTGAAGGGATGGTCGATGGAGCCGTACGGCGTGCTTTTAGCAACCATGCCCTCTGGCGATGTTGGACTGTACTGCCCCTTCGTCAGTCCATAGATTTCATTATTAAACATCAAAACATTTATATCAAAATTGCGACGCAAAAGGTGGATTAAGTGGTTGCCGCCTATGGATAAGGCATCACCATCGCCAGTCACTACCCACACACTGAGATCAGGCCGCGTGGCTTTTAACCCTGCTGCAATAGCTGTGGCACGACCGTGAATGCCATGCAGGCCATAGGTTTCCGTGTAATAAGGAAAACGAGAAGAACAGCCGATACCGCTCACAAATACAATTTGCTCGCGTGGTATGCCCAGCTGAGGCAAAATGGTGTGGACCTGCTTTAAAATGGAATAATCGCCGCAACCCGGACACCACCGAACGTCTTGGTCAGTTTGAAAATCTTTCGGTGTTAGCTTGACGGTTTGTTCCTTGAGGACTTCTTCCATGAGCAAAAGTTATCAAGTGATTAACCCTTAAACTTAGTTCACTAATTCCTTGATGCGTTGCACCAATTCCGCTTTGGTAAACGGTATGCCCTGAATCTTGTTGATGCCTACGGCTGGAACCAAATATTTGTCGCGAAGCACTTTGATCAGCTGACCGTTGTTGATTTCAGGCACGATGACTTTTGGATAGCGGTGTAAGATTTCACCGAGGTTTTTGGGGAAGGGTTTGAGGTAACGCAAATGGGTTTGGGCGATGCGATAGCCTTGCTCGTTGAGGTCCTGCACGGCAGCTTTAATGGCTCCATAAGTGCCACCCCAGCCCACGATAAGCGCTTCCCCTTGTTCAGGCCCTTCAGTGGTTTGCAGCGGAATGAAATCGGCGATACGCTCCACTTTAGCTTCCCGCACTTTGACCATGTGCTCGTGGTTTTCCGGTTCATAGCTGATGTTGCCCGTAATGTCTTCTTTTTCCAAGCCGCCAATGCGGTGTTCCAAGCCCTTAGTGCCCGGACGGGCCCACGGGCGCACCAGCCGTTCATCACGCTGATAGGGTAGGAAAGGGGTACCGTTTGTGCGTGGCTCGGCGAAAACAACCTTAATTTCCGGAAGCTGGTCGGCGGTAGGAAATCGCCACGGCTCCGATCCGTTAGCCAAGTACCCGTCGCTGAGGAAAATGACGGGGGTCATGTGGTTTAAGGCAATGCGTACGGCCTCATAAACGGTGTCAAAGCAGTCGGCCGGAGAACAAGCAGCAAGCACCGGAAGGGGGCACTCACCGTTTCGGCCATAGAGGGCTTGCAATAAATCGGCCTGTTCAGTTTTGGTAGGCAGGCCGGTAGAGGGGCCTCCGCGCTGAATGTTGCAAATTACCAAAGGCAGCTCCAACATCACAGCTAAACCAATCGCTTCGGTTTTTAATGCCATGCCCGGACCTGAGGTGGTGGTTACGCCAATGTTGCCACCGAAAGCGGCCCCTATGGCTGAGCAAATGCCGGCAATTTCATCTTCGGCTTGGAAGGTGATGACACCGAAATTTTTATACCGCGCCAACTCGTGCAGAATATCAGAGGCAGGGGTGATGGGGTAGGAGCCGAGAAAAAGTTTCAAACCACTCTTTTGTGCAGCCGCTACCAAACCCAAAGCCAAAGCCTGGTTACCCATGATGTTTCGGTATTCGCCAGGTGCCATGGGCGCTTTTTCTACCCGATAGCGGGTGGTAAATGTTTCCGTCGTATCACCATAGTTGTATCCCGCTTTCAGGGCACGCACATTGGCCTCAAGCACAGAGGGGTTTTTGGCAAACTTGTTTTGTAAAGCTTGTAACGTATAATCCATCGGCCGGTCAAACATCCAAAACAAAAAGCCAAGCACGAACATGTTTTTGCACCTGTCTTTTTCCTTTAACCCCAGATCGGTTATGTCGGCAGTGGCTTCGCGCGTCAGCTTCGTGATGTCAATGCGGATCAGGTTGTAACCTTCAAGAGAGCCATCATCCAGCGGGTTGGAAGCATATCCGGCCAGCTTTAAATTTTTAGCATCAAATCCCGAAGTGTTTACGATGATGGTTCCCCCTTTGCGCAAGGTGTTGAGGTTCACCTTTAGTGCCGCAGCGTTCATGGCCACCAATACATCGCACTGGTCGCCAGGAGTAAAAATTTCTTTACTGCCGAAATTGATTTGAAAGCCCGACACGCCAGCTAACGTGCCTTGAGGGGCTCGAATTTCGGCTGGAAAATCAGGGAACGTGCCCAAATCATTGCCCACCAGAGCAGCCGTGTTGGTAAACTGACCACCGGTAAGCTGCATGCCATCACCTGAGTCGCCAGCAAACTTGATGACGACCTCTTGCAGCCGTTCTATAGTTCGTTTTGCCATAGATGAGTTTATTGATCAAGCTAAAGCAAAGGTACGTTGTGCGCCGACAGTTTCTAACCAATCCTGACCGAGCAGTTACCAGCGCAGCAGCAGGTAAACCGGCAGGTGGTCGCTGAAACCTATACTGCCATCTTCATCAATACTGCGCTTGGGGATCCAGTGGCCCGAGGCATCTTGTTTCATAATCCAATTAGGGCGGAAGATGTGAATGCCGGAACAGGCATTGGCACCCGATCCCTCGTAGCTATAACGTTTGAGGCCTGGCGAAACCAAAATCTGGATGAAGCGGTACCATAAACCCTGATAGTACTCTGTACCTTCCCCTCGCTTCCAGTCGAAACGGTTCATGCAATTGATGAGCCCACCGTTTTGCAACCCTTGTTCCAGCAGGCTCAGGCTTGCATCTCCGGGATTATCGTTGAAATCGCCCATGACTACAATCAGGGCGTCGGGATTTTGGCCCAGAAGGCTGTCGACAACTCGATGTAAGACCTTGGCCGCTGCAAGCCGTTTCGGCTCGGTAAGCTCTCTTCCACCACGTCGTGATGGCCAATGATTTACAAAAACATGTAAAGTGTCGCGGTTGAACATCAGGCCCTTGACCCACAAAATATCCCGCGTAGGGCGGTTGTCCCACTTTTGGACATCAACGCGCAATAACCGCTGTGCTATAGGACGAAAGACTTTTGGCCGGTACAACAAACAGACATCGATGCCCCGCATGTCCGGGGAATCAAAATGGATGTAGCTCAACCCACTTTTTTTAAGCTCGTCTTGCTGAAGCAAATACCTCAGCACAAAATCATTTTCCACTTCGGAAAGTCCCAATACATCTGGGCCTTTTCCCTCGTTTAAGGCTGCAATGACCCGGGCAATGTTGCGCGATTTCTGACTCATGCGCTGGGCTGTCCAACGCGCCTCACCCGCTGGCGTGAACTCTTCATCTTGAGTTAGAGGATTATCGATCGTATCAAAGAGGTTTTCCACATTGTAGAAGCCCAGACACACAACACGCCCTTTTTTGGGAAAACTCTGCCCTGATGCCGCTGTCTCACCGGCCAGCAACAAGGCAACGATGGCGATCCATGAGCGAAAGCCTGGTGCACGAAATGCTTTGCGTACCATGATCAACTGCTTGCTTTCATACGATGGTCACCGGACAATGCTCCAAGACAAACCCAACTCACCACGTTTAAGCAGCCCGATGTTCAGGGCAATCGATGCGGAGGGCGGCTGGCTCTAAAGCTTTCTGCAACAGCATGCAGTAGGCCATCCCACCGGAGGTTCGAGCAAAATGGGCACAACTCAAACACATACGCATGGGGCTGATTACGCCTGCTTGCTGCAAAGCATACAACAGCTGCAGCAATTGCTCCAGCATCGTGTCTTTCTTTTCGCGGTCCATCTTGTGGATGGCCCTCAAGATGGGTTGCCGAAATTGAAGCAGACGTGTGGCCAGGTTAAATCCTCGTGGCGTGAGATAGATCCGGAAGCTGCGCAAATCTGGCGTTTCCGCCTTGGTGACCAGGCGCTTGGCTAACAACGATCGCAGGGCAATGCTCATGGTCGCTTTGCTGATATTGAACTCACGGGCTAACTGACTTACCGTCCGCAGAGTTGGCGGATGTTGCATTAAAAAAAGCATTATTTCTACTTGTAGTGTGCTGAGCTTGTATTTTCCCCCCGCTTTCAGCAAGAGCACCTTGAACACTTCAGCTACTCGCGCCAAGGCCGATACCAGCTTATGATCCAGGTTTTGGCTGGGATTATAGTATTTCAACTCTTTGCGGGGCACGTTTCATTGGCAAATCTGATGGAAAGATGGGCTTTTGGTTAAAGCTTTCGACACTTGCTTTTGTACATCAATGGCGACAAAAATTTCAATTAGGCCTTTTTGTCTTTTTATGGTGGAGGTGATCGGAATCGAACCGATGACCCCCTGCTTGCAAAGCAGGTGCTCTAGCCAGCTGAGCTACACCCCCGATGGCAGCTGTATGTGCGTAGGCCCGGGCAGAGTTGAACTGCCGACCTCTACATTATCAGTGTAGCGCTCTAACCAACTGAGCTACGAGCCTATGCTGTTTTTGCCGGACGCAAAAACGGCTGCAAATCTACTCTATTGGGCTGCTATGGACAAGCACGAAACAAACGGAAGCACTTGGACTTTCATGAAGGGCGAGCGGCCATCAATGCTTCTATTTCTTCGGCCTCTATAGGAATGCCGGCCATCAAATCCACCGGCTCATCTTCTGTAACCAAAATGTTGTTTTCCAGCCGGATTCCAAAGCCTTCTTCCGGAATGTAAATACCCGGCTCACAAGTAAAAACCATGCCGGGTTGTATGGTCGCAAACCGGGAGCCGACATCGTGAACGTCCAGGCCTAAATAATGCGATGTTCCATGCATGAAGTATTTTTTATATGCAGGATTTTCTGGATCCTGATTTTTCACTTCTTCCGTCTTGAGCAAGCCCAATTTAAGGAGCTCTTCTTCCATGATTTGCCCTACTAATTTGGTATTGTATTCGTGCAAATTCGTGCCAGGCCGCAACAGATTTTTTGCCTGCCGCATAACGCGCAAAACGGCATCGTACACTTCGCGCTGCCGGGGTGTGAAGCGTCCGTTGACCGGTACGGTGCGCGATAAGTCGGCAACATAATTGGCGTATTCGGCACCAAAATCCATAAGCACCAGTTCGCCGTCGCGGCAGGGCTGGTTATTGTTGATGTAATGCAGGATGCAGGCGTTTTTCCCACTTGCGATAATGGGTTGGTAGGCATGCCCTGAAGCGCCGTTGCGCAAAAATTCATGGGTGATCTCTGCTTCAATTTCATATTCCATTACTCCTGGACGAATAAACTGCAGCACCCGGCGAAAGGCTTTTTCAGTGATGGCAATCGCTTTCTTAATCAGCTCCAGCTCTTGAGGCATTTTAATGCTGCGCAACTGGTGCATCAGCGGTGCCAGACGGCGGTACTGATGCAATGGAAAACGGTCCTGCAAGGCTCGGGCAAACCGCAAACTCCGGTAAGGCACTTCGTTGACCAGCCGATCGTGTTCATTTAAGTTTAAAAAAACTTGTTCTGCATAACACATCACGATGTTGACGATAGAATCAAACTCATCATTCCACTTGATGGTCTTAATGCCACTGCGGGCACATGCTTCACTCTGAGTGAGCCGGGGACCTTCCCAGATGGCTATGGTCTCGCTGGTGCGTCTTAAGAACAAAACCTCCCGCAAATCTTCGCGGGGGCAGTCGGGATACAAGAGCAAATAAGTGTCTTCCTGATCGATACCGGTCAGATAAAACAAATCGGGGTCTTGACGAAAAGGATAATGACCGTCGGCACTGCGTGGATAAACATCGTTGCTGAGCAACAGAACCAGGGCATTGGGTGGTAGTAAGGTCTTCAGCCGTTGACGGTTGGCTGTAAACAGTTCAGCATGATTCAATGTGTATCGCATAAGCGTTAAAGTCGTCCCAAGAATGGTGAAAGCGCCAAGATACCGCTTTCGCAAGCCTGCCGCATGCTGCGGTTAACTTTGCCAGCTTTGAATGAAGCGCGTCATCGTTCTATCCTATTATTGGCCCCCCTGTGGGGGTGCCGGTGTGCAGCGGTGGCTTAAAATGTGCAAGTATTTGCCTGAATTCGGTTGGGAACCGGTTGTGTACACAGCATCAAATGCCGATTATCCCATTCTCGATTTTACGTTGGAAGCCGAGGTGCCGCCATGGCTCACGGTGCTTCGCCAGCCGATTCGTGAACCTTATGCATGGTACAAACGGCTGATCGGCCAGCCGACAGATCAACCTCTGTTTTCTGGCTTTTTGGCAGATGAAAAGCGGCCTACAGGCGTGCAGCAATTATCGTTGTGGATCCGGGCAAACCTGTTCATTCCCGATGCTCGTTGCTGGTGGATACGTCCCTCGGTTCGTTTTCTTAACCGCTGGCTGAAGCAGCATGCCGTTGATGCCATTGCTTCCACCGGACCGCCGCATTCGGTTCACCTCATCGCATTACACCTGAAGAAGCAAACTGGTTTACCGTGGCTTGCTGATTTTCGCGACCCCTGGACCCACATTGATTACTTCAAGGACCTTCCGTTGACCCCGTGGGCGCTGCGCCGTCACCGGCATTGGGAACATCAGGTGCTTAC
>JANWWJ010000040.1 GCA_025056305.1 Chitinophagales bacterium | reverse complement strand
TACTCGTAGCTGATGATTTCCATCAGCTCGCGCTCCTCCCTCGGTGCCTCCAGGGCAGCCTGCATACGCGATAACGGGGCCTGAATTTTAGCCATGGCTTTTCTCAGATCGTAGTGATAGTTGAAGAGTAAGCGCATGATTTTGATGAAGTTGATCGTGCGGGGTGCGGAAACGGCCTTCAGGTTGCGTGTGGCAAAAATGCGCAGGGATTCCAGTGTTTTTTCCAAACGTTGTTCGTCCATGATTTCAAAAAGAAAGAGCACCTGAGCAATCAAAATAGATGGATACAGCCCGGCCTTGTCTTTTTGAAAAATAGGCACTTCGTTAAGGAACTTTTCAATCCTGAAGGTTTTCTGACGTCGGCGCTCCGGCAAGGCATACAGCAGATAGGCCTCGTACACCTTCCAGGTTTCTTTTTTTACTTCCGGGAGGTGGGCAAAACGCTCATGGCTTGTGGCTTGGTCAAATAAACGAGCAGCCTGTTCAAAATCACCTGCCTGCATGCTGAGCAAAAAATAGTTTTCCATGGTAGTAAACCAGTTGTTCGATCCCCTCCGAAACAACTGCAAGGCCTGTTCGGCTTCCTGCCTTCCTTTGGCATAATCGCGTAGATACAGGTATGCTCCAATACGGAGCAAAGCAAACTTGCCTTTCTGTACCTGCACATTGAGGTGAGGGTAATGTTGCAGATAACGTTCGTGTTGATTGAGCAAATCAATCAGCTTGTTATAGTCTTTAATGAGCTGATAATAAAGTGTCCCGATGCGGTAATAGTAGGTGTGCAGATTAAACGATGAGGATTGCGTTATCATTCGGCGCAACTGATGGAAATAGTGCCTGGCCTGCTGGGCCAGGCGGATATCGTGCGATTTGGTTCGTGCCAGCTGAACCGTAAGTTCTTCAAAAAGATAGGCCGCCTTAGACTCCAGGTTCAGGTCCCTCAGCGCCTGCTCGCAGACGACATGGTATTGCGTAAAATCTTTTTTGTTTCCTGAATAGGCATGCAGCCCACGGAGCAATTCGGAACTCTGGAAGATCAAGTCGGTCAGTGCGAATTTTTGAGCAAGCATTAACGCATGTCTGCCTAATTGCAATGCGCTGTCTCTGGCGCCGACTGTTGCCATAAGCTTAGCGGCAATAAAATATTTCGAACCGCTATGCATGGCCTGGGCAAGGGGTTCGGTTGAAATCTTTTTTTTGTTGATCAATACCACGGAATTGACCAGGCGGTCACGCAACCGGTTTTTGAGCATCAGGAATTTTTTATCTCCCGGGCTGGTGTTATACAGCATGCGGCTGGCTGATTCGTCGTTGGTGATTTTTCCCTCGGAAACAGCGCGCAGCAGCCGGTTATACAGGTTGTTTTTGTCGTTGCGAACCGGATCAATAAACTCTGCTTCTGATGGCTTTCGGGAATTCACGAATGTTACTAATTCAATGATGTCCTGCATGTAATTCCTCGTTTTATGTTCAAATTTTAGAAAAAAAGCAACTTTTTGTTTTGGCGATATCGTTAGAATAGAAAATATTCTATGTTACCATTCTGAAAAAACTGTTCATTTCAACAACCTGAACAGCTTATACTTTTATCATCGGATGGTCATGTGTTGTCAATGCTTATGCTGATATAAGAACTGATTATAGGCTGCGTAGCCACTGTTTGCTTTACCGGAGACTTGGGTAGGGAAGGTTTCTAGGGCCTCCGCCAATGTTACTTTTCTTGCTGTTTTTGAAAAAATCAAACCAAAAAAGCAACTTCTTATAGAACTATTGATACTCAATTATTTCAGAAAAATTTCCAGGGGTGCTTTTATAGCTAAACATTGTGCCAAACCGGGTGGGCAGGATACAGAAAGCAGCGGCTTGTTGTTTATAACTAATTATTTTTCAGTTACTTATGATATAGCGATGGGAACATCGCTTGCTTTTTCTTTTAAAACATTGAAATTCAATTAATTATGTGATAACAGCATGAAATCGGTTTGTTACTGAAAGCCTTTGAATGTACATATTCCAGAGCCGGATTGCCTTAGCTTTGGTACATCAAAATTTTCCAACATGGCAAGCATAATTGCACAAATACTGATGGTTCTCAACATGCTGTTGGGAGCGGGAGATCACAGTGCAAAAGCCAATGAAATTTATCGCGATGGTGCTTACACGATTTGCGATGGTGTAATCATCATTGACGAAAACGAATTGATGTAAGCTTCGAGCCATGCCGAGCCAGCGCGTCATCGATGCAGTGTGGGAAAAGGGCAGGCGAGTGCCGGGTTACGACCCAACCCAGTACCGAATGGATGGGGGAGGGCGTATCATTCGCCGTGACGAATTCAACAATCAGCGCTCGGTTTACGGATGGTGCCTGCATTATGTCCGTCCGCTTTGGGAAGGGGGCGATCAAAGCCTGAGCAACCTGACCCCCATGAGTTGCCTCAATAAGATGCTATCCCTGGCCGGGCTGAACCGCCAGGTAGCCATAACGAGTTAGTCCTGCTTCATTGACCCCGGAATATCCGTAGGGAGGCGAAAGCTTTCCTGCGGATGTTTTTTTTGTAAACCGCCAGAAGGAATCGGCTCATGATCCGGGCAACAAATCCATGCATACGGTAGTAATGGACAAAATGCTTTTTTTCCGCACCAGCAATCAGCTTAGCATAGGGTGCAGTGCGGCCCATTTCCAGGCGGGGCATCCCCAATGAAATAGCCGACTCAATTGCGTCGTAAAGGATATTGAAGTAGAGCCAGTGCGTGGTGTTAAAGCGGTAGTCTATGCCGATCAGGTGCAGTTCCAGTTCCTGCTTATGGACTATTTCGGTTCGAAAGGCTATGATATTCCCATCTCTGCAATAGAAAAACATTCGGGCGGCCTGCCCTAGCGAACGTTTAAGTTCTTTAAAGTAAGCGGCATTTGCCCATACGAGCCGAAGGGCTTGTTTTTCCGCCACATTGCGGTAGAGCTGCTCCAGCCTACCGGCATGGGCTTCGATTTCCGAAAGCGTAGCCTCATGACAACTGAGGCCGTTCCGGAGGCGACGGGCCTTACGCACGCGTTGTGCATAGCGATGCCGCATGGCGGCAACGTAATCAGAAAAATGACTCCAATCGGGGCGAACTTCTAGAACCATGGTACCGTTTTCACCAAATCGCCGGTAACCCCTACCGGTGAGCAGGTCCGCCGGTTCTTCATCAGGCCAATCTTTGAACAAAAGCAGATTAGGCGCAGGATTGAAGGCATCAACGGTGTCAGCAATTAACTCAAATGCGGCATGCCGTAAAGAGGGGTCCGACGTGTGCAAGACCAGGCCCGGAGCAGCTACCTGAAACAGATTGCCACAAGTGGCTATGTGACGGCGGTGCTGCATGAGCTGTTTCTCCAGCCAACGTAACGGTGCCCACTGCAGCAGAGGATAGCGGTAATGAGGCAGAAAAAACTCCGTCAGCTGAAAATA
>JANWWJ010000026.1 GCA_025056305.1 Chitinophagales bacterium | reverse complement strand
GAAGCGGAACTGTGGCCCGAGCCATTGCTGCAACTCAGCCCTTCCTATGCGCGGGCGGCAACTGTCGATGAACTGGCCTCAAAGGGAGTTATTCATGAGGAAACGTCAAATTTGTTTCGCACCTCCGAAGGCAGGCCTTTTCACCTCTATCAGCACCAGTTTGAGGCTTTGCAAAAGGCGATCAGAAAGGAAAGCTATGTGGTTACCAGTGGTACCGGTTCAGGTAAGAGTCTTACTTATTTCCTGCCCATCATAGATGATCTGATGCGTAACCCGCGCACCAGCGAGCGTGTTATGACGCTCATCGTCTATCCGATGAATGCTCTGGTGAATTCGCAGTTCGATGGATTAAAGAAATTGATGGATGAATATGAGCGCCGAAGAGGCCAACGATTTCCGGTCACTGTGGGCAAGTACACGGGTGAAACACCTAACGAGATCCGTGAGCAGATGCGTCAGCATCCGCCACACATCTTACTTACCAACTACGTGATGGGCGAGTTCTTGCTGGTGCGTCCTTATGATCAAAGGTTCCTCGAAAGAATAGGCGGAGGTTTGCGTTTTCTGGTTTTTGATGAACTGCATACGTACAGGGGTCGTCAGGGTGCCGATGTGGCCATGCTCATCCGCCGTCTAAAGCAACGTTGTGCCGGTCCCGAGCTTGTTCACATCGGTACCAGTGCAACCATGGTTGCGGGTAACAATGCCAGTGGTGAGGAGCGCCGCGCAGCCGTTGCTGAATTTGCACAGCGTCTTTTCGGGTATCGGTTTACCGCTGAAGATGTGATCGAAGAAACGCTGGTTCCCTTCACCGAAGGCGGAATGCCCGCAACAGAAGAGCTCAAAGCTGCCTTGACGGCAGCCCTTCCGGAAACTGCGGATGACTTAAGACGTCATGCCCTGGCCCGCTGGATTGAGTGGCAACTGGGCATTGAACAGGAGGAAGACGGGAAAATACGGCGGCGTACACCCCGCAGGCTATCGGAAGTAGCTCGCATTTTATCCGAAACCACGGGACATGATACCGGCGACTGCCAGCGTCGCCTGCAAGAGCTCCTGGCTATTAGCGGAAGCCTGAGGCGTGATGATGGCGGTCGGGCTTTTGCATTCAAGCTGCATCAGTTCATCAGCCAGGGTCGTGCATTATATGCTACCCTGGAACCGGAAGCACAAAGGGAGTTTTCTACTTCAGGCCAGTTGCAAGGATCTGATAAAAAATTATTCCTGCCGATTAAGTTTTGCAGAGTATGCGGGCAAGACTACTACCACGCCCTTAAGATGGATAATCAAATACTGCCTCACCCGCCTACAGGTGAGAAGGATGACAGTGGCACCGCAGGGTATCTGATGATTGCTCCGGAGGATCAGGATTGGTCAGAAGATCTGATTCCTGAAGAATGGCTGGATGGTCGCGGGCATATCAGCAGCACGTGGCGTGATCGTGTACCCACGCCGATGTGGGTAACTCCTCACGGTGAGGCCCAGGAAGAGCCTTTTGAAGGAGCCATCAAAATGTGGTGGCAGCCCGAGCCTTTTGCCTTGTGTCTGAACTGTGGTGAGTTTTACACCCGACATCAACAGGAATTCGCCAAATTGACTACGCTTTCCAGCGAAGGACGCAGCAGTGCCACGACTATTCTTGCGACATCGCTATTGCGCCGATCCATTGAGACTCGTGCCGCAAAGGATAAGCTCCTTTCGTTCACCGATAACCGACAAGATGCTTCCTTGCAGGCCGGACACTTCAACGATTTTGTTCATGTAGCCTTGCTTCGTTCAGCGCTTTATACGGCCTTAGAGGAACACAAAGAACTGCGGTACGATAACATAGCGCAGGCAACGGTAGAGGCCAGTGGCCTGAGCATTTGCGACATTGCAAAAAATCCAAACCTTGACCCGCAATCACCGGCGGCACAAGAAGTTTGGGAAGCCTTTCGTCAATTAACCGAATATCGTCTCTTTGAAGATCTGCGGCGCGGTTGGCGCTTCGTTCAGCCAAACCTGGAACAAGTCGGTTTGCTGCACATCACCTTTCACGGCCTCGAGCACCTGTGCAGTACTGAAAGGCACTGGGAAAACATACGCGAGCTCCGTGATAAAAAACCAGAGGAGCGGGAAACAATTATCCGCGCCATCTTGAATCATTTCCGAAGGAAACTGGCCATTAACACAGCTTGTTTGCAGGAAAGGAATCAGCAGCAAATCAGACGACGTGCCGAACAAAACCTCAACGAGTTCTGGGGAATTGATCCTAATGTTAATGAATTACAGCCTGGGAGATACTTTTTACGCCATCGGGTAGGAAATTGGAATTATGCACAATCATTCAGTCTGAGTGAAACAAGTGTCATCGGAAAATACCTGCGCAGAGAACTTGGCTTAACTGTAAATAGATACAATCAGGTCATAGATAGCTTACTTGACATCCTGGTTTCGCAAGGCTTTTTATTTAGAAATAAAACGGCAAACAATCAGATCAGCTATCAGTTGGATGCACGGGCGCTAATCTGGAAACTGGGCAACGGTACACCTCAGGATCAGAACCCGCTTTATCAGCGTCGTGCCATACACGATGCATACCAATCAGTTTCTCCTAACCCTAATTCATTTTTTCAGCAATTCTACAAGTTGCCTCCTGCTCAGCTTACCGGCTTTGAAGCACGCGAGCATACGGCTCAGGTAGTGAGCACCGGAGAGCGCGAGCGCCGTGAACGTCGTTTCCGTCTGGATAACAGCCAGGACGAGCGAAGGCTTCCGTACCTCGTCTGCTCACCTACCATGGAATTGGGTATTGACATTGCTGATTTGGATATCATCCACTTGCGTAATGTTCCCCCATCCCCAGCTAACTATGCTCAGCGCAGTGGCCGTGCCGGTAGACAAGGGCAGCCCGGCCTGGTGTTTTGCTATTGCGGCGCACTGAACAATCACGACCAGTATTTCTTCCACCATCAGGAAGCCATGGTGGCAGGTAATGTGCGTGCGCCACGTATTGACCTTGCCAACGAGGCATTGCTTCGTGCACACGTTCACGCCATGTGGTTGGCTCAAATTCGACTTTCCATAGGCGACAGTATTGAAACGCTGATTGACGTCAATAAAGACGATCTTCCTCTGCGTGAAGAAGTAGCGAGTCAACTTGAATTGAGCGAAGCAGTACGTGGCGAGCTACAGGGTGGCATCGTTTCAATGCTGAAGGCTGATTCAGATTCTTTGCAGGACACTCCTTGGTTTGGTGATGATTGGGTTAAACAGGTCCTGGCAGAAGCGCCGAGAACATTTGACAGAGCCTTTAATCGGTGGCGTGAGCTTTACCGGCTCGCCATGCAACGGTTTCGTGAAGCCAATAACGAAATGCTGAAAGCGGGCAATCCCCAAGACCAGCAACAGGCACGTGATAGACAAAATGAAGCGATAAGGCAACTCAATATTTTGCGACAAATAGACACAAGCAATGAAGAGAGCGATTTTTACCCCTATCGCTATTTGGCTTCTGAGCAGTTTTTGCCCGGCTATAATTTCCCGTTGCTGCCTGTTCGGGCATGGGTACCGCGTGGTGATGGAGAATTTATATCGCGTCCCCGCTTTTTGGCTTTGACCGAATTTGCTCCGGGTAACTTCTTCTATCACGAGGGAGCTCAATGGGAGGTGACGGCATTTCAGGCACCTCATGGGGGCTTTGCTGAACGGTGCAGCAAAAAGAAACTTTGCTATACCTGCCGTGCCTTCTGCGAGCCAGGATGCGACCGTTGTCCGGTTTGCAATACGCTCTTCCATGCCTCAAACAGTTTGGCTGCTACGCTAATAGAAATGCCCAATGTGAATGTGAGACGCCGCCAGCGCATCACTTGCGATGAGGAAGAGCGTCGCAGGCGAGGTTACCATATCGAAACCTTTTTCCAGTTTTCCCAGGAACAAGGCAGGTTCCGTACCCTTGAAGCCGACGTTGCATCATCCGATGCTAACTGCGCGCACATACTTTATGCCCCGGCAGCCACCGTATTACGGGTCAACCACGGCCCCCGCATCGGACGCCCGAATGGCTTTACCATCAATTTCGAAAACGGCGAATACATCAATGATCAGAAGCTTTTACAGCCTTCAGGCGCGCCTTTACGCAATATAGAAACTGTCCGTTTGAGTGTTTTCGGTACCCATAACATACTCCTATTTCGGTTTGCTGGTTTTACAACAAATCCTGACAGATCATTTTTAACAACACTGCAGTATGCTTTGCAACGAGGCTGTGAGCAGGAATTTCAGCTGGAGGAGTCAGAGTTGGCCAGCGAGTGCATCGGAAGTGAAAATTATCAAAGCATTCTGTTGATGGAAATCCCCGAGGGTGGTGTGGGCATCCTGGCGCGTATGGTCAATGAACGCGATGTCATTGCCCGCATAGCACAAGCTGCATTAAACCTGTGCCATTTCGATATGGATGGCAATGACCTGAAACCTGATTGTGTAGCGGCCTGTTATGAATGTTTGCTCACCTACAGGAATCAGCTGGATGCCTTGCTGCTCAACCGACATATCATTAAGAAATTGCTTTTAGATCTTGCCAAATCAAAAACACTGCCCCGCTTTGACAACCGTGACTGGCATGCACATCTCGAATGGCTGCGATCCCTTACGGACTCGCGCTCCGAACTGGAGCGTCGCTTTTTAGACGTGCTGGCCCAGAATTACCTCCGTCTTCCCGACGAAGCGCAAAAACCCATTCAGGATCTTCCCTGTATTCCGGATTTCTTCTACAAGCCTAATGTGTGTGTATTCTGCGATGGTGCCGTTCACGACCAACCTGCCCAACGCACCCAGGATGAAAGCATTCGCCGTCAACTTGTCGAAAAAGGGTATCGGGTAGTGGTCATCCGCTACGACCGCGACCTTACAGCCCAAATAGCCAGCTATCCGGAGGTGTTCGGACGCTTAAGTAAAAGAAATGCAACCTGACCGTCAGGTTTAGTTTGAGACAGAAATAAAAATCTATAATGGAATGCTGACCTCATAGAAATTAGTGGGTTGGACAAAACAAAATACCATAAATCAAAAAAAACGACTATAATAAATTCATGCCATTAAAAATGATACAGAAAAAAATGGGTTTCCCGGCAACATCGGGAATTTGATCTTACCTGCCTTTGCTTCGCCGAAACACCAAGCGGTGGCGCCTATCGGAGGTTTTGAAGCCAACTATCTGCTTGCCCGTGACGTTCCATTGGTTTTTTCCGGCACTATGGGTTGTGCGACGGTGAAATCGATATGGTCTTGGGCAACAGAATCAAGTGTTTTGTATATCTGTGTTTTTTTCCTCAAAGTCCGAAAAACACTAATGCCTGGCTTCGGAAAAAAGAAGATCCAGTAAATTTTGTGAAACGTAACTGAGAAAAGGGAAAGAGGAACGTGCTTTAACCCGATAGTTCGGTGAATCAGGTATAGTGGATTTTTACAACTACTCCGGATGGTTCTCCGTAGCCTGAAATTTATTGAATATAAACCTCTACAGGCAGGCGCTTTTTTCAGTAATGAGTTAAGGGGCAAACAATCTTACTATTTCGAAGACAAAAATGTTAAACGGCCTTTCGGTAAAATAATTAATGCATCGTGTCTGGCATCAGTGTTTTACTTCAATAATTACTTCCATATGTATGATCGCTTTTATCATATGTACTTGAAATTCGGATTTCCGTTTAGAAATAGCGAAATCGGTATTACGGCATTTAGCCTTATGGATTCAAAGCAAATAAGTGTAAGTGGTCAGGTTAAGCTTTGGAGTCAAGAAGATTATGGAAAAGGATTCTTTTTGGGCTCCACGGCCGGATGCCGGTTGGCTGACCGATTCGGTTTACAGCTGCAGGTCGGATATAAAACTGCCGGTAATGTTGTGGATCAGACTATCCAAAGCGGCTTTCTGGTCTCTGGAAGCATGAACTACATTTCAAAAAATTTTTAACGGCGCCTGCCCTTTGCTCTGGTTACGAGCCAAGCAATGATTCTTGTAGCTGTGGCTGAACAATTATCGGGTGCAACGGCTGGTGCGCTGGGCTTTGCTTCCAAGTAACTTTGTTTGCCGTGGGTTGGAGGGTTGCTGCTCTGATGCTCTTGCTGGTTTACGGAGCCTGTCAGACGCCTGCGGATCAGGCTCCTGTAGCAAATCCCTTTTATCCCTCTACCAAGCCCATGGTGCGCTGGTGGTGGTTTGCCACCAAGATTAAAGAAGAAGACATCCGCCATCAGCTGCAGTGGGTCAAAGATCATCATTTTGGCGGCGTGGAAATCTGTTGGCTGTATCCCTTGTATCGCTACCAACAATTATATAAGGAAAAATACAATCGGCATTATCCAAAGGACACAACTGCTCAGAAGTGGCTGAGCCCCGAATGGTCGCGAGTGGTAGCTTATGCCAAAGCCTGTGCCGATTCCTTGGGTCTTGCTTGCGACTTTACGTTTGGCAGTGCTTGGATCATTGCTGCAACCTACATGGACAAGCACTACCGCACGCAGATCTTCGGCGACAGTTCGTTTCATCAGCCGCTGACGTACGCGTGGACGTATCCAGACACGCAATGGGTGATCAACCACCTCGATTCCAAGGCATTTCGGATCTATGCCGGGCCTATGGTTGAAGCGCTACGCCCTGCTTTGAAAGGAAAG
>JANWWJ010000039.1 GCA_025056305.1 Chitinophagales bacterium | reverse complement strand
GTGGGTTGCGTTCTTGTTTCTCCCACTTTTACTCGGGGGGGGTTTCAGGCGCCTTTATTGCCGGGGGGGCCCCCCCAACCCCGGCGCCCGCCCCCGCTCCTTTCTTACCTCAGCTTAAAAACTGCCCCGCACCGCAAGGATAAAATTGCGACCCGGTCCGCTGATGCCTGAAGCAAAAACCCGATAGTTGACGTCTAGAAGGTTTTCACAAGCTGCCTGAACCGTTAAATAGCGATTTATTTCATATTGAACACGCAGATTCACAGTTTGCCAGGCTGGCATCCCGAAGTCGGGTACGGCGTAGTTGAGGTTGTCCTCGCCGCCGCCATAGTCCTCCAGCTTTTTGGCGCCGTTGAACAACAAATAGGCTTCAGCGCGCAGTTGCTTTCGGTTGTAGATGACCGAAAACTTGCCGTACGCGGGAGGAATATGATCCAATGGCCGGGTGCTGTCGGCTTCAACAATGCGTCCACGGGTGTAAGTGGCCGTGGCCAAAACGGAAAAGCCTGCCGGAAGGTCCAGCAACAGCTTGCCGCTTCCACCGGTAATAAAAGCCTTGCCCGTGTTTTGAGCGGCCAGCACGGCACTGAGCTCTCCGTCGTACACAATGCTGTCCTCGCCGTTAAAAGTAAAGGGAGCCACGACTATAGCATCGCGAAACATACTGTAGAAACCCCTGACTTCGGCCTGCAGCATTTCTCCAACGGTTTTGCTTACAGATAGTTCCCCATTATAGGTACGTTCCGGTTTAATGTCGGGATTGGGAACTACTAAAGATCCGGGAACCGACTCAAACACTTTGGCCAGGTCGTCCACATTGGGTGCACGAAAGCCGCTGGAAAACACCGTACGCACCTGCCAGCCGTCATTATTCCAGACTGTGCCCAGCGAGCCGGTAATCGGTAAATGACTTTGCTCTACTTCATCGAAAGGAAAGGGGAAAAAGTCCTTGCTGACAAATGTGGAGTGGAGGCGAATGTGTTCCAAACGTAGGCCTGCATTCAAAGCCAGTGCGTCAGAAAGGCGGTAGGTATTGGTGGCATAAATGCCGACAAGCAACATGGTATTGTCGCCATCGGGATACCGAGTGTCTAGAGGTTTGGTTTCTCCGGTAAGGATACTGGTCTGTTCGGCGGTAGAAACCAAATCGTTGACGTATCCCTCCAGACCCACACGCAAGTCGTTGCGTGCATTCTGCCGGCGTGCGTGAAATTGCAAGCCTAAAATTTGCACATCTTCGGTACGATGCTGCAGATATTCCCGGTTAAAGCGCCGCTGATGTCGGCTTTCCTGATAGTCTTGAACATTGATGTTAGTTCGGAAGCTATTGAAAAAGCCGCTACTTTGAACGTGCGTCTCGTAGGCGGCGAGCAAGCGATATTGAGGGCCGTAATACCACTGGGCATTACGCAACCCACCGCTGCCGTCCGGATCCGTAAGTCGGTCGTAGCGCGGAATATCGCTGGAATTGCTGAGCTGTAAATTCAAGAGGTGCTGAATGCGGTTATTTTGCTTAAATATAAATTTTTGTAATACATCGTATTGGTGGTATCCACTGTAAACCTGTCGGTAAATGTTGTCGTTTTTAACCAGCGAATCTTTACCGTTAAAGGTTTGAACGTAATAAGGCCGCAACCAGATGCTGTCGGCAATGTCGTTGAGTTTTTTTCCTTGAATCAGATCGTCAAAATCGGTGTAGGAGATTGAGGTCAGAGATGCCAAACGTGCGCCCCCGATGTTCACATCGACATGGCCGTGTTTTTCAGAAGCTGCACTGGCGAAGCGAAAGGCGTAGTTCCCCGACACGTTAAGGCCTCCGGTAAGGTTTAGTTTTGGATTGCGGGTAAAAAGGTGAATGACCCCGCCAAGGGCATCGCTGCCGTACGCAACCGATGATGGGCCATACAGAATCTCGGCACGGTCCAGCATAGCCGGATCAAAGGTGATGATGTTTTGCAGGTGGCCTGAGCGAAATAAGATATTGTTTTGGCGGACACCGTCAACGACCAAGAGCACGCGGACTGCTTCGAAGCCGCGCAAGATGGGGCTGCCACCCCCTAATTGTGATTTCTGTACCAGTACTTCCCCGGTTTGCATCACCATGTCGGCCGATGTGGCCGGATTGCCGATAGCCACAGCTCGGGCGGTGATCACCTCAACTTGTTGGGCCACCTGCGTTTTTGCTTCTTCAACCCGGTTAGCTGAAATGACTACCTCATTGAGTTGAATGAGGCGTCGTGTGGTGTCGGTTTCGGCGTCCTGAGCCCAACCGACCCACGGTAATAAAAAGGAAAAGGCAAAAAGAAGTTTTTTCATGTTTGGTTTTTTAATGTTTGAAACGAAAGACGACATCATAAAAAAACGCTCGCCCGTGCCGGTGCTCGGGCGTGCATAAGTCAAGAAACACTATGCCGACTCTGGAGGAACAAAAGGCAAGTTCAATGGGGCAAATAGGTATGGAAAATTGCTTGCGTAATTAACCTGACCTGTTAAAGTGAATGCTGTGAGGGTATTTTCGATGGAGGGCAAAATGCCGTGCTGGAACAAAAGCGAAAGTAGCCAAAGGGTTGACGGAGGCGTTCCTGAGCTGTCCGAGCCAAAGCGGGCATATAGTTGTTGCTGTAACTGAGACTCGCGCTCATCACAAACGGCCCAAACCTTGATGCGCGCGCCAACGACTTCAAGTTGAGCAATATCGTACATGAGCCCGTTCAGACAGAACTCGCGCTTGTTGCGCCGCACTTGCTGCCATTCCGAGGCCGAAAACTCAAAACGCTGCAGCCGTGCCTGCTCCTGTCGCACGATGCGTTGCATGTCGGCGCGTATGAGCGCTGAGGCAAAATGAAAGGCCACGAAAAAGCCCCCCGCGCTGAACAGCAGAACAGCCACAGTCATCAGCAAAAACAAGGGCCGCATCGCGCCTTGAATTTAGTTAGAAACCCTAAAGATTTGGGTTAAATCCATGGCTACAAAACATTCTGCAACTGTTCCTTGATTTTTTCCACTTCTTCTTTCATAAACACAACGTATTTCTGAATCTCGGACTGATAAGCTTTGGCTCCTAATGTATTTACTTCCCTACCCATTTCTTGAGCGATGAACGACAGGCGTCGGCCGTTGGATATCGGCTCGCTTAATGTTTGAAGAAAAAACGTGCAATGGGCTTTAAGCCGCACTTTTTCCTCAGTGAAATCCATCCGTTCCATGTAGTAAATCAGTTCTTGTTCTAAGCGGGTCGGATCGAAGCCAGCATCGCTGCGCCATTGCTCCAACTGTTGCAGCAAACGGGAGCGAACCAGGTTGCGGCGTTGCTCTTCCAGCGGCTCTATTGCATCCAATTGCTGCAGGATTTTTTCTGTGTGGCTGCGTAATGCCGTTTCTAACTTCTTCCCCTCTTCTCGTCGATAAAAGTGAACTTGTTCTATGGCCTGCAGCAGGGTCCGTTGCACCAAAGCCCACTGCCGGTCGTCCAGAGTTTCCGAACTACTCTGTAAAACATCGGGTAGATGCAACAGCGTCGGCAACAAATCTGGTTTTTTCGCCTTCCATTTTTTGATCAAGGGGCGTAGTTGTTCGTAGTAGGCCATCACGGCTTCGAGATGGATTCGGCTGCCCGTTTGCTTGGCAGAGGTAAGCAACAGCACGGCATCCACTTTTCCACGCTGCAACTGTTCTGCCAGCAGGTTACGCACTTCGGCTTCTCGGCTTCGCAATACGGATGACACTCGCAAGTTCAAGTCCCAGAACCGGTTGTTGAGCGATCGGACTTCAGCTTGAGCAATCCAACCGTCAGACCGTTGTTCAGCCCTGCCTTGACCCGTCATTGAGAGAATCATTATTATATGTTTTTATTCTTCATGAACATTTTTGGTCCGCAGTGTTGTATGCCTCTGGTTCTGCCGGCTTTGGCTGACCAAGTAAACCCCGGCAAAAATCAGGACGGTGGCAGCAATTTTAAGCGGCGGGTAGCGGTCGCGGTTGAGCAACAAAGCAATAGTCGTAGCCAATAACGGTTGAAGGTAAATGTATATTCCGACCAGACTGGGATTAGAACGCACCAGCGCTTTCATATTGAACCAATAAGTCAAAAAAGTGGTGAAAAAGACGATGAAGGCCAGCTCAATCCAAATGACCAATGGAAAGGAATTCCATCCTGCATGCAAAAGTCCTGAGAGGCCTACGGGTGCTACGAAAACCAGCCCAATTAAGAATACGCGCGACAACAGCAGGAGGGGATGGTAGCGATACAATAAAGGTTTCACCATGACCAGATAAACCGCATATGATGCTGCATTAAGCAAAATAAGCACATCTCCCAGCCAACCCTGGCCATGGGGTATGAGTTGCTTGCCGGACCATAAAATCAGCACCGCTCCCGCAGCTCCGCTTAGCACGCCGATCAACTTGAGCCATGTAAAAGCTTCATCCCGAAACAAGGCAGAAAGCAGCAAAACCAAAATCGGAGTGGTGGTCATGATGAGTGCTGCATTGATTGGAGCCGTCAAAGCCAAGCCTTCAAAAAACAATAATTGATTTAAAGCAACTCCGAACAAACCACACAGCCATACACGAAGCCGGTCGTTAGGGTCGAGGCGTTGGCGCACCCAGAGCTGCTCCAACAACAGATACAAAAAGGCGGTAATGCTGACACGAACGAGAATGGCAGCCGACGGGCTGAGGTAAGACGGGACAATGTCCTTGGCAAGGGTGAAGCTGAGGGCATATATGAGGTTGGCTGTAAACAAATAGGCATGGTCACGCAAGGGCTGCTGCATAGCGCCGGCGAAGCTATAAGCCCGCGTTAAAGGCTAAAAATCCAGTCCGATGGAAAGATGCCAGCGCCAGGGTTTCCAGGCACCACTGTCCAAGCCGCGCGCATAGTCTAAGCGCAAAAAATAACCGAGCAGGGTGCTGCGGGCACCAAAGCCCCAGGCAAATACCATGGGCTCGCGGAAATAATTCACCTTAACGAAAATTGGTCCTTGCTGGTAATATTTGGTGTTGAACGGATTGTCTTTACTATAAGGATTAAGCCCTTGCCAAGCTGTGCCGGCATCGATAAAGGTGATCAGTTGGAAGTTGCGAATCGTTTCCGAACGAATAGGACTGTTGATCAGGTAGGCGAAGACGGGCCAGCGGAGTTCACAGTTGACCAGCAGGAAGGAGTTTCCATTGCGCACGTTCTGGGGAAAACCGCGCATGGTGGTGGCCAACGTCTGAAAGGCATAACCCGCTTCTCTGCTCACAGGGGTGCTGATGTCAAAGGTGGGGAACAGTTCGTTTTCAGCGCTGCCCATGAAAAAGACCACCTTCTGGTCGCCCCATGTGGTAGCGGCTTGCACCCGTGAGGCCAAAATGAGATTTCGGTGCACAGGCAGGTACCCACGAGCATCAGTGCCGGCGGCAAACAAATAAGTATTTTTTCTATCTATTTGACGTTGCGCGTCCACATAAAATTTAAACCGCAGGCCGTCGTAAATGTTGGTTTGCAGCTTTAAGGCATTATCGAACACAAATTCAGCGCGCGTCATCAGCCAATCGTCGTAACTCTGCGGCAAACCCAGGCTGAAGCTGTCGGTAGCCAGGTAATTGGTTCGGTCGTTGCGATACGAAAAGCTGAAACGAAAGCTGCGCAGAAAGTCCAGCGGATAACGAAATGAGGCATCGACCAGATAGGTGCGTAAGCGGGCGTTTACTGGCAAGTACCAGGCGGGCGTAGCGTCGTACACGACGCTGACCGATCTGCGGTACACGGTAAAACGTTTATCCAAACGGTGTTTTAAGTTTTCATATAAGAAAAAATATTCTGTGCCATTGAATTGCGTCGGAAAGCGAAAACCGCCAGTGATGCGGTAATCTTCCAGCAAATCCATTACGGTGGTGGAAAAGAAAACATTGAGGTTTGGATTGCTGAATTGACCACCGTAAGCGTCAAAAGGTTGATAGCGCGTTACGATGAGGCTGTTATCCAGCTGTGTGGTGATCGTTGCGGTAGTCATGCGCAAGCTGTAGGGCAAAACGCGGGAAAAACGCCAAGGTTTTGCCTTGTGTTTTTCCGGCAGCGTATCCAACAGCATTCGGTTAGGCTTACCGGTAAATTCACTGATGAAAAAAGGTTCTCTGATTTGGGCAACGGTGTCGGCTTGACGCACGGGGCTTTTTTCAGAAGGTTGCGGCGTAGCTGGCTTTACTGAAGGCGGAGCAGGGCTGCTGCGCGGCGCCACCGACCGCTGATAGGGTGTCCACGGTACTTCCGTAGGCTGGGGTGCTGTGTCGCGGGGCACCTCGTTGAGGACTACCTCATAACGGCCGTTTGCAATCCGGGAAGCAGCCACCGTGTTGCCGCGCCGGGCGGCATCTTGATCCAGCAGGCTGTATTCGGTGTTGGTTACCGGCCAGCTTCGGGCAGTGTCTCGAAATACCGGTACCTGTGCTGTGGAATCTGGCCGCAGCACCCCTACTGCAATGAGGGAGTCGATCGGATACTCGGGATTGATGACGGTGGAATCAGGGAAAAAATAGTAGCGGTCGTAATGGCTAAAGACACTATCAATGTAACCGACAAATCGGTTGCCTATGCCGTTGGCATCGCTCAAAAAGGAGAAGTAGTGTTTGCCAAAGGAAATGGGATCGGTTTCCGTAGCCAGGTCATCACGGGTGACTTGAAGTAGGCGGGTAGATTTTTTTCTTATATTATAAAAAAACAGATTAAAATTGTGCAGCGGCCGAAGGGTGTCGGAGATGGGCGGCCGTAACGAATCTACCGGGCGATTGGAGCTAAAAAGCAATCCCTGACGGGTAGGAAGCCGGATGAAATGCGGCGATAGGTCGCTGAAAGGATCGTTGGTGATTTGTTCCAGCCGCCCGGATCGAAGGTTGTACAAATAGATGTCGGTTTGTCCGCGATTCATGGCGGAAAGCGCCAACGTATGTGCGTCCATATAAGACATGGCGAAGACTTTCTGAAAGTTGACCAGGTCCAGATGTTCTTTTTTGCGGCCTTGTGCATCTAATAATACCAAGCGGCTCTTGTTTCTCCGCCAGAACAATAGAGCCAGTTCATCGCCGGAAGGAGCAAAAGCTACCAGCGGTTGGCTGTAATCAACCGGTAGTGCAGTGGTTTTGAATCCTCCGCGCCAAAGGCAGGTTTTTTTACGGGTGCCGGTGTCTTGCAAATAGAGGCGATATCGGCCAAGGTGATTCACGACATACAGCAATTTGCTTCCGTCGCTGTTGAGGTGCACACTGGTAAGGTGACGTCGGGCAGGTCGCGATAATTTTATCTTCTGGCCGACTGCTTCCTTACGCAATGAAGCATCTTGGGCGAAGAGGTTTTTGTAATAATTATAAAATTCTTCAATAAATTCCTTGGTACCTTTGTTGAACACGTACGTAAAACCTGCTTCAATACTGCGGTTCATGCGACTGATGTACAGCAAATTGGTGACGGCATTCGGGCCATAGCGGGTAGCGATGTAATACCAGAGCGCGTGGCCGGCGTACCGAGCTTCGCTGCCGCTGAGTTTGTTCAACTTGCGGTACCGACCGCTGTTAATTCCGTTGCGCAACAGGTTGTCGAGCTGGGGCGACCAGGCTTCGCCAATGTAACTGCTCAGTCCATGGGTGAACCACTGCGGTACTTTCAGCAACACTACGTTCTGAACCACCTCACCAACACTCCCGCCAAACAACATGGTTTGCAACAGAATGCCGGCAATTCCTTCGCGGATCTGTCGGTGCAGGTTCAGGTAATTGCCATCGAAATAGAGAAACATCTTGTTGGCCATGATGCGGGTTAGACCCCCGGTGTTCACAGCTTCATAGCCCAGTCCGATGTTCGACTGCTTTAAATCGTCAATGGTATTGTAAACAATGATGTCGATTTTATCGCCCAAGCGGTATTCCAGCTGCTTCTCGATTAAGGGCAACGTTTTCTCAGCATCAAGCACAACAAAGCGGGCTAATTCCTGACCACCGAGATAAAAAAAGACGGTGAAGTGTTCCGATTCGTAATAACTCCAAACAAAATCTTTGTATTGCACGCGGTTTTGCCCGAAGAGCTGATCTGGCGTTTGCGCAGGAAGGTATGCCCTATGCCCTAAAAGCAACAAGACCAGCCCAAGCCGTATTGTAGCTTTGCTTTTTCGCAAACGTGTGCGCATGACTCGATTCTCCGAAAGTACTTAAAATGAAGCTTGTTCCTGAAATGCCTTAACGTTGCTTCAAGGTCATGATCCAGATTTACTGTTTTGTCTTTAATGATTTTTTGGAAAACACCTACGTCATCTGGGATGAAACACGCCAGGCCCTGATCATCGATCCGGGCTGTCAGCATTTGTGGGAACGCCGCCAATTAAAACAATTCATCGAAGAGCGGTCCTTAAAGCCTGTTTTGTTGGTGAACACGCACGGTCATTTGGATCATGTCTTCGGCAACCGATGGGTCAAGGAAACGTGGCAGGTTCCTTTGCTGATGCATCGCGACGACGTGTTTCTTTTAGAAAACCTCACGGCTACAGCTGCTTTTTATGGTATGACCGTGGAACCCTCGCCGCTGCCCGACCGTTATCTACAGGAAGGCGACGTGGTCCGTTTTGGAAACAACGCCCTGCAGGTCATGCACACGCCGGGCCACTCGCCGGGCAGTGTTAGTCTGATTTACGACCATGAGTTTGTGATTGGCGGCGATGTATTGTTTGCCGGCAGTATCGGACGGGTGGACCTCCCCGGTGGTGATTACGACCAACTCATGGAGTCCATTACGCGCAAGCTACTGGTTTTGCCAGAGGCTATGAAGGTGTACAGCGGCCATGGGCCGGTAACTACTATTGGTGAAGAAAAGCGCACCAATCCGTTTGTGTTGGAATATTTAACCGAGCAAGGTTAGCTCCTCTGCCGCAGCGTAGTCAGGTGTTGTAACACTTCCTCTATCTGGTCAGCGCCAATCCGCTTGGCACGGATTTTCTTCTGTTCATCTAAAATGTAAATGACCGGTGTAGAATACACATCGTACAATTGTCGGAAATTGCTTTGATGGTAAGGATCGCTCACGTTGATCCAATCCAATTGGTGCTGGCGAATGAATTTTTTCCATTTTTCCGTGTCCACTTCAATATCCACAGCATAGACGACTACGCCTTTATCTTTCCATCGCTGATACACCTCTTTGATTTTAGGTACTTCCTGCTGGCAATGGCCGCAGTCAGGATCGTAAAAAACCAGAATGGTGTAGCGGGCCGGGATTTTGCTCAGTACCTGCAGTCGGCCTGAGGTGTCGCGCAAAGCCAGCTCAGGAGCGGTGTTGCCAATCAAGTTGGGCGCTATGCGGCGAGCGCGTTCGGTCATCTTGGCCAGCGTGGTGCTGTCTACCCACCAGGCGGACCCGTTCAAATAATATTTTTCTATCATATGAACAAAAACGGCATCCATGCCCATGATTTTGGAGGTCTCATACGTATACGTGAGCCACCATACGAGGTAGCGGTACATTTCGCTGTCGGACCGCGCTTTGGCAATGAGGCGATCGGCTTCCACTTTTATCGAGTCGGGAATTTTGGGAACAACCTCGTCGAAAAAGCGCTTGAGGCGGTAAGCAAACACCGGGGTGCGCAACAGGCGGTTGTCGGTCAAATCCACATGATCCCAGTAATGAGCTTTATAATACCGATATGGGAACGTGGAATCGGGTCGGCCATTAGGTAAGGTGGGCCAGGGCTCCGGAATCACCGGATCGTTCATGGCCAAAAAAATCTTGGCCAATAAGGTTTGGGGATGTTCGCGGATGTAGGTTTGGCGATACGAAACAATTTGCTCTTCTACCTGTCGGATGTGTGCCTTCAGGGCTGATGAATCGGCGGCCGTGGTGGCTTGCTTCAACTGCTCCTGCAGCCGTGCAGACTCTTTTTGAAGTTCGATGGCACGCCGCAGATATGCATAGAACAATTCATTATCTGTTGAATTTTTGATTTTCATGTGGGTGATGGGATCATCCCACTGGGTTTCAAAGGTCATGTGTTGATCTCGGTCCACGATAAACTCAAAATAGCGGCGGTCGGGAAACACAAAAAGGTAGAGGCCGCCGGCCAGCGGCTTTTGACCCTCAAAAACCACAATCCCTTCGACATCGGAGCGGGCCGTATCTACCACGTATTGTTTATCGCCATAGTAACGACCCAAATAGCAGGTCGAGTCTTTCATGGCGGGAACTTTTACGGTAATGCGATAGCCGGTTTTCTGAGCAAATGCCTGGCTCACAATCAGCAGCACTACCAGCCAGACGACACTACGAACCACCATAGGAAGCCATTTGGGAAAGCAAAATTACAGGAGCAGCATGCAGGACCTTCTTGCTGAAAATAAAGTCAGGGCAGAGAAGTGGTTTCCACACCATTGAGGCAAAACAAAAGCTCAATGAAACGATTGTCGAGCCACGCCTATCTTTGCCGCCCGCGTTAGAGATTTTTTAAGCACAGAAGCATCATGCCTAACATTGGAAAGATCAAGCAGATCATCGGCCCCGTAGTGGATGTAAGCTTCGAAGACGAAGGTTGTACCTTGCCAGAAATCTACACTGCCTTAGAGGTAGAGCGCCCTGGCGGCAAGCTGGTATTGGAAGTACAGCAGCATTTGGGCGAAGACAGCGTGCGCACTATTGCCATGGATTCCACGGAAGGATTGCGCCGTGGCATGCCCGTCATCGACACAGGTGATAACATCCGCATGCCGGTAGGGGAAGAAATCCGTGGTCGCCTTTTCAACGTCGTAGGTCAAGCTATCGACGGCTTGGGCGATGTGCCGAACCACAATGGATACCCCATCCACAGCCGACCTCCCCGCTTTGAAGACCTCAGCACAAGCAAAGAGGTGCTCTTCACCGGAATCAAGGTCATCGATCTGATTGAACCATACGCCAAAGGGGGTAAGATAGGTTTGTTCGGGGGCGCCGGCGTAGGCAAAACCGTGTTGATCATGGAGCTCATCAACAACATTGCAAAGGCCTATTCCGGCATGTCGGTTTTTGCAGGGGTAGGAGAGCGCACCCGTGAAGGCAATGACCTGCTCCGGGAAATGATCGAAGCCAATGTAATCCGCTACGGCGAGGAATTCAAACGAGGCATGGCTCAGGGGGATTGGGATTTAAGCAAGGTGGACCGAGAAGAGCTACGTAAGTCGCAGGCGACGCTGGTCTTTGGCCAGATGAACGAGCCGCCAGGTGCACGAGCCCGTGTCGCACTGTCAGGCCTTACCGTAGCTGAATTTTTCCGCGACGGCGACCCCAACGAACCTAAAGGCCGCGATATTCTGTTTTTTATCGATAACATTTTCCGCTTCACACAGGCCGGTAGTGAAGTATCGGCTTTGCTGGGTCGCATGCCCTCGGCCGTAGGTTATCAGCCAACGCTTGCTACCGAAATGGGGCTCATGCAAGAACGAATCACTTCCACCAAACGAGGATCCATCACTTCAGTTCAGGCCGTTTATGTGCCCGCCGACGACCTTACCGATCCGGCACCAGCAACCACGTTTGCGCACCTGGATGCCACCACCGTTTTGAGCCGGAAAATCGCTGAGCTGGGTATTTATCCGGCAGTAGATCCGCTGGATTCCACCTCGCGCATCTTGACGCCCGATGTCGTAGGTGAAGCCCATTACACCTGTGCTAACCGGGTCAAGAGCATCTTGCAGCGATACAAAGAATTGCAAGACATCATCGCCATTCTGGGTATGGATGAACTCAGTGAAGAAGACAAGTTAGTGGTGCATAGGGCCCGTCGGGTACAAAGGTTTTTGTCGCAACCGTTCCATGTAGCTGAAGCCTTTACGGGTCTAAAAGGGGTGCTGGTGCCTATCGAAGAAACCATCAGAGGGTTCAACATGATTTTAGACGGAGAGGTGGATGAATATCCCGAAGCCGCCTTCAACCTTGTAGGGACCATTGACGAAGCCATTGAAAAAGGCAAGCGAATGTTAGAGGCTGCCAAAGGGTAGGATATCATCATGCATTTAGAGATCCTTACGCCGGAACAACGCATTTACAGCGGAGAGGTTACTTCCGTTTCCTTACCCGGTTCGGAAGGTAGTTTTCAAGTATTGCGCAATCATGCTCCGCTGATTGCCGCTTTGAAAGCAGGTACGGTGCGATATGCAGCCTCAGGTAAAGAGTACCGGGTCCAGATTTCGGGAGGATTGGTAGAAGTGTTGAAAAACAGGGTTACCGTCTTAGCCGAATCGGCTGCTGAGGTGCTGCACTAAGCATCACTGGCGCAGCATATGTATATGCTGCAAAACGATATTGCGGGTGAGATACTTTAATTCATCCGCTGCTTGCAACAGCATGCTTAACTCAGAGGGGTAAACAGCCGGGCCAATTTTGACTTTGGCCAGGCTTTCGGCGGAAAGGGCAGCCAGGTCTCCGTTAGCCGTTGCCCAATAATGTTCAAAAATCTTATGAATATTTATCGGATAAGAATACAAGAGGGCATGGTCGGAACCTCGGTAAAACTCCACATAGCCTCCTATGGTTGCAAATTTTTGCTGCACATATTCCGAAACGATGCATGAAATGGTTTTGTACCGAGGCTTCTTCACATACGCACCCGTGGAGTCTTGAATCGGATTTCCCTGGGCGTCGGTCACGAATTCCCAACCATCCTGAACTTGTTTGCTTTCTGTATAAATGCGGGGCGGCAATTGTAGATCGGGAGAAACGGCTAGTTCACGGATGTTTAAAACGATGCGATAGTCGTATTGTTCGGACGGGTCATAGACATTCGTAAAGCTGACCCAGGCGCGGTTTAAGTCGCCAACGGGCATGGTAGTGATGTGTTTTTCCAGTTCAGCAAAAAGAGGAGCCCCGCTGTTGTTCACGGCATAGATCAGCACGCGGTTGGTACCTAGGGCCAAGGCCTGGCGCAACAACTGTTCTACATCTTGATAGTTGGGGTAGATTTCCTGCAATTCCACCAAGAGGCCATGGGCCTGCCGTGCATCTTCCCGATAGCCGGTGCCGAGCAAGCCTTTGGCTCGTGCGTACAAATATTCGGCAGCTCGGTTTCGTGCCGCTAAATAATCGGCATCAGAAACCCACTTGAAAGAGGCTTGCCGCTTTTTGCTGGGTATATACAAGGGCAGTAATGGGCTGATCAGGTTTTGGTAGTAACGAAGCTCATCGAGCTCATCATAAATGGCTAAGACATTTTCAGGCAAACCTTCTTTTTTCCAGAATTCAATCTGTCGCATTTTTTGGTGGTACAGTTTATCATAAGCAGCTTCGAGATAGACAATGGTTTTTTCATCCGTACGATCGCGGCGTAGCTTGCGAACGGCCGCCTCAATAGATTTTTCGTACTTCCCTGCCCGATACGCTGTTTGGGCGGTATGGCAAGCAGTTCCCAAAATGCCTATGATGACCGTTGCGACCCAAACCGAAGGTACCCTTTTGCGCATGACTTCCGTGTTTAGCATAATGCTGAAATTGCAAAAGGTGTGCTAAACAAAAAACGCATCGTGCCCGTGAACTTGACTCAGCTCAATACAGGGCGCAGGAGCACTTTCTTCCTATCGTCAAATTTTTGTCATTTTTCTACCTATAAAATTTGGCGGCAGCTAAATTTGCCGCGCCCTCAGTGTAGGCAAGCCCTGGGGTAAGCTGGTTTGTACATGCGATTCATCAGTAACTTTTGTTATGCAGCAGCCCGGTTCACGTTTGTTTTTCTTTGGTTAATTGGATGCTTGACTCTTCCGGCCCGAGCTGAGGTTTCTGCAGAAAAAGGTCAAAAGTTATTTAAGCAATACTGTGCGTCCTGTCATGGCATCACCAATAAAATGGTGGGCCCTGCCTTAAAGGGCATCACGCAGAAGCGCTCAGAAAAATGGTTGATCGAATGGATCAGAAATAATGCGGCCTTGCGTGCTGCCGGTGATAAAGACGCTATTGCGATTTGGGAGGAATACGGCCGCAATGAAATGCCTGCGTTTTTGTCCCTCACCGACGATGACATTCGATCCATTTTGGCTTATGTAGAACAAGATGCGCCAGCGGCAGCTGCCCCGACAGGGGGTCCCGGTGCAGCAGCTCCCGCTCGGGAGCAGCCAACTATGCTGTTGTACGTGATTATCGCCGTACTGCTAGCCATTTTCTTGACTTTAGTGCGGGCCAATATGTTATTGCGGCGTATGACCGCAGAAGTTACCGGCGAACCCATGCCGGAACCCGTACCTTGGGGACAACGCCTGCGTAGTCCGAAAGCCATAGCTTTCTACAGTTTAGTGGCCGTTGGACTGCTCGGCTTTACCTTGGCCGATAGTGCAATCCGATTGGGGCGGAGCAAAAACTACACGCCAGAACAACCCATAAATTTTTCCCACGAATTGCATGCGGGTATTCTAAAAATTGATTGTCGTTACTGCCACAGTTCCGCTGAAAAAAGTAAGGTGGCCGGCATCCCCACCGTCAATACATGTATGAATTGCCATGCGGCGGTACAACAAGGGCGAACACCGGAAGGCACAGCCGAAATCCAAAAGATATATGCCGCTTATGAAAATAACAGACCTATACAGTGGGTGAAGATTCATAATCTGCCTGATCATGTCTATTTCAGCCATGCGCAGCATGTAACCGTCGGAAAGATTGCCTGTCAAACCTGCCATGGCCCGGTGGAATCCATGAAAAAAGTTTATCAATATGCGAGTTTGTCCATGGGCTGGTGTCTGAACTGCCACCGCCAGACTGAAGTGCAGTTTCAGGACAATGCCTACTATACCATGTTTACGGAATTGCATGAAAAGCTGAAAAAAGATAGTACGCTGAAAGTGACCGCTCAGATGACCGGCGGTGATGAGTGTCAGCGTTGTCATTATTGATGATTCATTGATGTAACCACGGGCCTGATGAAAGAAAAAAAGTACTGGAAAGGATTAGAGGAACTAAAAGAGGATCCTGATTTTATAGCGCAGCGCGATCGAGAATTTGCGGAAGAACTTCCGGTTGAAGAGTTGTGGGGGAGTGGGGCATGGAAGCAGCCCCAAAGCCGGCGCGACTTTTTGCGCCTGATGGGGTTTGGCGTATCGGCAGCGGCCATGGCCGCCAGCTGCAGGATTCCGGTGAAGCACGCTATTCCATACGTGATCAAGCCGGAGGAGGTGATTCCAGGCAAAGCCCTATGGTATGCATCCACTTTTGTGGATGGTAACGATTTCTGCCCCGTGTTAGTGAAGGTGCGCGATGGGCGTCCTATAAAAATTGAGCCGTCAACCACAGCAAACATCTCGGCGCAGTCTCCCTACCGATTTTTGTTTGGAGGGACCAGCGCACGTGCCCAGGCCTCAGTGCTTTCCCTCTATGACCTCACGCGTCCGCATTTTCCTACCGTGCAGGGCAACGAAGTACGCAAGGAAAATCAGGCGGATGTTGAACAAGAGCTTAAGTCCAAATTGCAGCAGATTTCGGCGCGGGGTGGCAACATCGTACTGGTCACGGGTACGATCTTGAGCCCTTCGACGCAAGCATTGATTCGTGATTTTCTTAAAGCATTTCCCGGCAGTCGGCATGTAATTTATGACGCTGTAAGTCATGCGGCACTGGCGGCAGCGCACGAAAAGTGGTTTGGGGTGTATGCAGCCCCTGGCTATCATTTTGAGCAAGCTGAGGTTATTGTTTCGTTAGGTTCCGATTTTTTGGGCACGTGGTTGTCCCCAACAGAGTTTGCGCGTCAGTACGTGCAAAACCGCAAAGTATCGCCGGAACGCACGCAAATGTCCCGGCATTATCAGTTTGAGGCATGCTTATCGCTTACAGGCGCCAACGCCGATGAGCGGGCTGTGCTGAAGCCGTCACAAGAGGCTGTGGCGGCGGTAGCGCTGTACCGCCTTCTGCGAGGAGAGCCTGCGCCTTCCATCAATGCCCGGGCAGATGCCTTACTTTCCCGTGCAGCTGCCGACCTTAAAGCGCATAGGGGTAGGTCATTGGTCGTTAGCGGCAGTAACGATCAGGCTGTTCAAGAAATCGTGGCCGCCATCAACCTGATGCTGGGTAATTATGGCTCCACCTTGCGGATGGACCTGTACATGCGTGCGCATCAAGGTAATGATGCTCCAGTGGAGACTTTGCTCAGAGAGCTCAAGTCGGGCGCAGTTCACGCACTGATTTTTTATGGCGCCAATCCCGTTTACGATCACCCCCGGGGCGTTGAGTTTGCCGAAGCTATCCCCAAGGTTGAACTGACATTGTCGCTAAATGACCGAATCGACGAAACTACTGTGCTGTGCACTTATCATTTTCCGGACCATCACTATCTGGAAAGTTGGAATGATTGTTCGCCTTACCACGGCCTTTATCTGATGACGCAGCCGGTCATATGGCCGCTGTTTCGCACACGTCAAGCGCAAGAAACCCTGATGATGCTGTGCGGCATCAACGGCGATTTTTACAGCTATATGCAACGGTACTGGGAGCAAAACATATTCCCATTGCAATCTTCGTTTACGTCATTTCAAGCTTTCTGGGATAATGCGGTCAAGGAAGGAGCGGTGGAAGTCAGAACGACTGCAGCCGTGCGCATGCCGGAAGCCATTGATGTTTCCGGAGCAACCGAAGCTGTCATGGCTGCCGCCCAGCAGGCAAATGGCTTTGAATTATACTTATATGAAAAAGTAGGTAGCGGTAATGGCCGTTATGCCAACAATCCCTGGCTCATGGAGCTTCCGGATCCCATCAGCAAGGTGGTATGGGATAATTATCTGTGCATCTCTCCCAAGCTGGCTAAGGAACTACAGGTAGAAATGGATGTAGCTGAGCAGCGTAGTGATTTGGTCAGTGTTACGCTGGGCGAAACCACCTTGACATTGCCGGTTTTCATTCAACCCGGACAAGAAGATCATACCGTTGCGGTAGCCCTGGGTTATGGCCGCACTCATGCAGGCAGGTCGGGGAACAACGTAGGGGTAAACGTTTATCCGTGGGTTACCTTCAATGGTCAGCACAGGCAATATCATGCTTCGGGGGTGGTAATCAGCAAAACCGGAAAGAAGCATGAGCTTGCTATGACCCAAACCCATTTTAGCTTTGAAGGGCGCGATGTCATTCAAGAAACCACTTTAAACCGTTATCGAAACAACCCACACGCCGGAAAGGAAAAGAAAGAGCACCTCAAGGAAATCTGGGCTCAAACGCTTTACCCTGAACATCCCTTACCAGCCATTCGGTGGGGTATGTCTATAGACCTGAATAGTTGTATTGGCTGCGGGGCGTGTGCGGTGTCGTGTCAGGCTGAAAACAACGTTCCAGTAGTGGGCAAGACCGAAGTGCGGCGCATACACGAAATGACGTGGTTGCGTATCGACCGCTACTACAGCTTCCCCTCAGAAAAAGGTTTCGTGACCAAGGAGGAAGACTACGATGAAATCGTTGACTACCAGCAAGTGCAAGTGGTGTTTCAGCCCATGCTGTGTCAGCATTGCGATAATGCTCCTTGCGAAAACGTTTGTCCGGTTAATGCCACCAATCACAGCAGCGAAGGGCTGAATCAGATGGCCTACAACCGATGCATCGGTACGCGCTACTGCGCCAACAACTGTCCTTACAAAGTTCGGCGCTTCAACTGGCTGGATTACACCACGGCAGACGTGTTCCCTTGGAACGAACCGTGGAAGATTCCTACGCTAAACATAGAAGATTTGCAAATGCATGATGCGGTAACGCGCATGGTGCTGAATCCTGATGTTACGGTGCGGACACGGGGGGTGATGGAGAAATGCAGCTTCTGTGTACAGCGATTACAGGAAGCCAAGCTGGAAGCCAAGATGCAGGGGCGACCATTGCGCGACGGCGATGCCCGAACCGCCTGTCAAACCGCGTGTCCGACGGATGCCATTCAGTTCGGCAACTTGCGGGAAGAAGGCAGTCGCGTTAAGAAAGATCATGAGGACGCCCGCGCATACTATGTGTTGGCAGAGCTCAACACCCAGCCTGGCATTGCTTACTTAAAAAAAGTACGCAATACAACTGAAGAAAACATTTCGGCTGAACAAGCTCAGCCTGCCCATGGATGAGTGATGAAAAGCAAAAACCGATAAACAGAATCCGCCGAAACCATGCATCCAGAATCATACATACGTCCCCCCCTGATTCACGGCCGGAAGGATTACCTGCAGATTACCGAAGACATTTGCCGACCGGTTGAAGCAAAGCCCTCACGGTCGTGGTGGGTTGCTTTTTCCATCTCTGCCGCCGCGATGTTGTGGGGCTTTTTTGCCATTGGTTGGACCATCTGGTTCGGCATCGGCACTTGGGGCCTGAACCGCACTGTGGGCTGGGGCTGGGACATCACCAACTTCGTCTGGTGGATCGGTATCGGTCATGCCGGTACGCTCATCTCGGCTATTCTTTTGCTGTTTCGTCAGAAGTGGCGAACAGGGGTTAACCGGGCAGCCGAGGCCATGACCATCTTCGCAGTGATCTGCGCAGCTTTATTTCCGGTCTTTCACATGGGTCGGGTATGGATGGCCTTTTTCAACCTCCCTTATCCAAACACGCGTGGGCCACTGTGGCCCAATTTCAACTCTCCGCTCATGTGGGACGTGTTTGCCATCAGCACCTACTTCTCCGTTTCCGTTATGTTTTGGTACACCGGCCTCATTCCCGATCTGGCAACCATTCGCGACCGAGCCCAAAAGCGGTGGGCTAAAATTTTTTACGGCATCCTCAGCTTCGGGTGGGTGGGCTCCGCCAAACACTGGCAGCGTCATGAAGCCCTCTCGCTGGTCTTGGCCGGTATAAGCACCCCACTGGTACTGAGCGTTCACACCATCGTGTCGTTTGACTTCTCCACTTCGGTCATACCCGGCTGGCACACCACCATCTTTCCCCCTTATTTCGTGGCCGGGGCCATCTTCTCGGGCTTTGCCATGGTACTTACGCTCATGCTTATAACGCGTAAGGTGCTCAAGCTGGAGGAATATATTACGATCGATCATATTGAAAGCATGAATAAAATCATCGTATTGACGGGTTCTATCGTGGGCCTGGCCTACCTGACCGAATTGTTCATTGCGTGGTATTCACAAAATCCTTATGAACAGTATGCTTTTGCCAATCGGGCTTTGGGGCCTTATTGGTGGTCGTATTGGAGCATGATGATGTGTAACGTCATCTCACCACAACTGTTTTGGGTGCGGCGGCTGCGGCGTAACGTCTGGTTCACATTCTTCATGTCTATCGTCATCAACGTGGGCATGTGGTTCGAGCGTTTCGTGATCATCGTGACCTCGATACACCGCGATTATGTACCCTCTAATTGGAGCATGTATAAGCCCACCTGGGTTGAGATCAGCTTTTTCATTGGCTCGTTGGGATTGTTCTTCACCGCCTTTCTGGTTTTTGCCAAACTGATGCCGGTCATTGCTATGGCGGAGATAAAACACATCTTAAAAACCTCAGGTGAAGAACACAAGCGGAATCAATTGGAGAAGCTCAGGCAACAGCATGCTGTTGCCGTGACGGCCAATCATTAAACTTCAGATGCTATGAAGCATTATTTGCTAGGATTGTTTGACGACGAGGAAGTGCTGCTGGAGGCTGTGGACAAGGTCAAAAGCCACAACCTGCGCATTCACGATGTGGTCAGTCCCTTTGCCGTGCATGGCTTGGATAAGAAATTAGGCTTGCGGGAATCGCGGCTGCATGTCGGCGGCTTTTGGGTAGGTGCGGCAGCGGCCCTCACTGCTTTAGGGTTTATGACGTGGGTCTTCACGGCCAACTGGCCCACGGTGTTTGGAGGCAAGCCTTATTTCTCCTTTCCGGCGTTTATCCCCATCACCTTTGAGTTTACGGTTCTGAACGCTTCGTTCTGGATGACGTTTGCGTTCTTGGTGTTGTGCCACCTGTGGCCGGGCCGCTTTCGTGAAAGCCTTGATCCCCGCACCACCAGCCACCTGTTTGGCATCGTGTTTAAGATCACACCGCGCATGAGCGAGGCCGACATCCAACACATCCGGGAAGTATTGAAGCAAGCCGGTGCGGTAGAAGTGAAGGAACGAATTATGGAAAAACATTATTAATCGAATCATGACAGGTAAACAGAGGGCATACCAACCGACGATGGCCATCGGCACAGCTCTTCTGCTGGTGGGATTGTGGTCGTCGTGTTATTATCCGCGCTCAAAACCGGGCTGGGAGTACATGCCCGACATGGCTCATGGCACGGCCTACGAAACGTACAGCATTAATCCCTTTTTTGCCGACAGTATGGCGTCGCGTCCGGCAGTGCCGCGGAGCATTCCGCGAGGCCCGTATCAACCATTCCATTTTAGCAAAACCCCGCAAGGGTACGATTCGGCAGGAAAACACTGGTTCATGCCGGTAGGTATGGATGAAGAAGATCTAAAGGCCGGGCAGCACCACTATGTGATTTATTGCGCAGTCTGTCATGGTCCTGAAGGAAAAGCGAACGGCAGCATAGTCGAAAATCCCAATGTAGTCAACCCCTATCCACCGCCACCGTCCTATTTCAGGGAAGATATTCTGAACCTTCCGGAAGGTAAAATGTATTACAGTATTTACTATGGAAAAAACTTAATGGGTGCCTATGGCAAGGTGCTGAATCCTGAAGAAATCTGGCAGGTTGTCTATTACGTTAAAAGCCTGCAGAAAAAATATTTAGACAGTGTACAAGCAGCCGCTGCCTCCTCGGCAGCAGCTTCAACTCCTAAACCCTGAATGTAAAGCCATGGAAACTACGGTTCAGTTCGAAGAAAAATTTGTGATGACGGCGCGCCAGAAGTTTTGGAGTATGCTCTTGATGGGTGTAGGTGCGTTGGGTATCGTCATCAGTTATTTTTTGTATCCGGGGGAAGAAGGTCACACCCGCTTTTGGGCGGCTTTGCTCACCATAGCCGTCTTCTTTCAGGGGATTGCCATGGCCAGTTGCTTTTTTCAGGCTGCCACCTACGTGGCCTATGGTGGTTGGCACACGGTATTCAAGCGAATTCCTGAAGCCATAGGCATGTTTATGCCTGTAACAGCCCTTTTGTTGTTACTGGTTTTGTTGTTGCCCAACCTTTTTTATGGACATCATCCGCTTTACCACTGGACCGATCACGAAGCTGTTGCGCATGATCCAATTATAGCTGGAAAAACACCATATCTGAACCTTCCTTTCTTCTTCATTCGCTTCGTCTTTTTTGTCGGTATCTTGATTTTTTTATCATACAAAATGAGGCAGAATTCCCTACTTGAAGACCTGCACGGCGGATTGCGTTATTACCAAAGCAACCTCACATATGCGTCGCTGTTTCTGGTGTTTTTTGCCTTATACATTTCGGTGACGGCGTGGGATTGGCTGATGTCAATTGACACCCACTGGTACAGTACGATGTATGGCTGGTACACATTTTCCAGTTTTTGGGTTACCGGTGTGGCAGTGATAACCCTGGTGGTGATCTACCTAAAAAAGCAGGGCTATTTAAGTCTTGTGAACGAAAATCATCTGCACGATTTGGGTAAGCTGATGTTTGCCTTTAGCATTTTCTGGACCTATCTGACGTTTTGTCAGTTTATGCTGATCTGGTATGCCAACATCCCGGAAGAAACGGCCTATTTCCGCATGCGGTACGACCGTTTCATGGGACTGTTCTACGGGATATTCGTATTAAACTTTCTGGCACCGTTTCTGATTTTGATGAGCCGTGATGCCAAGCGAAATATGGCTACGCTGACTATTGCCGCCATCATCATCATCATAGGTCATTTCATTGATTTTTATCTGATGGTTTATCCGGGCACTGTGAAGCTGCCCCAGTTTGGACTCGTTGAGTTATGTACCTTAGTATTCTATTCAGGAATATTTCTCTATACTACATTTGCGCAGCTTGGAAAAGCCAACTTAGTTCCTAAGCATCATCCGTTCTTGCAGGAAAGTGTGCACCATGCTACCTAAGGTTTTGACATTTAATGTGTTGATATGGGGACGACCATAGTGATCACAATTGCGGTGGTGCTGTTTGTGCTGGTTGTGTTTCAGCTGGCACGAATGATGGAATATGTGTCGATTTTGCGGGGCGAAGAAAAATCGCGCACCGACAATGACCAGCTTCAGGGAAAATTGATGTTGGTGTTTTTAATCGGGGGCTTTATTGCGCTGGGCTATTCGTTGTGGGCGATGCGCGATCATTTGTGGATTGAACCTGCAGCCGTTCATGCGCGGTGGTTGGACAGTATGTTTTTTATCACCTTGTTTTTTACCGGTATCATTTTCGTGCTCACCCAGGTTTTGTTGTTCTATTTTGCTTACAAATACCGGCATCGGCCGGGGCGCCAAGCCCTCTATTATCCGGAAAACACCAAGCTTGAAATGTGGTGGACGGTGATTCCAGCCATCGTATTGACGACATTGGTGATTATTGGCGTGTACCGATGGTTTCAAATCACCGGTCCTGAACCTGAGGACAGCATGGTGGTGGAAATTACCGGCCAACAGTTTTTGTGGAATTACCGTTATCCCGGTCCTGATAACAAGCTGGGTGATTTTGAATTTCGGTACATCAGCGGCATCAACAAAGTAGGTATTGACTTCAACGATCCAGCATCGCGCGACGATTTCATGGCTACCGAAATGCACGCGGTGGTCAACAAGCCGATTTTGCTGCGCATTCGGGCCAAAGATGTGATCCACAGCGTCGGCATTCCGTACATGCGCGTCAAGATGGATGCCGTGCCCGGACTGGTAACGCGTTTCTGGTTCATTCCCACCATCACGACCAAGGAAATGCGGGAACGAACCGGCAATCCGGACTTTAACTACGAAATCGTTTGCGACCAACTCTGTGGCACAGGCCATTATGGAATGAAGGGGATTTTGGTCGTAGAAACGCAAGAAGAATTTGATGCCTGGGCAAAAAGCCAACCATCTTTCTACGAAACCTATGTGAAAGGGACGGAGGAAGAGGTGCGCTTTGCTCAGGTGAGTGAGCAACTTAAAAAGGAACGTGAAGGACAAGCGCAAAAAGGAGCCAAACACTAAAGTGTTGAACAACCGAGGTGTTTGGTCTTTTTAAGTTGGTTAATAAAAAAGAAAGCTTATGGCACACGAAATGCAAACAGCGGTTAGCAGCCCCGTAACCGATCACGTGCATTTTCAAACGGTAGAAGGGGAAATTCGGGAGCCGGAACACATTCCTCATCACAAAGAAAATTTTGTAACCAAATACATTTTCAGCCAGGACCATAAGACCATCGGTAAGCAGTTTTTGTTTACCGGCATGTTCTGGGCCTTTGTGGGAGGTTTGTTGTCGTTGATCTTCCGGCTGCAGCTGGGTTACCCGGGACAGTCATTTCCAATACTGGAAACATTGTTTGGCAAATGGGCAGCCGGCGGCATCATCACGCCGGAGTTCTACTACAAGCTGGTGACCATGCACGGCACGCTGTTGGTGTTTTTTGTGCTCACGGCAGGGTTGAGTGGCACCTTTGCCAACCTGTTGATACCACTGCAGTGTGGCGCCCGTGACATGGCCTCACCTTTTCTCAACATGCTTTCATATTGGTTCTTTTTTGCAGCCAGTGTGGTCATGCTCATTTCCTTTTTCATCCCGGATGGGGCCGCCGACGGAGGATGGACGTTTTATCCGCCCCTCAACGGCTTGCGGGAAGCTTCCATCGGTTCACGGGCCGGTGCCGACTACTGGCTGATCGGTATGGCTTTGTTTATCATCAGCAGCCTGCTGGGAGGCCTTAATTATATCACCACCGTGTTGAACCTGCGCACCAAGGGGATGAGCATGAATCGCCTGCCCTTGACGGTTTGGGCCTTGTTGATCACAGCCATCTTAGGGCTTATATCCTTCCCGGTACTTTTGGGTGCAGCCATCTTGGTGCTGTTTGACCGTAACCTGGGCACCAGTTTCTTTTTGGACGAAATTTTCATTGGCGGCAGGCACCTCGACCAAATGGGAGGTAATGCCATTTTGTATCAGCACTTGTTTTGGTTTTTGGGTCATCCGGAAGTGTACATCATCATCTTGCCGGCATTCGGTCTGGTTTCGGAAATCATCGCCAACAATGCCCGCAAGCCCATTTTCGGTTACCGCGCCATGGTGTTGTCTATGTTAGCAATAGCTATATTAGCTTTTGTGGTATGGGCGCACCACATGTTCGTTACCGGCTTAAATCCATTTGTCGCCTCGGTATTTGTTTTTCTCACTTTGTTGGTAGCCGTTCCCTCGGCAGTGAAGGTATTTAACTGGCTGGCTACACTATGGCAAGGAAACATTCGCTTTACTCCAGCCATGTTGTTTGCCATCGGCTTCGTATCGCTGTTTATTTCTGGTGGGCTTACCGGCATATTCTTAGGTAATTCTGCTTTGGACATTCCGCTGCACGACACCTACTTCGTCGTAGCGCACTTTCATATTGTGATGGGGGTATCTGCCTTTTTCGGTATGGTTGCGGGGGTATATCACTGGTTCCCCAAGATGTTTGGCCGTTACATGAACCATACCTTGGGATATGTGCATTTTTGGATTACGTTGGTAGGAGCTTATTTGGTGTTTTGGCCCATGCACTACATGGGCTTGATCGGCTTGCCGCGCCGCGTTTGGTCTTTAGACGCATATCAGAATTTTTCAATGTATGGTGACATGAACCGGTTTATGACGGATGCCGCCATGTTGGTGTTCTTTGCGCAGATCCTGTTCATCCTGAATTTTGTTTACAGCATATTCTGGGGCAGAAAGGTCACGGTGAAAAATCCGTGGCAATCCAATTCGTTGGAGTGGACTACAGAAATCGTTCCGGGTCACGGCAACTGGAAAGGTCCGATACCGACGGTTTATCGTTGGCCTTACGACTACAGCAAGAACGGTGATGATTTCATTCCCCAAACAGAGCCTTACCGTCCCGGCGAAGAAAAATTGCATCATTAACGGTATTGCGACCATCCAGGCATGAACCCTGCGCGTGTCTATAGTCTGACGTTTCCGGGCATCAAGGCATGGATCCGTGATGTGTCCTTGCTCACAAAGTTGCGCCTGTCGGTTTTGGTGGTCTTCTCTGCGGCCATCGGATTTCTGTTGGCTTCAGGTCACAGCGTCGTCTGGAATCAGTTTTTCTTGTTGGTGTTTGGAGGCTTTCTGGTTACGGCGGCTTCAAATGCCTTAAACCAGATTATTGAAAAAGATTATGATCGGCTCATGGATCGTACGCGGGGCCGCCCCTTACCGGCCGAGCGTATGGGCATTAACGAAGCATTGCTCATCGCAGGCACTTTCGCTTTCTGTGGGCTGACGATATTTTTAGTTTATTTTAATGCATTGAGCGCTATTCTCAGCGCGCTGGCTTTGATTGTTTATGCGTTTATTTATACCCCCCTTAAGCGGTTCACCCCCGCTGCCGTTTTTGTAGGCGCATTGCCCGGAGCCTTGCCTCCGCTTATAGGTGCTGTCAGTGCGGCGGGGACCTTTACCACCGAGGGGTGGTTGTTGTTTGCAATCCAGTTTTTGTGGCAGTTTCCTCACTTCTGGGCCGTAGCCTGGGTGGCTTACGACGATTATTTGAAAGCCGGTTACTACTTGCTTCCATCGCGTCAGGGACGCAATCGCTTCAGTGCCCTTCAAATCCTATGGTACACCCTGATGTTGGTGCCCGTCAGTGTGTTGCCCAGTGTAATTGGCGTATCAGGTATCAATTCTTTTATAGTCAATCTGGGCTGCAGCTTGTTGTTTCTGTATGTAGCTATTCAGCTGGTGTACACCGGCACAATAGCATGGGCGCGGCGTTTGATGTTTGCCTCCTTTTTGTACTTGCCTCTGGTGCAGTTGTCCGTTTATTTTGACCGACAGTTATGACCAGCGTACCCCTGCCTGATGAAAACCGTTACCAGGCCTTACGCCTGATGCTATGGCTAGCCATAGCCAGCATCATCATGTTGTTTGCGGCCCTGACCAGTGCTTTGTTGGTGAGCAAAGGCAAAGGCAACTGGCAGTTGTTTACGATACCGGCTATATTTTGGGTAAACACGGCAGTCATCTTGCTCAGCAGCGGCACTATGGTTTTTGCCGTCAGGGCGTACAAAAGCCTTGAAAAGAAGCCTTATCTAAACTGGTTGCTGGCAACGACCATTCTGGGCATAGCGTTTTTAATCGGGCAAGTTTTGGGCTGGCAGCAACTGACGGCTGGAGGCATTCGGCTCAGCGGTAACGTATCGGGATCTTACTTATATGTGATTTCAGGCGTACATGCCGCCCATGTTGTGGGAGGTGTGGTTATGCTGGTGATATCGCTGGTACGCAGTTGGCGCCAGGCCATCCGTGTAGAGCGACTGGCTGGCTTGCAGTTGTTGGCCACCTACTGGCATTTTGTGGATCTGCTATGGCTTTATCTGATCGTCTTTCTCTACCTGAGCGTTTCCTAATTGGCTGCTTATGACAGAAAGTTCCTTGACCATGTCTGTGAAACCCAACGTATGGCAGGGGGGATTTTCGCCCTTCCGCATCAGTTGGGGTAAACTGATGATGTGGTATTTCTTGGTGGGCGACTCCTTTTCCTTTGGTGCGTTCCTCATCACCTACGGGGCCTTGCGATTCAGCTATGAGTCGTGGCCCTTGCCTACGGAAGTGTTCAAGTCATTTCCATTTTTGGAAAATGTCGAAGTGCCGCTGGGCTTTGTCAGCTTCATGACGTTTACTCTGATCATGAGCAGTGTTACTATGGTGCTGGCCGTCCATTACGGAAATGCCGAGCGAAACAGGTACAAAGTGGCCAAATGGCTGGCATGGACCATTGTGGGTGGTTTGATTTTCTTGAGCAGTCAAGCCTGGGAATGGACGCACCTGATCACCCACGGCATGACGATGAAGCACAATCCTTTTGGCGCTCCAGCATTCGGGTGGCTGTTTTTCACCATCACAGGCTTCCACGGTTTTCATGTTTTCACCGGTGTAATCATCAACATCATCATTTTGATCAATGTATTGCGCGGTGTATATGACCGGCGCGGCAGTTATGAAATGGTGGAAAAAGTGGGGCTTTACTGGCATTTCGTGGATCTGGTCTGGGTGTTTGTGTTTATGGCCTTTTACCTGCTTTGATTTCAAAAACTTTGAAGAATGGTTCGTGAAGGTTTTGACATGGTCAAAGAGATCTGGAAGACATTCTGGATCCTTTTGGTTGTGACGATTTTGGAAATCGGTCTGGCATTGACGCTAACCGGTCATGTTCCGCAGATGTTGCTTAACGTCTTTTATATTTTAGCCAGCCTGGCCAAAGCCTTTTACATTGTTGCCGTCTTCATGCACTTGAAGTTTGAACGTAAGTACCTCATCATCACGGTATTGCTGCCCATGGTCTTTATGTTATTTGCCGTGGTGGTGCTGTTGGTCGAAGGCGACTGGTGGTATTACTTAAAGCGTTACTAACACTCAATACCTTGAAGCATATGAGATGAACCGCCGGTGGCTTTTGCGTATTTCTGCATTTTTGATTGTTATCGGTCTTCCATTAGTTTTTTTTCTCTATTGGAAACATCGTTTAGATCAGGCACCACGTGAGGCCGACCAGATTCCGGTCTTGTGGCCGATGCCGGAATTCAGGAGTCCGTACAGCGAGCGCGATTCCCTGTCGAATCAGGATCTGCGGGGTAGTGTGGTGGTCATTGATTTCATCTTTACCAATTGCGGCAGCATTTGTCCGCAACTGTCGATGACCATGCGGCAGATTCAAGAGAGCTTTCGCAACGATGATCGCGTGGTTCTGGTCAGCTTCACCATAGATCCGCTGCGCGACACATTTCCGGTGCTGCGCCAATATGCTGCCCGTTACGGCGCCATTTCGGGTAAATGGTTTTTTTTGCGCCCCGACACGTCCACGTTACGTTTCCTGACTAATGAAGGGTTTAAAGTGCCGGTGGTGCATACCCCAGAAGCCGGCTACGGATATGAGTTCACCCATACCAACAGGCTGGTACTTGTGGACGCCATGGGGCAGATCCGCGGATTTTATGACGGCTTGGATAAACAGTCGATAGATCAGCTTTACGACGACATCGGACGCTTGCTTATCCAAATGCGGTCATGAACGAAAGGAATGCACGCTATCTGATCATTGCCGTTTCTGGGCTCATTCCTGTTCTTGTCGTCCTATTGATCTACTTAAAGCCGGCTGGCGTCGCTTTAGGCTTCGATGTACGGTTGCTGCCTGCCCTCAACGCCACCTTAAACAGCATGACGGCTGTGCTACTGGTAACCGGTTACGTCATGATCCGAAAAGGAAGAAGGCATACCCACCAGCTGTGCATGGTGGCCGCTGTCGTGCTTTCAGCTTTGTTTTTGATCTCTTATGTCATTTACCATTGGCTGACCGAACCTACGCCTTTCGGTGGTTCTGGATGGATACGACCTGTATATTATTTCATTTTGATTTCTCATGTTGTGTTGGCCGCCGGAATTGTGCCTCTGGTATTGTTTACGCTGTTTTATGCCACCCAACAACGTTTTGATCGACATCGACGGCTGGCACGCATCACCTTTCCCCTCTGGCTGTATGTGGCCGTCAGCGGGGTAGCTGTTTATCTGTTGCTTCGACCTTATTATTGATATTTTCTGGAATACGAAGCCTTGTGTCCCCGACAGGATTCGAACCTGTGACCCGCTGATTAAGAGTCAGCTGCTCTACCAGCTGAGCTACGGAGACATATGAAGCAAAGGTACGTCGCGCGTAGAGCTTGAACACCATCAAAGCGGATCTACATCGGCGATGACTTCCACTTTGCGCAATTGAAGGTGCAAAGCCAGTTGCTGCATTTGGACGGTCAAAAATTTTTTGGTTTCGGTAAGCACCTGTTGGCGGTGGGGCAATTTCAACAACAGCTGAACTCGGTATCGGTTTTTGATGCGTGCTACGGGAGGCTGAGCCGGCCCTAATACCTTAACGGAGCTTAGGGTAGCACAGGCAGCGGCTATGCGCCGTGCTGCTTCTTCGGCTAAAGCAAGCTGGCGATGCGCAAACGTCAGCTGAATCAATCGGCAAAATGGGGGAAAGTAAACAGTTCGTCGTCGTTGTATTTCTGCTTCGTAAAAACCAGCGTAGTCATGATGCATTACATATTGATAGATGGCTTGTTCCGGTCTGCTGGTCTGGAGCATGACTTTACCGGCCTGCTGGCGACGCCCGGCCCGCCCACTTACTTGCACCATGAGCTGAAAACCGCGTTCCATGCTGCGGAAGTCGGTAAAACCGAACAGTTGGTCAGCATCCAAAACACCGACAAGGGCTACGCGCCCGAAATCAAGCCCCTTGGTTATCATTTGCGTGCCGACCAGAATGTGAATGCTGCCATCTTCGAAGGAAGAAATGATGCGCTGAAGGCGCTGCTTGCCCGCGGCAGTATCGTGGTCGAGCCTGCCGATGACTGCTTTGGGAAAAAACAAAGCCAGTTCTTCTTCCACCTTCTGAGTTCCGAAGCCAGTTATGGTCAGTCGGGTGCTGGCGCAAGCGGGGCAAGCGGTAAACGGCGATCGTCGATGGCCGCAGTAATGGCAATGCAGTTGCTGACGGACCTTATGATAGGTAAGCGATACATCGCAATGCGGGCAGCGGGCCAGCCAACCACAGGTGTCACATTCAAACGTAGGTGCATAGCCACGCCGGTTGCGGAACAAAATGACCTGTTGGCGTTGCAACAAACAATGCTCTATTTCTTGCAATAATGTTTCGGTGAATAATGAATGCATTTTCTTTTCCTTGCGCGCCTTTCGTGTGTCCACGAGCAAGATCTGCGGAAGCTGTGCTTCTCCAAAGCGTTCTGAAAGACTGACCAATCCATATTTTCCATTTCGGGCGTGGGTGTACGATTCCAGCGATGGCGTGGCTGACCCTAACACCACACGACACGAGCGGTCGGCAAACAAGTGAGCCAGATAGATGGCCGCATCGCGGCCGTGGTAATAAGGCGCGCGTTCGTCTTGTTTATACGAGGCATCGTGTTCCTCATCTACAATGACCAGCCCCAATCGGGTCCAGGGCAGAAACAAGGCACTGCGGGCTCCCAACACTATGGGGCAGGTTCCCAGCAGTATCTTCCGCCACACCTCTACGCGCTCGCGAGCCGTCAACCGTGAATGATAAACTTCAACCTTATCCCCAAACGATTGGCGCAGGCGGGCAATCATCTGGGCCGTCAACGAGATTTCAGGAAGCAGATAGAGTACTTGATTTTGGCGTTGCAGCTGTTGCTCTATGAGTCGGATGTACAGATGGGTCTTGCCGCTGCCGGTTACGCCGTGCAATAGCGTGACGGTTTTTTTTTGAAGCGATTGCTGCAATTGCTGTAAGCACCGTTGTTGTGCATCGCTGAGTGCGAATGTCGTAGCCGCATCGGTTATACCGGAAGACACTTCTGGCTCCCGTTGCTCGATCAACAAAATTTTTTTATCTATCAGTGCCTGCAACGCCGCTGGCGAAAGATTCTTGTTTAATAAGCGGCTACGCTCTACCCAGCCGAAGCTGACCTCTCCCTTTTTACGGCTTATCTGCAGGTAGTGCAAAAGCAACTCCATTTGTCGTGGCGCTCTCTGCTCCAGCTCATCAATCAAAGCTGAAAGCTTACTGCTGTCGGAATACTGCGGATTCAGCACATAGCCCAAGTGAGGCCGGGGTCCGTAACGGTGACGAAGTTGTTCGCTCAGCACAATAATTTGACGTTGCATCAACGAATCAATCATGCTGTAAAGCTGCTTTTGGGGAAATTGGTGCAACAGGTCAGCCAGCCGGGCATTTAGTCGGTGGCTGATGTATTCTACTAATCTTTGCTCTTCAGCCGACAAAGAGCTGATGTCGCCGTCGAATTGGGGATGTAGGTGCAAAAAGGTTTCACTTTCCAGCCGCAGGCCTGAAGGAAGGGCAGCCAGCATCACTTCACCCACAGTACTCATGTAGTACTCGGCCATCCAATTCCAGAACTGAATGTGCCGAGAGGTAACGATGGGCTGTGCATCCAGTACGGTGCGCAATGGCTTAATGGCATAATCTGTCGGGGGATCGTGATGCAGGCGACTGATGAGGCCGGCATAAATCTTTTTCTTTCCGAACGACACTTCGGCTCGTTTGCCTATGGCTACTTCATTTATCAGCTCATCGGGAACCGCATAGGTGTAGTTTTTAGGCAAAGCCAAAGGCACAATCACATCGGCATAGAGGGCGTAAGGCTGAGAATCAGTCATGCGTTTGAGCCGTCGTCGTCAAAGCGGTAACGGGAAAAGGGTTTTGATGGATCGAATAAATAGCGGTAGGTGCGGTAACGGCGACATAGTTCGGTGCCCAGCTTGCTTACCATGCGGATCATGCGGGTGTTGAAGTCGCCGATCCAGTTCATCTCCATATCGTGATAATGCCGCAGATGTCGTTGAACGATCCGGGCTGCCTCGATGATCATGGCTGCTTCTACGCCTTTGCCTTGGTAGTCGGGCACGATACCGAACAATAAGCCGAAAATGCGATTGACGCTGCGTCGGTGCAGGTACCACAGAAATTTCAACTTTTCCCACAAGCCGAATTTTCCATTAAGTCTTTTTACAATCTGATTGATATCAGGCATCATCAGGAAAAAACCAATAGGACGTGTACCTGCATAGGCCACGTAGATAAGCTTTTTATCCATCACCGGCTTCAACGTCTGCAGTTGCCACAGCACCTGCTCTTGGGTGAGGGGCTTGAAATGGCGCATGTGTGCCCAAGCTTCGTTGTAAATAAGGGCAATGCTGCGGGCCAATTCCTTCAAGGAAATCTGTTCCAGATTTTTTACCGTTACGCCTAAGAGCTTCATAGCGCGTTGGCCGCGTTGGTAAAAATCGTCGGGTATGGGTTTGCTTACTGGGTAATGAAATACCAATTGATTATAGTATTCCCGGAAGCCGTACTGTTCGAACAAATGCTGGTAATAGGCGGGATTGTAGTTCATCCGGTAAACCGGTGGTTGGAACCCTTCAATCAGCAGCCCCCACCAGGCATCGCGTTCCCCAAAATTTATAGGGCCGTCCATGGCTTCCAGACCCTGGCTGGCCAGCCAATGGCGGCAGGCATCGAAGAGCATGTTTGCTGCTTGCTGATCGTTGATGCATTCAAAAAAGCCGATACCGCCGGCCCGATATTCGGTAAGCGTTGCTGTTTTCTCATCATAAAACGCTGCCACGCGGCCGATAGCATGACCGTTATCGACAAGCAACCAACGACGAGCCGAACCGTATTGAAACCGTTTGTTGCGGGATGGGTCGAAAACGGCTTCGATATCGCGGTCCAGCGGCCGAATCCAGTTTGGATCGTTTTGATAAATAGTCAACGGCATTTCCAGAAACTGGCGGGCTAACCGCGGGCTGCTGACTTCAATCAGATTCATAAAATCAAAGAAACACTTATATTTTCTGCAAATAAGGCACAAAGACCAGCAGTCCGATCAGGGCAGCAGCAGCGGCCGCAATCAACACCGCTGCAGAGGCAACATCTTTTATGTGGCCGGCCTGGGCACTGTAACCCGGACTTACCGTATCAACCAAGCGCTCCAAAGCCGTGTTGACATATTCACAGATAAACACCCAGGCAATAGCCGCAACAATCCATAACCAATCGGTACGTGAAACCTCAAGCCACCAGCCCAGGCCGATGACAACAACAGCGATTGCGGCTTCCACGCGCAAGCTGAGTTCCGTGCGCCATGCCGCAACAAGACCCGCGAGAGCCACGGCAAACTTTGACCCGAATGATTTTTTTTGCGGAACAACCATATCATGTTTTTGGTGGCATACAAAATAAACAGTAATGGGGGACCGTGATAGAGAGGTGGATTTAAAAAGCAAGCTGCACTTGGCTCATCCTCTACGTCTCATGAATTTGAGAAGGTGTACTGATGTTATGGTATAGACCGTCAGCAACTTTAAGGCGTAGCGGATTTGAACATTATCCCTCCCTCTTCTTTATTTCGGAAACTGATGCCACTTCAGCGGAATAAGATTTCATCAAAATGCTGTTGGGCCGCAAACACGGCTCATTTATGCCCTGGCCAAACTTCTGGCCTTATGGTTGTGCTGTCGGTTAAGAGATTTCAGAATAAAAGTTTATGTCAACCGTTCATCAGAAAATGCGGATCGGATGAGCATGTTCATCTGCAACCACGCAGCTCAAATGCTCAGCTTTGCAAAAATTCCACTTCCTTAAAACCAAACACCTCATGTTCAGCGCCGGTGTCAATGATCAGCTTTCCTTCAGCAGAAAGACCGGTTATCTTTCCCCGGAAACGCCGATCTCCAGATCGGAACGCAAGCATTTGTTCGAGCCCATATAAATTTTTCATATATTCTTTTCCGATACGTTCGTAGGCACCATGGCTGAGCTGAGCATAACGGTTGCCGATCTCTTGAAGCAAGTGAGAACGCACTTGTTCCGGATCATTCCAACGGTCAGACTCCAGCAAAAACGAAGTAGCTAAGGGCAAGGAGGGCGGAAATTGCGGCTGATTTACGTTCAGGCCAATTCCTGAAATAACTTGCCGAAAACTGTTGCCTTCCAGTTGACATTCCAGTAACAGGCCGGCAACTTTTTTTCCGTTTAAAAGCACGTCGTTCGGCCATTTGACGGCAACAGTATGACCGGGCATGAAGTGACGCACCGTGTCGGCGATCGCCAAGGCCAGTGCCTGATTCAAGAAGAATTGGTGGCGAGGCTGCAAAAAAACCGGACGAAGCAATAGACTGATCAAAACGTTACACCCTGCATCGCTGTACCACTGCCTGCCGGCTTGTCCTCGACCGGCTGTCTGATAGCGCGCTGAAACCACCGTGCCTTCTGCCAACTCTTGAGCGCGCGAGAGCCGTTCCAGCAGGCTGTTGGTAGAATCGGTTTCTTCTACTTCAAGCAAGCGAACAACAAAAGGCTTTGCATCCACTGCACTGAAGCCTTGACTATTTTTGCAAAAATTATACATCGCAATCAAAAGCTTACAAAGGAAAGCAAAGGCCCGATCGGCCCAGCAGAGCTTATATCCGCAGTTGGTAGAAGTAGTGGTCGAGGCTCTGTTAGCTAAAAAAGCCGAAAACGTCGTGAGTATCGATTTGCGGCAACTGCCCGAGGCCGTCACTCAGTATTTCGTGATTTGTGATTGCAGCAGCACAACCCAGGTCCGTGCAGTAGCCCTGGGCGTAGAAGAGGCTGTGGAAAAAAAGCTGGGGGAAGAGCCGTGGCATGTTGAAGGCATAGAGCATCTCCAATGGGTGCTGTTGGATTATGTAGATGTGGTCGTTCACATTTTCTTGACTCCGATGCGGCATTTTTACCAGCTGGAAGAATTGTGGAGCGACGGCCAGCTGGTGGAACATTCTGCGTAATTTTGGTTTCTGTTTTTCAAGCAGTATAGGGGCGGCTGCTGTCGTCTTTTCTACTGCGGATTTTATTGCGTGCAATGGAGGAGAACAATCAGCAAAAACCCGATAAGCCCAAAGGCCGCATCAACATGTATTGGATCTACGGCATGTTGCTGGTAGGCCTGATCGTTATTCAGTTTATCCCTTTTACACACTCGGCGCGGCTGATCAGCTTCGAAGAGTTTGAAAGCAACATGCTCAGGGCCGGCGACGTGGAAAAGCTCGTCGTCGTCAATAGGGAATATGTAAAAGTTTACATCAAGCCTGAACGCCTGTCCGATCCTAAATACAAGGAGGTAGCCACCACTCCGTTCAATACCACCAATCCGGGTCCACATTACCGGTTTAAGATCCTGAGTGCCGATGGCTTTGAACGGAAGATGGAGGCGATCCAAAGCGAGCTGAAGCAAAAAGACCCCACTTATCAGCCCGTGCAAATCTATCCGGAAGAAAGCATGGATTGGGGCAGCATCCTCAGCGTGTTGATTCCCATCGTCATCGTAGTTGCGATATGGATTTTTATCATGCGTCGAATGGCCGGCGGTATCGGAGGTCCGGGGGGGCAGATCTTCAACTTCGGCAAATCCAAAGCCACCTTATTCGATAAAGGCCAGCGCGTCAACGTCACTTTTGCTGATGTGGCCGGCTTGGATGAAGCCAAGGCCGAAGTCATGGAAATCGTTGACTTTCTAAAAAATCCTAAAAAATACACGGCTTTAGGAGGAAAAATTCCCAAAGGTGCTTTACTGATCGGACCGCCTGGAACAGGCAAAACCCTTATCGCCAAGGCCGTGGCCGGAGAGGCGCAGGTACCTTTCTTCTCAATTTCCGGCAGCGACTTTGTAGAGTTGTTTGTCGGTGTGGGGGCTTCCCGCGTACGTGATCTGTTTCGCCAGGCCCGCGAAAAAGCTCCATGCATCATCTTCATCGATGAAATCGACGCCATAGGACGTGCGCGAGGCCGCAATATGTTTACCGGCGGCAATGATGAGCGGGAAAACACCTTGAACCAGTTGCTCGTGGAAATGGATGGCTTTGGCACCGACAGCGGGGTCATCATCCTTGCAGCCACCAACCGGCCCGATGTACTGGACTCAGCCTTGCTGCGGCCAGGGCGTTTTGATCGGCAAATTGCTATCGACAAGCCTGATCTCAAAGGGCGTGAAATGATTTTCCGAGTTCACCTGAAAAACATTAAGGTAGCACCCGACCTCGACATCCACCGCCTGGCTTCACAGACACCCGGCTTTGCCGGAGCCGATATTGCCAACGTTTGTAATGAAGCAGCCCTCATCGCAGCCCGCAAAAACAAAAAGCAGGTGGAGATGAGTGATTTTCAGGATGCTATTGACCGTGTGGTCGGAGGGCTGGAAAAGAAAAACAAGATCATTTCGGAAGAAGAAAAGCGCATCGTTGCCTATCACGAAGCCGGTCATGCCATCTGTGGATGGTTTTTGGAGTATGCCGATCCGTTGGTAAAGGTGAGCATTGTGCCGCGGGGTGTGGCCGCCTTAGGCTATGCCCAATACTTGCCTAAGGAGCAATACCTGTACACCCGCGAACAGTTGTACGATCAAATGTGCATGGCACTGGGAGGCCGCGCTGCCGAAGAAATTGTTTTCGGTAAAATTTCTACCGGCGCCCAGAATGACCTGGAACGTATTACCAAAATGGCTTATGCTATGGTCGCCATCTATGGCATGAATGAGCGGCTGGGCAATGTTTCTTTTTACGACCCCCAACAGGAATATACCTTCCAGAAACCCTACAGTGAGGAAACCGCAAAGCTCATTGATGAAGAGGTGCGTAGCTTAATCAACAAGGCCTATGAACGAACCAAAAACTTGCTGACTGAAAAGCGCGAAAGTTTAGAGCGGCTGGCTCAGGCATTGCTGCAAAAGGAAATTTTATTTCAGCAGGATATTGAAGAACTCATTGGTAAACGACCTTACGACATAAAGCATCAAGCGGAGGCTGCTGCATCTATGCCTCAGGACAGGACTGTTGACAGCACAAACGGCCAGCCCGAAAGCAGCGACGGGCAACCCCGCATGGAACCCGTTGATGAACATCAGCGGTCCTGACCTTTTTAAAAAATTTCATAGCTTTTCTTCACGCATCGGGGCAGCTATTTATGCAACTCAAAGGAAAAGAAAAGGTGCTCAAGAACATTCGGCATGCGCTGATGTCGGCTACCGAGCAACCGTTCAGCAATGTGGATACGGCCCAGCCCGTTTTCGCACCGCCCGATGAAAGCCTCGACATCGTGTTTGCACATGAATTCAGCGCCATCAACGGGCAATTTGTTTATTGCGAGGACGAAAAAGAACTCATAGCTAACCTGAATCAACTGGCCGAGCAGCGCAAGTGGAAAAACATTTTCGTATGGGAATATGCCATCATTCAGAAACTACAAGAGCGGGTTCAGGCGCCACTCAACATTGGCCGCAACCTGGAAAAAGCCGATGCCGGACTTACCAGCTGTGAGGCGCTGATTGCCCGCACCGGCAGTATCCTGATTACCTCACGCACGGAGTCGGGGAGAGCGTTAAGCATATTTCCCCCTGTGCATCTGGTTTTGGCATATGCCAATCAGTTGGTTTATGACCTGCGCGATGCTTATCAGCTGGTGATGAACCGCTATGGTCACCAGCCGCCCTCTATGATCAGCATCATCACCGGCCCCAGCCGCACGGCTGATATTGAAAAAACATTGGTGCTGGGAGCCCACGGTCCAAAGGAGCTGTGGGTACTTTTTGTCGATCAGCCTAAAGGGTAATGGAACCGGTATTACGGCTGAACGGCACCGCTTACTTCGCTTCTGACCTGCATTTGGGTTTTCCCGATCCGGTAAGTTCCCGCCTGCGCGAACAACGGTTTGTGCGTTGGCTTGACCACATCGCTGCTGAGGCCAATCATCTGTTTTTGCTGGGCGATCTGTTTGATTTCTGGTTTGAATACCGGCAGGTGGTACCTCGCGGATTTGTGCGCTTGCTGGGGAAGCTGGCTCAACTCAGCGATGCGGGCATTCAAATACACATATTTACCGGCAACCACGACCAGTGGATGACCGATTACTTTCATCAAGAACTGCACGCATTTATATATCATAAGCCTCAATATATGATTTTGGGTCAAAAGAAATTTCTGCTCGCTCACGGCGATGGATTAGGTCCCGGTGATTATGGCTACAAATTGTTGAAAACCGTGTTTCGGAATCCGTTTGCACGGTGGCTGTTTGCCCGCCTTCATCCCAACTTTGGCGTGTGGCTTGGCAAGCGCTGGTCGCGCAATAATCGCTTACTGAACGGCGTCGAACAGGCGCAATTTCTCGGCCCTGAGCAGGAATGGCTTGTTCAGTACGCATTCAAAAAACTACAAACTGAATTTATTGACTATTTCATTTTTGGTCATCGCCACCTCATGCTGACCTTTCCGTTACCCGGAGGCAGCACCCTCATCACCCTTGGTGATTGGATTCACTACAACAGCTATGCCGTCTTTGATGGCACGGAAGTTCGTCTGTGTACGTATGCAGAAACAGCCTAATTATTGATCAGACTGATGATCATTACCGAAAACAGTACCACATTCCAATTGATCAGACTTTGGCTGGCTTTCATTTCAGCCGTTTCGCGATGCCAAAGGTTCCGTTGGATAGCCACCTGTTTGAGGATCTGCCGGCACGCTACCGCTATAACAAAGCTGATAAGCGGCAGGATCGCTACCAATAAAATGTGGTTGAGTTTGCTACCGGCAAGCATGGCGTCTACCCACGAATGCTTTCGCGTCAAAACGGAGTAGGCCACGCCGGTCCAAAACACCAACGTAGGCAAGGTGAGCAGAAACCCTGCAATCAACAAACGTTTCACTTTTAGCGGTACTGCACTTGCATCCATGGTTTGAGCATTTTAGCGTTTAACCACAAAGGCAAAAATCAAGAGGGCTTAAAGTTCGTTGATCGATGGTTTGCAAGCAAAATTAACCTGCTTAGGTAATTGATTTTGAATACCCCTGTTGGCTGACGCACTGCTTGTACCCTGGGCATGTTCTAACTTTACCGCTACTCGACATGAGCGATTTTATTGGGCATGAATGCGGCGTGGCCTTGATCCGGTTGCTGCGCCCGTTGCCCTTTTACAAGGAAAAATACGGCACCTTGCTGTACGGGCTGGATAAATTGTATTTGCTCATGGAGAAGCAGCATAATCGTGGTCAGGACGGTGCCGGCATCGGATCCATCAAATTGCATGCGGTTCCGGGTAGCCGATTCATGAGCCGCTATCGCTCGAATTCCCCTACAGCCATTGCCGATATTTTCCAAAAGATTTATCGGCGCGTGCGCCAAGTGGCAGATGCAAGCCCCCCGCTGGCCGACGATGCTGATTGGCTGGCCAAAAACGTCAGCTTCATTGCAGAGCAACTGCTGGGTCATCTGCGCTATGGCACATATGGAAGAAATGAAATCGACAGCTGCCATCCGTTTCTTCAAAATCCCAACTCAGCATTGCGTGCGCTGCTCATGGCCGGCAATTTTAATCTGACCAACATTCGAGCGCTATGCCAGCAATCCAGTTCAGCTGCCGACAGGCCTGATACTGCCGTTGTTGTAGAGTGCGTTGCTTCAGAATTGGATCGAGCAATCGAGCTGGCACGGCAGCATGTGTATCCGCATGCACAAAGCATTTCAGCTCTTTATGAGCATGTGGATTTTGTGGCCGCCTTACGGCGTGCAGTAGCCCGATTTGACGGCGGCTATGTGCTGGCTGGGCTCACCGGCTTGGGCTATACTTTTGCATGTCGTGATCCCTGGGGCATCAGGCCGGCCTTTTATCTGTACAACGACGAAGTGCTGGCTGTAGCTAGCGAGCGGCCTGCCTTGCAAACCGTGTTTAATGTGGGGGCAGAGCACGTGCAGGAATTGCCTCCCGGGGCGGTAGTACTTGCTGATAGGGCAGGCAAGGTTTCGGTGGAACAGCTTCTTGCCCCTCGCCAACGCCGGGCGTGCAGTTTTGAACGCATCTACTTCTCGCGCGGCAGTGACGTGCAGATCTATCAGGAACGCAAAAGGTTGGGCCGCTTTTTGGTCCCTACCGTTCTCAAGGCTATTGATTTCGATTTGGAAAACACCGTATTCTCTTTTATCCCCAACACTTCTGAAGTGGCCTTCTACGGACTTCTGGAAGGTATTGAAGAACACCTACAGGCATACAAATACCGGCGCATTCGCTCAGAACCGTTGAGCGATGCTGAACTGAAAAAGCTGCTGGCCCTCAAACCACGAATAGAAAAAATTGCAATAAAAGACGTGAAGCTGCGCACCTTCATCACACAGGATGCCAGTCGGAACGAGCTCGTCCAGCATGTGTACGATGTCACGTATGGCAGCATTCGGGCCGGCGAAGACACCTTGGTCGTTCTGGATGATTCCATTGTGCGCGGTACCACACTGAAACAAAGCATTGTACGTATGCTCGACCGGCTGGGGCCTCGTAAAATCATCATCGTTTCTTCGGCACCCCAGATCCGCTACCCCGACTGCTATGGTATTGATATGAGTAAGATGAATGACTTCATTGCATTTCGTGCCTTGATTTCTCTACTGCGGAAAAAGGGATTGGAAAACAAATTGGATGAGGTTTATGAGCAATGCAAACAGCAATTAAGCGGAACAGCCCATGCACCGTACAATGCCGTTAAAATGCTCTACGATTTGGTCAGTGATGATGAGTTAACGGAGGAAATTGCCCGATTAATCCGCGACAACGATGTGCAGGCCGAAGTGCAGGTCATTTTCCAATCCATAGAAAACCTGCACCGCGCTTGCCCCGACCATCGTGGCGACTGGTATTTTTCTGGCGACTATCCTACCCCCGGTGGCATTGAAGTCGTCAATCGCGCGTTTGTCAATTACATGGAGGGCAAAGATGTGCGGGCCTACACGTGAGGCTCAGAACACCTCGGCCAGCATGCATCGCACGCTTCCTCCGCCTACTTGCTCAATGGTGGGAATGGGTACAGCGAGAAGATTGCCGTCTGACTCCAACCGCTGCCGCTGCGCTGGCGTAAATGCCTTGTGTGCCTGATCGCTCATCACCCAAAAGTGTAGGTCGTAACGGTTGCGCAACAAAAGGATGTTGGCGCAGAATTGCTGCATTTGCTGAAGGGTGATCTCAATGATTTCGTGCGTTTGGCTCAGACAGTCGATTAGATATTGTCGATGAGGTGCCGCAACCGCTTCGGTGCAAAGCACGGCCAACCGGTGGCCCAAGCTCATGAGGACGTTGGTGTGGTAAACAGGACCGATGCCGTGAATGTCTGTTTCAAAGATGACGGGCTGGTAATTGAGTTGTTGACACCACAGCTGTACCAATCGTGCATCGGTGCGGGGCGAAAGGGCAGCATAGGCTATGCAGTGTTGTCGATCCAGAACCAAACTGCCCGTCCCTTCCAGCGAAAGGCCTTCCGCTTCCCATCCGGAGAGGTCTATAATGGGTCTGTCCGAGGCCAGCAGAGCAGCCCAATGATGGTGCCGCTCAGTTCGTCGGTTGCCTGCCTGTAGCGGATAAAGCACTACCCGGTCGGGATGAAACGAAATCCAATTGTTTGGAAACAGTGCGTCGGGACTTTGGCAGGAATTCGGTTGCTGAAAACCAACGACAAATATGTTGCCTTGTATAAGACTTTTCTTTAATAAATCAAATTCTTCTTGAGCCTGCCTTAACAAAAAGGATTCGGGCTTCTTGAGCTTCTTTTGGAATTGATTGGTGGCTGCCGTTTCGGGGTTGAAATCAAAACAGGAGGGGCGCACCATCAGCACCGAGTCGGCGCAACAGGCTTTCTGATCCATCAAAGGCAAGTTACTATTTTCGTTCGCTCACATGATGCGAAAGCATCGGTTGTTGGCTCTCGTCGCCATGCAAGGGGTTGCCTGTGGCTTTGCACAGCCGATTATTCCCCAACCAGGCATGCGCATTACGGCTTCCTGCACCTTTGTTACAGCGGAATATGTGCTCGATGCTTCCCCTGATCTGAATGCACCGTTGATCATTATCGAGGGGGAAGATATAGTGGTGGATTTTCAGCAGGCTACGTTGCGCAGCAGCATTCCGGCCACGCGCCCCGACCTATTTCAAGGAGTTGCCGTCTTAATTCAGAACAGCCGCCGCATCACTCTGCGTGGGGCCCACATTCATGGCTACAAAGTCGCTGTACGCGCCGTAAACGTGCAAGACCTGGTTATCGAATCCTGTGACCTCAGCTACAATTATCGCCAGCGGCTGCAGAGCACCCCGTTGCGGGAAGAGATTAGCGATTGGCTGAGTTTTCACCGCAACGACAACGACGAATGGCTTCGCTATGGAGCAGCCCTTTATTTGCGTAACTGCAGCCGGGCAATCATTCGCAACAACCGGGTCACCGGCGGTCAGTGCGCCTTGCTGATGACAGAGTGCCACGAAAGCCGTGTGTACGGCAACGAATTCACCTTTAATTCTGCTCTCGGCATTGGCCTTTATCGCAGCAGCCGTAACCTCATCTATGAAAACAAACTCAGTTTCAACATCCGCGGATACAGCCACCTTCGGTACAACAGAGGGCAGGATTCGGCCGGCATCCTGATGTACGAACAGAGTAATGAGAATGTCATAGCTGGCAATCAGGCCACCCATTGTGGTGATGGATTGTTCCTTTGGGCCGGACAATACACCATGGATACGGGGCAGGGAGGATGTAACGATAATTTGATTGTTGCGAACGATTTCAGCGATGCTTCCAACAATGGTATCGAGGCTACGTTCAGCAAAAACCTGATTGTCGGAAACCGCATTCATCGATGCGATTACGGCCTGTGGGGTGGGTATAGTTATGGTACACTCATAGCGGCTAATGACTTTGCACAGAACCGCGTTGCAGTAGCAATAGAACATGGGCAGAACAATAAACTGTTGGCAAATGCTTTTTTTGAAGATGGCACGGCGATTCAGTTGTGGGCCAGAGAGCAGCAGCCCGGTGAGTGGAAATTGGTGCGCTACCGCAACACCGAAAGCCGGCAATACCACATCACACATAATGTTTTCAATAATGTGAAAAATTTAGCCGACATCCGACGTACATCGCAGGTAACCTGGCACGACAACTGGGCAAACGCTGACTTCAACACGGCAGCAGAAACCGGCTTTATGCAATCTGCTTCATGGACGTCCGATAGTGCCGGTTTACGCGTTCGTCGTCAGCACCTGTTGGCCCGCTATCAGGTCGATACCTTGGCTTCATTGCCACCGCCTCATCCGCTGGCCGGCAAGCACAATATCCGGATCACTGAGTGGGGTCCGTACGACTTCAAGCGCCCCCTGCTTTGGCTGGATAGTATCGGTAAGGACGGCAGACTTTACCTGAGTGTCTTGGGGCCGGACGGAAAATGGCGCCTGCGAAGAGCACAGGGCTTAGAACTCACAAAAATCAGTGGTATCGTACCAGATACCATTCAGGCACGAATTGTCGCAGGCTACAACGGTCCCTTGCGCCTGACTTGCGCATACCTGGGTCCACCCCTGGTAGATGAGTTTGGCCGAACTTTCAAACCGGATATTTTGCGACCCTTCGACTTTACATTTGTGCATGAACCCTATCCGATTACTTGGCATCGGCAATTCTACCGAATTAAAAAAGTAAAATTCGACAACGCAGGAGCCACACTAACCACTGCTCTGCGGGGGCAACCCGTTCATACCGATACCACTGATGACTTGTACTTTGTCTGGTGGAAGGTACCCTATGCCTCTTTGGCGCACGGCGCTTTTGCGTTAAAGGCCGAAGGAACTGTGGTAGTTCCACAAGGGGAATACGAAATCCACCTCACTGCCGACGATATCGTACGGTTGTATGTCGATGACCGCTTGTTGCTGGATGTCAGTACCAAACCTCAGTCACCTTATGCCGATCAGTATCACCACGTGGTACAGACTGTGTTGGGGGGCGCGCATCGGCTAAAAATAGAGTATGCACAGTTGGACGGGCTGGCTGCACTTTCCTTACGCCTGCGCAGCAAAACCAGCCATCCATGACGCTGGCTCAACACGTTTCGTTAAGGCCGTACAACACCTTCGGCGTAGAGGCTAAAGCACGTTGGTTTGCCAGCATTCGGCACAGCGAAGATCTCATACCGCTGATGCAACATGAATGTTGGAACGGACAACGACTGGTGCTGGGGGGCGGCAGCAATATCTTGTTCGCGACCGACTACGAAGGCCTGATTCTGCACAACCAACTTACCGGTGTTTCTATTGTGGAACAGGATGATGAGTCCGTTACCTTAAGGGTTGCTTCAGGAGAAAATTGGCATGATTTGGTGTGTCGTTGCGTGGCTTCGGGCTGGAGTGGCCTGGAAAACCTGGCGTTGATTCCCGGTTCGGTAGGGGCTGCACCTATTCAGAACATCGGAGCCTATGGTGCGGAATTCAAAGACATTTGCCGGCAGGTGGAATTCATCTATTTTGATGATGGAAAAAAATATATATATGAACAGCAGCAATGTCGATTTGCATACCGCGACAGTGTGTTCAAGCATGAGCTTCATGGGCGTTGTTTCATTACTGCTGTTACTGTGAAGCTCAGCAAACGGTTTCGGCCTAACCTCAGTTACGGGGCGTTGAAACAGTTTTTGGAATCCCGCCGAGTTATTCAACCCGATCTTCAACAGGTTTTCGAAGCTGTGGTGGCCTTACGGAAATCAAAACTGCCGGATCCTGAGCAGTTGGGAAACGCCGGAAGCTTTTTCAAAAATCCGGTACTTGCTTTCCAGCATGCAGAACGACTGCGACGCCAATATAGCGATTTGCCGGTCTATCTGCAGGGAGAAACGGCAAAAATACCGGCAGGGTGGCTTATCGAACAATGTGGGTGGAAAGGCAGGCGCCTTGGACAGGCCGGTGTTTACGAACGGCAGGCCCTGGTATTGGTCAATCATGGAGGTGCTTCAGGTGCCGATTTGTTGGAATTAGCCAGTAGAATTCAGCAGTCCGTCTATGAAAAATTCGGCATCTGGTTGGAACCCGAAGTGAACATCATCGGAAGCAATGGCCTTGTTAAGAAGGGACCCGAAGGCGAATGATCATTCATGGTACTCATAGCAGCCGATATCGGGCGGAGGTATGCGCGACTGCCCATCTAAATCGCTGGTAATACCGTTATCATAGCCGGCATTAATGCAAGGCGACTGGGCCTGCAGGCGATAGTTCTGCTTCTCATAATCGGGCGCTACAAACAAGGGATTTTTGTTTTTTAGGATGTTTACAAATGAAGGTTGATTGATATTGACCGTGTCGGCAAGCTGGAGCAAGCAGTTACGAAAGCTGTAGGAAAAGGAAGCACCGGCCTTTGCATCGCGATCTACTTCGTTCTGCAACGTGCCCCATATGATGCAGTTGCCAAAAACAGCTTGAAGATCGGAGAGCTTGTAATGATCGCCGGTTTCATCCCGGTAATAATAATAATTGCTCATGCGAAGCACCGGCTTTTGATGCTGTGTAACCACAGTTGAAGCATTGGCGAACGTACAGTTTTGAAATTCGTAGTTGCCGCCGTACTCTAGCTGAACGTTCCATTCGCCGCAACTGTGAATGAGACAGTTTTCCGCATAAATATCTGCCGTCACTCCCAGCAGGCCTGAGGAGAGCGTCAGGCGAATGATGGAATTGCGCAAGGTAAGTTTGGGAGCAGCAGTCACTTTCAACGAATCGACTCGAATGCCTACAATTGCTTCTTTGATGATGGCATATTCGATGAAATTGTCTTTACTGGTTTTGAGAAAATGGATGCCCTGCCAATTTCCGGGCAGATCGACAAAATATGATTCCAGCCGGTCGCCCCGAAACACTACAGAATCGCCTTTCTGACCTAAGACCCGAAGTGTCCCTGCGACGTAAAACCGAGAATCAGCGTGCAGGAATATGCGGCAACCGGCATGAATAGTCAGGATGGCATTGGTATCGACCAGAATGCTGTGGATGATGACATACGGCTTGTCATTATACCAGTCTTGCGTACCGACAATCTGACCGTAGAAAAAATGAGCGTTCTGTCCCCAGGCTTGTAGCGTTACGCGTTGAATGTTGCCGTTAGTTTCAAACAGCAATGAATCGTAGATAACAAAAGGATTATTTTCCTCCGTAGGATCAATAGTAACGGCGACAAACACGTAAATACTGTCACCGGCCGGAATTTCCAAATCGTGCAGTTCGATGGCAGGTTGTCCGTCCACATTCAGGCGAAAAGGAGACTGCGAGCCACTGGCCAGCCATAACTTACTGATGCGAATACTGCGTTCATGAGGATTGCGCACGGTAAAATAGCGGGTGGCAGAGCCCAGCGTGGTAAATACCGTATCAAAAGTCAACGTATCTGTAGAAAAAGCTAAACGGTCCTCAGGGTCGGTCGTTACAAGATCCTTGCTGCAGGTCCAGCTTAAGGCAGCTATTGGAAAAAACAAAAAGCAGAAAGCTCTCATGTTGCCCGACAAAGATGCGGCATTTGCAAAGCTGGAAACTATTTAACAGAACAGCCCAGTGTAGCTACGCATATACTTGCTGCGCCTTTGTCCAATAAAGTGCGTGCTGCTGATTCAAGTGTAGAACCCGTAGTAATTACATCATCGACCAAGAGCAAGTGTTTGCTGGCAATCAAGGTTTCATCTGGAACCGTGAAAACCTCAGCCACATTGGCCCACCGCTCAAAACGTCCCTTTCGCGTTTGTGATTCAGAGGCATGGGCCCGAAGCAGAGCTTTTGTCGACCAGGGTTTTTGCAGCGCTTCAGAAAGACCCTGACAGACGAAGTCCACTTGATTGTACCCACGCTGCAGCAGACGCGACCGATGCAAAGGCACGGGTACTATTAACTCGATGCCGGCAAAGTCGGTAGATTCTTTCAGTTCTTCCCCAAAAAGACGACCTAAAAATTGGCCGATATCGGTTCGGCCTTGGTATTTGAGTTGATGGATAAGCCGCTGCAGTCTGTTGCCTTTTTGAAAAAAACAAAAGGCTGTGGCCCGTTGCACCGGAATCCGTCCCCAGAAATATTTTTCTAGGGGATTATCCTTCATGGTGTGATACCGTGTTCTTGGTAAAAAATAAGTACAATAGCTGCACAACACCTGCTCATTGCTTGCTAACGAGTGAAAACAGCCAGCGCAGACACGCGGATAAAACAGTTGAATAATATCATAAAAACAATTCGTGAGCCACATACTATGAGATACGATTGAATACCTCATAAAATTACTTCGCTTTCTATTTACGGTTTATTTCCTCACCTCGACCATGCCGGCAAGCGGAATCGGTATCTTTGGCTTCGAGACATTAGTCTGATCCTTTACGACATGAAAATCATTGATCAGTCCTCAGGTAAAGAGATGGATATTCCCCCGGAAGGATCGCTGGGCCTTTTGGCGCTGGGCGATATCGGATTAAAAGTTTGGCGTGAGGCCCGCCAGCGCACCGGTTACGAGCAGGCTCTGCGTGAGCGATTGTTGAAGCAAAAGCAAGAAATGGAGCAACGCAACGAACTAGCAAAACAACAGCGTCAAAAGCCGCTTTCACCTGATGAGTTGTTTTATGGGCACACGAATCGCTAAGCGAGTGCTGCTCATCGGATGGGATGCAGCCGACTGGAAGGTGATCAATCCTCTGCTTGATCAGGGCTTGATGCCCACGCTCGAGCGCTTGGTCAATCAGGGGATGATGGGCAACATTGCCACGTTGGATCCCCCCTTGTCACCTATTCTCTGGACGTCCATCGCCACCGGCAAACTGGGCGACAAACACGGCGTGCTGGGCTTCGTAGAGCCCGATGTGCAGAACAGCACTATCCGACCGGTTCAAAGCACCTCGCGCAAGGTAAAAGCTATCTGGAACATTTTGTCTCAGAATGGCTTGAAGTGTAATGTCGTAGCCTGGTGGCCCAGCCATCCAGCCGAACAGATAAATGGCGTCATGGTGTCGAATTTTTATCAGAAGGTCAAAGGGCATTACGTCGATCCGTGGCCCCTGGCGCCAGGCTCGGTTTGGCCCCCGGAGTTGGCCGATACATTAGCCGAGCTACGTGTTCATCCAGCCGAACTGACCGAACAACATTTATTGCCTTTTATTCCAGAAGCCAGAAACCATTTTGACATGCGCTACATGCCGGCCGTGAATATGATTGCAAATGTTCTGGCACATGCGGCCAGCGTGCATAATGCGGCAACCTATCTAATGCGCACTACTGAATGGGACTTCATGGCTGTTTACTATGATGCTATTGACCATTTCTGTCATGGTTTTATGAAGTTTCATCCACCTCAACGCAAGGGAATACCCGATGAGTTATATCGGCTGTTCAAGGATGTTGTCACTTCTGCCTATCGCTTCCATGACATGATGTTGGAGCGCCTGCTCAACTTGGCCGGTGACGACACTACAGTTGTTTTGCTGAGTGATCATGGCTTTCACAGTGACCATTTGCGGCCGAACCGATTGCCCAAAGAACCTGCCGGACCTGCCTTTGAACATGCGCCCTTCGGCATCTTATGCTGCAAAGGGCCTGGCATTCTTGCTGATGAGCGGATTTACGGAGCCACCCTTTTGGACATAGCTCCCACACTGCTCACCTTGTTTGGTCTTCCTGTGGGTAAAGACATGGATGGCAAACCCCTGTTGCAGATTTTCAAGCAACCTCCCGAGCCACATTTCATTGAAAGCTGGGAAGCTATAGACGGCCCACACGGTATGCACCCACCAGAGCAGCAAGAAGATCCTTGGACCGCTCAAGAGGCACTTCGTCAGCTTATCGAATTAGGGTATGTGGAAGATCCAGGTCCCGACAAGAAGCGGGCTATGGAAAAGAATGCCCGAGAGTCGAATTATTATCGGGCCCGAATCCTGATGTTTCGACGCGACTTTGCCGCCGCTGCAGAAATTTTGGAACGGATTTATGCTGAAGACAAACAATTGCGTTACGGCTTGAGCCTGTTGGGATGCTATCAACAGCTGCGGGATGCCGAAAAATTCCGAGTGGCCTTTGAAGAGGTCAAAAAGTTTAAAGAAGCTGATCTGGTACAGCTGGATGTGATGGAAGCAGCTCTGTTGCTGCTGGAATGCCGACCGCGGGAAGCCTTGCAAGTGATGAAGCGGGCCGAAGAGAAATCCGGACACTTGCCCCACGTACATGTGCATTTAGGTCGCATGTATTTACGCACCCATCGCAACGACGATGCGCTGAAATCTTTTCTTCGGGCTTTGGCATTAGATAGTCAGTTGCCTGCAGCGCATCAAGGATTATCAATAGTTTACCTGAGGCAAGGCCGTTACGAGGAAGCGGCGGAAGCCGCATTGACGGCTATTGGCTTGCAGTATCATCAGCCTCAGGCTCATTATTGTTTAGGTGAAGCCCTCATGCACCTGCAATGGTATGAAAAAGCTGCCGAGGCCTTCGAGGTGTGTTGCTCGATGATGCCCGGAAATCGAAAAGCGCATTTATGGCTGATCGAGCTTTATGACAAGCATCTCAAGAAACCGGATAAGGCTGCTGCCCATCGCCAGTTCGTAGCTGAGCGCATTAAGGGAACCATCACCATTGTTTCCGGCTTGCCTCGAAGTGGCACTTCCATGATGATGCAGATGTTGGCTGCCGGGGGCATGTCTTTATTGGCAGATGGTCAGCGACCCGCAGATGAAAACAATCCTAAAGGGTATTATGAATATGAAAAAACCAAACGTTTGCTCACAGATGCCTCATGGCTTCACGAAGCGGTGGGTAAGGCAGTGAAAATAGTGGCACCCTTGCTTGTAAACCTTCCGCCCAAATACGACTACCGCATCATTTTTATGCAGCGTGATTTGGATGAAGTAATCCGCAGCCAACAGATTATGTTGGGCAAAAATCCGGCCAACTACCCCTTGGCTTTGGCAGAAGCATTTAAGAAGCAATTGGAAAAATGCGAGGCAATGTTTCGTCGGCATCCAAACATGAAAGTATTGCACGTGCGCTATGCCGATGCCATAGCTCAACCGCTGGAAACAGCCGAAACAGTAGCCGCCTTTTTGAATGAAGAGTTAGATGTGGAACAGATGGCTGCTGTAGTGGACCGTTCTTTATACCGAAACAAAATGCCCGCACCCCACACCTGATGCAGCTATTTAATTAGTGTTGAAAATATTTGTTTGCTTCCAAATACCTTTATTTACCTTTGATTGAAATACGAAGCTTATGAAACCAAAAAATGCCGCACTGTGGAAGAAGCTGAAACAGTATTCAGCAATCACTGCACCGCTGGTAGCGGGGGCAAGTTTGGCGCAGGGCCAGGTTGTTTATACCGACTTGGATCCTGATGTCGAACTTCAGGTAGGCGATGAATTTGCGCTCGACCTCAACAACGACGGAAATATAGACTTTAAATTTAAGGTAGTCACTTATGGCACCAACTGGTGGCGTGCAGGACTGGCACCTTATCCTTATTACACGACCAACCAAAACGCCTTTGCTGGCTACGTCAATACGATTGGAGGGCTGCTCAAAATCGGTTATGCCTCAGCACTGGAAGAAGGTGCTGTCATTGATGCCAATAACGATTGGAAAGTGATCAATGACCTGGTATTTTCTTATAACAATAATTTATATTTCATTTTTGCGGCATTGGCGTCCACTTATGGAGGTGGTGCCTATGGGCAATGGATTGGAGGTGTCGGAGACCGCTATGTAGGTTTGCGCTTCTCCCCCGATGGAACCAGCACCCATTATGGGTGGATGCGCGCTGAAGTATCTGAATCCGACAAAAAGCTAACCTTAAAGGAATATGCATATGAGCAAACGCCTGAGGTGGGCTTAACAGCGGGCACTACCATAGGCCTGCCCCAGGTAGGTACCATGGGTGTTCGCATTTTTGGTTATGAGGGTGTTGTTCATGTTCTCGCAGAACATCCGCAAGGTGCTATACTGCGCATAACCAATGCAATCGGCCAAGTTGTTGCAGCGCAAGATCTTGACGGTCATCACACATCTGTCAACCTCAACGAATTTGGTAAGGGAATTTATCTGGTCACGGTAATGCAGGGGTCGGATGTTGTAAGCCGTAAAGTTTCGTTCCGATAAGACCGTTCGGTAATTGCTAAGCTGAAGTAGAGAAAGGATTTCGGCGTAAGTTTCAGAAGTAGAGCGAGGGGCGGGCCCCATTGGGGCCCCCCCCCCGGTTTTTAAAAGGGGTTTAGGAGTGCGTGCAATTTTTTTGTGGAAAAACCCAACCCGCCCAAACGATGTTG